>QPGA01000070.1 GCA_003332265.1 Candidatus Accumulibacter meliphilus
AGCAGCAGCATCAGGAGCTGATGCTTACCGACATCCTGCACGCGCTGTCGTGCAACCCCCTGCTGCCGGCGTACCGGCGCGCCGGGCCTTCGAGCGTGCCGCCGACGGCAGAGGTGCCCGCGATGCGCTGGTTGCCGATGCCGGGCGGTGTTACGCCGATCGGTCATGCGGGTGAGGGTTTCGCCTTCGACAACGAAACGCCGCGGCATCAGGTATTGCTGCCGCCGTTCCGGATTGCCGATCGCCTGGTGACTTGCGGCGAGTACGCACTGTTCGTCGCCGATGGCGGCTACCAGCGCCCGGCGCTGTGGCTCTCGGATGGCTGGGCGACGGTGCAGGCGCAGGGTTGGCTGGCGCCTGCGTACTGGATCTCGCCCGGTGACCCGCGCGCACCATCTGCCGAATGGCAGGAATTCAGCCTGCGCGGTGTGCGGTCCCTGGACACCAGCGCGCCGGTGTCCCATCTCAGTTTCTACGAGGCGGCCGCCTACGCCGAGTGGGCCGGCGCACGTCTGCCCACCGAGTTCGAGTGGGAGGCCGCCTACGGCACGTCAGCGATCACACAAATGATCGGCGAGCAGTGGCAGTGGACGCGCTCGTCCTACGACCCCTATCCGGGCTTCCGGCCCTTGTGCGGCGCGGCCAGCGAGTACAACGGCAAGTTCATGGTCGGCCAACTGGTGCTGCGTGGCGGCAGCAGCGCGACGCCGGCCGGCCATAGCCGCGGGAGCTACCGTAACTTCTTTCCCCCGGCCGCGCGCTGGCAGTTCTCGGGCCTGCGCCTCGCCAAGGACGCCTGAGCCCCACTCGAGTGCCATCGAGCCAAGGAGAAAAGCGAAGATGAGTGATCTGGTTTTGTACACCAATCCGCAGTCCCGCGGCCGCATCGCCCACTGGATGCTGGAGGAGATCGGGCAGCCCTATGAGACTATCTGGCTCGAATTCGCGGTGACCGCCCGCGCGCTCGACTGGCAAGTGCCTGAAGGAAAGAGCGGTTTCGTCGGTTTCGGCAGCTACGGCGAGACGCTTGATGCCTTTGAGCAGGCGCTGCGGCCCGGACCCTACTTGTGTGGCGAGCAGTTCACCGCCGCCGATGTGTATGCCGGGTCGCAGCTTGGCTGGGGCATGATGTTCGGCACGATCGAGAAGCGTCCCGTATTCGAAGACTATGTCGAACGGCTGGGAGCGCGTCCTGCCGTCCGACAGGCCAATCGCCTGAACGAAGATCACACGAAAAAAGGCAAGGCCTGATCCGCCTGCCGAGAGCGGGGCGCGGAGGCAAGCGCGGCAAGCCACCTGGTTTCCGCCGGAGCCCTGCCGGCAGGATTTCCGTATTGCCTATCGCTGCGGCCTGCTCCGGTAGTTCCTGGAACCGCTCGACTATCAACGGAAGCTTCTCGTAGCCGTCCTCCAGACTGCCGTCGCCGATCTTGCCGCTACCGGCACCGTTGAAGGTGACCGCCTGCTCGGCGCTGCCGGGGTGGATGAGCCTGACGGTGGTGGCGAGTTGGCCACCGAGGCTGTAGCCGGTGACGGAGACGTTCTTGCCCGGAAGCAGGAGGGATCACTTTTCAGTTGGGCGTACCACGTCTCCCTGTCGGCCAGCTGCCCGAAGGCAACGCTGACGTCGTTGGCCTCCAGCTTGTTTGTGGCGTCGTTGTCGCGCGCAGCGTCGTCGATGAATTCGGTGGCGCGCAAGGCGAGAACGAGTTCGCTCGGATCTGCCTTGTTGCGGACGAGGGTGCCGCTGAAGCCGGTTGACCTGTGTTGGTCAGCCGCGCGGGTGGCAGGGCCGCTCGGCATTATTTTCGCCCCTACGGCCAGTAAAGGATCAATACCCGGCGTCCGTGCCATGTGGCGCCAACGGCCGCTTTGGACTGAGACCAGCCGCTCAGATTCTTCCGGCCACTGGCAGCGATCGAAGTACAGCAGCCGTTCAGATGGCTGCCTGCCGGAATCATCGGACGACAGAAATTGGCCGATTGTACGCATCTACCGTTGCACCCAAGGCAGCCGTTCGCCGGGCGGAGAACAATCAGACTTCGATCAATTACGACGGAGTCTGAAATGGAAAGCACTCACACTCGGGAACCCTGGAACAAAGGCAAGGTGATCGGGCCGAATCCGCCGCTCAAGCCGAAGGACATCTCGGCGATCCGAATTCGGCTTCACAACGCCCATCAGTTTCGAGCCCTGGCGATGTTCAACCTCGCGATCGACAGCAAGCTCCGCGGCTGCGATCTCGTGAACCTGCGCGTTCGCGATATTGCGCATGGCGGGGCAAGTTTTGACGCGAGCGATGGTCGTGCAGCGAAAAACCCAAAGTTCGGTTCAGCTCGAGCTGACCGAACCGACGAGGGTCGCCGTCAACGCGTGGATCGAGCGGGCGAAATTGACGCAGGAGCAATATCGGTTTCCGAGCCGGCTCTCCGTTTCACCTCATGTCTTCACGCGACAGTATGGCCGCATCGTTGCTCCTCAAAGGCTTCGTGCGGCCGCTTTCAGGCGCGAGCCTGAATGCGTACAATCGGCCAACAACGGCCGTAGCGGCCTCGAAGAATCGCCCGGCCGCGAACGGCGGCTAACTCATCAGAAACCGGCCGCTCGGCACTGCAGTAGGCCGGCCCGCTCGTCGGCCGAAGCGGTCGGTCGGAAAGTAACGTCGGGGGCATGCCAACCCTGCTTTGCAGTACCATTACCCAAAGGCCGCTTTCGGCCAGTTGATAGAGATAGGGAACGGCGATCACCGTCGCATCTCTCCGAACCCGGTGTGCAGTTTTCCTACAACGGGCTCTAACTAAAGCCGTCATGGATCGTGTCGGGCCGAACAACCATGCCGAAGGCACTCGCGATGTGACCGCCTACATCGTCGGCTTCTACACCAGCCTCCGCCTGCACTCGAAACTCGGTCACCGGCCGCCGAATGTCTGTGAATATCAAATTGCATAAAACCAACCTACCCCGGTGGCCGAAATAACGTGACCACTACACTCCAGCTCACTGGCGGCGGAGAAGCCCACTACCGCCTGAATACGAAATGAACCCCATCGAATCATCAGCCGTCCCGCTTGCCCGGCCAGACGCAGCGCTCCTGGATCAGGTCGCGGCGCGACTGCGCCGGCTTTTCGCTGGGACGGCACGTGCCTACATACACCAGCAGCCGGATGGCTCATATCGCACAGTGCGCCGCCGGTTGACCACCAACGTCGTCAGACACATGTTGATTACCGGCGGCAGTGTCGGCGCATACCAAGTGTCCAACGGTCGTGTCAGCTGGATTTGTTTCGACTTCGACATCACAAAGCAGGCGCAGCAAGGTGCCGGTGACGCCGGATGGGCGAGCATCTTTGACGATCAACTTCTCCCTCTTGTTGACCAACTGCTTCAGCACCTGCGCTCACTCGCCATCCCTCACCTCGTAGAGTTTTCAGGCAATCGGGGAGTCCATGTCTGGGTTACGTTTGACCGCCCCATTCCGCGTGCCACGGCGCATCGTGTGTTGTCTTCACTTATCGACGGCGCAAGCCTTTCGCATGATCTTGGTGCCATTCACGTTGATCGTTTTCCGCCGGACGCTGAAAGTATTTCCCGGTACGGCAAGGCCGTAAAACTCCCACTCGCCCGGCACCAGAAGTCTCAGCACTTTGCGTACTTAATGGCCACCGCCGAGAGCGCGTGTCTCGGCACGCCGACCCTCTACCGTGGCCTGTCCGACGAATTGTTACGTAGTCAGGCGGCGATTCTCGACCAGCACAGCTCTATCTCGGCCGCCGTCCTTCTTGCGAGCCTGAACCTATCCCCAGAGCCTCCCGGTCCCGCCGAGGCGCCCGCTGACCAATTTTTGCGCTGTCGGGTCACGTGTCGTACAGATCATCCGCCGGACCTTGCCCGAGTGATCTTGGCCCTTAGACAGTGCGCAGTCGTTGACAACCTGTTCTCCCGTATTACGGAAAGCCACGTCGCAACAGAAGACGACCGAGTTACGGTCGCGGGATTGCTAAATCGAATTGAGGGGCCGCGTGGCGAGCGCTACGGGCAAGAACTCCTCCTCGAGTTCTTTGCTACGTTGCCTGGCTACGACGTCGACATCACGCGCGAAAAGCTTAGCCGTCTTCGGCTTCCGCCACCCACTTGCGCTCATTTGCAGCGACGGCACCCTGGATTTCAATGTCAATGCGCCGGCACGTCTGTATTCCACCCGTCTCCCATACTCCACCTCTCATCTTGCGACTGCTCCATTGAACCACTGCCTGTCTTCGCGTTGCTGCCCTGGGAAGCGGACAACCTCAAGGTAGCGCAAGTGCGCTACAGCCTTGATAACGACGAGATTCCCGTCCATTCAACAATCAATGCTCTTGAGAACCTTACGCCGGCCGAATTGGCCACCTGGACTCGCATCGATGAGACCCCGCCACATTCTGATGTCCGTTTCCATCAATTCAGGCGCAGTGAGGGCGGCGGGGCGACGAGGGTGCTCTTTGCGTTGTCTGCAAAGGACAAGATCTGGACGGCAGCTCATACGCTGTGCCTGAATCATCTCTACCACAGCGAGTTCTCCGACCGAACGTTCGGCTATCGCCTCCAGCCTGGCTGCGGCGGCCATAACCTCTTCATGCCGTGGTTCCGGCAGTGGCAGGCATTTGTCGCGGAGATTGCAGACTATGTCGACGATCATGCCTACGACGATTACATCGTCCTGAAGCTCGATATCAAGAGCTATTACGACAGCGTGGACTTGCATCGTCTGCAGGCGGCTCTGATTGATGGCGCGACCACGAACCTACGAGGAAAGCTTGCGGCGCTTTCCGCAGATGAAGCATCCCTCCACCGAGCCACGGTTCGGCACCTCGTCAATGTTGCCAGACAACTAGGCAGTGGGGACCGGGGCTTGCCCCAAGGGCCAGCATTTGCGCGCTACCTCGCTGAGGTGTTCCTCCTGGAACTCGACTCTCTCGCAGCCGAGTTCTTCGACCAAGGGTGCGTGCACTACTCACGCTTCGTAGACGATATGATTTTTATCTTCGAGCCAGAACCTATGGACGCGCCCGTTGCGGCCAAGGCACGGATCGATGCCTACCTCAGAACCCTGGGGCTCGACCTCAACTTGGCCAAAGGCTTTCTCGGAAAGGTCAGCGACTTTCGAGCGTCCTTCAAGGTCTATCGTCAAGAGGACAAGTACACAATCGACCAAGCCTCCCGTCGCTATCGTGCGGCGCCGAGGGAGACGGTAGAAACGGCCGCCAAGAGGCTGCTAGACCTCATCGGAATCGACGGGACGACCCAGCCGAAAATCGACGAACTGTCGTTTTTCTATAGCCACTTCACGGAAAACACGGCGATTGCAGCACTACAGCAGCGGCTCGAAGGGCAACTCCTGACGGCTTCGGTGGGACGAGGCTCGGTTTTTACTCGCTTATTCAACCAAATGATCGACCGGCTCATCAGCGACGAGTCAAAGGTTTTGCCAAACGAGCTCTCGTCGCTGACAGGGCTTGGCAGGGAGGCGCTCCTAAACGCCATCCTTTCCGCGGCCGTAACCAGAGGCCTCACAGGGCACGCGATACAGCAACTCCACCCCGTGCTCGTGATGTACGTGTCGACCGAGAGCAGTTCACTGGAGCGGCAGTTGCTCCTCGCGATCATGATGGTCGACCACCGCCTGGCGCAGGACTACTTTCTCGAGGAGGCAACAAGGGCGGATAGCATCTCGGCTATCTCGGCCAGCTTTCCCAAGGCAGTTCCCACAGTTTGGAATGATCGAATGCTCAGCTATCTTGAAACGGCGGGCTTTAGCGACCACGTAGTGCTTGCATATGAATTGATTTTCACGAGCGAATGCGATCCTGACCTAGAGGCCGAAATCTGTCGCCTCTTCGTCAACCGCAGCCTGAACGCGATCGGCAGCGCGATAGCCCGACCCTGCCATGACCTATTCCGGTCGGAGGCTCGGAGTGCCGAGACCTTCGAGTTGCGAGAAATGTATCATCAACTCGTATGCTTCGCGCCATTGGTTGCTGGCACCGTCCCGTGGAATTGGGAGCAACTCACTGCTCTCTGGGCAAACGCCATCGCGTCTTGGCGCGCCCTCGACGGACGGCCGACCTGGCACGCACTGTGGCTACGGCGAGCCAGCAAACTGCAAACTCTTGGCAGCGTCAATTGCCTCATCGTTGGTGGGATCCGCAAAGGTATGCTCAATGGCGCGTCGGACCACCAGCGTATCTTCACGAATTACTACGAGTTACTTGTCCTTTGCGTGACGAGGCAGGGTTCCAAACTGTCAGCAGATTTTCAGCCGCGGCATATCGAGGATGCACTGCAGCAGGCCCGCAATAGTTCTAAGTTTCTGCAATGGATACTTGCGAGCGGGGCAGACACGATCCTCTGGCCGAGTACGGAGGAGTGCGTGGAAAATGTCGTCAGAAACGATCTAATGGTTCTCAATCGCGGTTCTGAGCTTATGGTCAGGTTTCCGGCGAGTTGGCCCAAGATAACGTTCACCCACTTACCCGATTTTCACACCGAGCCCGATGGAATTGGTAGCGACTATGTTTGTGCTTATTACAACATCGCGAAGGGAGATTTCGTTGACCTGCATACCAAAATGCTTGGTCCGGCCACAGATTTGATCGAATTCGCACGACAGGCGTTAAAGGTGCGCAGCGGCGTGCAAGAGTTTTCATCGAAACACTTCCCACGGTACGAGCGGTTCGTTAATGTATTTGGCGCCGAAACACGACTCCTGCGCGACACTTTGGCACCGCAAGCGCCTTTCTCAGGGCTGGCAGACTTTTTCGTGTTTAACGGTACCGAGTCGGCGCCGAATACTGCGGAATCCTTCGATGCGAATATCTGGCGCTGGGTGGCAGACTCTGGGCGACGGCTACTCAACCGAGACCACGCGGTAGAGGTAACGTCGAGAGATATGGAAACGTCGCTCGTACCGTTTAAGAAGGTCAGCACCAGATTGGAAACATTACGCAATCTGGTTTCGCGAGTGCCACCGGGTGGTGTCGATCCAGGACGCCCGGAGCAAATGGAGTTGGTGAAGTGTGCGGCACTATTTGCGGCGCTTAGAAGTCCGGAGACCGAGGGCATAGATGGTCACGCTAGCCACGCGCTTCGTTGCGATCGATTTCTGGAACTCTATCTCCGCCTGCGGGATCGCAGCAGATTCGAGGAGCGTATCTTGTTCGATCCTTGCGAGCAACCGCGTTGCAGCACTCTGCGAGACTTATACGTTTCAGTCGCTGAGAGTATCGGGAGGTTTGAATCGCAGGTCTCCAATACGCAAAGTGACTTCCAAATCTGCCAAGAACTCCACGAACGTTTGCACGCGTTGGAGGCGGCTGTTCGTACGCTCGATTCTGACCTTGCAACGTACCCGGGGCTGACAGCCGCCGACTTCAAGGCCTGCAAGATTGCTGTCGACGTAGATACGGGAAGGCTGATGGTTGACGGGCAGGATGTTCGAAAGCTGGGCGGCGACGTCTTGGTTGCACGGCTTAGCCGCGAAGAGGCTTCTTTTACCTGTGTGACTGACGCCGACTTTGCTGGACTAGGAAACGCAGAAGGTAGAACATTCTTGTGTAGTACTTCCCGGTTCTCATTGCTGGCCATGGCCAGTGGACCGGTCCTCGCCGCGTGGCAGGCCATAGAGAAACGCTACCAGCTCCGCCGTGAGGGCGCGCTAAGTCCAGAGTTGATTGCTACGGCGGACCCGCCTTGGAAGGAAATTGAATGTTCGCCGTATTTCGCCGACGCACGGGAAGTCGTGATGGCAAACCTCGGGTTAAACGATTCGGGAAGAGCCACCGCAAAGTTGATTGCCTGGCTGCAGCTCTTCGATCCTTCGTACCGAGTTCTTCTTCTCGAAGTAATCGCCGCTCATTTTTGCGTGAAAGAACAGGACGTCCAGCACCTGCTCACCAGAGTGGATAAACTCTATCGCGCCGGGGACGTCGTGTTCACCATTAAGGAACCCGGTGACTTGGGCGGTATACACCGTATTTTCTTGAGGGCATCTGACCTCGCGAGAAGGCTTGAGGTGGCACGCCCAGTCCCGAAGATCGTCAGCCTGGGTAAGGCCGCCCCGCAAGATGTTAAGCGACGACTGATCGTTCCACACGACGTAGGAATCAGCGGGGGGCAGGTCGCAAAAGCTTTCGAATCCTACTACCTAGCAAAGGATGTGGATGAAAGGTGTAAAGGGTTGCCTGTTGAGAGCCGCTACCATCAGGTGGCTGCGGATAGCTTCATGGATTTTAGGAGGGGGCTGTTACGCTTCGACGAGGTGTACTTTGTATTCGGGCGTTATACGACAGAGGCTGAACAGAAAATCCGGGCTGCACTTGCTAGTTACTATCAGGGAGAATCGGTGAAATTCGATGGTTCCGAGGTCAGTAATGGGAGCCACAAGCTGGGACAAGCTCTTCACCTAAACGAGACGCGCCGTAGAGAATTCGCCAGCTTGGTATGCAACGATGGCCTTCTGAAAACCATATTCGAAATCCCGCGGGAGGAGTTGCCTCACCTTAAGCAGGAGCGCAAATATACTGACCGAATCAACCTCATGGTCCGGGTTGAATCGGTCCCGAAGGGGGCTGCAAAATTGTTTACTCTCCGCCCACTCAAGCCTGACGTGGAGCCTCTATTCAAGCGAATTGCGGAACATCCTCCTGCGCGGGGGATCGCGAGTTCCGCAGGTGATTCGGGATAGAGGGGCCATAGCCAAACGTGTGGTAGCGCGGAAGGCCAGGGTGACCGATAGCGAACGGCAGAGTGCCCGCACAGTTCGTCCGAAGGGTGATCGCTGCCGAGATCGAAGGATGAAGGATAGGAAATGCAACGGTGGCGAGGAGAGTATCGCTGGCGCTATGACCGCTCCTGGCCGACAACTGCCCTTGGGTCATGGTACTGCAACGCGGGAATGCCATTCGTCCGACGCTACAGGCCGACCGTCCGGTATGGCCGAACTGGCGCCAAGGGTTAGTCTTCACCGAGCGGCAGCTTGAGGATCAGTAAGCTGACGTAGCGCTTGCAAACGTCATCAGGCAGCTATGGGTCGGATCCGGGCGTAGCGAAAAGATCGAAGCAGCCGGTCGGCGAAATTTCTTCCCGTACGTCGGGTCAACGCGCCATACCGGCCGTCCGCGCGATGTGCCGCCAATGACCGCTCTGGCCGACTTCCAGACCGTGGCCGAGCCGTCCGGCTGGTCTTCGGCAACGGCCGCCGTTCGCAAACGATGGAAACCGTTTTCTGGTACAACCTGTTTGATAATCTGCTCTCAATGTTCTCGGAAAATTCCAGCAACAGTGGTCCGCCCCGGGTTTTTTCCGCTGACCCGCAGTTTGCACCCCGTCGCTCTCCACCCGGCGCCGCTGGAGCAGCGCTTCTTCATTGGAGGCGTACCGCTCTGTCGCTGACTTCCATCGTTGTGCTGGTTTGCTGATCGCTTCCTTCTACGGTCTGGCGCCGCTGCACGGGACGCGTATAAGGCTGTCACGGAGCTGGTGGCTTGTCATGAAAAGGCGCATTCCAGCTGCCATGCTGGTGAAGTGGCCCTCTGACAGGCTGTCGGATCGACCGGGCCTGGTTGATCGGGTGCGGCAGTATGCTGTTGGCGCGGGCCTGGCTGCCGCTGCCCGTACCGCCAGAGCCGCCGCTGTGGCTGCGCAGTGGTCCTCGCGTGGAGTGTGCAGCTGTGGCAGTTCCAGCATCGGCTACTCTCTGCTTCACTCTACCGAGGCCCAGAGGACACCGACGTGCATGTGCGGTCGCCGCGGCTCTGCCGTCAAGGCTCTACAGTCAAGCATGAAGGCTGCTCCGTCGCCTTTTAGCGCAGCGGCTCCAGTAGCGCCGGGCGCGCGCGGGATCAGAGTCGGCTCAGCAATTCTGTTTTCTTGGCCGAAAACTCTTCGTCGCTGAGGATTCCCTTGGCCCGGAGGTCGGCAAGCTTCTCGATTACCGCGAAGATATCGTGTTCGTTACCCATCGCTGGCGGAGCTGCCTGCGACGCCTTGCTCGTCTGATGGACGGGCGCCGCAGGTGGCGTCAGTGGCGTCAGAGGTGTCGCTGGCGTCGATGGTATCGGCGGCACGGAAGGCGATCCCGGCGGCTGTTCGGTCGGCGAGACTACCGGCAGGCTAGCTACGTCGATCAGGCCATACTGGCTGCTGAAGCTCAGCGTGCCACCGACCGATTGCTGCTGCGAGAAGCCGCCGATCTGGTGGTCGAGCGTGTCATAGACGGTGACCGTGCCGCCGACATCGATGGCCAGGCGCCGCGCCTGCGCGAAGTAGGCATAGCGAACACCGTTCTGCGCACCCGTGCTGCTCGGGCTGCGCAGTTCGTCCGGCCACCACTCGCCAGAGCTGCCGGGCGCGGGCGGTACGAACAGGCTGACCGCTCCGATCGGTCCCGCGCCGCTCTGCTGTTGCTGCCCGCCGCCGAAATTGCCTTGTGCTTGCCCCGCGTTGTAGCCGCCCTGGTTGCCCTGGCTTTGCGACTGGAAGCTGCCACTGCGAATCAGGTCGGGCTGGCTGGCGACCAGGTTCGACAGTTCGTCGCACAGCCCGCCAATGCGCCCTTTGAGGTAGTTGTCGAAGATGTCCGAGACCATGATCATGCCGCCACGCATCCATTGACCGGAGCCGGAGAATTCGGGATGAGAGAATTGCGCCATGCTGCCGTTGCCGTTGATTACCGACTCGAGCATGCTGTGCACCGCGTTGGCGCTGAAGCCATGGCGCTGGGCTATGTCGTCGATGGCCTGCTGGCCGCTGGGGGAAAGTTGTCGCATGCTGAGCCTTGATCTTGCAACCGACATCGCTGAACATGCCTGGACGGAGCGAGCCGAGTGCAGGGGCCGGTCAGGCGAAGACGCGGGTGCTGGTGGTGCCGTGGGAACGGCGGAACGCGAGTTTACGCCTATCCTCAAGAGCTGCGCAATCGCTCGTCGGCCGGTGCATATCGGGCGCAGCTTTCCGAGAAACCGTGGGGAGTGCGCCTTGTCAGTCGAAATGCTTCAGCCGCGACTAACAGCACGCTCAGCTTTCCGACGGCCCTGTTGGCGCGCAGTATTGGAACTGTTTGGTCCCGATCCCGTCTCATTGATCGCCGGCTTTCAGCCCTGGCGACTCATTAACAGGAGGTATCGAATGGACGCTAACCTGCACACCATGAGCAATCTCTTCGCACAGCTCGGGCTTCCACCCGATCCTGCTGCCATCGAAGAATTCATCAGCCGCCACCGCCCCTTGGGGAATGAGGTTGCTCTCTACCGTGCCTCTTTCTGGACGGCTTCGCAGCGAAGCTTTCTGAAGGAGGAGATCATTGAGGATGCGGATTGGGCAGGGGTGATCGATGAACTGAATGGCAGGCTGCGTTAATGTGAAAGTCGCGTACGCGACTCACGAAGCGCCCTTCTCCCCTCGCGGGAGAAGGGTCTGGGGAAGAGGGAAACGGTCATGAGTTTCATGATTCGGGGTAGCTCGACATGTCATGACCGTTAGTGTGAAAGTCGCGTACGCGACTCGCGAATCGCCCTTCGCCCCTTGATGAAGAAGGGCTGGAAAAGAGGGAGAACGGTCTGCAGGGCCGCGTAGCCGTTGCCGCTTGATAGGCTGCTTTTCCCGCCGGAGCGATGCCGCAAAAAATGTCGAATGCAGCCATCCCTTTCCTTGCCGCCAAAGACTCGCCGGAAGCCGCGGAGTGGGTAGGCGCGTTGCGGGCTGCCATGCCGGACGAACGCATCGTCACCTTCGAGGACTTGAACGAAGAGGCGAGAAGCGAGGCAAGGCTGGCCATTGTCGCCAACCCTGACCCGGCTGATCTGCGCCGCCTGCCAAAATTGTGCTGGGTGCATAGCGTCTGGGCGGGGGTCGAGCGCCTGCTTGCCGATCCGGAAAACTCCCGGCTGCATATCGTTCGCCTGCTTGATCCGCAACTGGCTGCGACCATGGCCGAAGCCGTCCTGGCCTGGACCCTGTTCCTGCACCGGGACATGCCCGCCTATGCGCGGCAACAAGCACAACAACTCTGGCAGCCACGCCCCTATATCCGCCCTCAGCAGCGAACTCTGGGCCTGCTTGGCCTGGGCGCCCTGGGATCAGCCAGCGCCGAACGCCTGCTGGCCGCCGGCTTCAAGGTCTGCGGTTGGAGTCGGCAGAAGAAATTCCTGCCCGGCGTCGAATGCTTTGCTGGCGACGCCGGGCTTGCGGAGATGTTGGCCAGGACCGACATCCTGATTTGCCTGTTGCCGCTCACCCTCGAAACTCGAGGTTTGCTCAGTGCGGATCGCCTGGCGAGATTGCCAACCGGGGCCTCACTGATCAACTTTGCCCGCGGACCGATTATCGTCGATGAGGATCTGCGCGCGGTTCTGGACAGCGGACAGCTCGAACATGCGGTATTGGATGTCTTCGCGCGCGAACCCCTACCGACAGATCAATGGCAGTGGCGACATCCCCGGGTCACCGTCCTGCCGCACTGTTCGGCGCAGACGGATCGGGAAACAGCGTCACGGATCGTGGCGGACAACATTCGCCGCTATCGCGAAACCGGCGAACTTCCAGCGGCTGTCGACGTCGCGCGCGGGTATTGAATGGCCGTGTGCGCAGGAAGACCGTTCGCGGCGAAAGGTGACAGAAGAGCTGCTTCCGGAAGGCGAACTGCGAACAGGGCGAACCGCCAAGCAGCGGCTAGCTTGGAGGACGAGCGCTCAATGGGCATCGCCCGTGTCGAAAGCTGCGACATCGAGCAGCCACGCTGGCATGTCTCGCTTACTGTGGAGCACTCGCCAAACGTCGATGTGGTCGCTGTGCTCGACGTAAAAGACCAAGTGCGGGTAGCGTGCCAAGGGCCAGGAACGAAGACCCGGCAGGTTCAATTCGTGTGCGTAGCGCGGTGAGCCGGTGCCAGGGGGACGGCCGACGTGGGCGTAGCACTGTTCCAGAGCTTCGATGAAGCCCAGAGCAGCCGGCTTCGCGTCTGCACTCAGGTAATGCTCGATTGCCTCGGCGATGTCCTCGTTTGCCAACTCACGGGGGATGACCTGCTTGATGTTCACCCGCCGGCGAGTCCACGGACGCGGTCACGTAGGTCAGCAAAGTATTCGGCATCGGCTGCCCCTGCCGGGCGGGACGATGCCCCCGCCAATAGTAGGCTGCGCAGCTGTTGGCGATCCTGATCCTTGCGGATCAACTCGCGTACGTATTCGCTGCTGGTACCATACCCGCGCTGCGAAACCTGCTCGTCAACGAAGGTCTTGAGTGCATCGGGCAAGGAAATATTCATGGTGCTCATGAGACTATCCTAGGTCGCTTGGCAAAAATCGGTAAGCTGGCCTGGTTCCGTGCGCCATGAAGTGCCGCTCTGATTCAGTCGAGCTTGTTTTCTTTCGCGCTTTTTGCGGGAATGGTCATGGACAGGCGCTTGCCCTTGACTCCCGTGCTGAAGACGCTGGCTTTTAGCCTTGGTATTGCCGGCGTGGGTTGATACCACTGATAGATCTGCGTGACCAGTTGTACGTAATTGCGAGTTTCCGGGTACGGCGGAATGGTGTTCTTGTATTGCTGGACGGCGCCTTCGCCGGCATTGTACGAAGCCAGCACCAGGTCTTGCTGATCTGGAAACATGCGCTGCAGGTCACGCAGGTAGCGCGCGCCCAAACGGATATTGGTTCCCGGGTCGGTCAGCTTTTCTTCAATGCTCTTCTGCTGGTCAGCGCGCAAGCCATAGCGCTCGGCAGTGGCAGGCATGATTTGCATCAAGCCGACGGCTCCCTTGGGGGAAATCGCATCGGGATCGAAACCCGATTCCGCTGCCATGACTGCCTTGAGCAAGGCGGTATCGACGGCGAATTCCTTGCTCGCCGCTTTCAGGAAAGGCTCGAATTTCTTCAGATTCGGATGGCGGGACAAATAGCGCAGCAGGTCGCGTCTTTCGGCGTCCATTACCTGCGCGGACGACGACTGTAGTGCATCGCCGCGCGCGAACAGCTTATAGCGGGCGTCGACCTTTTCGGTGGCAAGATGCGCCACGCCGTGTTCATCGACGAAACCATAAATATTGGCCTGGACGCCCGCTGAAACGAGGCTGAGGGCAAGCCCGAGAAGAAAACCGAGAATCTGCATTCGCTAGCTACCTGCCTTGTCGTAGCCTTCGCGCCACGCCGTTCGTGCGGCTGCCGACTGCCATGCG
>QPGA01000008.1:0-118108 GCA_003332265.1 Candidatus Accumulibacter meliphilus
GACTCGCGAAACTCCCGTCTCCCCTCGCGGGAGAAGGGTCAGGGGAAGAGGGAAACGGTCATGACTTTCATGACTTGGGGTGTCCCCACATGTCATGACCGTTAGCCGAGCTTCTTGCGCAGCAGTGCGTTGACCTGTTGTGGGTTGGCCTTGCCGCGTGTCGCCTTCATCGCCTGGCCGACCAGCGCATTGAAGGCTTTTTCCTTGCCGGCCCTGAATTCGCCGACCATCGCCGCATTGGCCGCCAGTAGTTCGTCAATCAGCGTTTCCAGCGCTCCGCTGTCGGTGATCTGCTGCAGGCCCTGGCTGGCAATGATCTGGTCGGCAGAACTCCCTTCCCCGTTGCAGAGAGCGTCGAACACCTTGCGGGCAATATTCGTGGAGATCGTGCCATCGACGATGCGTGCGACCATGCCGCCGAGCTGCTCGGGCGAGACCGGTGACTGGCTGATATCCAGTTCTTCCTTGTTCAGACGAGCGGTCAGGTCGACCATCACCCAGTTGGCGCAAGCCTTGGCGCCGGCGCTGCCGGCCGCGGCAACGGCTGTTTCGTAGTACGCGGCGAGTTCGAGCGAGCTGGTCAGGAGCTTGGCGTCGTAGGCCGAGAGTCCGTACTCGGCGGCCAGGCGATCGCGTCGCGCGGCCGGCAGTTCGGGCAGTTGCTGGGCGATCTCGTCGATCCACTGGCGATCGATGATTAGCGGCAGCAGATCGGGGTCCGGGAAGTAGCGGTAATCGTGGGCGTCTTCCTTGGAGCGCATGGCGCGTGTTTCGCCGCTCTGCGGATCGAAGAGAACGGTTGCCTGTTCGATCCTGCCACCGTCTTCGAGGGTCGCGATCTGCCATTGCACTTCGTAGTCGATGGCCTGCTGCATGAAGCGGAACGAGTTCAGGTTCTTGATTTCGCGCCGGGTACCGAAGTCGGCCTGGCCGACCGGGCGAACCGAAACGTTGGCGTCGCAGCGGAAGGAGCCTTCCTGCATGTTGCCGTCGCAGATACCGATCCAGCGTACCAGCGCGTGCAGCGCGCGGGCATAAGCGACGGCTTCGGCCGAAGAACGCATGTCGGGTTCGGTGACGATCTCCAACAGCGGCGTCCCGGCACGGTTGAGGTCGATTCCCGTCCGGCCGTGGAAGTTCGCCCCCGGGCATTCATGCAAGGACTTGCCAGCGTCTTCCTCGAGGTGGGCGCGGGTCAGCTTCACCACTCGCTCGTGCTCACCCACCGTGATCGCCAGCTGCCCGCCAACGACCACCGGCAGTTCGTACTGGCTGATCTGGTAACCCTTGGGAAGGTCCGGGTAGAAGTAGTTCTTGCGCGCGAAAACCGATCGCGGGGCGATCGTTGCGCCGACTGCCAGGCCGAAGCGGATTGCGCATTCGACGGCGCCCTTGTTGAGTACCGGCAGCACGCCAGGCAGGGCGATATCGACGGCATTGGCCTGGACATTGGGCTCGGCTCCAAAGGCTGTCGAGCTGCCCGAGAAAATCTTCGCTTGCGTCGACAACTGCGCGTGCGTCTCGATGCCGATGACCACTTCCCATGCTTTCATCACTGCTTACTCACTCTTCAATAACGACGCCCGTGGCCAGCGGCCGGCGGGCGAAAGGGGAGAGCTGGCGCCGCCTGGGCGCACCCACACTCACTGGCGCTTCAGGCAAAGCCGGTCGGCTGCTGCAGATGCCAGTCGCTTACCTGCTGATAGCGGTGGGCGACATTGAGCAGCCGGCTTTCGGTGAAATAGTCGCCGATCAGCTGCAAGCCCGCCGGCAGGCCGCCGGCGAAGCCGCAGGGGATGGAAAGGGCCGGCAGGCCGGCCAGGTTGACGGCGATGGTGTAGATGTCGGAGAGATACATCTGCACCGGGTCCGCCGCTTTCTCGCCGAGCTTGAAAGCGGTGCTCGGGCTGGTCGGCCCGAGGATGACGTCGCATTGCTGGAAAGCTTTGGCGAAGTCCTTGGCGATCAGGCGGCGAATGCGCTGGGCCTGCAGATAGTAGGCGTCGTAGTAGCCGTGCGAGAGAACGTAGGTGCCGATCAGGATGCGCCGTTTGACCTCGGCGCCGAAGCCTTGCGCGCGGCTCTTGCTGTACATCTCGTTGAGGTCCTGGTACTCGGGAGCCCGGTAACCGTAGCGCACGCCGTCGAAGCGCGCCAGGTTCGAGCTGGCTTCGGCCGGTGCGATCACGTAATACGCGGCCACCGAAAGCTGCATGCTGGGCAGACTGACAGCGACCGTTTCGGCGCCGAGCTGGCGGTACTCGGCAATCGCCCCTTCGACCAGGTGCATGACTTCCGGACTACAGCCATCGTCAAAAAATTCTGCCGGAAGGCCGATTTTCAAACCGGCCAGGGGTCGGGAGCCCGCGGCGGCAGCGAGCTCTCTGCCGTAGTCTTCGCGCGGGCGTTCGACGCTGGTCGAATCGCGTTCGTCGAAGCCGGCCATGGTGTTGAGCAGGAGCGCGCAGTCGGCGGCCGAATGAGCCAGCGGACCGGCCTGATCGAGCGATGAGGCGAAGGCGATCATGCCGTAGCGCGAGACGACGCCATAGGTCGGCTTCATCCCGGTCAGGTTGCACAGCGCCGCCGGCTGGCGGATCGAGCCGCCGGTGTCGGTGCCGGTGGCCGCCGCTGCCAGGCCCGCGGCGACGGCGGCGGCCGAGCCTCCGGAAGAGCCGCCGGGAACGCGAGTGGCATCCCAGGGGTTTTTCACCGCTCCGTAGAACGAAGTTTCGTTCGACGAACCCATGGCGAACTCGTCCATGTTGGTCTTGCCGAGCAGCACCGCGCCGGCCGCTTTGAAGCGCGCGATGACCGCCGCGTCGTAGGGACTGACAAAGTTGCTCAGCATTTTCGATGCGCAGGTCGTCAGCCAGCCCTGGGCACAGAAAATGTCCTTGTGGGCGATCGGGATGCCGGTCAGTGGGCCACCTTCGCCCTTCGCCAGACGCTCGTCGGCAGCGCCTGCCTGGGCCAGGCTGGTGGCTTCGTCGACGCTGATGAAAGCGTTGAGCTGCGGGTTGTGGCGCGCGATGCGGTCGAGGTACTGGCGAGTCAGCTCGACGCTGGAAATTTCTTTCGTGGCCAGCGCCCTGGAGAGCGCCTGCAGACTGTCGGTGATCATTCGATGACTTTCGGCACCAGGTACAGGCCGGCCTCGGTTTCCGGCGCGACCTCCTGGAAAGCGTTGCGTTGAGCGCTCTGGCCCGACTCGGTGACGCGGTCTGCGCGCAGGCGCTGTGCGACATCCTGAGCGTGCGCCATGGGCTCGACGCCTTGCGTGTCGACTGCCTGCATCTCTTCGATCAGGGAAAAAATTTCGTTGAGCTGGCCGAGCGTGCTCTGCGCCTCGCCGTCGCTGATTTCAATGCGGGCAAGGTGGGCAACGCGGTGGACCTGTTCTAGGGTGAGCGACATGGTTTGGAAATCACTAAGGTGTCAAACGAGGTAGCCTTATAAGGTATCATAAAAGTTTTTCCCACCGCAGCCCCTGCGGGGCCATCACGGATTTCGCCAGCATGTTCAGTTTTCTGCGCAGTTATTTTTCCAACGATCTCGCCATCGACCTAGGTACGGCCAACACGCTGATCTATGTTCGCTCGAAAGGGATCGTTCTCGACGAGCCGTCGGTGGTCGCCATCAGGACCGAAGGCGGGCCGAGCTCCAAAAAAACCATTCAAGCCGTCGGCAAGGCTGCCAAGGAAATGCTTGGCAAGGCGCCTGGTGCGATTACCGTCATTCGGCCGATGAAGGACGGGGTGATCGCCGACTTTACGGTGACCGAGCAGATGCTCAAGCAGTTCATCAAAAAAGTGCATGACTCAAGACTGCTGTCGCCTTCGCCGCGGATCATCATTTGCGTGCCGTCGGGGTCGACGCAGGTCGAGCGCCGCGCCATTCGCGAGTCGGCCATCGGTGCCGGTGCGAGTCAGGTCTTTCTCATCGAGGAACCGATGGCGGCAGCGATCGGCGCCGGCTTGCCGGTTTCCGAGCCGACCGGTTCGATGGTCGTCGATATCGGCGGTGGAACCACCGAAGTGGGCGTCATTTCGCTCGGCGGCATGGTCTACGCCGGTTCGGTTCGTGTCGGCGGCGACAAGCTCGACGAAGCAATCATGAACTACATCAGCCGCAACTACGGCATGCTGATCGGCGAAAACACTGCGGAAAACATCAAGAAGCGCATCGGTTCGGCTTTCCCTGGTGCCGAAGTGCGCGAGATGGAGGTCTCCGGAATCAACAAGGCGGAGGGCATTCCGCGCAAGTTCACCATTTCCTCGAATGAAATCCTCGAAGCGCTTACCGAACCGCTGAACAGCGTCGTCTCGGCGGTCAAGTCAGCGCTTGAGAAGACGCCGCCCGAACTCGGCGCCGACATTGCCGACAAGGGCATGGTGCTCACCGGGGGCGGTGCCTTGCTGCGCGACCTCGATCGCTTGCTGATGGAGGAGACGGGCCTGCCGGTGATTGTTGCCGAGGAACCGCTGACCTGCGTGGCCAGGGGTTGCGGTATGGCGCTCGAGAAGATGGACAATCTCGGCAGCATTTTCGCTTCCGATTGAGGTGCGGCGGCCTGAGCGCCGTTGCTTGCCGGCCGCGATGATCGATTGATGGACCAACAGCCACCGCCTTTTTTCAAACGCGGGCCGGCCCCGGTCGCGCTGCTCTCGTTCTACGTCTTGTTGTCGATGGCGCTGCTGGTCGTCGATGCTCGCTTGCAGACGCTCGAGGTAGTGCGCCAGGCGCTGTCGATGTTCACTCACCCGGTGCAGAATCTGGCGCATCTGCCCGCGCAGTTTCTGGACAATGCGAGCAGCTATTTTGCCAGCGCCGCGAGCTTGCAGAGTGAGAGCGCGCAGTTGCAGCGCGCTCGCCTGGAACAGGCGGCGACGCTGCAGCGCAGTCTGCACGTCGAGGCCGAGAACGAGCGTTTGCGAAAACTGCTGGGGGTCAAGGAACGGCAGCAGGTCAGTGGTCAGGTCGCACAGATCCTCTATTCGGCACGCGATCCTTACGCGCGTCGGGTGATCGTCGATAAGGGCCAGCAGGACAGGGTGATCGCCGGGCAGCCGGTGATTGACGATATTGGCATTGTCGGGCAGGTGACGCGGGTGTTCCCCTTCGTCGCCGAAGTCACCCTGATTACCGACAAGGAGCAGGCGGTGCCGGTGCAGGTCGTGCGTACCGGCATGCGCTCGGTTGCTTTCGGGCTCGGCAACGGCGAGCTCGAAATGCGTTTCATGCCGCTCAATGCCGACATTCAGAACGGCGATCTGCTGGTGACCTCGGGGCTGGACGGGATCTTTCCGCCGGGTTTTCCGGTGGCCAAGGTGGTGCACATCGAAAGTGATACCACCTACACCTTTGCCCAGATCCGCTGTGCCCCCGTGGCCGCTGCCGAGCATTTCAGCGAAGTGATAGTGCTCGATCCGCGTCCGCCGGTGGCCTTGCCGGAGGAACTGGCGGAGGTAGTCGCCAGCAAGGATAGCAAAGCTTCGACGAGAAGCGCGCGGGCGAAAAAGAAGAGCCCGAAAAAGGACTGAACGCGATGCAGACCAGCTACTCCTCGTCACGTATTCTGCTGCCCGTGCGCCCGTGGTTCATTGGCTTCAGCCTGTTGCTGGCGCTCCTGCTCAACTTCCTGCCGACGTCGGTTTGGCCGGGGGTGCCGGATTGGCTGGCGCTGGTAATCGTTTTCTGGAGCGTTCGCGAACCCCGCATGGTCGGTATGGGACTGGCTTTTCTGCTCGGCCTGGCGATGGACGTTGCCGATGCCAGCTTGCTCGGACAGCATGCACTGGCCTATGTCCTCGCTGCCTACGGCGGCTCGGCGCTGTCGAGACGAATTCTCTGGTTTCCGCTCGGGCAGCAGGCCCTGCAGGTTTTTCCGCTGCTCCTGCTGGCGCAGTTGGTACCGTTCGCGGTGTGGGCGGTGGTCGGCGCCGAGCTGCCGGGGATGGGCTACTTTCTCGGGCCGTTTCTGGCCACTTTTCTGTGGCCGCTGCTTACGCTGATCCTGCTCCTGCCGCAGCACCAGCCGGTTGACCGTGATGACAATCGACCGCTGTGAAAGGCTGCGGCCGCTTTGCGGCCGCTGCGGAGTCTGCTGTGCTAGCTAGTCAATCGTCACTGCATGCCTCGGATCGGGAGCTTTCCCGCTTTCATTTTCGGGTCGTGCTGGCGGCGGTCGCGGTGCTGGCGGCCTTGTCCCTGTTGGGCGCCCGTTTTTACTATCTGCAGGTGCTCCAGCACGATTACTACAGCACCCGCGCCGAGGACAACCGCATTTCGGTGGTGCCGATCGTCCCCAACCGAGGGGTCATCGTCGATCGCGCCGGCATCGTCCTGGCACGCAATTACTCGGCCTTCACGCTGGAAATCACGCCGTCGAACGTCGAGGATCTGGAAGCGACGATCGATGGCCTGAGCAAAGTGCTTGACATCGAATCGAAGGACAAGCGGCGCTTTCGCAAGCTGCTGGAGGAAGGCAAGAGCTTCGAAAGCCTGCCCATTCGTACGCGCCTGACCGAGGAGGAAGTCGCGCGCTTTGCGGCCAATCGCTATCTCTTCCCGGGGGTCGAAGTCAAGGCGCGTCTGTTTCGTCAGTATCCCCAGGGATCGGTCGCCTCGCACGCCATCGGCTACATCAATCGCATCAACAAGCGCGATCTCGAAAAGATCGCCGAGAGCGAGCAGGCAGCGAACTACAAGGGTACCGACCATATCGGCAAGACCGGCCTCGAACACCACTACGAATTCGCCTTGCACGGCGAGACCGGCTACGAGCAGGTCGAAATCGATGCCGGCGGGCGAGCCATTCGCAGTCTGTCGCGTACGCCGCCGGTGCAGGGCAACCACCTGACCCTGACCCTGGACATCAAATTGCAGGAAATCGCCGAAAAAGCATTTGGTGATCGCCGCGGTGCGCTGGTGGCCATCGAGCCGTCGACTGGCGGTATTCTGGCGCTGGTCTCCAGCCCCACTTTCGACCCGAACCTGTTCATCGACGGTATTCGCACCGAGGACTGGGATGTGCTCAACAAATCGCGCGACAGGCCGATGCTCAACCGCGCCTTGAACGGCACCTATCCGCCCGGTTCGACGTACAAGCCGTTCATGGCCCTGGCGGCACTCGAAACGGGAAGGCGCACTGCCGGGCAGACCATTTCCGATCCCGGCTATTTCAACTTCGGTGGTCACCATTTCCGGGACGACAAAGTTGGCGGGCACGGCACGGTGGATATGTACAAGTCGATCGTCCAGTCCTGCGACACCTACTACTATCAGCTGGCCACCGACATGGGAATCGACGCCATTGCCGGCTTCATGGGCCAGTTGGGATTCGGCCAGCGCACCGGCGTGGACATCGACGGTGAGTCGGAAGGCGTGTTGCCGTCCCCGGAGTGGAAGAAGCGCCGCTTTCGCCGCCCGGAGCAGCAGAAATGGTATGCCGGCGAGACCGTCTCGATCGGCATCGGCCAGGGTTACAATTCCTACACGCCGATTCAGCTGGCGCAGGCGACAGCGACGGTCGCCAACAAGGGCGTCATGTACCGCCCCCATCTCGTCAAATACATCACCGACAGCCGCAGCGGCGAAAAAACGATGATCGAGCCGGAGCCGCTGCGCCGGCTGCCGTGGAAGCCGAAGCATGTCGAGACGATCAAGAACGCGATGGTTGGCGTCAACACCCACGGGACCGGTGCCCGCGCCTTCGCCGGCGCCGGCTACACCTCGGGAGGCAAGACCGGTACGGCCCAGGTGTACAGTCTGAAAGGTAGTACCTACAAGGAGTCGGCGGTGAAGAAGGAGCTGCGTGACCACGCCCTGTTCATCGCCTTTGCACCCGCCGAGGAGCCGAAGATCGCCTTGGCCGTGATCGTCGAAAATGGCGGTTTCGGAGCCCAGTCCGCGGCGCCGATCGCGCGCATGGTGATTGATTACTATCTGCTGGGCAAGCTCCCCAAGGGCGTGGCTGAGGAAGACGATGTCAAGGAGGACTAGCTGATGCAGGAGTTCCTGGCGCGCCTCTGGCGAGGCCTGGTCGCGCACGTCGACACGCCACTGCTGCTGATTACCCTGATGCTGATGGCTGCCGGGCTGCCCACCGTCTATAGCGCGACCTATGACGCCAATAGCCACCTCCTGCCGCAGATGCTGAACATGGCGATCGGCTTGTGTGCGATGTGGGCGGTGGCGCAGCTGCCACCTCAGAAGCTGATGCGTTTCGGTGTGCCGCTGTATCTGGTCGGTGTCGTTCTCCTGATTCTGGTGTTCTTTTTCGGGATCAAGGTCAATGGCGCACGGCGCTGGTTGTCGCTGGGCTTTACCCGCATCCAGCCGGCGGAACTGCTGAAGATCGCGGTGCCCCTGATGCTCGCCTGGTACTTCCACAAGCACGAAGCGGTGCTCAAGTTCCGCCACTACATCGTCGCCAGCCTGCTTCTGTTGGTGCCTTTCGCGCTGATCGCCAAGCAGCCGGATCTGGGAACCGCGATTCTCGTCGGCGCAGCCGGCTTCTACGTGATCTTTTTCGCCGGTTTGTCATGGCGGGTGATTGTCGGCCTGGTGGCGGTCGCCGGCGCTGCCGCACCGTTT
The DNA here is from genome assembly GCA_003332265.1 of Candidatus Accumulibacter meliphilus. Classification (GTDB taxonomy): domain Bacteria; phylum Pseudomonadota; class Gammaproteobacteria; order Burkholderiales; family Rhodocyclaceae; genus Accumulibacter; species Accumulibacter meliphilus. The sequence continues at coordinate 8,599 of QPGA01000008.1, forward strand.
GTGTGGACCATGCTGCATGACTACCAGCGAAAGCGCATCCTTACCCTGATCGATCCGACGACTGATCCGTTGGGTTCGGGCTACCACATCATCCAGTCGACCATCGCCATCGGTTCGGGTGGCAAGCTCGGCAAGGGGTGGCTGGAGGGCACGCAGACCCACCTGGAGTTCATTCCCGAGCGCCACACGGACTTCATCCTGGCCGTCTTTTCCGAGGAGCGCGGCCTGCTCGGCAACAGCATCCTGCTGCTCCTCTACCTGTTGCTGATTGGCCGCGGGCTGCTGATTGCCGGCAAAGCATCGACTCTTTTCGGGCGCGTGCTGGCTGGTTCGGTGACCCTGAGCTTCTTCACCTATGTCTTCGTCAATATGGGCATGGTCAGCGGCATCTTGCCGGTGGTCGGCGTTCCCTTGCCGTTCATGAGTTACGGGGGCACGGCACTGGTGACGCTGTCGGTCGGTATTGGTATGCTGATGAGCATTAACACGCACAGGATGCTGGTCAGGCCATGAGGCGAGGAAGGACGGGCTTGTTGGCTGTTCGGGGGGGCTGCGCAGTGCTCGCGCTGTTGGTCCTGCCGCTGCTGCTCACCGCTTGTGGCGGTTCGCCTGCGCGTTCCTCCGATGCCACTGCCGAGCGCAGCAAAATGGGCCGCAAGTCGGGTGTGGTCCAGAAGCGGGGCGGCGGCTACTACAAGGACGATGGCCCCGGCGACGAAATCCCCGACAATCTCGACGACATCCCGGATGCGCAGCCCATCCTGGAGCCATTGCATCGTTTTGCCAACCGGCCGTACGTCGTTCTCGGCAAAGCCTACCAGCCGAAAACCAGCCTCGAAGCACACCAGCAACGCGGCATTGCCAGCTGGTACGGGAAGAAGTTCCATGGCCAGAAAACGTCGATCGGCGAGCGCTACGACATGTTCGCGATGACGGCGGCGCATCCGACCCTGGCGATTCCCTCCTATGTTCGGGTGACCAACGTCGGCAACGGCAAGTCGGTGGTCGTGCGGGTCATCGATCGCGGCCCCTTCCATGCCGACCGAGTCATCGACCTCTCGTATGCCGCCGCTTACCGCCTGGGTTATGTGGACAACGGCAGCACTCTGGTGCAGGTCGATTCGATCGTGCCGGATGGCGCGACGAGCATGACTTATGCGCAGGTGATGCCGGCGCCGGTGCAGCGGCAAGCGCTGCTCGCCGGCGAGCGCGACGAGATTGAACGGCTGGCGGCCAACATGGGCGCGGAGGCCGTAGTGGTGGCATCGCCGCCGCCGGCAGAGGCAGCAATACCGTTACCGGTGCCTGTAGCAGAGCGGCCGGCGCCGCTTTCGTTCCCTGCCGCAGCGCTGCCGGCCATGCCAGTGGCGCTGTCCGGCGTCTTCCTGCAGCTGGGTGCTTTCGCCAGTGCTGAAAACGCCGAGAGTCTGCGCGTGCATTTGCTGCGCGAGCTGGACTGGCTCAACGAGGGAATCCAGATCAACGCCGGTGGGGGCATGCACCGCGTGCGCATGGGGCCGTATCAAAGCCGCGCCGATGCCGAGAAGGTCGCCGAACGCATTCGTCTGGCGCTGGGTTACAGGCCGACCTTCGTGACGCGCTGATCAGCTCTCGGTCGGGCCTTCGAGCACCGTCAGGGGACGGAAAACGCCCTGCACGATCTTGCGGCCTTTTTCGAGCTGTATTTCGTGTCCGATGATCTCCACCGGGATGATCTTGCCGTCGCGGTTGACCACCGTGCTGCGCACCACTGCGGCGCTGCCCTGAGCCGGCGTGAGCAGCTGGCTTGGGTCCAGGCCGTCGCTGGCGGCATGCAATTCGCTTTGCAGAAGGCCGAGCAGTTGCTGCAGCTGTCGTCCGAACAATTTCTCGGCCTGCGGGTTGGCGTCGAGAATGTGCCCGGTACTGGCATCCGAAATCAGAATCGCGTCGCGAGCCCCGGCAAACAGCGCCAGTCGCAGGCTGTTCGCATCGCGCAAATCTTCCTCCATTTGCAGCACCTGATGCTGCACCAGCGCCAGGCTGACCAGGTTGGCCACCGCGTGCGCGAACAGGCGCTGTACCGAAGTCCATGCCGAGTGTGGTCCGACGCGCTCGATACTCAGTACGCCTTGCAGTTCTCCGTTGACGTGAATTGGCGAGTTGATCAGCGCGCTGATCCCGTTCATCAGCAGGTAGTCCTCGGCGAATGCCCGGGTGCTGGGATGTTTCATCGCATCATCGGCAACGATTGGCTCGCCCTGCTCCAGCGCCCGGAAGTACTCGGGGTAGCGAAGCGCCTGCAGCGTTACGCCAAGGCTATGTCGGTTGCTCGAAAGCTCATAGAGATCAATGCACTCCAGACTTTCCCGTTGGCTGGTCAGCCCCCACAGGCTGACGCGCTCGATGTCGAGTATGCGTCCCGTCGCCGCAGTGAGTTGTCGCAAGCAGTTGTCCAGGTTGGCGCTGGAAAAGTTGCCTCGCGACAGCTGCGCGAAAGCGCCTTGCAGGTCGAGAGAGCTTGTGAGAGGTCGGGATGGTGGCAACATGTGGTCCAGAGAAAGCCACTTTTGAGTCGGCAGGGGTGCCAGGAAACAAGCCTCATCGTACTTGCCGGGAAGCGGGCGCGCGCGTGCGTTAAATCACGGAAGACGGCATCTTCGGTTGCGCACTGCCCACAAAATGCATGCAGGGCGGCGGCAGAGGGCTTGCTATAATCTGCCCCTTTGCCGTGAGTCTCGCCATGCTCAAGCTACGATCCCTGTTTTCTGCTCTGCTTTGTCTCCCCGTCCTGGCCTTTGCGCAAGCGCTGCCAACGCCGCCAGCCTTGGCCGCCAAGTCATGGCTATTGGTCGAAATGACGTCAGGCCAGGAACTCGCCGCCCAGGCGCCCGATGAGCGCCTCGAACCGGCGTCTCTGACTAAATTGATGACCGCTTATCTCACTTTCTCGGCACTCAAGCAGGGAACGCTCAAGCTCGACCAGGAGGTGCTCATTTCGCGCAAGGCGTGGAAGACAGGCGGTTCCAGGATGTTCGTCCAGGTCGGTAGCGAGGTCAAAGTCGAGGATCTGATCAAGGGCATGATCGTTCAGTCAGGAAATGACGCCTGCGTCGCCTTGTCCGAGGCCATTGCCGGCGACGAAGAAAACTTCGCACAGATGATGAATCGCGAAGCGCAGCGACTGGGCATGAAGGGCTCCCATTTCCGCAACTCGAACGGCTTGCCCGATCCCGATCACTACACCACGGCTCGCGACCTGGCAACTTTGGCCGCCGCGTTGATTCGCGATTTCCCCGAGGAGTACGCCAAGTACTACTCCATGAAGGAATATACCTATAACAACATCACGCAGCCGAATCGTAACCGTTTGCTGTGGATCGACCCAACGGTCGACGGTCTCAAGACCGGATACACCGTCGCCGCGGGCTACTGTCTGGTGTCGTCGGCGAAACGCGGTCCGCGTCGCCTGTTGTCGGTGGTCCTCGGCGCGTCGTCTCCGAGCGTACGCATCCAGGAGTCGCTCAAGCTGCTCAACTACGGTTTTCAGTTCTATGACGGCGTGCAGTTGTATGCCAAGAACGCACCGGTCTCCAACCTGAAAGTCTGGAAGGGCACGGAAGCCACGGTCAACATGGGCTTTACCGAGGATCTGGTGATTGTTGTGCCGAAGGGCTTTGGTCCGAAGATCCAGACCGAGCTGGTTTCCCAACAGCCTTTGCTGGCGCCGGTGAGCGTCGGGCAGACGCTGGCGACGCTGAAAGTCAGCGTCGATGGCAAGCCCTACGGCGACTATCCGGTTGTCGCGCTCGAAGCGGTGCCCCTCGCGGGAATCGTTGGCCGGATGGTGGACACTGTGCGCATGTGGTTCAACTAGCAGCGCGCCAGGAGTGATGAAGGGAAACGGCCGATGACGGCGTATCTCAACGGGCAATTCCTGCCGCTTGATGAGGCCAGGATTTCGCCGCTTGATCGCGGCTTCCTGTTCGGCGACGGCGCCTACGAAGTGATCCCCGTCTATGCCCGGCGGGCGTTCCGGCTCGAGCAACACCTGGCGCGGCTGCAACGCACTCTGGACGGTATTGCGCTGGCCAATCCGCATAGCGTCGGCGAGTGGCAGGAACGCCTGCAACGGGTGATCAGCGCCAGTGAATTCGACGATCAGTCCTTGTACCTGCAGGTGACGCGTGGTGCCGACAGCAAGCGCGAGCAGAGCTTTCCGAAAGATCTGCCGCCGACGGTCTTCATCTTCTCGACGGCCTTGCCGGTGTTGACTGCGCAACGCGAGAACGGCATTGCCGTTCTCAGTGCGGTCGACAACCGCTGGCTGCGCTGCAATCTGAAAACCGTCTCGCTGCTCCCCAACGTGCTCCTGCGCCAGCAGGCGATCGATGTCGGTGCCGCCGAAACGATCCTGCTGCGCGACGGTATCCTCAGCGAGGGGGCAACGTCGAACATTTTCGTGGTCAAGGACGGCGTGCTGCTGGCGCCGCAGAGGGACCAGCGCATGCTGGCCGGAATTACCTACGATCTGGTTCTCGAACTGGCGGCAGCCCATGCCATGCCATGCCAGCTTCGCGACATTGCCGACGCCGAATTGCGCGTCGCCGATGAACTGTGGTTGAGCTCCTCGACCCGCGAAGTCCTGCCGATCACCCGTCTCGACGGTCTCCCGGTCGGCACCGGCAAGCCCGGCCCGGCCGTACGCAGGATGCAGGCCTGGTACAGCGCCTACCGCGAGCGCGTCGCGCGCGAGGGTGCAGGCGGTGGTCGCGGCGATGTCTGAAGAACGCGACAGCCTGTTCGACTTCCCCTGCGCTTTTCCGCTCAAGATCATGGGCCTGGCCGACAGCGCCCTGGCCCAGGAAGTGCTCGCGGTCGTGCTGCGACACGCGCCGGATTTCGACGCCGCGACGATGTGCATGCGCGCTTCGAGTGGCGGCAAGTACGTCAGCCTGACCTGCACCATCAACGCCACCAGTCGCGCCCAGCTCGACACCCTGTACAGGGAACTAAGCAGCCATCCGCTAGTCAAGATCGTCCTATGAGCGACGAAGTGCGGCGCCTTGCGTCGTGTGCGGTAGATGCGGTAGATGCGGAAGTTCGCGCCGGCGAGGGCGATGCCTTGCCGGGCAGCGCTGTGCAGCCCTGGTTGTTGGTTCGTAATCTCGGGCGCGTCGACTACCAGCAGACCTGGCAGGCGATGATCGACTTCACCGCCGCGCGCAGCGACGAGACCACCGACGAACTGTGGTGCTGCGAGCACCCGCCGGTGTTCACCCTCGGTCAGGCCGGCCGAGCCGAGCACTTGCTGAGCGATGTTGGCATCCCGCTGGTGAAGAGCGACCGCGGCGGCCAGATTACCTATCACGGTCCTGGCCAGGTGGTGATTTACGTGCTGCTCGACCTGAGTCGGCGGCGGCTGAAAGTTCGCGAGCTGGTCAGCGCCATCGAGCAGGCGGTGATCGACCTTCTCGCCGCGCACGGGGTGCTGGCCGAAAGGCATGCTGGCGCGCCGGGAGTCTATGTCGGCGCGGCCAAAGTTGCGGCGCTTGGTTTGCGCGTGCGCAGGAGCTATAGCTATCACGGCGTCAGTCTGAACGTGGACATGGAGTTGTCGCCTTTTGCCGCGATCAATCCTTGCGGCTATCCGGGTCTGCCGGTTACGCAGACCAGGGACCTCGGCATTTTTCTGACTCCGTCGCAAGCGGCGACGGCGCTGGCTGACCATCTGGCAGTACAACTGGAGCGCAGGTAACGATGAGCAATCACGATCAGGACCAGGCGAGCGGCGCAGGCAAGCCGGCCGCCCGGGTCGCCGGAGTCAAGGAGCGGGGCGAGCTGAAGACGGCGCGCATTCCGATCAAGATCGTTCCGCAGGCGCCGCAGCGCAAGCCGGACTGGATTCGTGTCAAGGCCGGGAATGCAACGGGTCGCTTTGGCGAGATCAAGAAAATGCTGCGCGAGCAGAAGCTGCACACCGTTTGCGAAGAGGCCGCTTGCCCGAATATCGGCGAATGCTTCGGTCGCGGCACGGCGACTTTCATGATTCTTGGCGATGTCTGTACGCGCCGCTGTCCGTTCTGCGACGTCGGCCATGGCAAGCCGCTACCACCGGATGTCGACGAGCCGGCGCATCTGGCCGATAGCGTTGCCCGCTTGCAGTTGCGCTACGTGGTGATCACCAGCGTCGATCGCGACGACCTGCGCGACGGCGGCGCGCAGCACTTCGTCGACGTGATCAGCGCCGTGCGTCGCAGCTCGCCGACGACGACCATCGAAACCCTGGTTCCCGATTTCCGTGGGCGTATGGAGATCGCGCTCGAGGTGCTCGGCAAGTCCTTGCCTGACGTCCTCAACCACAATATGGAAACCGTGCCGCGGCTCTACCGGCAGGCGCGCCCGGGCGCCGATTACGCGCACTCGCTGGCCTTCATGAAAGGCTTCAAGGCGCGCTACCCGCAGATTCCGACCAAATCGGGACTGATGGTCGGCCTCGGCGAAACCGACGATGAGATTCTCGAGGTGCTGCGCGACCTGCGTGCCAACGCTGTCGAAATGCTCACCATCGGTCAATACCTGGCGCCATCCAGCCATCACCTGCCGGTCGCCCGCTACGTGCATCCGGATGTCTTCAAGATGTACGAGCAGGAGGCACTGGCGATGGGCTTTACCGGTGCCGCCTGCGGGCCGATGGTGCGTTCGAGCTACTGGGCGGACGTGCAGGCGGAAAGCGCTGGCGTCGCGTGAACGCGGGTTCGTCGCGCTCAGGCGGTTGAACCATCGGCGGGCTTGGTCGCTTGCCGGATCCGCAGCGCTCAGTTGTAGCGCATGAAGCGCGTCGGATAGTGAGCTGTGGCCCAGGCCATGAACAGATACTTGGCGGTCTTGCCGATGGCCACCGCGGCCAGAATCCCCAGCGACGAGACGTCGGCCAGTGCGCAGAAGAGCAGCGCCGGGGTTTGTGGCATCGGTGAGCCGGCAATGATCAGGACTGCCAGCAGGCCCCAGTCTTGCAGCCATCCGCTGGCCCGCTGCCAGACGTCCATGCTCACCAGTTCAGGGTAGCGGGCAGCAATGAATTCCCCGCCCAGGTACTGGAAGATCTCGACCAGCACGGCGGCTCCACAGCCGCTGGCCAGGCCGCAGAGCAGGCCGAGTGTGCGCCAGCGCCGGGGTGCCAGGAGCACGGCCGGGATCAGTACGGCGACGAAGGGGAAGCTGAAGGTGATCGTGGTCACAAAAGCGATGGTCGCAACGACCAGCGAATAGTGGCGATAGCCGACGCTGCGCATCAGCAGCGTGCGCAAGCGGTTGGGAAGCAGATGAGTTTTCATTTGCGCATTTCAGGGTAATGCCGCTTTTCGCTTGCTTGCCCGCCGGCGGCCGCGGCGATCACTGTGCGGCTTGTGCGGGCGCCCGCGAGCAGGCTATCCTTACGCGTTCGCGCCATTGCTGGTCAGTGGATGCCACCGGGGAGGGAGTTTTCATGCGCCGTTTTGCACAAAGTTGGGATTGTAAGCGCTCTGCCGATCGCTGCGCAGGTTTTGGCGTCGGCTACCCTTGGCCGCTAGCTGGCAGGCGGCAGCCAGTGCTGCTGGCGCTGGTCAGGGTCAGCGTTCGGTGAAGCGGCTGTTCGGGCTGCTCGCCCTGGCCTTGACCTTCGCCGCGTTTTCGGGACTGGCCCTGGGCGAATCATCGACGGTCCTCAAGATGAGTGGTGAGTGGCCGGAAAAGCCGTCAATCCTGGCCGGTCGGGCGAGTTTCTACGGGAAACGATTTACCGGCCGCAAGACCGCATCTGGCAAGGCCTTTCATCACGAGAACCTGTCGGCGGCCAGCAATCGCTTCCCGCTCGGTACGCTGGTTGCCGTTCGCCGCCCTTTTTCCGCCTCCTGCGTGGTGGTCAGGATCAACGACCGCATGGGCCATCGCGGCCGTGTCATCGACCTGTCGCGGGCCGCGGCCGAGTTCCTGGGAATGGTCGAAGTGGGGGTCACCGATGTGGAAATCGTTCCGCTGCCAAAACCCTTGCTGGGGCACGAACGTGCTTGCACCCTGGCCTTCCTGCCACCGCCACGCCTGCCCGCCGCAGAAGGTCTGCGCTCGGACAGCGCTGCTGACGCCCGGCTTGCCGGGGGCCAGGAGTCGGACAACTTCGGGGACTGAGATCCGCGAGTGGGCGGGCGCATGCCGGCCACCGTCAAGCGCTGGAGTCGATTGCACGTAGCGGCGCTTGACCGCGAGTGCCAAGCGCGGGAATACTCGTCGGCAGCGTGCCGGCTTGCTTACCAGAGGAGGGGGCGATGAACGAAGTGCTCAAGAACCAAGTGCCCGCGAGCGAAGTGCCCAAAGGCAAAAAGTCGGTCGCGCTGTCGGGCGTGGTGGCCGGCAACACGGCGATCTGTTCGGTCGGCCGCAACGGCAACGATCTCCACTACCGCGGCTACGATGTCATCGCCCTGGCCGAGCACGCTACTTTCGAAGAAGTGGCCTATCTGTTGCTCTACGGGCGTTTGCCGAGTCTGAACCAGCTCAACCAGTACCGCAAGAAACTGAAGACCTTGCGCGGGCTGCCGGTGCGGCTGCGACCGGTGCTCGAAAACCTGCCGGCGTCGGCGCACCCGACTGATGTGCTGCGCAGCGGCTGTTCGGCGCTGGGTACCATTCTGCCCGAGGCGCAGGATCACAACCCCGGTGGCGCGCGCGAGATCGCCGACCGTCTGATTGCCAGTTTCGGGTCGATGCTGCTGTACTGGTATCACTGGTCGCATAATGGCCGGCGCATCGAAACGGAGACCGACGACGACTCGATCGCGGCGCACTTTCTGCATCTGCTCTGCGGCAAGGCGCCCTCGGCTCTGCACGCCGGCAGCCTCGACAAGTCGCTGGTGCTTTATGCCGAGCACGAGTTCAACGCCTCGACCTTCACCGCGAGAACCATCGCCGGCACCGGCGCCGACCTCTACGCCGCGGTCAGCGGCGCCATCGGCGCGCTCAGCGGTCCTCGACACGGCGGCGCCAACGAAGCCGCGTTCGAGATTCAGAGCCGCTACAACGATCCGCAGCACGCCGAGAGCGACATCCGCAGCCGGCTGGCGAGGCGGGAAATCATCATTGGCTTCGGTCACCCCTTGTACACCATCGCCGACCCGCGCCACAAGGTGATCCGTGCCGTTGCGCAGCAACTGTGCAGCGATGGCGACAATCAGACGCTGTTCGACATCGCCAGTGGTATCGAGCAGGTGATGTGGGAGCAGAAACGGATGTTCCCCAATGTCGATTGGTTCTCGGGGGTTGTTTACCACATGTTGGCGGTGCCGACACCGATGTTCACGCCGCTGTTCGTGATGGCGCGAACCAGTGGCTGGGCAGCGCACATCATCGAGCAACGCATCGACGGCAAGCTGATTCGTCCGTCGGCGGAGTACGTCGGGCCGGAGGTGCAGGAATTTGTTCCCCTGGCAGAGCGAAAATAGAGTCTTGTCGCGCGCCTCTGCCAGGCGGCCGGAAAGGCTCCAGCAGTCGTTGTTTCGTCGTTAATGTGAAAGTCGCCTATGCGACTCACGAACCTCCCTTCTCCCCCTGCGGGAGAAGGGCCGGGAGAAGAGGGGGACGGTCATGACTTTCATCATCCGGGGTATCTCGACTGTCATGACCGTTCGTCGGGATAGTCCGGCACGGCACCAGGAGAAGCAAGATGTCGTCACGAATTCCAGATACCCGCCCCGATGCGGACCCGCTACTGGTCGCTATCGCCGACTACGTCCTGGACTACAAGATCGAGTCCGCTAGCGCCTTCAATACCGCCCGCTACTGTCTGATCGATGCCCTCGGCTGTGGACTCGAAGCGCTCGCCTATCCTGCTTGCAGCAAGCTGCTCGGACCAGTCGTCCCCGGCACAATGGTCCCGCATGGCGCGCGCGTCCCGGGTACCTCGTTCCAGCTTGACCCGATCCAGGCGGCCTTCAGCATCGGCACGATGATCCGCTGGCTGGACTTTAACGATACCTGGCTGGCGGCCGAATGGGGCCACCCCTCGGACAACCTCGGCGGCATTCTGGCCACCGCCGACTGGTTGTCACGGACTCGTCTTGCCAGCGGCGAGGCGCCGCTCCAGATGCGCCAGGTGCTCGAAGCAATGATCAAGGCTTACGAGATTCAGGGCGTGCTGGCGCTGGAGAACAGCTTCAATCGCGTCGGTCTGGATCATGTGCTGCTGGTCAAGGTGGCCAGCGCGGCGGTATGCACCTGGCTGCTGGGTGGTGGGCGAGCGCAGATCATCAACGCCGTCTCGCAGGCTTTCGTCGATGGTCAGCCGCTGCGCACCTATCGGCACGCACCAAACACCGGTTCGCGCAAGTCCTGGGCCGCCGGTGATGCGACCGCGCGTGGGGTCATGCTGGCCTTGTTTTCGGTGAAGGGTGAAATGGGTTATCCGAGTGCGCTGACGGCCAGGACCTGGGGTTTCCAGGAGGCGCTGTTCAAGGGGCAAGCCTTGCGTGTGCCACGACCGTACGGCAGCTACGTGATCGAGAACGTCCTCTTCAAGATCAGTTTTCCCGCCGAGTTTCACGCCCAGACGGCGATCGAATGTGCGGTGGATTTGCACCCGCAGGTGCGGGAAGCGCTCGCCGGCATCGACAAGGTCGTCATTCGCACGCACGAATCGGCGCTGCGCATCATCGACAAAAAAGGGGCGCTGCATAATCCCGCGGATCGCGATCATTGCCTGCAGTACATGGTCGCTTATGCCCTCATCAACGGCGGACTCAATGCTGACGCTTACGAAGACGAAGCCGCGGCAGACCCGCGCATCGACGCCTTGCGCGCAAAAATCGAGGTCGTCGAAGACCTGCGCTTCTCGGCGGACTACCTGGATCCCGAGAAGCGCTCGATTGCCAACGCGCTACAGGTTTTTTTCGCCGACGGCAGCCGCACAGAAGAGCTGCTCTGCGAATACCCGCTGGGCCACCGCCGTCGGCGCGCGGAAGGCATTCCGGTGCTGCTCGAGAAGTTCAGGAAGCATCTGGCACGCCAATATACTGCCGAGCAGCAGGCAGTCATCCTCGAGTCGTCGCTCGACGTACGCGGTCTGGGGACGCTGGCGGTGAACGATTACGTGGATCGCTATGTCCCGTGAAGCTTTTGCTGCGCCGTCGGCAGGCATTGGCGAGGCGGTGCACTTGGGAGGAGGGAAGATGAGAGGAAATTTCGCCGCCATCGCGCTGATCGTGATTGGCGGACTGGCTCTGGCCAGCAACCTGGGCCTGTTCGACGTCGATCTGGGGCAGTTGCTGCGTACCTGGTGGCCTTTGCTGCTGATCATTCTGGGCATCGGAATGTTTCTGGCGCCCGGCACCGAGCAGCGGAGAAAACGTGATTAGGCGGGGCGCTCGGTGATCGCCGCGCTGCTTGGCCGCTGGCGCCGCCGAAGCAAGCGTACGCCCGCGCTGGAAGCCTTGCCCTGCATTCCGGTCGTGGCGCAGCGCGTGCTCACTCTGTCTGGCCCGGAAGAGTTTCGCGAGAAGCTACTGGCCCTGATCGCTGCGGCTCGCGAGCGAATTCTGATCAGCACGCTGTATCTCCAGGACGATGATGCGGGCCGGGAGGTGCTTGCGGCCCTATATGCCGCCAAGGCCACATGGCCGGCGCTGCAGATCGCGATCTTCGTCGATTGGCACCGCGCCCAGCGCGGCCTGATCGGCAAGGCACGGAGTGCCGGCAACGCCGCTCTGTATGCGGAAATAGCAGGTCGCCTCGGGCCAGGCGTGCCGATCTACGGCGTACCTGTGCAAAAGCGCGAGCTGATGGGGGTGATGCACCTGAAGGGTTTCGTCATCGACGACACTGTTCTTTACAGCGGTGCCAGTATCAATGACATCTACCTGCATCGCCACCAGCGTTATCGGCTCGATCGCTATCATCTGATCGACAGTCGCCAAGTCGCCGACAGTCTCGCCGGACTGATGATTGAAGTCCTGCGGCCGGATCCGGCGGTGTGCGTGCTGGACGTCGCGCTCAGGCCAAAGACCTCGTCGCTGCACCGCGCGATTGGCAATTTGCGGCGAACTCTTGCGCACAGCAGCTACCTCATCGCTGCCGCTCCTGTTTCGGCGCCTGTTTTCGCGCCGATCGGCGGCGGGCAGGTCGGCATCACGCCCTTGCTTGGCCTGGGCACGCGGGGCAACGCGCTGAATGCGGTGGTGCTGCAGTTGATCGAACGTGCCGAGCGCCGTCTGGTCATCTTTACGCCCTATTTCAACCTCCCGCGCTCGGTCCGTCGGGCGATCGACGAAAAGATCAGGCAGCGCTGCCAGGTGAGCATCGTCGTCGGCGACAAGACGGCCAACGACTACTACATCCCCGTTGACGAGCCCTTCTCGACGATCGGTGCGCTGCCCTACCTCTATGAGGCCAATCTGCGTCGCTTCTGCAAGACGCATCAGGAGGCCGTCGAGCAGGGTCGTCTCGACCTCTACCTCTGGCGGCACGAGAAGCACAGCTTTCACGTGAAGGGTCTGCTTGTCGACGACGATTACGCCCTGCTCACCGGCAGCAACATCAATCCGCGCGCGTGGCGTCTTGACCTCGAGAACGGGCTGCTGATTCACGACCCGCAGCGCTGCCTGCGCGAGCAGCATGAAGCGGAGCTCGAGCGCATCCTGGCGCACGCGCAGCGCCTGGATCACCACCGTGCGCTCGACAGCGTGGATAGCTACCCGCCGCCGGTCCAGCGCCTGCTCAAGCGCCTGGCTCGTACGCGTACCGATCACCTGGTGAATCAACTCCTCTGATCGATTCGTCGCCGTGCCGTGGCGAAAAAAAAACAGGGCCGCAGCCCTGCTTTTCGTACAACCTCTGGATCGCTTACTGCTTGGCGGACTTCACGTCGGCATCGACACCGAAGCCCATGGTGTAGCCCATCGAGACGTGATGGAAACGACCGGTGGCATGGTCGGCGTGGACTGCGACGCCGAAGGGTACGGCCTTGCCTTCGGCCAGAGCACCCGACAGCTTGCGGGTGAAAGTCACCGTGTAGGTGTCGCCGGACTTGCCGCCTTCGACCTGCACGTTGGCGGTGCCGCCTTCCATCTTGCGGCTATCGCTCACCGAGCCATCGACAGCTTTGGCGCCCGGGGCGCTCTTCCACTGCATCAACTCGTAGGCGCCGGTCCGGGTGTACTTGGTTTTCTTGTCGTCACCTTCGGGCATCGTGCGTGCGTCACCGTGACAGGTTGCCCAGCAACCGACCTGGTCGCCCTTGGGAACCTCGGCGTTGGCGAACATGACCGCCACCTTGACTTCATTTTCCTTGTCGACGGGGTCGAAAGCACCCGCCGGTGCCTTGAAGCTTACCCGTACATAGGCGTTTTCCTTGTCATACGCCGACTGGATGGTGACCGGGAAACTCATCGTCTTCGGCGCGCCCTTGGGTTCGAGTTCCTTGCTCGCCAGGCGCTTCATGTCGAAGTTGAGGCCGCCTTTTTCTTCATGGCAACCGACACAGCTTTCGCCTTTGTTGATGCCTGTGCGCCCGCTGTGGTCGGACTTTTTCATCACCCATTCGACCGGCGTTACGCCAGCGTGGAAAACCTGAACAGTGCGCTTTGGAACCTTGTTCCAGTCAGGGGCAGCAGCGTGCGCGAGCTGCGAACCGAAAGCCAGCAAGGCACCGAACAGGGCCAAGGAAACGGTGGTTTTTTTCATTTCACACTCCATTCAGGATTGATACGGTTATCACTGCGCAAGGCAGGCAGAGGATTCCCGCCTGCCCGGTTGGCAGATAAGGTCGACTGTAGCTTGCTTCGGTTGCCGCGACTAGAAGGTGGCGTCCCCTTCCTCTTCTTCGTCTTCCGGCATGTTCTTCGGCTTGCTGTGCGCGATGCCCTTGTGGCAGTCGATGCAGGTCTGCTTGTCGTCCTGGCCGATTTTGTGCATCTTGGACGCGCGTGCCTTCTGCTTTTCGATGTCCATCGCCGTGAACGAGTGGCAGTTACGGCACTCGCGCGAGTCGCTGGCTTTCATGCGCGCCCACTCGTTGGTCGCCAGTTGGAGACGTTTGGCTTCGAACTTCTCCGGAGTATCGATCGTTCCCATGACCTTACCATAGAGTTCGCGGCTGGCCTGGATCTTGCGTATCATCTTGTGCGTCCAGTCCTTGGGAACGTGGCAGTCGGAGCAGTAAGCGCGCACACCGGTACGGTTGCTGTAGTGGATGGTCTTCTTGTATTCCTGATAGACGTTGTCTTTCATCTCGTGACAGCCGATGCAGAACTCGAGCGTGTTGGTGGCTTCCATGGCGGTGTTGAAACCACCCCAGAAGAAAACGCCGGAAACGAAGCCGACCGTCAACAGCGTCAGTAGCGAGTACTTGATGCTTGGCCGTTTGAGTTTTGCCCAGAATCCTGAGCTGTTATCTGACACGATACTTCCCTCCCCTTAGACTTTGCTGCGAAACGCCTGCTGGCCAGCGCCGAGGCAGCGCAGAGTCTAGCGGAGGAGGGCGCGCCGGCGGTTTGATCTAGGTTAACAAACCGGGAATTGTCGCCGCCCGGAGGCTTGTTGGCATCGGCAGTGACGGTTTCAGCCTCAGGGTTGAACCTGATCGATCAGCAGGCGCAGGCCCTGGCTGCCGGGTTTGACGCCGTTGAGGGTGCCGAACAGGTCGCCGCTCGAGCTCTGCGCCTTGCCCGCCTTGGCCACCCGTGCCTCGATGCTGACGGTCTTGAAATCGGAGAGTTTCTTGCCGCCGGCAAGGGCCATCGAGTCGTCGAAGCGGAAGCGCAGCGGCAGGTCGCCCACGCGGGCTCGTGTCGCGGCGAGCGGCATGCGCGGACCTTCTTCGGCGCGTGCGAAGACAAACAGCACGTCGTCCGGGCGGGCCTGGCCGGCGACCTCGCCGCTCAGCGTCACTTCGCCGCTGACTGCACCGCTGCCGCTGGCCACGCTGGCCTGGCCGGCCGGTTCAGCCGAGGCAGGCTGCGTGGCGAGCTGGCGTGCCCGTTCGACGGCTGCTGCGAGTGCCTTGGACTCTTCCGAGCCGGGTTCGATTTGTGCCAACAAGCGTGCCCAGTAGTCGGCGGCAAGGGCGAACTGCTGTCGGTCGCTGGCGGCGGCGCCGGCCAGCAGCAAGGCCTGCGGTTCGTTGGGGTCGATCTTCAGCGCGCGTTCGACCAGCTCGGTCGGTTTGCCCTGCAGGTTGCCACCCTGGCTGCGGCTGAGGACCTCGGCATAATCGGCGAGCAGTTCCGGATTCTGGTCGACCAGTGCACTAGCCCGGCCATAGGCTTCGGCCGCCTGGGGAAAACGCTCCAGGACCTTGTAGGACCGCGCCAGCATCAGCCAGCCTTTGCTGTCGTCGGGGTTCTCCTTGAGCTTTTCGACCAGCCCCGCAACCATGCCCTCGATCTGTTGCGGCG
This sequence comes from Candidatus Accumulibacter meliphilus, assembly GCA_003332265.1. Taxonomy (GTDB): domain Bacteria; phylum Pseudomonadota; class Gammaproteobacteria; order Burkholderiales; family Rhodocyclaceae; genus Accumulibacter; species Accumulibacter meliphilus. Next base: position 24,000 of record QPGA01000008.1, read on the forward strand.
TGATCCGCGCCTGTCGCTGCAGCGGGTCGAGCGCTTGTTGATTGCCCAGTAAAGCATAGCCGCCTGCCGCGGCCAGCGGCAGGACGACGAGCAAGGCCAGGGCCGTCTTGCGGCCCGGGCGGGCCTCGCTCGGCGCGCTTGCCCTTGGCTGAACTTCGTCGAGCAGGCGACGCTGCAACTCGTTCTGTGCCTGCTCGAAATCGGCTAAATCAAGCGCGCCGTTGGCGCGCTCGCGCTCGAGTTCGGCGAGCTGGTCGCGGAAAATGGCCAGATTCGCTTCGCGGTGGTCAGCTCCTGCCGACGGCTTCGGCGCGCGCAGCAGCGGCGGCAACAGAAGGGCAATAACGGCGACGACAAGCAGCACCGCGAAAAGAATGAAACTGGTCATGAACGTCCTTGACGGGAGTCGTTGTCGTGTAGCAGCGCCTCGGCCTGGAGGTGCTCTGCGGCGCTTAGTGGCGAGTCCGTGATGGCCCGGTCACGGCGGCGCAGGTAACGCAGCAGCGCCGCGAAGCCAAGGACGAAGAGCACGCCCGGCCCAAACCACAGCAATAGCGTCGTTCCTTTGAGTGGCGGCCGGTAGCGGACGAAGTCACCGTAGCGGCTGACCATGAACTCCATGATTTCGTCGTCGCTCTTGCCGGCATCGATCAGCGTGCGGATCTCGCGGCGCAGGTCGTTGGCCAGTTCGGCGTGTGAGCCGGCCAGCGATTCGTTCTGGCAGACCAGGCAGCGCAGCTCCGTGGAAATCGCGATCAGCCGCTTCTCGGTCGCCGGATTCTCGGCGAGCGGCTGCGCTTCGCCAGCGCATGCCGCGTTAAAGCTGCCGCCGAGCAGCACCAACAGCAGCGCAATCACCAGTTGCCTCATTTCGAGAGCTCCGCGATCAGCGGCAGAATCGTGCTCGACAGTGCGTCGGGCGTGATCGGTCCGGTGTGCTTCATGCGGATGATGCCGGCCTTGTCGATGACGTAGGTTTCGGGCACGCCGTAGACGCCGTAGTCGATGCCGACGCGGCCGTCGATGTCGAGCACCGACAGGGTGTAGGGATCACCATGGGCGGAGAGCCAGGCCCCGGCACGTTCGATGACCATGCCTTTCTCACTGTCAGGCGCCACTTTGTCGATGTCGATCGCCGCATCGCCGCGGACTTCCTTGTAGTTCAGTCCGACCAGCGGCGCACTATGACGTTTCGCCAGCTCGACCAGCAGCGGATGCTCCTGTCGGCACGACACACACCACGATGCCCAGACGTTCAGCAGCCAGACCTTGCCGAGCATGTCCCGGGGCGAGAACTGCTCTTCCGGCGCGTGCAGCCGCGGCAGTGAGAAGGCCGGTGCCGGCTTGCCGACCAGCGGCGAAGGCACGTCGCGGGGGTTGAGGGTCAGCCCGACGCCGAGCAGGACGACGAGAACGATGAAGCCGACCAGCGGCCAGAGAAAGCGGTTCATGGCGTTTCCTCAGGTGGTTTGCGCGAGCGTCGTAGCGACAGTCGCCGAGCTGGGGGCCGTAGCACGTGCCTTGATCCGATAACGGCGGTCGCTCATCGCCAATAGCCCACCGAGGGCCATCAGCACGCAGCCGCCCCAGATCCAGTCGACGAAAGGCTTGTAGTAGACGCGCACGGCCCACGCTGCTTCGGGTTTGGCCTTGTCGATCGGTTCGCCGAGCGAGACGTAAACGTCGCGCAGAAAACCGCTGTCGATTGCCGCTTCGGTCATCGGCATCGATGAGGCGACGTAGAAGCGCTTTTCGGGGAAAATTTTCCGGATCACACGCTCGTCCTGGCGCAGATCGATGTCGCCGACCAGGGCCCGGTAGTTCGGCCCCTGCCTCTCGCGCACGCCGTTGAACATAAAGCTGTAACCACCGACGCTGACCGTATCGCCGATTTCCATCTTGACGTCTTTCTCTTCCTGGTAGGCGCTGACCATGCTCACCCCGACGATGAAGACGGAGATTCCGATGTGCGCCAGATGCATCCCGAAGAAGCTGCGCGGCTGCCTGCTTGCCGTACTCAGGAAGGATTGGCCGGCGCGTGTCGACTGGATGCGTTCGACGATGTTGAGCAGGGAGCTGAGAACGATCCAGGTGGCGAGCAGGAGGCTGAGCGCGACCAGCGGCTTCCACTCGCCGTGCAGGAAAGGCGCCGCGATACCGACCAGTGCCGCGGCGAGAAACGCCCAGCGCAGGGCGTGCGCGAGTTCGCCGACGCTGGCATGCTTCCAGCGCGCGAACGGCGCGACGCCCATCAGGAAGGCAGCCGGCAACATCAGCGGTACGAAGACGGCGTCGAAGTAGGGTGGGCCGACCGACAGCTTGCCGGCACCGAGGGCGTCGATGAGCAGCGGATAAAGTGTGCCGAGGAGTACCGAAGCGCAGGCCACGACCAGCAGCACGTTGTTGGTGAGCAGCAGCGATTCCCGCGAGAGCAGGCCGAAACGGCCGCCGAGACCGACCTTTGGCGCCCGCCAGGCAAACAGGGCCAGCGAGCCGCCGATGACCACTACCAGGAAAGCGAGAATGAAGACGCCGCGGCCCGGGTCGGTAGCGAAGGCGTGTACCGAAGTCAGGACTCCGGAGCGGACCAGGAAAGTGCCGAGCAGCGACAGCGAAAACGCCGAGATCGCCAGGAGTACCGTCCAGTTCTTAAAACTGCCGCGCTTTTCAGTCACCGCCAGCGAGTGCAGCAGCGCCGTGCCGACCAGCCAGGGCATGAAGGAGGCGTTCTCGACCGGATCCCAGAACCACCAGCCGCCCCAGCCGAGTTCGTAGTAGGCCCACCACGAGCCGAGCGCAATGCCCAGAGTCAGGAAAATCCATGCGGCGGTGGTCCATGGTCGCGACCAGCGTGCCCAGGCGGCGTCGAGCTGGCCCGAAAGCAGCGCGGCGATGGCGAAGGCGAAGGCCACCGAAAAACCGACGTAGCCCATGTACAGCATCGGCGGATGAATGATCAGGCCCGGGTCCTGCAATAGCGGATTGAGGTCGCGCCCTTCCTCTGCGCCCGGCAGCAGGCGGTCGAAGGGGTTCGAGGTGAGCAGGATGAAGAGCAGGAAGCCGGCGGCCACCAGCCCGAGAACGCCGAGCACGCGCGCGACCATGTGCTCGGGAAGCTGCTGCGAGCGCAAGGCGACGGCCAGCGTCCAGAGCACCAGCATCATCACCCACAGCAGCAGCGAGCCTTCATGCCCGCCCCAGACCGCGGCGACCCGGTACTGCATGGGTAGCAGGGTGTTCGAATGCTGGGCCACGTAGAGCACCGAGAAGTCGTTCTGCACGAAGGCCGTGGTCAGGCAGCCGAAAGCGACCGCCAGCAGCAGGGCCTGCGCGACCGCGGCCGGCCGCGCCAGGGCAATCCATTGTTGCCGGCCGGTGTGCGCGCCGATCAGAGGCAGTGTGCCTTGCGCCAGGGCCACGCAGAGCGCGAGGATCAGTGCGAAGTTGCCGAGTTCAGGGATCATGAGCTGTCCGAAGGTTGCGTAGGTCTGCGTTATTGCGTGACGGTCTTGCTGGCCGCTGCTGCTGCCGCCTTGTTGGCCGCCGCCCGTTCGTGGGCGTCGCCGACGGCCTTGGCAGCTTCCGGCGGCATGTAGTTTTCGTCGTGCTTGGCGAGCACTTCGGAGGCGGTGAAGATACCCCCGTCGCCGAGCTTGCCCTGGGCGACGACGCCCTTGCCTTCGCGGAAGAGGTCGGGGAGGATTCCCTGGTAGGCAACCGTCATTTCCTTGTCGGTATCGGTGACCACGAAACGCAGGGTGATGCCGTCCGTCTGCCGCTGCAAGGAGCCTTCCTTGACCATGCCGCCGATGCGGAAACTCTTGCCGGCCGGTGCTTCGCCGGCGGCGACCTGGGTCGGTGAAAAGAAGAACACCAGATTGCTCTGGAAGGCATTCAGCACCAGCAGGGCGACAATGCCGAGAATGGCCAGGCCGCCGACGATCAAGGCAATGCGCTTGTGACGAGGTTTCAAGCTTGACTCCTGTGGGTGTTGCTTGTCGAGCGATTGGCGACCGACTCGTGCTGCTCGGCGCGGAGTTGGCGTTTGAGGCGCGCGACCAGAGTCTTCCGACCGCGAACAAGCAGCATCGGTTCCGCGATCATCAGCACGGCCATGACGCCCACCGAGCCCCAGACGTAGACGGCGTGGTTGCCCATGGCCAGAAATTCGGCAAAGCTGTTCCAGTGCATTTGTTTACTCCGTACCGCGAAAGTCGCGTACGCGACTCACGACGCGCCCTTCTCCCCTCGCGGGAGAAGGGTCAGGGGAAGAGGGGGGAACGGTCACGACTTTCATGATCAGGGGTGTCTCGACGTGTCGTGGCCGTTACCGCTGAGCAGCGCGCGTACCCAGTCCGTGTGTCGTTCGCGTTCGAGCATGATCGTGCGCACCCGCATCAGAGCGATGGCGATGCTGTACATCCAGCAGGCCAGCGCGCAGAGCAGCATTCCCCAGAGCATCATGGCGGCCATGCTGGGGGCCTTGGTCAGGCTCACCGAAGCGCCCTGATGCAGGGTGTTCCACCACTTGACCGAGAAATAGATGATCGGAATGTTCACCACCCCGACCAGGGCCAGGATGGCGCCGGCCTTGTCGGCCCGGCGCGGGTCGTCGATCGCCGCCTGCAGGGCGATGAAGCCGATGTACAGGAAGAGCAGGATCAGCTCCGAAGTCAGGCGCGCGTCCCACACCCACCAGGTGCCCCACATCGGCTTGCCCCACAGGGCGCCGGTCCATAGCGACAGGAAAGCGAAGAGCGCGCCGGTCGGCGCCAGCGCCGAGGCCATCATTCCCGAGAGGCGGATATTGAATGCCAGCCCGATACCGGCCCAGAACGCCATGACCAGGTAGATGAACATCGACAACCACGATGCCGGCACGTGCAGGAAAATGATCCGGTAGCCTTCGCCCTGCTGCGCGTCGGTTGGCGCGATCAGGAAGCCGATGGTCAGCCCGGCAATGCCGAACAGCGCAGCGAGCGCCCAGAACCAGGGGATCAGCTTGCCGGCGAGCGGGTAGAAAGTCTGCGGACTGGCGTATTTGTACCAGTTGATTACTCTGTCAGTCATTTATTCCAGGGCAACTCTGAGAGCCGCGGCAGTGGGCCACGGCGCAAAAAACACGCCGCCCAGCGCGAGAGCGCCAAGCAGCGACAAATGGGCTTGCGGTCCGAGTCCGCTGAGCGTCGCATCGACCGCGCCGGCACCGAAAATCAGCACCGGAATGTACAGCGGCAAGACCAGCAGCGACAGTAGCACGCCGCCACCACGCACTCCCAGGGTCAGCGCCGCGCCAATGGCGCCGATCCCGGACAGTGCCGGCGTGCCGATCAGCAGCGAAACGGTCAGCACCAGCAGCGCATCGCTGCTCAGGTCGAACTGAATACCCAGCACCGGTGCCAGGACGACCAGCGGCAGGCCGGCGACCAGCCAGTGGGCGATAACCTTGCCAAGCACGATCACGCCGAGCGGCTGGGGCGCCAGCGTCAGTTGTTCGAGCGTGCCGTCGCGGTGATCGTCGGCAAACAGCCGCGGCAGCGAAAGCATCGTCGCCAGCAGTGCGGCGACCCACAACACCCCCGGCGCCATGCGCCGCAACTGGTCGGGTTCGGGCCCGACACCGAGCGGAAAAAGGCTGACCACAATGATGAAAAAGAACATTGCCGCGACGATGTCGGCCTGCCGGCGCATCGCCAGGCGCAGGTCGCGGCCGATCACGGCGCGGAGCAATATTAGCATCTCCTTAACTACTGCGGCCGCTGCGTGGCATCGCTGTCGCCAAGCCAGAGCTCACGCACCGCAGCTGCCGGCACGCTTACTGCCTGGTGAGTGGTCAGCACGGCCAGCCCACCGGCCTGCAAATGGGTGCCGATCAGTCCGGCGACCAGTTCGACGGCCGCCGGGTCGAGCGCCACGTAGGGTTCGTCGAGAACCCATAGCGCACGTTTTTCGTTGACCAGCCGGGCCAGCGCAGCGCGCCGTTTCTGGCCCTGCGAAAGATAGCGGCAGGCCAGATCCTCGCGGCCGCGCAGCCCGACCAGGGCGAGGGCGTCCAGGGCCGCGTCCTCGTCAAGCGCCTCCTGCGCCAGCCTGGCCGACGACAGCAGGTTCTCGAGCGGCGTCAGTTCTTCCTTGATCGCATTCTGGTGGCCGAGGTAGCACAGTTCGCTGCGAAACTCCTCGCCGAGCTTGCCGATCGGGCCGCCGCGCCAGCGGATCTCGCCGCTGACCGCTGGCGTCAGGGCGCAGAGCATGCGCAGCAGGCTGGTCTTGCCCGAGCCGTTTTTTCCCTGCACGTAGAGCATCTCGCCGCCATCGAGCCGAAAGCTGACGCCGGCGAAGAGGCTGCGCTCACCGCGTACGCATTCCAGATTCGAAGCTTCAAGCATGCAGAGGGAAATCCTGGCAAAAGGCGAGGGCCGGCGAGGCCGTATTGTGAAGGCGGCAGTTTAGCCGCGGATTGACCGAAATCAAAATCGATTCAAAGGCTTTTGCTATGGTCTGATGAGACTTTCCGGGATGGTGACGGTGGAACAGGGTGTTCTGCAGCTGGCTCTGACATGGAATGGCAGGCAAATTCTTGCTGCCGGGGTCGCTTCTACGCGGCCGCTGGCAGCGCGTGCACTGCGCGGCTTCTCCTTTGCGCGCGTTCTCGAGTTCATTCCCCGCTTGTTCAGTCTTTGTCGCTGTGCGCAGGAGGTCGCGGCGCGTTTGTGCTTGTCGGCGGCGCGCGGGCAGCGTCCGACGATTGCCGCGACACCCGCCCAGACGCAGGCCGTCGCGCTCGAAGTGATCGGCGAACACCTGTGGCGCCTGCTGCTCGACTGGCCGTCGCTGCACGGCGAGCCGTCTCGGCAGAACGAGTTCCTGCTCTGGCGCAAGCAGTTGCTGGGCCTTGCCGATGCTGGCGATGGCACGGATGGGCGTGGCGCAGCGGCCTTCGGCGCCCGCTTGCTTGCCTGGCTGGACCATCAGGGCCCGCCGCGCTGCGAGGAGCGCATGCTTGCCGCGCCGGTAGCCTTGCTATCGCGCTTGTCGGCCGCCGACTGGGAGTCGCACTTCGGCGATGACGGTTTTGTCGAACGACCCACACTCTCCGGCGAGCCGGCCGAAACCGGGGTGCTCGCCCGGCAGGCCGAGGATCCCGAGGTGGCGGCACTGCTCAGCGACGGGCGGCGGCTGCAGGCGCGGCTGCAGGCTCGCTACGCCGATCTGCGCGAGCTGGCGCAGGGATTGACAGAAGCCGAGCAGCGGTCGACCTGGATCGATGTGCTGGAGGTCGCTGAAGGTTGTGGGCTGGCGCGGGTCGAAACCGCCCGCGGCACCTTGCTGCACCGCGTCGAGCTCGATGGCGACCGGGTTGCGCGCTACGCCATTGTTGCGCCGACCGAATGGAATTTTCACCCGCAGGGAGCGTTTGTCCGCGAGATGACCGGTCGTCCGGCTGCGACGCGAGCCGAAGCAGCGCTGGCGGCGCGGCGGCTGGCCTTGGCGCTCGATCCCTGTGTGCCCTTCGCGGTGACGGTCAAGGATGCATGAGATGTCGCTGGCCATGGCTGTTCTGCAGATTGTCGAGGACGCCGCGTCTGAACAGCGTTTCCAGCGCGTGAAAACGGTGTTCCTTGAAATTGGCGAACTCGCGGCGGTTGAGCCGGAAGCCATGCGTTTCTGCTTCGACGCCGTGATTCGCGGCACGCTGGCCGAAGGGGCTGTTCTGAAGGTGATCGAAGTGGCTGGCGAAGGTTTATGTTTTAATTGCCATCAGACGGTGCCGCTTGCGGCCCGTTACGACCCCTGCCCAGCCTGCGGCGGTTACCCGGTTCAAGCAACCGGCGGTACCGAGATGCGGGTCAAGGAGCTGGAGGTCGAATAATAATGAAGAAGGAGACAGCAGATGTGTACCACTTGCGGTTGCGGTACTGGGGAGACTCGCGTTGCCGGTAGGGTAGTGCCCGGGCAGGAAGAGGTTCAGCAGGCCGCACGCGGACACGCGCCGCCGCGGTCAACGGAGGCGGGCGGTGGCGGTGCTCAGCGTCGTATGAGCTATGTTGCGCTGGCCGCTGACGGCGAGCACAGCGCACAGGCGCATGGCAGCACCGGCCACGCGCACCACCATGCACACCCGCATACCCACCTCCGCGCCGACGAAGAGGTGACTGCAGAGGCGACGACCGCCTCGCGTATGGTGCAGATCGAGCGCGACATCCTGGCCAGGAACAACGGCTACGCGGCGCAGAATCGGCGTCGTTTCGACGACCAGGGCATCTTCGCTCTGAATCTGGTGTCCAGTCCGGGTTCGGGAAAGACCAGCCTGCTGTGCCGGACGATTGCGGCGCTGCACGTGAAACTGTCGAAACTGCCGATTGCGGTGATCGAGGGCGACCAGCAGAGCAGCCACGATGCCGAACGGATCCGCGCCAGCGGCGCGCCGGCGGTGCAGATCAATACCGGCAAGGGCTGTCATCTGGACGCGCATATGGTTGGCCACGCCGTAGACGAGTTGGCACCGGCCGATGATTCGCTGCTGCTCATCGAAAACGTCGGCAACCTCGTTTGTCCGGCGGCCTTCGATCTTGGCGAGGCGCACAAGGTGGTCATCCTTTCCGTGACCGAGGGAGAAGACAAGCCGCTGAAATATTCCGGCATGTTCGCTGCTGCCTCGCTGATGTTGCTGAACAAGATCGATCTGCTGCCGCACGTTTCTTTCAGCGTCGAGCGAGCCATCGCTTACGCCAGGCAGATCAATCCGCAGCTGCAGGTGATCGAGGTTTCGGCGACCACCGGAGAGGGGCTGGAGCAGTGGCTGGCCTGGCTGAGCGCAGGCTGCACGGCGCGGCAAGAGAAGAAGCAGGGGACGATGGCCGCGCTGCGGCGCCGCATTGTCGAGCTTGAAGCGCAACTTACTGCTGCTGCCGGGGGCTGACATGACGGAGAACATGGTTTGTCAGAACATCCGCGTCAGTGGCGTTGTCCAGGGCGTCGGTTTTCGCCCCTTTGTCTGGCGCCTGGCCCGCGAGCTTGGGCTTGGCGGCTGGGTTCGCAACGACTCGCGCGGGGTCGAAATCGAGGTCTGCGGTGCGGCTGAGCAGGTGAAAACTCTCATCACCCGGCTGGAGCGCGAAGCGCCACCACTGGCCCGAGTCAGTGCCGTGGTCGCTCGTGATGCAGCGCCGGCAGGGCACGATGGCCGGGACTTCGTGATCATTGACAGCCGCAGTGGCCGGGCGGGGACAATGATTGGGCACGATACGGCGGTCTGCCGTGATTGTCTGGCCGAGACCTTCGAACCCAGCAACCGGCGCTGGCGCTACGCCTTTTCCAACTGTACCAATTGCGGACCGCGCTACACCATCAGTCGCGGCCTGCCCTACGATCGGGTGCGCACCAGCCTCAAGCCGTTTGTCATGTGCCCGAAATGTCAGCACGAATACCGCAAGCCCGAGGATCGACGCTTTCATGCCGAGGCCAATTGCTGTCCCAAGTGCGGTCCGCAGTTGCGCCTGGTCGATGCCGAGGCGCAGCCACTGCCGGGCGACCCGCTGGCCGCGACGCTGGCCCTGCTACGCGCTGGGAAAATTGTCGCCATCAAGGGTCTGGGGGGCTTTCATCTCGCCTGCGATGCCCGCAATGCCGTTGCCGTCGCGCTCCTGCGCGAGCGCAAGCAGCGTGACGAGAAGCCTTTCGTGGTCATGCTCGCCAACACTGCTTCGGCGGCCAAGTTCGTGCAGATGGGAATCGGCGAGCCGGGCTTGCTGGCCCTGCCGACGCGTCCGGCGATCCTGATCAAGAAGCGCGGCAACTGCGACGCGGCCTTGCCCGGGGTGGCCCCAGGCTTGAGCTGGCTGGGGGTGATGCTGCCTTACACGCCGCTGCAATTCCTGCTTTTTCACGAAGCGGCGAACCGTCCGCCGGGCCTGGGATGGCTCGACAGGGCGCAGGATCTGGCCCTGGTGATGACCAGCGCCAACCCCGGCGGCGAGCCGCTGGTGGTCGGCAACAATGAAGCCCTGTTACGCCTCTACGGCATTGCCGACGCTTTCCTGATGCACGATCGCGACATCGTCAGCCGTTGCGACGACAGCGTCGCGCGCATTAGCAGCGGTGGCCTGCAGTTCATCCGGCGGGCACGCGGCTACACGCCGCGGGCGATCAAGTTGCCGATTTCCGGTCCGTCGGTGCTGGCTGTTGGCGGCTGGTTCAAGAACACCATCTGTGTCACGCGTGGCGACGAGGCTTTCGTTTCGCAACATATTGGCGATCTCGACAACGCCGCGGTCTGCGATTTTCTCGAGGAGAACGTCGCCCAGATGGTGAAACTGCTGGGCGTCGAACCGGCGATCGTCGCACACGATCTGCACCCGGATTTTCACTCGACCCGCTTCGCGGCTGATTTCGCCGAGCAACGTCGCCTGCCGCTGCTCGGTGTACAACACCATCATGCGCATGCCGCTGCCGTTCTCGCTGAACACGGCATGCAGGGCAAAGCGCTGGCCTTGTCGCTGGACGGCGTCGGTGTCGGTACGGATGGCGCCGCCTGGGGCGGTGAATTGTTGCGCGTCGATGGCGACAAGTTCCAGCGCCTGGGTTCGCTGGCACCGCTGGCGCTTCCCGGCGGCGACCGCGCCGCCAGCGAACCGTGGCGAATGGCCGCCGCAGTACTGCATCGACTCGGCCGCACGCACGAGATCGCCGAGCGCTTTCCAGGGCAGCAAGCGGCGCCGGCTGTGGCGCAGATGCTGGCGGCCAATGTCAACTGTCCGCCGACATCGAGCATGGGGCGGATCTTCGATGCTGCTGCCGGTCTGCTCGGGATCAAGGCGGTGATGGCTTACGAAGGCCAGGCGGCGATGTTGCTCGAGGGCCTGGCGCAGCGCTACGGTGAGGTCCTGCCCCTGGATCTGGGCTGGAAGGTTTTCCAGGGGCGGCTCGATCTGCTGCCCTTGCTGGCTGTGCTGGCCGATGAAAAGAACCCCGAGCGCGGTGCTGCACTGTTTCACGCGACGCTGATTGCCGCGCTCGGCGATTGGCTGCGCGTGCTGGTTCCGGGTGAAGAAGCGGTGGTCGGCAGTGGCGGCTGTTTCCTCAACCAGGTGCTGGTCAGCGGTCTGCGCACGCGCTTGAGTGCGCAGGGGATGCGCCTCGTCGAAGCGCGCCAGGTGCCGCCCAACGACGGCGGCTTGAGCGTCGGTCAGGCCTGGGTTGCCTTGCAGCACCTGGCCGCTCGCTAGGGGGAGCCGACGATGTGTCTGGCCTTGCCCTGTCGGATCGTCGAGCTGCGTGCCGGTGAGCAGGCGCTGATCGATGTTGCCGGGGTTGGCAAGGAAATCTCGCTGGCGCTGGTCGAAGACGTGGCCGTCGGCGACTACGTCATCGTGCACGTCGGCTACGCGCTGACCCGGCTCGATCCCGACGAAGCCGAAAAGACCCTGGCCTTGTTTGCCGAGCTGGGTGAAGCTGCGCTCCGGGAGGCGACACCAACGGTCCCCTGAGGGCTGAAAGACGCGAGTGTGAAAACGGAAGGGGGTGCGCATGAAAGGGTCGCATGAGGAACGCTCGGACAGCAAAAGCGCCTGCCGATGAGGTTCGTTGACGAGTTTCGCGACGGTGCGCTGGCCCGCGGTCTGGCCGCGGCGATCAGGCAGGCGGCGCGCGCGGATCGCGATTACTCGTTCATGGAGTTCTGCGGCGGGCACACGCACGCCATCGCCCGCTATGGGGTCACCGATCTGCTGCCGCCCGCGGTGCGTTTGATTCATGGCCCCGGTTGTCCGGTCTGCGTGCTGCCGATCGGGCGCATCGACATGGCGATTCGCCTTGCTCTCGAAGCCGGTGTCACCCTCTGCAGCTACGGCGACCCGATGCGTGTGCCGGCCTCCGCTGGCCTGTCGCTGATCAGGGCGAAAGCGAAGCTGGGCCGGGGAGCGGGGAGTGTGGGGACTGCGGGGACTGCGGGGACTGCGGCTGCGGGCGGCGAGATTCGCATGATTTATTCGCCCGCCGACGCCCTGGCGCTGGCGCAGCAGGATCCCGAGCGGCAGGTGGTCTTCTTCGCCATCGGTTTCGAAACCACGACACCGCCGACGGCGCTGCTCATCAAGCAGGCGCAGGCGCTCGGCCTGCGCAATTTCTCGGTGCTCTGCTGCCACGTGCTGACGCCTTCGGCGATCGCCAGCATTCTCGAAGCGCCGGAAGTCCGGCGTTGGGGCACGCTGCCTCTCGACGGCTTCATCGGGCCGGCGCACGTGTCGACGATCATCGGCACCCGCCCCTACGAATTCTTTGCCGAGGAGTACCGCAAGCCGGTGGTCATCGCCGGCTTCGAGCCGCTCGACGTGATGCAGGCGATCCTGATGCTGATCAAGCAGGTCAATGCCGGCCAGGCGCTGGTCGAGAACGAGTTTTCGCGTGCCGTCAGCCGCGACGGCAACCGCAAGGCGCAGCAGCTGGTCTCGGAAGTCTTCGAGCTGCGCCGCTCGTTTGCCTGGCGCGGCCTCGGCGAACTGCCCTATAGCGCGCTGCGCATTCGCCAGGAATTCGCCGAGTTCGATGCCGAGCGTCGCTTCGCGGTGGCCTATCAGGCGGTCGAAGACCATGCGGCCTGCGAGTGCGGCGCCGTTCTGCGCGGCGTCAAGCGGCCGCAGGACTGCCGCATTTTCGGCAGCGTGTGTACCCCGGAAAACCCGGTCGGCGCGTGCATGGTGTCGTCCGAAGGCGCCTGCGCCGCGCACTATTCTTTTGGCCGCTTCGTTGATGTCACCGCGGTTTCTGAAGCTCCTGACTTCGTGGTGGCCCCATGAACGGCGCGCGCAAAGGCTACGTGCGGCCGCTCGACCTGCGCCACGGGGCGGTCGACATGACGCACGGCAGCGGCGGCCGGGCGATGGCACAGCTGATCGAGGAGCTGTTCGCCAAACATCTCGGCAACGATTTTCTCGGGCAGCGCAACGACGGCGCGGTGATGCCCATACCGCCGGGCCGGCTGGTGATGTCCACCGACGGGCATGTCGTTTCGCCGCTCTTCTTCCCTGGCGGCGATATCGGTTGCCTGTCGATCAATGGCACGATCAACGACGTCGCCGTTCTCGGTGCGACGCCGCTTTATCTGGCCGCCGGCTTCATCCTCGAAGAGGGCTTGCCGCTCGCCGATCTGCGGCGCATCGTCGAGTCGATGGCGCGCGCCGCCAGCGAAGCCGGGGTGCCGGTGGTCACCGGCGACACCAAAGTGGTTCAGAAAGGGGCCGGCGACGGCGTGTACATCACCACCACCGGTGTCGGTGTCGTGGCCGAAGGCGAGGATTTCTCGGGCGACCGTGCGCGAGCCGGCGACCAGATCATCGTTTCCGGCAGCATCGGCGAGCACGGCATGGCCATCATGGCGCAGCGCGAGAGCCTCGGCTTTGCCGCCCCCATCGTTTCCGACACCGCCGCGCTGCATGGCCTGATCGCCGCCATGCGCGCCAGTGGCGCGGCGATCCGTACCTTGCGCGACCCGACGCGCGGCGGCGTGGCGACGACGCTCAACGAGATCGCCCGCCAATCCGGCGTCGGCATGATGCTCCAGGAAAGCGCGCTGCCGGTGCAGGCCGAAGTCGCCGCCGCCTGCGAGTTCATCGGTCTCGATCCGCTCTACGTGGCCAATGAAGGCAAGCTGCTGGCGATCGTCGCGCCGGAAGACGCCGACAAGTTGCTGGCGGCGATGCGCGCCCATCCGCTTGGCCAGCGCGCGGCGCTGATCGGCAGCGTGCATGCCGACGCGCAGCATTTCGTGCAGATGACCACCGCTTTCGGCGGTCGGCGCATCGTCGACTGGCTGACCGGCGAGCAGTTGCCGCGCATCTGCTGAGCGGGCAAGAATGCGCATCCTGATTCTTTGCCATGCCTTCAACAGTCTCAGCCAGCGCCTGTACAGCGAACTGGCGGCGCGTGGTCACCAGTTGTCGGTCGAGTTCGACATTGCCGACTCGGTTGCCGAAGAAGCCGTCGCCCTGTTTCGCCCAGAGCTGATCGTCGCCCCCTACCTGCGCCGCGCGATCCCGGCGTCGATCTGGGAGCAGCACTGCTGCCTGATCGTGCATCCCGGCATCGTCGGCGATCGTGGTCCATCAGCGCTCGACTGGGCCATTCAGGAGGGCGAGCAGGCCTGGGGAGTCACTGTCCTGCAGGCGACCGGCGAACTCGACGCTGGCCCCGTCTGGGCCAGCGAAAACTTCCCGATGCGCGTCGCCAGGAAGTCCAGCCTCTACCGCCACGAGGTGACCGAAGCCGCGAGCTGCGCCGTGCTGCGCGCGGTCGAGCGTTTTGCTGCCGGAAATTTCGTGCCCACGCCGCTCGATCCTGCTGCTGCGGGCGTGCGCGGTCGGGCGCGGCCCCTGATGCGCCAGAGCGATCGCGCCATCGACTGGCAGCGCGACGACAGTGCGACCATTCTCGCTCGGCTCAACGCCGCCGACGGTTTTCCCGGCGTCGCCGATCAGCTTTTCGGCGCGTCGTGCCGGCTGTTCGACGCCTGGCCCGAAGACCGGCTGCGCGGCGGTGCACCGGGTGAAGTGATCGCCTGGCGGGAAACGGCGATCCTGCGCGCGACGGTGGACGGCGCGCTGTGGATCGGGCATGTGCGCCGCGAGGAGGCGGGCAGCGCCAAAGTTGACGCCAAGCCTTTCAAACTGCCTGCAACGCAGGCCTTCGCCGCGCAACTGGCGGGTATTTCGGAAGCACCGTTGGCCGGCGCAACAAACAACTTCGCCGCGGCCGGCAGAACCTGGCAGGACATCCGCTACGAAGAGGCCGGGTCGGTCGGCTTCCTGCATTTCGATTTCTACAACGGCGCCATGAGCAGCCGCCAATGCCGGCGCCTGCTGGCTGCCTGGCAGTGGGCGCAGCGGCGGCCGCTCAGCGTCATCGTCCTGATGGGCGGGCGAGACTACTGGTCGAATGGCATCCATTTGCACAGCATCGAAGCCGCCGCATCGCCGGCCGACGAATCGTGGGCCAACATCAACGCCATCGACGACCTCGCCGAAGCGATCATTGCGAACGAAAAGCAGCTGAGCATCGCCGCGCTGCAAGGCAATTGCGGCGCCGGTGGCTGCTTCCTGGCACGCGCCGCCGATCTCGTCTGGGCACGTTCCGGCGTGCTGCTCAATCCGCACTACCGCAACATGGGCAACCTCTACGGCTCGGAGTACTGGACTTACCTGCTGCCGGCGCGGGTCGGCGTCGAAGGCGCGCAGGCGATCATGCGCAACCGCCTGCCGATGAGCGCCACTGCCGGCGTCGCCGCCGGTTTCGTGGATGCCTGCCTGGCGGGCGATCCGGAAGCGTTTCGCGTTGACGTTGCGCGGCGTGCGGCCGAACTGGCTGCTGCTCCCGCGCTGGCCGCGCGCCTGCAGGCCAAGCAGGCGCAGCGCCACGCCGACGAGTTGCTCAAGCCGCTGGCCGGCTATCGCGCCGCGGAACTCGCCGAGCTGCAACGCAACTTCTACGGCTTCGATCCCAGCTACCACGTCGCCCGCTACCATTTTGTGCACAAGACGCCGGCCTCGTGGACGCCGCGTCACCTGGCGATTCATCGCGATCTCGGCTGGAGCGTGCCGCGATGAGCGCCCTCCCGAAAGCGAAGCTGCCGACGGTGCTGGTCGTCGATGACGAAGTGCGCTCGCAGGAAGCTTTGCGGCGAACGCTGGAAGACGACTTCGAAGTGTTCACCGCGTCGAGTGCCGAGCAGGCGCAGGGGATCATGGAAAGCGAGTGGGTGCAGATCGTCGTCTGCGACCAGCGCATGCCGCAGATGAGCGGCGTCGAGTTTCTCAAGAGCGTGCGCAGTCAATGGCCGGACACCCTGCGCATCATCCTTTCCGGCTACACCGACGCCGAGGACATTATCGCCGGGGTCAATGAGGCCGGCATCTACCAGTACCTGATGAAGCCCTGGCATCCCGAGCAGTTGTTGCTGACCCTGCAGACGGCCGCCAACGTCCATCGCCTGCAGCAGGAAAGCCAGCGCCTGTCGGTCGAACTGCGCACCGCCGAGCCGGTGCTGGCGCGTCGCGTCGAAGCGAAAAGCCAGCGCGTCAAACGCGAGTTCGGTCTCGACGCGCTGATCCGCAGCCCGGAAAGTCCGCTCAATGGTGTCTGCGCGCTGATCGAAAAAATCGCCCCTTTCGACCTCTCGGTGCTGATCAGCGGCGAATCGGGCACCGGCAAGGAAATGCTGGCCCGCGCCATCCACTACTGCAGCCGGCGGGCCGACAAGGCATTCGTCACCGAGAACTGCGGCGCGCTTCCCGACCAGTTGCTCGAAGCCGAACTTTTCGGCTACAAGCGCGGCGCGTTTACTGGCGCCTACGAAGACCGCAGCGGCCGCTTCCAGCAGGCCGACGGCGGCACACTTTTTCTCGACGAAATCGGCGACACCAGCCCGGCCTTCCAGGTCAAGCTGCTGCGCGTTCTGCAGGATGGCGAGTTCCGGCCCCTGGGCGCCAGCCGCCCGCATTCGGTCGATGTGCGCGTCGTCGCCGCCACTCATCACGATATCGAGGCCGATGTGCGCGCCGGCAGTTTTCGCGAAGATCTTTACTACCGCCTGGCGACGGTGCCGCTGCACGTGCCGGCGCTGCGCGAGCGGGCAATGGACATTCCGCTGCTGGCCGGCCGTCTGCTCGACGCCAGCCAAAAAATGCTCGGCAAGACGGTCGAGGGTTTCAGCACCGAAACGCTCGCCTGCCTCGCCGCCTACCCCTGGCCGGGCAACGTGCGCGAGCTGCAGAACGAAATCCTGCGCATGCTGGCGCTCTGCGAATCGCCGCGCCTCGGTGCCGAGCTGCTGGCGCCGCGCATCCTGCGCACCCCGGCCTTCGACCAGCAGCCAGACGATCTGCTCGATCTGATCGCTGTTGATGGCGGTCTCAAGGAACGCCTCGAAGCGCTCGAAGCGCGGGTGCTCAAGGAGACGCTGATCCGCCATCGCTGGAACAAGTCGCGGGCAGCCAGCGAACTCGGCCTGTCGCGCGTCGGCCTGCGCCACAAGCTGCTGCGCTACGGACTGGAACGCGGATGAAAGTGCTCTGGCTGCAGGCCGCGGGATGCGGTGGTTGCACGCAGTCGCTGCTCGGCGCCGAGAATCGGGCCGGCGTGCTGGCGCAATTCGCCGACGCCGGTCTCGAACTGCTTCTCCACCCCGCTCTGTCGGAAGCCAGCGGCGACGAGGCGCTCGCCCTGCTGCGGGCTGCCGCCAGCGGCGACCTGCCTTTCGACATCCTCTGCATCGAAGGCGCGCTGCTGCGCGGACCGAACGGCAGCGGTCGCTTTCAGATGCTCTCCGGCAGCGGCCGGCCGCTGATCGACTGGGTGCGCGAGCTGGCGGCGCAGGCGCGCACCGTCATCGCCATCGGCAGCTGCAGCGCATTCGGCGGCATCATCTCCTCTGGCGAAAACCTCACCGACGCCTGCGGTCTGCAGTTCGACGGCGATCAGGCGGGCGGCCTGCTCGGCCCCGATTTCCGGGCCGCTGCCGGCCTGCCGGTGATCAATGTTGCCGGCTGCCCGGTGCATCCCGGCTGGGTCGTCGATACCCTGCTGGCACTGGCGCTAGGGGCGTTTTCCGAAAGCGACCTCGATCCCTGGCAGCGACCGCGTTCCTACACCGAGCAACTGGTGCACCACGGCTGCCCGCGCAATGAGTACTACGAATTCAAGGCCAGCGCCCAGAAACTCTCCGATCTTGGCTGCCTGATGGAGAACATGGGCTGCAAAGGCACGCAGGCCAACGCCGACTGCAACCTGCGGCCGTGGAATGGCGTCGGTTCCTGCGTGCGCGGTGGCTTTCCCTGCATCTCGTGTACCGAACCCGGTTTCGAAGAACCCGGCCATCCGTTCATGGCAACGCCCAAAATCGCCGGCATCCCGATCGGCTTGCCGATCGACATGCCCAAAGCCTGGTTCGTCGCCCTCGCCGCCTTGTCCAAGTCGGCGACGCCGCGGCGAGTGCGCGAGAATTCGCGCTCCGATCATCCGGTGATCCTGCCGGGAACCAGAAAAAGCGGGCCAAAGTGAGCCGCCGCCTGAGCATCGGTCCCTTCAATCGCGTCGAAGGCGACCTCGAAGTGACTCTCGATATCGCCGACGGACGCGTCGCCTCGGCGCAGGTCTGCTCGTCGCTTTACCGCGGCTTCGAGCAGATTCTGATCGCCAAGCACCCGCTCGACGCCTTGGTCATCGTGCCGCGCATCTGCGGCATCTGCTCGGTGTCGCAGTCGGCTGCCGCCGCTGCCGCACTTGCCGACGCGACCGGTCTGCAAATGCCGGTCAACGGCCGCCTGGCAAGCCAGCTGATTCTTGCCTGCGAAAACCTGGCCGATCACCTGACGCATTTCTACCTGTTCTTCATGCCCGACTTCGGGCGCGCCGCGTATCGCCGTCGCCCCTGGCACGCGCAGGCCGAAAAGCGTTTCAAGGCCGACGTCGGCGAAGCCCTGCGCGAGGTGCTGCCGGCGCGCGCCGACTGGCTGCGCCTGATGGGCTACCTGGCCGGCAAATGGCCGCACAGCCTGGCCCTGCAGCCTGGCGGCACGACGCGTGCGATCACCGCCACCGAGAAAGTCCGCCTGCTCACCGTGCTGCGCGAGTTCCGCGCCTTTCTGAGCCGCTGCGTTTTCGGCGACACGCTCGAGAACGTCGGCGCCCTGCGCAGCGCCGGGCAGCTCACTGCCTGGGCGCAGGGGAGGGCAGCCGACTTTCCGCGCTTCCTCGACATCGCCGCCGATCTTGGGCTGGAGCGCATCGGACGCGGCAGCGACACTTTTCTCAGTTACGGCGCTTACGCCCAGCCAGAGCAAGAAGGCCAGCAAGACCGCGATGGTCAGCATCTCTTCGCCCGTGGCGTCTGGCGCGACGGCGCCCAGGCTTTCGACGAAGCCCTGATCAGCGAAGACGTCGCGCACGCCTGGCTGTTCGGCGAGCAGCCGCTGCACCCACGCCAGGGCGAGACGCGCCCGCTGGTCGCCGACTTTGCCGACCAGCCCGGCGCCTATACCTGGTGCAAGGCACCGCGCTACGACGCTCGTGTCGCCGAAACCGGTGCGCTCGCCCGGCAGATGGTCGATGGCCAGCCGCTGCTACGCGCGCTGGTCACCGCCAACGGTGGCAGCGTCCTGGCACGAGTCGTCGCCCGGCTATTCGAAATCGCCCTCGTCGTACCGGCGATGGAAAGCTGGGTACGTGCACTGACGCCCGGCGAGCCTTTCTGCAATCAGTGGCAGCTACCCGATCAGGCCACTGCCGTCGGTCTCGTCGAAGCCGCCCGCGGCGCCCTCGGTCACTGGTTGCAGATCGAAGGCGGCAAGATTGCCCGCTACCAGATCATCGCCCCGACCACCTGGAACTTCTCGCCGCGCGATGCTGGCGGTGTGCCCGGCGCGCTCGAGCAGGCGTTGGTCGGCCTGCCGGTGGGTGAGGGTGAAAGCATGCCGCTCGTCGTGCAGCACGTCGTGAGGTCGTTCGATCCCTGCATGGTGTGCACCGTGCATTGAAAAAAATGCGTGGAATCAGTTGCTGAGCGGCATTCTCCATTCGGCCGTGATTCGTGCGTTGCGCCCACACCGTCGCCAGGGGTGCGATTGACAGCGCTTTATGGCGGTCAATATACTTTCGCCGGCGTTGCCGGATTCCTTGTTCGTGCCGGCCAGAAAATCTCTCTCCAGCGATCAGGCGCCAACCAGTTCGCGGCCAGGGGCCAGGCGCTACGGCGTGGCGCTTGCAGCGAAGACCATGCGCCTGTTTCACTTTCACACTTCTCCTCTTCCTCTATCTCGCCATGACCACTCTAATTCTCGGCCTCGTGATTTTTCTCGGTGTGCATTCGGTGCGCATCTTCGCCGACGACTGGCGCAGCGGGGTGCGTGCGCGCATCGGCGCGAACGCCTGGAAGGGCGGCTACTCGCTGCTCTCTCTGCTCGGCTTTGCTCTGTTGGTCTGGGGTTATGGTCAGGCGCGGCTCGATCCCGTGCTGCTGTGGAGTCCGATGATCGGGACGCGCCATTTCGCGGCACTCCTGATGCTGCCGTCGTTCATCCTGCTGGCCGCTGCCTATGTGCCGCGGAACGGGATCAAGGCACGGGTGCACCATCCGATGGTGCTGGCGGTCAAGATCTGGGCGTTGGCGCACCTGCTGGCCAACCACACGCTGGCCGATCTGATCCTTTTTGGCAGCTTGCTGCTCTGGTCGGTGCTCGATTTCCGCTCGTCACGGCAGCGCGATCGCGCCGCTGGCACTGTCTATCCGGCCGGCACCCAGTCCGCCACTGTCGTCACCGTAGCGGTGGGGGCGGTGGCCTGGGCCGTGTTTGCGTTTTGGGCGCACGCCTGGCTGTTTGACGTGCGACCGTTCGGCTGAAGCGCCTGCGCTTAGAGCATAGGGAGCCGCAACCGATTCCCTTCTGCCCAGCAGCGAGGATCTGCGAAACCGCTCAGAAGCGGTGGGAGACGGTTAGCCCGATCGCCGGTGCGCTGTTGTACTCGTCGCTGTAGACGTCGTGGCCGCCGGCGTTGTCTACCGTCAGCTTGCCGTTGACGAATCCCGCGGCATAGAAGTCGGCGCGGGTGGATTTGTCGATGCTATATGACAGCCGCGCGAAGAGTGGAATGAAGCGGTTTTCGCCTATGCCGCCGGGTACCGGACCGTCGTCGTTCAGACGGAAGCGATACGAGCGGTAGGAGCCGCCACCGCCGACTTCCCAGCGCTCGGAAAGCGCGTAGGCAAGCTCCAGTCCGGCGCCGCCTGCCGGTCCAGCCTGTAGCGGGTTGCCCAGACGCAGACGGTCGCTGATCTTCCAGTTGACGAGCAGGAAGGGGAAAACCTTGTTTTCGTCGATCTGGCGAAAGACTCCCAGGCCGAAGCCGAGCACGAGATCCGGAGAGACAGTCCGGGTGGCGGTCAGCAGCGCGCCGTAGTTCAGCGAGTCGCTGGCTTTGGCGCCGGATTCGCCGCTCCATTCAACGCTCGGGCTGAAGCCCAGCCGCCAGTCGGGAGCGATGGCGTAGGAGAGATTCAGGCCGACCAGCGGCGCGTTCAGCCGCGACCACGGTGCGCGGCCAGCGAAGGCTGCTGGCTTATCCCAGTTCCAGTCCTGATAATCGTAGCGCAGGCTGAAGCCGGCAGCGACCTGCGGCGTGAACTGACGCGTGACGTTGCCGCCGATCTGCACGCCGGCCCAGTGAAAACTACCACTGTGATCGAGGTTGGTGTCGAATTGATTGATCCCGGTGATTGATCCCGAGGCTCTCACCTCGCCCGGCTGCAAGCTCTGGGCGAAAACCGGGGTGGCAAGGAATGCAGCTGCGATCAGCGCCGTCAGGCCGACGATTGATGTGCTGGGGTGATACGGCATTTGAGTGGCTCCGATGCTGGGAAGGGTAAAACCGCGGCGATTGTGGCGGCCAACTCGATGCTGCGCATGTCCAGGTGGAAAGCGCCCATCACGGCATTGCCGGCTGTTCCGGGGGAGTGAGTAGATTGACAGGAAAGTTATATTGACCAGGACAGATTATCTACATAAAGCCAGATAGTAGCGGATATATCGCCTTTTTGCCACTTGTTGTGTAAAATTGTCCAGGACAACAATGCTTTCAAAGTGAGGTTCTAGCGATGAGTTACTTCCCGCTTCCAGCCGGCGCCCACCATCGGTGGGCGGGTCTGTTGCTACTTTTCCTGTTTGGATTGGGTGCCTGTTCAACGGCACCACCCGTCGGCATGACCCCAGTGACGCCCTTCGATCTGACGCGCTACGAAGGAAAGTGGTACGAGCTGGCGCGGCTTGACCATTCGTTCGAACGTGGACTGAGCGATGTCAGTGCCACCTATCGCGCCCAGCCGGATGGCAGCGTCGAAGTGATCAACCGCGGCTACGACAGCGAGCGCAAGGACTGGCAGCAGGCAGTCGGGCGAGCCTTGTTCACGGGCGACCCGAATCGTGCCTCGCTCAAGGTGTCGTTTTTCGGGCCCTTCTACGGCGGCTACCATGTCGTCGCTCTGGACCAGGAGGACTACCGCTGGGCGATGGTCGCCGGGCCGAATCGTGACTATCTCTGGATACTCGCTCGGGAGAAGCAAATCTCGGCGGACCTTCGTGATCGCCTGCTCAGCCAGGCGAGGACGCTTGGCTTCGCTGTCGAGCAGTTGATCTGGGTCGATCAGACGCGCCAGGATGGTTAGCGTAGTGCTGCACTCCTGATGAGACTTTCGGCAACCATCTCACACCCACCCACCGTCATTGCGAGGAGGCGAAGCCGACGCGGCAATCCGGAGGTGGTTTAATGTGAAAGTCGCGCCAGCGACTCACGAATCTCCCTTCTCCCCTCGCGGGAGAAGGGTCGGGGAAGAGGGGGAGACGGTCATGACTTTCATGATTTGGGGTGTCTCCACGTGTCATGACCGTTAAACCGACGACAGATAGTTTGGATCAAAGAATGAGTGAAGAAAACGAGCAACCCGCCTACGACGAAACGAGCATCCTGCAACTGGAAGGCCTGGAGGCGGTGCGCAAGCGCCCGGGGATGTACATCGGTGACACCTCTGATGGGACGGGTTTGCACCACATGGTTTTCGAGGTCGTCGATAATGCCATTGACGAGGCGCTGGCCGGTCACTGCGACGACATTGTCATTACTATTCATACCGATAATTCGATTTCGGTGACCGACAACGGTCGTGGAATCCCTACCGGTGTCAAGTTCGATGATCGTAACGAGCCGAAGCGGTCGGCCGCGGAGATCGTGATGTGCGTGCTGCACGCGGGTGGCAAGTTCAACCAGAATTCGTACAAGGTTTCTGGAGGTTTGCACGGCGTTGGCGTCTCCTGCGTCAACGCCTTGTCCAAGTGGCTGCGGCTGACCATTCGCCGCGATGGTCAGAAGCATTTTATCGAGTTCAATCGTGGCAAGGTCGTCGACCGTCCACTCGAGATGCAACGGGGAGTGGAGGTATCACCGACGAAGATCCTTGGCCAGACCGAGAAGCGCGGCACGGAACTGCACTTCATGGCCGACGAGGAGATCTTCGGCGAGGTCGAGTTCCACTACGAAATCATTGCCAAGCGTTTGCGGGAGCTTTCTTTCCTCAACAACGGCGTGAAGATCCGCCTTATCGATCAGCGCAATGGCAAGGAAGAAGACTTTGCTTTTCTGGGCGGTGTTCAGGGTTTCGTCGAATACATCAATCGCAGCAAGTCGGTACTGCATCCGAATATTTTCCATGCCGAAGGGGAATCGCTGAGTGTCAATGGCCCGATCAGCGTCGAAGTGGCCATGCAATGGAACGACAGCTACGCGGAACAGGTTCTGTGCTTCACCAACAACATCCCGCAGGCTGACGGCGGAACGCACATGACCGGCCTGCGGGCGGCGATGACGCGGGTCATCAATCGCTATATCGAAGAGAACGAGATCGCCAAGAAGGCCAAGGTCGATATCGCTGGTGACGACATGCGTGAAGGGCTGGCCTGCGTGCTGTCGGTGAAAATGCCCGATCCGAAGTTTGCCTCGCAGACGAAGATGAAACTGGTTTCATCGGAAGCGCGACCGGCGGTTGAAGAGGTGGTAGCGGCCAAGCTGAGCGAGTTTCTTCAGGAGCGGCCCCTTGACGCCAAGGTGATTACTGGCAAGATCGTCGAAGCGGCGCGGGCACGCGACGCAGCCAGAAAAGCAAGGGAGATGACGCGCCGCAAGGGTTTGCTCGACGGCGTCGGCTTGCCCGGCAAGCTGGCAGATTGCCAGGAGAAAGACCCGGCGCTTTGCGAGCTATACCTGGTCGAGGGAGATTCCGCCGGCGGTTCTGCGAAGCAGGGTCGCGACCGAAAGTTCCAGGCCATCCTGCCGTTGAAGGGAAAGATCCTCAACGTCGAGAAAGCGCGCTTCGACAAGCTGATTTCTTCGCAAGAGATCGTCACCCTGATTACCGCGCTTGGCACCGGTATCGGCAAGGATGAGTACAAGCCGGAGAAGCTGCGTTATCACCGCCTGATCATCATGACTGATGCTGATGTCGATGGTGCGCACATCCGTACCCTGCTGCTTACCTTCTTCTATCGTCAGATGCCGGAGTTGATCGAGAATGGGCACATGTACATTGCGCAGCCACCACTGTACAAGGTTAAGCACGGCAAGACCGAACGCTACATCAAGGACGATCAAGCGCTCAAGCAGTTTCTGCTGACTCTGGCGCTGGAGGGTTCGGTGCTCACACCGAAGAGTGGTGCACGGGAGATTTCGGGGGCTGCTCTGGAAGAGCTGGCGCGCGAGTATCTGCTTGCTGAAGCGGTCATCAACCGTCTGTCGCACCTGATAAATCCCGAGGTGCTGCACGCTTTGATCGATGCCAATCTGAAGGTCGACGTCAGCGACGAGGCGTCGGCAACAGCAACCGCAGTGGCTCTGATGGAAGCCGTTGGCGGCAAGCTGGGCATCAAGATCTTCGCGCGTTACGATGACGCCGAGGAGCGTTGGCAACTACGCCTCGAAAAGGTGCTGCATGGCAATCTCAGAGTTGGTGTCATCGATGAGGATCTGCTGGTCAGCGGCGATTACACGCAATTGCGCAAGACCGCCGAACTCCTGGCCGGCCTGTTTGGCCCTGGGGGCGTCGTGGTCCGCGGTGAAAAGCAGCAGGCAGTCGGCAGCTTTTCCGAAACGATGAAGTGGCTACTCGATGAAGTCGAGCGTACCGTCAGCAAGCAGCGCTACAAAGGGCTTGGTGAAATGAACCATGATCAGCTCTGGGAAACGACCATGGACCCGAAAGTGCGGCGCTTGCTGAAAGTTCAGATCGAGGACGCGATTCGTGCCGACGAGATCTTCACCACCTTGATGGGTGAGCTGGTCGAACCGCGGCGTAACTTCATCGAAGTGAACGCTTTGGCGGCACGGAATATTGACGTTTGAGTATTCTCGGCTGTGAAGTCATCTATGGTGACTCACAGAGATCGGGAAAAAGCTCCGTTGAGCTCGGCTTTCGTTGCTCACGGTCTGCAGAAAGAGGCGGCCAGCTGTGGGCAACAAGCTCTTCGGCCTAGTGGTCGTTAGACGGAGAAGAGCCAGAAATGCTTTACGCATCAACCGGAAAGCCGTCTGAGAAAGTAGGTTCAAGCGGCTAGGCGCTGCCAGCCACACCTCGTATAATTCCGACACCGGAGTTGTGGCTGCAACAACGAAATCGTGGTGGTCTATGTGTAAGCATCGTCGTCTTCCGACGATGGCACGTCGTCCATACAATCTGATCTTGGAGAAGGTACACAATTATGACGATACATCTCTACTTTTCGCTGGTCCCCGAAGCCCTGATCGCGTCCATGCTGGAACCGGAGGAGTTCGGGCAATACTACTCAACCGGGCATAGCTATAAATCCAAGGGGCAAGCGATCTTCTTCGAGGTCGATGTGAACTTTCGTCATGAGTTCTTCAACATCGATGAGGGCTTGAAGCGCTGTGTCGCGCACCCTGATGGTACCCCCAAGAACTCGGTTTATATTTCCGTGTACCGAGTACTTGAGCACATTCCGGTGAGCGCTCTCGGCAAACTGTATCTGGGCACCGCCTACGGCCAGACGCTTGGCTTGAGCCGCTCCGATTCGCTGCCGGCGAAAGGGAAGGGTTTACACATGTACCAGGATCTGGCGCCGATCAACAGCCTGGTGGTGAGCGCTCAGGACCCGAAGACTTACTATGAAAGTATCACCAGCCAGCCAAACAAGTTCATTCGCTTCCCAGGCCTGTGCTTTGTCGAGTTGAGCCTGGGCGCACTGGCGACGGATCCCGGCGCCGGTGCCATTGGCGATTTGCCGTACTCTTTTGTTCACCATCTGCGCGAGGCTTTGCTGGAAGTGGATCCAAGCGGCAAGCAAAGCAAGCTGGTGCATCGGGTGCACTCACTTGAGTTCCCCTACCGGATGATCAAAAACGGTATCTATATGGGTAACGGCACTGATCTGGTGTTTTACGAAATTCCGTCACATGAGACCTTGCGTCAGGACCACAGCCAGTGGTGGCGCTCCTGCAATCTGTAATGCCGTCTAGCAGGAAGCCGAGATGGACGACCATTTCGGCTGTTCTTTTAGCGCAACGCGCAAGCCGGCGGAAACAAGGCCTTTTTCAGGCCTGCAGCGCTGGCAGCGCTTTGCGGAATCGCGCGGAAGGTAATGGGTGCCGGGAAGACAAGCAGCAAAGGCGGCTCACGCCGTGAGATACGGCTGCCGCTCGTGTGCAACTCGTTCTGCGTTTTGGAAAGGTTCCTGGGCTTCTGCAGCCACGAACGACGGGTAGGGCGCACGCACGCGGAATTCTACCGGGCGAAAAATATCCAGTTCATTCCCAAGTATGCGAATAGTCTGTTGTTTGAATTGGCCGTTGGCATGATTCATACCATAGGTGGCCGCCTGAGCCTTTTATTTTCAGGCGGCGAAGGACCATTTCCCCCACTAGCAGTGTGTAATCCGGCTTGCACGTCGGCACCGTTCGGCGCGCAGGGAGCATGGTCCCTGAATTCCGCGTCTCACCCCCAGCCCTTTCTTACTCAGTGAGGCGAAGGGAGATAGTGAGTCGCCTACTCGACGACTTGCACATTAACAGTTGAAGGAAGGTCGTATCCATGGTCACCAATCTCTCGATTAGCATTGGCGTGCTGACCAGTGGCGGCGATGCCCAAGGCATGAATGCCGCAGTGCGCGCGGTAGTCCGCGCGGCGTTGCACCGGGGCGTGGGAGTGCACGCAATTCTTGAGGGCTATCAGGGCATGGTGGATGGCGGCGACCGCATTCGCTCACTCTCCTGGGACGATGTCGGCAGCATTCTACACCGGGGGGGAACGATCATCGGGACAGCCCGCTGCCCGGCGTTTCGCGAGCGCGACGGCCGGCTGACCGCAGCCAGAAACCTGCTCCAGCACGGAATCGACCGGCTGGTGGTGATCGGCGGCGACGGCAGCTTGACAGGTGCCAACTTGTTTCGGCAGGAGTGGCCGAGTCTCTTGGCAGAACTGGTCCAGCGCGGCGATATCGACCAGATCACCGCGCAACGTCACCCGGCACTGATGATTACCGGCTTGGTCGGCTCTATTGACAACGACATGGTCGGCACCGACATGACCATCGGCGCCGATACAGCGCTGCACCGAATCGTCGAGGCCATTGACGCCATTAGCAGCACGGCCGCCAGCCACCAGCGCACATTCGTGGTCGAGGTGATGGGCCGCCACTGTGGCTATCTGGCCCTGATGAGTGCGATCGCCGGCGGTGCGGACTATGTCCTGATCCCGGAAAGCCCGCCGCCAGACGACTGGCAGGAGGAGATGTGCGAGCGTTTGCGCAGCGGTCGGGCGGCCGGTCGCCGCGATAGTATTGTCGTTGTCGCCGAAGGGGCGTGCGACAAGGAAGGCCAGCCGATCACTAGCGAGCAGGTGCGGCAGGTACTCCAAGACCGGCTTGGTGAGGACACGCGTGTGACTATTCTCGGCCACGTTCAGCGCGGCGGAACGCCAAGCGCCTTCGATCGTTGCATGAGCACACTGGTCGGCCACGCCGCCGTTCAGGAGCTGTTGTCGGCCACCGAGGACAGCGAACCGCAAATGGTTGGTATGCGCTACAACCGGGTACGACACGCGCCCTTGATGCTGTGCGTGGAACAAACTCAAACCGTGGCTCGAAAAATTGCCGAGCATGACTATGCGACAGCAATGGAGTTGCGCGGCAGTAGTTTTACGGAGATGTTTCATACTTTCAAGGCGATGGCTGGCGCGCCGCCGAGTGTGAAACCGCCGGTTCGCCGGCGCCGGCTAGCTGTGTTGCACGGCGGTGGGCTTGCGCCAGGGATGAATACCGCGGCGCGCGCCGCCGTTCGGCTCGGGCTGGATCGCGGCCACACGATGCTCGGAGTGCGTGGCAGTTTCGAGGGTCTGCTGGCCGGCCGGATCGACGAGCTAAGTTGGGGCGACGTAGAGGGGTGGGCGGCCATGGGCGGCGCCGAACTAGGTACCACCCGGCAGGCGCCGACCGTCGAGCAGCTGTATACCGTGGCGCGCGCGCTAGAAAGTCACCGCATAGACGGTTTGCTGATCATCGGTGGCTGGCTGGCCTACCGAGTCGCGCATAATTTGTACCGCGAGCGAGAGCGCTATCCGGCCTTCAAGATTCCGATGATTTGTCTGCCCGCGAGCATTGACAACAACCTGCCCGGTTCCGAGCTGAGCATTGGCGCCGACACTGCTCTCAACGCCATCGTTGAGGCTCTCGACCGCATCAAGCAGTCGGCGATGGCCGCGCGGCGTTGCTTCGTGGTCGAAGTAATGGGCCGCTACTGCGGCTACCTGGCGCTGATGAGTGGTCTGGCAAGCGGCGCCGAGCGCATCTATCTGCCCGAAGAAGGGGTCTCGCTCAAGGACCTGCAAGCCGACGTCGAACGGATGATCGAGAGCTTTCACGGCGGTCGGCGTTTCTACCTCACGATTCGTAACGAACGTGCAAACGCCCAGTACACGACCGATTTCATGTGCCGGCTGTTCGAGGAGGAAGGCCACGGCCTGTTCGACGTGCGCCAGGCGATCCTGGGTCATGTCCAGCAGGGGGGTAACCCCTCCCCGTTCGACCGCGTGCTGGCCACCCGCTTGGCGGCCCATTGTATCGATTTTCTGACCGATGAACTGCAGCGCGGTTCGGCCGCCGGGGCCTATATTGGCCTGGTCGAAGGCAAGGTGATGATCTCTGCGATCAACCGTATGCATGACGTCGTCGATCTGCAACATCGGCGGCCGATGCAGCAATGGTGGCTAGATTTGCAGCCGGTCATGCGGACCATGGCGCGGCCGAAAGTGGAAGCTGGGGATGGTTCCCCTGACCTCCTCGCGGCGGGAAAAGCCACTGCCGCATAGGAGGCTTTTTGGTGCACCGCGTTGCTGGAGAACTCTAGCGATAGGTGTTGATCGCGTCGCGAGTGGCCATGGCCACTCGCCGTGCCGCGGCGGCGAAATCTTCTTCGTTGCCGGCATAGAGGATGGCGCGCGAGGAATTGATCAGCAGGCCGTCGCCCGTTGCCGTGCAGCCGGCGCGGACGGTACCTTCGATGTCGCCGCCCTGGGCGCCGATTCCCGGCACGAGCATGGGCATGTTGCCGGTAAGCTCGCGGACGCGGGCGATTTCGCCAGGGAAGGTGGCGCCGACGACGAGCGCGCACTGGCCGCTCTGGTTCCAGCTGCCGCTGACCAGGCGGGCGAGGCGCTCGTAGAGCTTTTCACCACCCACGTCGAGGAATTGCAGGTCGCTGCCGCCGGGGTTCGAGGTTCGGCAGAGCAGGATGATGCCCTTGTCGCCGTAAGCTAGATAGGGTTCGATGGAGTCGCGTCCCATGTAGGGGTTGACGGTCAGCGCGTCCGCTTTGAAGCGTTCGAAGGCTTCGATGGCGTATTGCTCGGCGGTACTGCCAATGTCGCCACGCTTGGCATCGAGGATTACCGGTATCGTCGGGTGGGCGCTGTGGATGTGGGCGATCAGTGCTTGCAGCTGGTCTTCGGCGCCCTGGGCCGCGAAATAGGCGATCTGCGGTTTGAAGGCGCACACCAGATCGGCGGTGGCGTCGACGATTCCTTTGCAGAAAGTGAAAATGGCGTCAGGCTGGCCGCGCAAGTGGGCCGGGAAGCGCGCTGGGTCGGGGTCGAGGCCGACGCACAGCAGGCTATTGCGGTCCTGCCAGGCGGCGTTGAGGGCGTGCATGAAGTTCATCGGATGATCATCGCTGGTAAGAAAAACTGCATTCTAACGGCCACGACTCGATCAGATGGCGGCGATCCTGCCTTGCCTTCGGCGAAAAAGGTAGACTCTGAGTCTTTTGAGTACGGAGGCAGCTTGAAGACACTGGAGCACGACGTCTACCTTGCCATGCGCGCCGGGGCGGTCGTTCTTGAGGCAGACGGTTTTGGCGACAAGGTCTTGCGGCTTGCTGACGGGACGATCCTCAAGCTCTTTCGCCGCAAGCGCCTGTTCTCGTCGGCAGCCTGGTCGCCCTATGCACAACGCTTTGCCGACCATGCCGAGGCTCTCCACCAGCGCCATATTCCAGCACCGGTGATCATCGCTGTGTGGCGAATTCCTTCGATTGAGCGCGATGCTGTGCACTACCAGCCGCTGGCCGGGAAGACACTGCGTGCAATGCTGCGCGAGGGCCTCGACCCGGCGATCGAGCCGGGCTTGAAAGCGGCGTTCACGGATTTCATCATTCGTCTGCATGAAGCCGGCGTGTATTTTCGCTCCTTGCACCTCGGCAACGTGGTTTACACGCCCGATCAGGAATTCGGGCTGATCGACATTTCCGACGCGCGCATTGGGACGCGCTCGCTGAGCAAGCAGCTACGCGCGCGCAACCTTCGCCGCTTGCAGGGCATCGACGGAGAGAGCGACTGGGTGGACTACTCCGTGGTGATGAACGGCGCTTTACAAGGCAGGCCTCGAACCCTATAATGCGCGCTTCTTTCGCGGGGGGTATAGCTCAGCTGGGAGAGCGCTTGCATGGCATGCAAGAGGTCCGCGGTTCGATCCCGCGTACCTCCACCAGCAAGGCGAAAGATGTCAGTTCCGGGTCCCCATCGTCTAGAGGCCTAGGACACTACCCTTTCACGGTAGGTACCGGGGTTCGAATCCCCGTGGGGACGCCAGCGCTACTGCAGTTCTTGCAGGCGCCACGCACAACGAGGTCGAGGCTTTGCTTGCCGCATACCGGGAAACCTGGGCAGCCATCGCGTGCTCGGTTTTGGGCGCCAAATCCATAGCTTACGGCGGCGAGTGCGTCGCTATTGACTCGGCAGTTGTCCGCTGATCACCAACAATGGTGTCCGCGGCGTGCTTTTCCGTAGCAGCGAGCGCGGCCGAAAGATATCAATATTCTTGCCAAAGTCCAGCGATTCCAGTAACTTGGGCGCTCACGTTGGGGGTGCCACGCTGCTAGGGTGTGGCTGAGAGAGTCCCTTCGAACCTGTACGGGTCATGCCGTCGTAGGGAAGCGGAGCGCACCATGTTTGCTTTGTGCGCAGGGTGATAGCCTTCACTCCGTCTCGCTCGTCTTGCCGACCCCTTGCACGCTGCACGTTTGCGTAGCGCTTTTGCCTTACCCCTCTGCAAGGAAACACCATGAACGCTAACGAGAAGTTCATCGCCGCTGACGCTCACGTCGACCAGGCTGCCATCCAGCCATTGCCGAATTCCCGCAAGTTCTACGTCACCGGTAGCCGCGCTGATCTACGCGTGCCGATGCGCGAAATTTCTCAGGCCGATACCGATACCGCTTTCGGCGGGGAGAAAAACCCGCCGATTTATGTTTACGACTGCTCGGGACCGTACTCCGATCCGCAGGCGACGATCGATATCCGCCAGGGCCTGCCGGCGCTGCGCGCGCAGTGGATTGCCGAGCGTGGTGATAGTGAGGCGCTCGGCGGCCTGAGTTCTGATTTCGGGCGTGTTCGCGCCGCTGATGCGGCGCTCGACGACTTGCGTTTTCCTGGCCTGCAGCGCCGCCCGCTACGCGCCCGGGGTGGCGCCAACGTCAGCCAGATGCATTACGCGCGGCGTGGCATCATCACTCCGGAAATGGAATACGTCGCCATTCGCGAGAACAACAATCGCCGCGCCTACATCGAGCAATTGCAGGCTTCCGGGCCTCAGGGCGAACGTTTCGCCGAGATTCTCTGCCGTCAGCATCCTGGCAACAGTTTCGGCGCCAGTATTCCGGAGGAGATCACGCCGGAGTTCGTGCGTTCGGAAGTGGCTCGTGGGCGAGCGATCATTCCCTGCAACATCAATCACCCGGAAAGCGAGCCGATGATCATCGGTCGTAACTTCCTGACCAAGATCAATGCCAATATCGGCAATTCGGCGCTGGGTTCGAGCATTCAGGAAGAGGTCGAGAAGATGACGTGGTCGATCCGCTGGGGCGGCGACACGGTGATGGATCTATCGACTGGAAAGAACATTCACGAAACGCGNCTGGGTTCGAGCATTCAGGAAGAGGTCGAGAAGATGACCTGGTCGATCCGCTGGGGCGGCGACACGGTGATGGATCTATCGACTGGAAAGAACATTCACGAAACGCGCGAGTGGATCATTCGCAATAGCCCCGTACCGATCGGCACGGTGCCGATCTACCAGGCGCTAGAGAAGGTCAATGGCAAGGCTGAAGACCTGACCTGGGAGATCTTCCGCGATACCTTGATCGAGCAGGCCGAGCAGGGCGTCGACTACTTCACGATTCACGCCGGGGTGTTGTTGCGCTATGTGCCGCTGACCGCCAGCCGGCTGACCGGCATTGTTTCGCGCGGTGGTTCGATCATGGCCAAGTGGTGTCTCGCGCACCACCAGGAGAGTTTCCTGTACACGCACTTCGAAGAGATCTGCGCGATCATGAAAGCCTACGATGTGGCTTTCAGCCTCGGTGATGGCTTGCGTCCGGGGTCTATCTACGATGCCAACGACGCCGCCCAACTAGGCGAGCTGGAAACGCTCGGCGAGCTGACCGACATCGCCTGGAAGCACGACGTGCAGGTGATGATCGAGGGTCCGGGCCATGTGCCGATGCACATGATCAAGGAGAACATGGATCTGCAGCTCGAGCAATGCAAGGAAGCGCCGTTTTACACCCTTGGCCCCTTGACCACCGATATCGCTCCTGGCTACGACCACATCACCAGCGGTATCGGTGCGGCGATGATTGGCTGGTTCGGTACCGCCATGCTCTGCTACGTGACGCCAAAAGAGCACCTCGGGCTGCCGGACAAGGACGATGTGAAGGTGGGCATCATTACCTACAAATTGGCGGCACATGCTTCCGATCTGGCGAAAGGCCACCCGGGTGCGCAGATTCGCGACAACGCGCTGTCGAAGGCGCGCTTCGAGTTTCGCTGGGACGACCAGTTCAACCTCGGCCTGGACCCCGACAAGGCGCGCGAGTTTCACGACGAGACCCTGCCTAAGGAATCGGCCAAGGTGGCGCACTTCTGCTCGATGTGCGGCCCGCATTTCTGTTCGATGAAGATCACCCAGGAAGTCCGGGAGTTCGCCGCGGCACAGGGAGTCAGTGAGGCACAGGCGCTGAGAAAGGGGATGGAGGCGAAAGCGATCGAGTTCGTGAAGGCCGGTGCAGAGGTGTATCGAAAGGTCTGAACGCGGGGGTTCTCGGCGCTGGCAGCGGGCCTTGCTTGCCGCTCAGGGGGGTGGGCACGGTCGCTGTTGGCGCGGCCCTCTGCGGCTTGCCGTTCGACCCCTGAGCAGCGTACAGGCAGGCGGCGATGCCGGTGGCGATGCCGTCGGCCATGCGTGCCTGGCGGTTGGCGTCGAGCAGCAACAGCTCCTCGTCACGGTTCTTGATCACTCCGGCTTCGAAGAGTACCGCCGGTAGCGTCGTGCGGTAGAGGACGACAAGCTTGTCGTAGTAGTGCACCGCGTTGGCTGCGTCGGCCACCGCGCGCGGTGTTCCGGAGGGCGGATTGGCATGATGGCGGGCCGGCTGGAAACCCAGCCGTCGCAGGCGGGCGCCGATTGCTGACGCACAGCGCAGGCTGGTCGCGAGATCGGGGCTGTCATGTGAAACGAAGAGCGCGAAGCCGCTGTAGTCATCGCTGTAGGTCTGCGGGCTTCCCTGCCAATCCCATTCCTGCAGTAGATCGGCGTGCACTGAATCGTGGTGGATTGAGATGAAGAAGTCGGCGCCGGCGGCCTGTTCGGGGCGGGCGGCCAGACTTTCTATCTTGCCGTCGAAGTTGATTGGTCGGACGTCCAGCTGGCGTAAGCCGAGTTCGTGGCTCACCCGTTTCGCAAGCACGCGGTTGAAGTCGAATTCACGTCCACCACGCGCGCTGCTTGCGCCGTGGGCAGCCAGCGTGTGACCGGCGTCGACCGCCACCTCGACGGCGCAGCCAGGGCTTGCCAGGAAGGCGAGGACGCCGCTGAAGACGATCATCATCAAGCTGCGCAAGTCGAAGCGTTGATCGATGACGCCGCCACAGGATCGGGCCCTACGCACGCTAGAAATCCTTGGCCGCTTCCCAGAGAATGAAGCCGTCCTCTTTCTGCGTCCACTCCAGGAGTTCGATCAGTGGGAAGGCGCGCTGAGCCAATCCGATTGGCGGGCCATCTTCTGGATGATCAGCGTCGCTGCCATCCGCTTTTTCGGAAGCGGTGGCCTGCGCGGGAAGCGCTTCGCCGCCGCCGCGCCTGCCGCCGGCCACGGCCGCTTGCAGGCGTTCGATGGCTTCGGCGAGTTGCTCGGTGGTAATCACGCCGCGCGCAGTGCAGTCTTTGTGAAGGATTTCGAGGAGTTGGCGGGCGGCCGGTGCGAACATCATGATCTGTCCGGATGTGTTCGAGTTGAATTTGACCAGCATGCTCGGCTGTCCTTGAGGTGGAGTGGAATACTGTCTATTGTCGTCGCTGCCGCAGCTGAGAACAATAGCCCGCGCTGAGCAAGGGTTGCGATCGCTGAGCTTCCTTCGAATGCTTGTGGTGCACGTCGTGTACACTGCGCCCATGAGTCCAAACCTTGAGCAACAAGAGTACGGTCGGTCGCTGAGTAGCTGCGCGCGTTTCACCGCTTTTCCTGGGGAGCAATGATGATCGAGTTGGAACGTTTGTTGCGATCGCAGGGCTTTGGCAGCAGAGCCGACTGCCGGGCGCTGGTTCGCTCGGGCAGCGTCTGCGTTGCCGGGCAGCTCTGCGACAATCCCTTCGCGCGCTTCGATACGGACGGGCTGAGCTTCACAGTGGACGGTGTTGCCTGGCTTTATCGGCGCTGCGCCTATCTGGCACTACACAAGCCGGCAGGCTACGAGTGCTCACGACGCCCTTTACATCATCCCAGCGTCTACTCGCTTCTTCCCGATCCCTTGCTGACCCGCGGTGTGCAGGCGGTTGGGCGGCTCGACGAAGACAGCACGGGGCTCTTGCTGCTGACTGACGATGGGCAGTTCATTCACCGCTATACCTCACCGAAAAAAGCGGTGCCCAAGGTCTATGAGGTGACAACACGACATGGCGTTGATGCGCCACAGATGTCCGCCCTGCTGGCTGGCGTGGTGCTAAACGACGACCCCAGGCCGGTTGCCGCGCAGGATTGCGTTCTTCTCGGCCCGCGCTGCCTGCGCCTGACGGTAACCGAGGGTCGCTATCATCTGGTCAAGCGCATGCTCGCCGCCGCCGGCAATCGGGTGGAGGCGCTGCATCGGATCAGCATCGGCGGTTTCGTGTTGCCAGCATCGCTCGCGGTGGGAAAGTGGATGTGGCTGGAGACGGCGGAGCTGGAACGGCTGGCGGCCGACAAGGTCAGCACGTTCTGAAACGAGAGGATCGCCGATGACCCTGACCGAGTTGCGCTACATCGCGATGCTTGCTCGTGAGAAGCATTTCGGTCGGGCGGCGGAGAAATGTCACGTCAGCCAACCGACCTTGTCGGTGGCCTTGAAGAAGTTCGAGCAGCGCTACGGCGTAGTTCTCTTCGAGCGATCCTCTGCCGAGGTGCGCTTGACGATGCTCGGTGAACAGATGGCCGTTCAGGCTGAACGGGTTCTGGAGGAGGCGGGTAGACTGAAGGAACTCGTCGAGCAGGGCAAAGATCCCTTGTTGGGGCCCTTGCGCTTGGGGGTCATCTACACCATCGCACCGTACTTGCTGCCGCGTCTGATCCCCGCACTGCATGCGCGTGCGCCGCGGATGCCACTTTTTCTGCACGAGAACTTCACGGTGAATCTGAGTGCGCAGTTGCGTCGCGGCGAACTGGATGTGATTGTCGTCGCCTTGCCATTCGGCGAAGCAGGCATCGTTTCGCGGGTGGTTTACGAGGAGCCGTTTTGCATGGTCTTGCCGAACGGGCATCCGCTCACGCGGCAAGCCCTGATCGACCCGGATCAGGTCGCTGCCGAGAATCTGCTGCTGCTCGGCAATGGGAATTGCTTCCGTGATCAAGTGGTGCAGGCGTGCCCCAAGCTTTCGGCAGCGGGCGGTACCGATGGCGCGCTGGAGGGGAGCTCGCTCGAGACGGTGCGTTACATGGTTGCCAGTGGCGCCGGTCTTTCGGTAGTGCCGGTCTCAGCGGCGGCGGCGTGGCCGCACGACGAGCTGTTGGAGTTTCGCGAGTTCAGTGATCCGGTGCCGGTGCGCAAGGTGGTGATCGCTTGGCGGGCGAGCTTCCCGCGGCCGCAGGCGATTGACGTCTTGCGCGCGGCAATCCTGGATGCACCGCCGCCCGGTGTGCTGGCCGGCTGACGAGTGCTGCTTGCGGCGCTGCGCCGCGCTGCTGTTTCACGTGAAACAGCAGCGCACAGGGTTGTCCGTGAGTGAGCGGCTGCTGGTACTAGCTGGCCACCTTTTTGCGCGGGCTGGGTTTCTTTCCTGTTTCTGGCGTGTCAGTGTCGGTCTTGGTGGCGGCTGGCTTCTTGCTGGTCGCTTTTGGTTCGCGTTTTTCGAACTCGAAGCCGACTTTTCCGTCGCTGCCGCGTACCAGAAAGGCTGAAAACTTGCGGCGCGTACGCGCCGAGACGAAGCCGCGCAGCAGGTCGGTCCGCCCGGTACTCAATAGCTTCTGCATCTGTTCGGGCTCGATCGGCTGCTGGAGAATGATCGTTCCCGAACGGAAGTCACAGCTCTTGTTGGGCCCTTGCGATTTCTCGCAAACGTAGGCCATGCCGTGCGGGAATACGCGGGCACCGCACTTCGGGCAGGCGCCCTGGGCTTCGCTCTGCGAGAAGTCGACTTCCTCGGCGGCGTCGCCGGCACTTCCCTGGCCAAAGTCAAACTCAGGTGCGTTGTCGGCGTTTAGTTTGATGATCGCGTTGAAGGGGCGTCCCATCTTGTTGCGGAAGCCGGTCAGTGGTCCGATCTTACGCTCGGTGAGCAGTTCATCAATCTCGCGGTCTTCGAACTGACGGCCGGCGACAATCTTCCAGAGGGAGAAATCGCAGGCCTGGCACTGAAACTTCTTGTAGGTTTCCTTGATCAGGCCGCCGCACTTCGGACAAGGTGTTTTCAGTTCGCCGAAATCACCGGGGATGGTGTCGCTATCGTAGCTCTTGGCACGAGTAACGATGCGCTCGGTCATCGCCGCGATTTCGCTCATGAATTCCTTGCGCGACATCTCGCCCCGTTCCATGCGCGCGAGCTTCCATTCCCATTCTCCGGTCAGCTCCGGAGCCGTCAGCTCCGGAATGCCCAGGCCGTTGAGCAGGGTCATCAGCGAGAAAGCCTTGGCGGTCGGCTGCAGTTCGCGGCCGTCGCGGTGAAGATACTGTTCGGCGATCAGGTTCTCGATGATCTGCGCACGCGTTGCCGGCGTGCCGAGGCCACGTCCAGCCATCGCCGCGCGCAGTTCCTCGTCGTCCATCGTTTTGCCGGCGCCCTCCATGGCGGTCAGTAGCGTTGCTTCCGAGTAGCGCGGCGGCGGCTTGGTTTCATGTGCGTTGAGCAGTACCTCTTCCGCATGCACGACTTCTTTTGGCTGTACCGCGACCAGATTGCCCTCATTGCCCTCCTGTGCGTCGCGGCCATAGACCGCCAGCCAGCCGGGATTGACCAGCACCTTGCCTTCGGTCTTGAAGGGCTCGCCCTCGACGCGCGTGATGCGCGTCGTGATCAGTGATTCGGCGGCCGGATAGAAGACCGCAAGGAAACGCTTGACGACCATGTCGTAGAGTTTCAACTCCGGTTCAGACAGATGCTTGGGCGCCTGCAGCGTCGGGATGATCGCGAAGTGATCGGAGATCTTGGCGTTGTTGAAGATGCGCTTATTGGGCACCACCCACTGATGAGCCAGGATATTCGCGGCGAAAGGCGCATAGCGGGCGAGTGCAGATTCGTCGCTCCCTTTTATCGCGTTCTCACCGGTGAGCATCGACAGCGTTGCCTTTACCGTATCGAGGTAGTCTTCGGGCAGGGCACGAGCATCTGTCCGTGGGTAGGTCAATACCTTGTGCTTCTCGTAGAGTGCTTGCGCCAGGCCAAGCGTTGCTTTCGCGGAGAAGCCGAAGCGGCCGTTGGCTTCGCGTTGCAGGCTGGTCAGGTCGTAGAGCAGCGGCGACAGCTGCGTCGAGGGCTTGGTCTCTTCGCTGACCTCACCGTCCTTGCCGGCGCATTTCTGCTGCAGGGCGACGGCGCGGGCATCGTCCCACAAGCGGTCTGCGCGCGCGTGCTCGTCGTGGTCCTTGCCCTTGTGCTTCTCGTCGAACCACTTGCCGCGGTAGTCGCCGGCGGCACAAACGAAGAGCCCCTCGACTTCCCAGTAGGCGCGCGGTTTGAACTTGCGAATGCGGTCTTCGCGGTCGACCATCAGCGCCAGCGTTGGCGTCTGAACGCGACCGACGGTGGTCAGGTGGAAGCCACCGGTTTTCGAGTTGAAAGCGGTCATGGCGCGCGTGCCATTGATGCCGACCAACCAGTCCGACTCCGAGCGGCAGACGGCAGCGTCGCCAAGGCCTTGCATGTCGGTGCCGCTGCGCAGGCGCGAGAAGCCGTCTCTGATCGCCTGTTGGGTCATCGACTGCAGCCAGAGGCGTTCGACCGGCTTGTTGTTCCTGGCGTGCTGAACGATGTAGTTGAAAATCAGCTCACCCTCGCGGCCGGCGTCGCAGGCGTTGACCAGGCTGACGACATCCTTGCGTTTGAGCAGGCGGACCAGCAACTTGAGGCGCGACTCGGTTTTCAGAATCATCTGCTTCGCGAAGTGCGGCGGTATTACCGGCAGGTGGGCGAAAGACCACTTGCCGCGCTTGACCTCGTACTCCTCGGGACAGGCCAGTTCAAGCAGATGTCCGACGGCCGAGGAGAGGACGTAGTCGTCACTCTCGAAATAGTCTTCGTGCCGAACGAAGCCACCGAGCGCGCGTGCAAGGTCAGCAGCGACGGAGGGTTTCTCGGTGATGATCAGTTTCTTGCTCATGGGGTCTTCATCAGTCCGGGACAGTGGTCACAATAGTGCTGGCGGGATGGCGCAAGCTTACAGGCTTGGGCGGGCCATGATAAGAGCACTCTGCCGCGCTTGGCAAGCGAGGCGGGCGGCAGGACTGTTTGCGCGAGGATCGCCGAAGGGCGGCTTGACCTGCTGTAGCGGAGCCCCAGCCGCCTCATGATAGCGAAGGGGAGCGAGCCTCAGTGGAGCAGTCGGTGCTCACCGTCATCGAGGAGTTCCTCGACGATCAGGGGCTCAAGCGCCTGCTCGCGACTCCAGAGAATCATCAAGACGATGATCTTGAACTTGGCCAGAGGCACCGGGTCGTCATCGAGCAGCATCGCACCTTCGACGACGAGTTCGCGCAAAGCCGGTGCCAACATGTCAGCCGTCTCAAGAAAGGCGATGAAAGCGAGACACTCCAGGCCCAGCTTGCGCTGTTCTTCCGCCAGGTAGATGCGTAGCGCACGCTGATCGCAGGGATGCTCGATCGCCGGCGTGGCTTTCAGCCCGTCGAGCCAGCGCAGGGCGGTGGTGATCGCCTTTTGCTCGAAACCAACGGCGCTCAAGCGCCGTTTGAGCGTCTTGGTCTTGGGGCGGGCGCTGAAGTCGTGATAATTCTCGAAAAGGTAGACCAGGATGTCGATCATCAGAAAGGGCTCTCAGGCTTGGGAAATGCGTTGATAGCGACCGCCCGGCAAAGTGGCGATCTGACCATCCAATTCCAAGTGCAGGAGCATCACCGAAACGACGTCAGCCGTCAAGCCGCTCCGCTGCACCAGCTCGTCCAGGCTGCAGGGGTCGAATCCGATCGTCGCCAGTAGTCCGCTGTCTTGCGGGCGGGCGTCACCGGGGTATGCCGGCGTCGCAGCCGCAGCCAATGGCCGCAGTGGGCAGGAGAGCTCGTCGAGGACGTCCTGAACCGTTTCTACCAGCTTGGCACCCTCTCTGATCAACTTGTGGCAGCCG
Organism: Candidatus Accumulibacter meliphilus; assembly: GCA_003332265.1. GTDB lineage: Bacteria > Pseudomonadota > Gammaproteobacteria > Burkholderiales > Rhodocyclaceae > Accumulibacter > Accumulibacter meliphilus. Next base: position 63,915 of record QPGA01000008.1, read on the forward strand.
CGCGAATGCGGCGAATGAATCGATCCGGGAATGGCGAATACCTCGCGTCCTTGTTCGGCGGCGAGGCGCGCGGTAATCAGCGAACCGCTATCGACCGTGGCCTCGACGACCAGGGTGCCGTGCGACAAGCCAGAGATCAGGCGGTTGCGGCGCGGGAAGTTGGCGGCGGCGGGCGGCACGCCGAGGGGAAACTCCGAAACGATTGTCCCTCTGGCGCTTATATCCAGAGCCAGCTGCTGGTTGGCAGCCGGGTAGAGACGGTCGATCCCGGTGCCAATGAAAGCCACGGTGTTTGACGAACTTCGCAAGGCGCCGCGATGTGCGGCCGCGTCGATGCCCAGGGCCAGGCCGCTGGCGATGGTCAGTCCAGCCTCGGCAAGGGCGGCGGCGAAGCGCTCGGCGTTGTTGAGCCCTTGCGGAGTAGGGTTGCGACTGCCAACGACAGCCAGCGCTGGTTTATTCAGCAGGTCGAGGCGACCACGGACGTAGAGCAGGGTCGGCGGATCGGCAATTTGCAGCAACGCTTGTGGGTACTCCGCGTCGGCGAGAGTGAGCAGCTGTTGGCCCGGGACTTCAGACCAGGCCAGGGCTCTGGCAACGACTGCTCGATTGTCGGTATCGAGCAGCAGGCTTGCCGCCTTGCCGCCAATGACGCCGGCGATGGTGGCGCGGCCAGCTGCGAAGATGGTCTCTGGCGGCCCGAAGGCCTCGAGGAGTTTACGTTGCGTCTTGCCGCCAACACCCGGAATCAGCGTCAGTCGTAGCCAGGCGGCCAGCGACTCGGCTGCGCCCATCGCTAGGGTGTGCGGACGAAGTCGTTAACGTCTACAGTGCCTTCGGACTGCACGACCAAGCCGTAGGAAATCCGTTGGAAGGTACGGAAGACGAAGAGTAGTCCGATGCGCGAGGGCGGAATGTCGATCACCGCCTTGTGGCCCTGCTCGTCGCGTTCATGAATGACGCGATTGCGTTCGAGAGCCAGGACGTGTCCGATCTCGATCCCGTCGGCTGTGCCGCGGTTGATCGAGATGATCGAGCCGCGGCCGGCCGCGTCGACGCCGCCATAAACCGAAACCACGCGCCCATCGACGTCAAAGTCGGGTTTGTGCGGAACGTAGGCGATCAGTGGTGGGGGGCTGGCGGGCAGCAGGCGGTCGCCAAAGCCGACTTCCTGCGTGGCCGTGAGCACCTCGAAGGTTGCCGGATTGCCCGCTTCGACCTGCTTCGCAGTGCCTAGGTAGAAGGCTTCATAGCCCAGGATTTCGTCGCTTTGCGGGTCCCGCAAGGGCTTGCCGTTGCGATAGATATGCCAGTCACGAGGCGCGGGGTCGGCATTGGCAACGTAGGCCAGGTCGCCGTTGCCGAGAAACACCCGATCGAGTTGGGTGGCGACGATGCGCGCCACGTTGTCGAGCGCATTCGCGTCCACGACCAGCGGGTCGGAGAGGAAAGGCCGGATGACGTTTGGCGGAATCGCCGGGATTGCCTGCTCGTTCATTTCGGAATGAATCTGTGGGTTGAGTTGGTCGCGCTGCAGACGCAGCATGGCGTTGCCTTGCGCGTCATGATCGAGGACGATTACGTCGCCCGGATAGATCCAGTGCGGGTTCCTGATTTCCTGCCGATTCATCCGCCAGATTTCCGGCCAGCGCCAGGGTTCCTTGAGGAAGGTTCCGGAGATTCCCCACAGCGTGTCACCGGGCACGACCACGTGCTGTGTGGGGGCGCTATCCGCCAGTTGGAGAGCTTGCCCGGCAGCGAAGCTGAGCGCGCTGACCATGGCCAGAATCAACGCGGATATAATGCGGATCATCGTGTTATCCTCGTACGAGCCTTCGTACATGGCGGTGGGGCGGGATAGCGGCGTGGCCGCATCACGTTTCGGCTGCGGGGTTCGCCCTGTTTCGCTGTTTAAGCGCGCGTATGGCCGAAGTCATCCTGCGCCCGGCGCAACAAGCGTCGGAATACCCGAGACAGTACATTAGATTCTGCACGTAGTTATTTCTTCGATCAAGCCTTTTATGCCTCTACTACCGATACTTCGCTTTCCCGATCCGCGTCTGAAGCAAGTCGCCGTGCGCGTCGAAAGCATCGACGACCAGCTTCGCCGTCTGGCGCGCGACATGGCCGAGACAATGTACGAAGCACCGGGAATCGGTCTCGCCGCGACCCAGGTGGACATCCACCAGCAGTTGATCGTCATTGATGCCTCGGAAACGAGAGATCAACTGCTCACGCTGATCAACCCGGTGATCCTCGAGCAGAACGGTCTGCAGGTTTGCGAAGAAGGTTGCTTGTCGGTGCCCGGGATTTACGACAAGGTTGCGCGCGCCGAACACGTCGTGGTCCGCTATCTTGACCTTGCTGGCGAGGAGCAGACTGTCGAAGCCGTTGGTTTGCTGGCCGTTTGTCTGCAGCACGAAATTGATCATCTGCAGGGACAGGTCTTTGTCGAGCACCTGTCGCCGCTCAAACAGTTGCGGATCAGGAACAAGCTCGCCAAGCAGGCGAGAATCACCGCGTGAAACTGATTTTTGCCGGTACTCCCGACTTCGCACGCCCGGCCTTGCAGGCGATCATCGCCGCCGGTCATGAGGTGGTTGTGGTCCTGACGCAGCCTGACCGTGCCTCGGGGCGCGGCATGGCGCAGCGTGCTTCGCCCGTCAAACAGCTGGCCCTGGCATCCGGGATCGAGGTCCTGCAGCCGTCGAGCTTGAGGGATCTTGCCACGCAGGAGCAGCTACGCGCGCTTGCTGCCGAAGCAATGGTTGTCGCCGCCTATGGACTGATTCTTCCGCAGGCGGTGCTGGATATTCCCACTTTTGGCTGCATCAACATCCATGCGTCGCTTTTGCCGCGCTGGCGCGGTGCTGCACCCGTGCAGCGGGCGATTCTCGCTGGCGACGCTGAGAGCGGGGTGTGCATCATGCAAATGGAGGCCGGGCTGGATAGCGGCCCGGTCCTGCTTTGCGAGCATTTGCCAATCACTGCCGACGATACGGCGGCGGCGCTCACCGACCGTCTCGCTTTGCTCGGCGCTCGCTTGATCGTCGACGCTCTGGCTCGTCTGCCGCTGCCACCGCAAGCGCAAGCAGAGACAGGCGCCACTTACGCGGCCAAGATCGACAAGGCCGAAGCGCCCCTCGACTGGCGTCGGCCGGCCGCGCAGCTGGCCCGCCGCGTCAGAGCCTTCAACCCTTTTCCCGGAGCTTCTTGCGTGGTCGACGGCACTCTTCTCAAGGTCTGGCGTGCCAGGGCGATCACCGGCAATGGCTGGCCTGGCGAGATCCTCGTTGCCGACCGCGACGCTTTCGTCGTTGCCTGTGGCGAAGGCGCTCTGCAGCTTGAGGAGCTTCAGAAAGCCGGCGGCAAGCGTCTGCCGGCGGCCCAGTTCCTGTTGGGAACACCTGTTGTGGCGGGTTCGCGGTGTGCTTTGCCCAGCACCTGAGTGTCCGCGCTCCGAGACTGGATCGAGGGCGACAGCACGCGCGCGTGCACGGCGCTGGCGTGCTTGAAATTTGTGCTGCTCGACACCACCTGAGTTGCGCCACCAACCGCTTGGTGCACTGCTGTTTTCTAGGAGGTCTCTGCAATGCTCGGTAACTGGGTAAAAACTTCGCTTCTGATGGCTGCCATTGTGGCGCTGTTTGGCGCCATTGGGGCGATGGTGGGTGGCCAGACGGGGATGTTGCTGGCGCTGCTTTTTGGCGGCGCGATGAATGTCTTCGCCTACTGGTATTCGGACAAGATGGTGCTCAAGATGTACCAGGCGCGCGAGGTTGACGAGGTGTCGGCGCCGCAGTTCTACGGCATGGTTCGCGAGCTCGCGCAACGGGCCGAGCTACCGATGCCGAAAGTGTATCTGATCGACGAAGCACAGCCGAATGCCTTTGCCACCGGTCGCAATCCGGACAACGCTGCAGTTGCGGCGACAACCGGGATTCTGCAGTTGTTGTCGGCACGCGAAATCCGGGGCGTGATGGCACACGAACTGGCGCACGTCCGGCACCGCGATATCCTCATCTCGACGATCTCGGCGACCATGGCCGGAGCAATCTCCGCACTCGCCAACTTCGCGATGTTCTTCGGTGGGCGCGATTCGGAGGGCCGCTCAAATCCTGTGGCCGGCATCCTGATGGCCCTGCTTGCGCCGTTGGCCGCCTCCCTGATTCAGATGGCCATCTCGCGGGCACGCGAGTTCGAGGCTGATCGTGGTGGTGCGGAGATTTCCGGTGACGCGAATGCCTTGGCCGATGCGCTGACCAAAATCGATGCTTACGCTCGCGGGATTCACTTGGCGCCAGCCGACGCGCATCCCGAAACGGCACAGATGATGATCATCAATCCGCTCTCGGGCGGTGGCATCAAGGGCCTGTTCAGCACGCACCCGGCGACCGAGGAACGCGTCGCGCGTCTGCGCGCGTTGGCGCGCACTTGAGCGGCTCCGCGGCGGATTCCAGGGGCTAGAGTTCGGGGCTGGTTCGGCGGCAATGTTTCACGTGGAACACCGCCGCTCTCCTGCTTTGCCAAACAGGCGCCGCAGCTGGTCAGCCAGACGATAGCCAGCTTCGCCAAGGCGGCGGCCGGTGATCTCCAGAGCACTGGCGTGGAACTGGGCACTGATCGTGAGCACGGCGTCCTTACCCGGTGGGTAGGTTGCCCGCTGTGCGAGCTGCCAGCTTTCGTCGAGCCATTGCGCGGGTTCTCCTGCTGGCGCCGCCGCCGGGTAGAGACTTGTCAGTGCCTTGACGGTGCTCTCCAGGCGCTTGTCGCGTAGCCATGGTTTGCCCGGAAGGTCGTCCCAGTAGCTGTGCAGGTTCGTGGATTGGTGCTTCGGCTGGAAAGGGTTGATAATCCGCTGCGCGTTGCCACCGCTGTCATCTTTGCCGTTCGGGCCATTGCGGCTGGCCGCGTGCAGCGGTTGATGCGCGTCACCAACCAGATGGATCAGCCAGGGCAGCGCATAAGCGCGCTCAGCGTCGCTGCGTTTCGAGTCGCAAAGCACCTTCGCGAGCGCCGTCAATTGGCGGTCCAGCGTTCCTGGCGACGAGCGCGCCCTGCGCTCGCGATGCAGAGGACGATCAACATAATGCCAGCCGAGTCGACGTTCCATGTCCGGGAAACCTTTCAGCGTTGGCGTCGGCTGCGCCCGTCCGGCGGTGTAGAAACGCCGGTCGCGGCGGATGTCGTCCGGCCAGGTCGAGGCTTCGAGAAAAGCTGCGCGGTCCGCATCAGGGTCTTTGGAACGTGCTTGCCAGCGTTCGAAGTCGGGGTGCTTGCGCAGCAAGGCAGCCAGCGCAGACTTGCTGCCCTGATCGAGTCTTTCCCAGGCGATCAAGGCGGTGATGCGATGGCCGGCGGCGTTCCAGGCGGCCGCCGGTGACGGGACAAGCAGTAGCAGCGAGAGTAGGGCTGTTGCCACAAACCCTGGCCGAAGCAGCCAGCCTCGCCGCGCAGACCCGGCGCCTGGCTTAGCGGTCAGGGCCGAGGTGCTGATGCGAGGCTGGGTCTTCGAGCGGCTCGATGTGGATAAATGCGGTGGCTTGCGGCGGTTCACGGCGCAGCTCGCTTCAGGGTGATCGACCCCTGTCGCTGCCAGGCAAGCGCTTTGAGAGCAATCGTCGCCAGTGCTGCGGCAATCGAAAGCCAGATGTAGGGTTTTAGCGAGGGCGAGAACATGTGGCTATTATCGCCCCCCGGCGACCAGGCCGCCATCGCCAGGCATCGTGCTAAACTCGCGCCACACCTTAAAGCAAAGCATCCCTGGCCTTGTCGACTTCCCCTCCCTCCCCATCGCCGTCCGCGCGTACGTTGCGCATACGTAAGCCCGCCAAAGAGCTGCAGGTGGCGGTCGGGCGCGCTAGCGCGTCTACCGCTTCGGCGTTGGCGGCCGATTCGCTGGCACTTAGCCTCCTGCTGGCGGCACGGGTAATCGCCGCGGTTCGTGGCGGGCAAAGCCTGACGCAGGCGCTGGGCACGCTCGGCAGCGAACATCCGGAAGCGCGCGCGGCTGCTCAGGATGTCGCCTACGGCAGCCTGCGTCGCTACGCTTGTGGCGAGTTTTTCCTCGGGCGCTTGCTGACGCGCGCCTTGCCGCATCCTGAAACCGAAGCGCTGCTGCTGGCCGCCCTATACCGTTTGCAGACCCGTCCTGATTCGGCTTACATGGTCGTCGACCAGGCCGTCGCGGCGGCTGCCGAGCTCGCGGGCGGGGCCTTCAAGGGCTTGGTGAATGGCGTGCTGCGCAACTACCAGCGGCAGCGTCATGCCTTGCATGCGGCCATGGCCGACGACGACGAAGCGATGCAGCAGCACCCGCGCTGGTGGTTGGCCCGCCTGCGTCGTGCTTATCCGGATCGCTGGCCGGCAATCGTCGCTGCCGGCAACGCGCAGCCGCCGATGACTCTGCGCGTCAATCAGCGCCGGATCACTGTTGCTGACTACCTTGCGCGCCTGCAGGCGGTGGGCTCGTCCGCGCGCCCGCTTGGCGGTCAGGCATTGCTCCTCGACAAACCCATGCCGGTCGATGGCTTGCCTGGCTTTGCCGACGGGCTGGTTTCGATTCAGGACGCTGGCGCCCAGCGTGCTGCCGAGCTGCTGGCGTCGACCGCCGGCCAGCGCGTGCTCGACGCCTGCGCGGCGCCTGGCGGCAAGACCGCGCATCTGCTTGAAGCGGCCGATCTCGATCTGCTGGCCATCGATATCGATGCCACTCGTACGCGTCGCGTCGAAGACAACCTGCGCCGACTGGGTCTGACGGCGACGGTCAAGCCTGCTGACTGCCGTGCTCCCGAGCAATGGTGGGATGGCCAGTTCTTCGATGCGATTCTGGCCGACGTGCCCTGCTCCGCGTCCGGCGTCGTTCGTCGCCATCCGGATATAAAGTACTTGCGCCGTGAAAGTGACATCAGAGGCTTTGTTCGCCTGCAGGCTGAGATTCTGGATCGCCTCTGGCCGCTATTGAAACCGGGAGGCAGGCTGCTCTATGCCACCTGTTCCGTTTTTCCGGAAGAGAATCGTGGGCAGATCGATGCCTTCGTCTTTCGCCAGCCCGAGGCTCGGCGCCTGGCCGAAGAAGAGCTCCTGCCGCAGCCTGAACATGACGGGTTCTTTTATGCCTTGTTGCAGAAAGCGGCTTAGCGCGGCTTTTTTTTTGCTGTGGCTGCTGTTCGCCTCAGCCGGCTTGCAGGCAGCAGACATCAGCGCCCGCAACCCCTTGCTCGCGCTCGCTGATGAAGGCTATGTCCTGTCCGCCGACTTCAGCGTCAGTCTGAACGCGCGCCTCGAAGATGCCGTTGCCAGGGGCGTCGGGCTGTACTTCGTCATCGATTTCGAGCTCAGCCGTTCGCGCTGGTACTGGCTCGACGAACAACTTGCCAGCCGCAGCCAGTCGCTCCTGCTTTCCTATCACGCCCTGACCCGCCGCTATCGTTTGTCCAGCGGCACATTGCACCAGAGCTTTGCCTCGCTCGAAGAGGCCTTGCGCATCTTGTCGCGCCTGCGCAACTGGCTGGTCTTCGACACCAGCGTCGTGGAAGCGGATCAAACCTATCTTGCCGCGGTGCGCATGCGCCTCGACCTGAGCCAGATGCCGAAGACCTTTCAGGTCAACGCGCTGGCCAATCGGGACTGGAACCTCTCGTCGGACTGGGCCCGGTGGACCTTTACCCCGGGCGACTCCGTGCAGCCGGGGGGAACGGGCACGCAGGTCGTGCCGGTGGCCCCTCCCGCGCACCTGCCGGCGGCGCCATCGAGTGGTGACGGCAAATGAAGATTCTGATCATCGCCGCCGCGTCGTTTGGCGCTATCCTGCTTTTCTTGTTGGCCTCGGCGAGCGCCAATACCGCCCTCTTTGCCAGCAACTACGCGTGGTTGCTGGCATTGAACGTCATCGTTGCCCTGTCGCTTCTGGCGCTGATCAGCTGGCAGTTGCGCTCGCTGTGGGGGGAGCACCAGGCCAAGGTCTTCGGTTCCCGCCTCAAGCTGCGCCTGATGCTGATGTTCGGCCTGATGGCCGTGCTGCCGGGCGTCTTGATCTACGCCGTATCGGTACAGTTCGTCACCAAGAGCATCGAAACCTGGTTCGACGTCCGTGTCGAGAAGGCGCTTGAGGCAGGGCTGAATCTTGGCCGTAGCGCACTCGATTCGCTGCTTGAAGATCTTGCAGCAAAGGCGCAGACGATGGCTACGGAGCTCGGCGAACGTTCGGAAACGCAGCGCCGCCTCGATCTCAATCGCTTGCGCGAGCAGTACGGCTTGCAATCGGCGGCGCTGTTTGCGACCAACGGCGAATTGCTGGCCACCGCCACCGGCGAACTGGCGACGCTGCTGCCGAAAAAGCCGGCAGGCGACGAGTTGCGCAGAGTGCTTAGCGAACGCCGCCTGGCGCTTCTCGAAAGCCACGGCGAAAAAGACCTCTCCTTGCGGGTTCTTGTCGCCGTGACGCCGCCGGGCCTCGGTGGCGAGACGCGCATCCTGCAGTTGAGCGACCCGGTGCCGGCTGCCCTGGCGCTTAACGCCGACAGCGTACAGACCGTTTATGCAGACTATCAAGAGCTGTCCCTGGGTCGCGACGGACTGACGCGGATCTACGCCATGACGCTGACCCTGACCGTGCTCTTGGCGTTGTTCACGGCGATCGCGCTGGCTTTCGTGCTTGCCCGTCGCTTGTCGGCGCCGTTGTCGATTCTCGCCGAGGGGACGCAGGCGGTCACTGCTGGCGATTACACGCCTCGCCAGGAGGTGTACAGCAGCGACGAGCTGGGCGTGCTGACGCGTTCCTTCAAGCAGATGACCAGCCAGCTCGACGACGCTCGTCGCGATAACGAGCACCAACGCGCCGAGCTGGAAGCGGCGCGCGCTTATTTGGAATCGATTCTCGCCAACCTCTCCGCCGGGGTGCTGGTCTTCGATACACACTTCGTCCTGCGCACCGTTAACGAGGGTGCGCTGACCATTCTGGCTGATGATTTCAGTGCGCTGCTTGGTGTCGCGGCAGCCGATTGGCCGTGCCAGCAGACGCTCGGCGAGGCGATTCTCGATAATTTTGCCGAACACGACAGCAGCGAATGGCAGGAACAGATCGAGCTCGATGCGCTGGGGAGCCTGCCGCAGCAGATCCTGCTGCTGCGCGGCACCAAACTGCCGGGCGAATCACTGGGTGGCTACGTGGTGGTGTTCGATGACGTGACGCGGCTGATTGCCGCTCAGCGCAGTGCCGCCTGGGGCGAAGTCGCGCGCCGACTGGCACACGAAATCAAGAATCCGCTGACGCCGATCCAGCTTTCGGCCGAACGCTTGCAGATGAAGCTGGCTGACCGGCTCAGCGGCGCCGACGCCGACATGCTCGATCGCTCGACACAAACCATCATCAGACAGGTCGAGGCGATGAAGCGGATGGTCAATGATTTCAGCGACTACGCGCGCCTGCCGGCTCCCGAGCTGGCCGCCCTGGACCTCAACGCGTTGATTCGCGAAGTGCTTGGCCTCTACGAGACTTCGCGAGCAGCCATCAAGCTCAAGCTCGCAGGCGACTTGCCGCCCGTCTGGGGTGACGCGACGCAGCTGCGGCAAGTCATCCACAATCTCCTGCGCAACGCCGAGGATGCGCAGGAAATGGTCGATTCACCGCGTATCACGATCAGCACCCTGCCCCTCGATAACATGGCCGAGATGATCGTCAGCGACCGCGGGCCGGGCTTCCCGCCTGAAGTCATGGCCCGTGTTCTGGAGCCCTACGTGACCACCAAGGCGCGTGGCACCGGCCTCGGTCTGGCGATCGTCAAGAAGATCGTCGACGAACACCACGGTCGTATCAAGGTCAACAATCGCCAGGCGGTCGGCGCAATGGTCAGCATTACCCTGCCGCTGGCAGCGTTGCCGACTGGCGGACATCGCTCGCACAAACTTTCCTCCGAGGCCTGACATGGCGCAAATACTGATCGTCGATGACGAAATGGGCATTCGCGAGCTGCTTTCCGAAATTCTTGCCGACGAAGGACATTCGATCACGCTCGCCGAAAATGCCGCCGCGGCGCGCAAGGTACGCGCCGATATGCGCCCCGATCTGGTCCTCCTGGATATCTGGATGCCCGATACGGATGGTATATCGCTGCTCAAGGAGTGGGCTGCGAGCGGCCTGCTGACCATGCCGGTGGTAATGATGTCCGGGCATGGAACGATCGATTCGGCGGTCGAAGCCACGCGCATCGGCGCTTCCGACTTCCTCGAAAAGCCAATCGCCTTGCAGAAGCTGTTGGCCACGGTCAAGAAAGCGCTCAAGCACGAAACGGTGCTGCAGAAGAAGCCGCTGACCCTCGACGCCTTCGCCCGCTCGCCACTGCTCAAGGACCTCAAGAGACGTCTCGAACAGGCCGCAGCCAAGACCTCGGTTCTGCTGCTGAAAAGTGCCTCAGGCAGCATTGCGGAGATATGCGCGCGTACCCTGCAGACGCACCGCACGCCGTGGCTGGATCTGTCGACGGCGAGTACGCCCCTGACCCAGGAGATGCTGCACAACGCCAGCGGCGGCGTGGTCTTTATCGCCGACCTGGCGCAGCTCGGCAAGCTGCAGCAGATGAATCTGGTTTTCGCGCTCGAACGCCTGGAGCGGCACAATCTGCAAATGGTCGCTGCTTCCAGTCGCTCGCTGCCGGCTCTCGTCGACGCGGGCTGGGATCCACTGCTGGTCAGCCGGCTCGGCGAAGTCTGGGTCGCGCTGCCGCAGATTTCCGGGCACGCCGACGACGTTCCCGAGATCGCCTCCTTGCTCCTCGCCCATCTTTCCGAGCGCGGTGAAGTGCCCCTGCGCGTGTTTTCGAGCGGCGCGCGTAATGCCCTGCGGCTGCATCACTGGCAGGGCGAATGGGCGGAACTGCTGACCGCCGTGAAGAACCTCGCGCTGTCGGCGCTTGACGAAGAAATCGCCGCTGACGACGTCGAACGCCTCTTGCGGAGCGAGTCTGGCAGCGCAGCCTCGCCGCTGCCGGCGCTCTTTCTCGATCAACCGCTGCGTGAAGCCAGAGAAGCCTTCGAGCGGATGTATTTCGAATATCATCTGGCTGGCGAACGCGGTAACATGACACGTTTGGCCGAGAAGACGGGCCTCGAACGCACCCACCTGTATCGAAAATTGAGGCAGCTTGGTCTCAATATCGGCCGGCGTGGCGACGAGCGCGAGTAAACTCTCGCCGCATGCTGCTCAGGGAGGGAAAACCAAATGAGGATCGTCATTCTGGGCGCCGGCCAGGTCGGTGCCAGCGTCGCGGAAAGTCTCGTCTCCGAGAATAACGATATCACCGTCGTCGACAGCGATCAGGAGCGCCTGGCGTTCCTGCAGGATCGCCTCGACCTGCGGACGGTGATCGGAAACGCCTCCTACCCCACCGTGCTGGCCAATGCAGGCCTGGAAGATGCCGACCTGCTGATCGCTGTGACGCAGAGTGACGAAACCAATCTCGTCGCCTGCAAGGTCGCGCACAGCGTCTTCAACGTCCCCGCACGCATTGCCAGGTTGCGCTCGCGTGATTTCCTGGATAGCGAAACACTGCTCTTGCCCGACAATTTCGCCGTCGATTACGCCTTGTGCCCGGAACAGGTGATCACCGAGTACATCGCGCGCCTGATCGACTTTCCTGAAGCGCTGCAAGTACTCAGTTTTGCGCGCGGACGCCTGGCGCTGGTCGGCCTGCGCGCTTACGCCGGCGGCTTGCTGGTCGGCAGCCCAATCTCCGAGATGCGCAACCACCTGCCGCCCGAGATCGACGGACGCATCGCGGCCATCTATCGCCATGGCGGGGCAATCACGCCGACCGGCGAGACGATCATCGCCGATGGCGACGAGGTCTTCGTTCTCGCTGCCGACGAACACATCCGCATCGTGATGCGCGAGCTGCGCCGCTCAATGGAGCCGGTGCGGCGAGTGATGATTGCCGGCGGCGGCAACATTGGCCACCGTGTTGCACAGGCTCTGGAAGGCAAGTGCGAGGTCAAACTGATCGAGATCGATCGCCGCCGCGCCGAGTTCGTTGCCAACTCGCTGAAATCGGTGCTGGTGCTCAATGGCGACGCCACCGATGAGGAGTTGCTGCAACAGGAGGGCATCGAAGAGATGGAGCTCTTCCTTGCACTGAGCAACGACGACGAAGACAACATCATGGGCGCGTCGCTGGCCAAGCGCATGGGTTGTCAGCGTGTGGTGGCCTTGATCAACCGGCGGGCCTACGCCGAACTGGTGCAGGGCGGGCCCATCGACATCGCCATTTCGCCGGCACAGGTGTCGATCGGCACCCTGCTGACCTACGTTCGCCATGGTGACGTCGTGCAGGTACACAGCCTGCGTCGCGGCGCTGCCGAAGCGCTCGAGATCGTCGCCCATGGCGACAAGAAAAATTCACGTGCTGTCGGCCGCCGCGTCGGCGAATTGCCGGTCATTCACGGCGCCTTTATCGCCGCCATCGTGCGCGACCTCGGCGAAACTGAAGACTTCAACTTCTTCCACCTGGGGGAGAAGAAGCAGACCGGGCAGGTGCTCATCGCCCACAAGGACGTCGTCATCGAGACTGGTGACCACGTGATCGTTTTCTGCATCGACAAGAAGGTCGTCAAGCAGGTCGAGAAACTCTTCGCGGTTGGCTTCCACTTTTTCTGATCTGCAGGCATGCAACGCTTCTACCCCGTGATCCGGGTGCTCTCGCTGGTGATCCTGATGTTTGGGTTGACCATGCTCTTTCCCTTGAGCCTTTCGTGGTTTCTCGACGACGGCGCTTTCGCGTCCTTTGACGAAGCGTTTGTGCTTACCGTCGCTACTGGCGCCGGCCTGTGGTACGCCACTCGCAAGGAAACCCGGGATCTGACGATTCGTGACGGTTTTCTGATGGTTGCGCTGGTGTGGACCCTGCTGCCGATCTACGCCGCCTTGCCGCTGGTCCTCGAACTCAAGCTTAGCTTTACCGACGCCTATTTCGAAGCCGTGTCCGGACTGACGACCACCGGTGCGACCGTTCTCACCGGCCTGGACCAGCTACCGGTGTCGATCAACGTCTGGCGAACGCAGATGGTCTGGCTTGGCGGCATGGGCCTGATCGTTCTCGCGGTGGCCATTCTGCCCTTGCTGGGGATCGGCGGCCGACAGATGTTCAAGGCCGAGACGCCGGGGCCGATGAAGGACACCAAGATGACGCCACGCATCGCCGAAACGGCGAAGGGCCTGTGGACCGTCTATTCGCTGGCCTCCATCTGCTGCGCGCTGGCCTACTATTGGGCAGGAATGAGCGGGCTGGATGCGCTCATGCACATGTTCGCCACCATGGGACTCGGCGGCTTTTCGAGCCACGACGCGAGCTTCGCCTATTTCGCCTCACCGGCCATCGAAACGGTCGCTATCGTTTTCATGCTCTTCGCCGGGATGAACTTCGCGACCCACTTCGTTGTTCTCTCCGGGCGTTCGCTGCGTCCCTACGTCTCCGACCCGGAAGCCGGCTGGTTTTTGCTGGTGACTCTCGGCAGTGTCGTTGGCATCGCCGCCTTTCTCGTCTTCCACGACGTCTATGCAAGCTTCGACGAAGCTCTGCGCGATGCCGCCTTCAACGTCGTCTCCATTGCCACGACGACCGGCTTCGCGACCACCGACTATGCTCTGTGGCCATTCTTCGCGCCGTTGTGGATGTTGTTTCTGTGCAGTTTCGCGACCAGCGCCGGCTCGACCGGTGGCGGCATCAAGATGATTCGCGCGCTGGTACTCTACAAGCAGGTGTATCGCGAGCTGACCCGTGCCATGCACCCCAGCGCCGTGCATCCGGTAAAAGTCGGCGGCGACGTCGTGCAATCCAACATTCTCTTCGCTGTGCTCGCTTTCGGCTTTGTGTACATGGTCTGCATCGCCAGCATGACGCTGCTTCTTTCCTTGTCCGGGCTGGAGATCATCACCGCCTTTTCGGCAGTCGTTGCCAGCATCAACAACACCGGCCCGGGATTGGGCCAGGTCGGGCCGGCCAGCAATTACGCCGGACTGAGCGACTTCCAGATCTGGGTGTGCACCTTCGCCATGCTCCTCGGCCGCCTGGAGATTTTCACCCTGCTGGTGGTGATGACACCGGCTTTCTGGCGGAAGTAGCGGGGAAAGGGGATAATCGCTCTTTTCGAGCACCTTTCGCTCGCCGCCGGAGTTTCCCGTGACCCGCCCATCCAACGATACTTTTCTGCGCGCGCTGCTCAAGGAGCCGACCACGCACACGCCGGTCTGGTTGATGCGTCAAGCTGGTCGCTACCTGCCCGAGTATCGTGAAACACGTGCCCGTGCGGGCAGCTTCATGCAGTTGTGTACCAACCCTGGCCTGGCTTGCGAGGTGACTCTGCAGCCGCTGGCGCGCACGGGCACGTGTGCCGCAATTCTCTTCTCGGACATCCTCACCATTCCCGACGCGATGGGCCTGGGACTGTATTTCACCGACGGCGAAGGGCCGCGCTTCGAACGTCCCCTGCGCGAAGAATGGGCGATTCGCGACCTCAGCGCCCCCGATCCCTGGGATCACCTGCGTTATGTGATGGATGCGGTGGTGGAAATCCGGCGCGCACTGAACAACTCGCTGCCGCTGATCGGCTTTTCCGGGAGTCCTTACACTCTCGCCTGCTACATGGTCGAAGGCGCTTCGAGCACCGATTACCGCCGCGTCAAGGGCATGCTCTACGACCGACCCGACCTCTTGCATCGCATTCTTGCGGTCACCGCCGACGCCGTGGTTGCCTACCTCAACGCGCAGATTGAATCCGGCGCCCAGGCGGTGATGATCTTTGATTCCTGGGGCGGCTCCCTGTCGCCCGCAGCGTATCGCGAGTTCTCGCTGGCGTACATGCAGCGAATCGTTGCTCAGTTGATCAAGAACAAGGACGGCGAGCGCGTGCCATCGATCGTGTTTACAAAAGGCGGTGGCCTGTGGCTGGAAGCGATCGCCGAGATCGGCTGTGACGCGGTCGGCCTGGACTGGACGATCGACATCGGCGAAGCGCGCCGACGCGTCGGTGACAAGGTTTCCTTGCAGGGCAATATCGACCCGGCGGTGCTCTTCGCGGCACCCGAAACGATTGCCAGCGAGGCCAGGAAAGTGCTCGACGCCTACGGCCCGGGGGACACCGGGCACGTCTTCAATCTTGGGCACGGCATCTCGCAGTTCACGCCGCCGGACAACGTCAAAGCGCTGCTTGATGCGGTGCACCAGCACAGTCGGATTCTGCGCCAGAAAGGGCGTTGAGTGGGCGATTAGCGCTTGACTTGTTCACAGAAGAGACTTCCGAGTTTCCGGTACGGTGGAAAGTTCCTTGTAAATCAGACTTGTAGTTGTAAGCCGCTAATTTATAAGAAGTTTTTAATCGCCTGTTTTTCCGGCAACGGCTCTGAAACCCTGTCAGGATGGGCTCTTGCGGGGTTTTCCGGCGCCCTCATCCACAGAGTTATCCACAGAAACTGTGAATGGGCTGGAAACCTCAAATAACAGAAGATCTTATGCCGTACTACGAGAAGTGGCGCGAGCTTCCGCCGCTAACTAGCGATCGTTTCCTCCTCGCGACTGTCAATGGCTCTCCGACCTGATGCCCTTGCCGCAGATTGCCCGCGTCGCGCTTGATGTTCCGCTGCGTCGCCTCTTCGACTACCGCGTCGCCGATGGCGAGCCGCTGTCGGCGGGCGATATTGGCTACCGCGTACGTGTGCCCTTCGGTCGCCACGAGAAAATCGGCATTCTCGTCGAGCTGCCGGCGGCGAGCGATTTTCCGCTGGAGCAACTCAAGCTTCTTGGCGAGGTCTTTCGCGACTTGCCCCCTTTGCCCGCAGACTGGTTTCGCCTTAGCGAGTTCTGCGCCGACTACTATCACGTAGCGCTCGGGCAGGTGATGCTGTCGACCTTGCCGGCCGGGCTGCGCGCCCTCAAGCCCGTCAAGGCCAGAGCGCCGCGGCAGGCTTCGCCAGGCGCGGCCGTGGCGGCGCCAGAACTGACTGGCGAGCAGCAGGCGGTGCTGAACGCGATCGCCGAGCGTGGCACCGGCTTCCACGCCTACCTTTTGCACGGCGTGACCGGCAGTGGCAAGACCGAAATCTATCTCCGGCTCATTGAGCGCGCCCTGGCCGATGGACAGCAATCACTGCTGCTGGTCCCGGAAATCAATCTGACCCCACAGCTTGAAGCCCGCGTCGCAGCGCGTTTTCCCGCCGCCGGGCTGGTCAGTCTGCACAGCGAGCTCGGCGAGGCCGCGCGCAGCCGCAACTGGTGCGCCGCCTTGACCGGCGAAGCGCGCATCGTGCTCGGCACCCGCCTGGCCATCTTCACGCCGCTGCCCGAGCTCGGCTTGATCGTCGTCGACGAGGAGCACGACCCCTCCTTCAAACAGCAGGACGGCATCCGCTATTCGGCGCGCGACCTGGCTGTCTTCCGTGCCCGCCAGGGCGCCATCAAAATCATCCTCGGTTCGGCGACGCCTTCGCTCGAAAGCTGGGCCAACGCCACCGCCGAAGCTGGCCGCGGTCGCTATCGTCTGCTGAGGCTGAGTGAGCGAGCGGTCGAAGGTGCTCGGCTGCCGAGTGTGCAGCGTATCGACACCCGCCTCGACAAGCCCCGGGACGGCCTCAGTCGTGCCTTGCTACGCGCTGTCGAGGAGCGCCTGGCGCGCGGCGAGCAAAGCCTGCTCTTCCTCAATCGCCGGGGCTACGCACCGGTGCTGGCCTGCGCCGCCTGCGGCTGGACCTCGCACTGCCATCGCTGCGCTGCCAATCTGGTGCTGCATCTGGTCGACCGCCGCCTGCGCTGCCATCACTGCGGCTTCGAAGCGCGCTTGCCGAAAGGCTGCCCGACCTGCGGCAACCAGGATCTGAGCGCATTTGGGCGCGGCACACAACGCCTGGAAGCGGTGCTCGCCGAGCACTTTCCCGAGGCTAGAGTGCTCCGCGTCGACCGTGATGTGGCGCGCAGCCGCAAGCAGTGGGAAGTGCTGGTGGCGCGGATTTACAGCGGCGACGCCGACATTCTGGTCGGCACCCAGATGCTCGCCAAAGGGCATGATTTCCCCAAGCTCACCCTGGTCGGCGCCATCGCTCCCGACGCCGCCTTGTTTGCCGCCGACTGGCGGGCGCCCGAGCGTCTCTTCGCGCAGTTGATGCAGGTCGCCGGCCGCGCCGGCCGCGCCGAACGTCCAGGTGAGTTCCTGATTCAGACGCAGTTCCCCGAGCATCCACTCTACGCCGCGCTCGTCCATCATGACTTTCCCGCCTTCGCCGCCGAGCAGCTCAGCGAGCGGCAACAGGCCGGCTTTCCTCCCTATGCGCACCAGGCCATGCTGCGTGCCGAAGCGCCGCTGATGGCCGACGCCCTCGGCTTTCTGAAAAGTGCGCGTACTTGCCCGGCGGTGGGCAGCGAACATTCGGTGACTTTCTACGACCCGGTGCCCATGCGCCTGGCCCGCCGCGCCAGTTTCGAACGCGGCCAGTTGCTCGTCGAGTCGCCCGCACGGCGAGCGCTGCAGCGCTTTCTCGCCGACTGGCTGCCGCAGCTCGAAGCGATCAAAGCGCCGTCACGGCTGCGCTGGCATCTTGAAGTCGATCCGCTCGAGTTCTGATGCGGCGGACGGGCTATGACCCCCTGCCGCCAAGCCCACCCCCTCGAGCGGCGAGTGGCGAGCGGCGAACAGCAGTGACCGCCGCGGTGACTGATTGACGACGGCCACAGCGGCAGGGATACTCTGCCTGCATGCCGGTTAGCGGCCCTGCGGCGTGAGCCATTTCACAGCGCTCAGAGAGCAAATCGGCTATCTTTCCGTTTGCCGGGGAATGAGTTGCGCGCTGTCATCCACTGCACCTGCCGCCAGCTGGCGGGGCAGTCAAAGTCAGCCGGAGCCCGTTTCCCGGCGCCAGGCGATGCCCTGCCGCCGTCGAAGGCGATGAATGCGATGAATGCCATGAATACGACGACCAAGGTGCTGGTCATGACGGGCCACCAGCGGCAAGCAGACACAGCGCGCAGCGGACTATCCCGTCGGCGCTGCCCGTAGCGACAAGGAGTCCTGATGTCTTCCGAATTCGTAGCAGCAATCGATCTCGGGTCGAACAGTTTTCACATGATCGTCGCCCGCCTGGTGAATGGGCAGGTGCAGGTTCACGACCGTTTGCGCGAGATGGTCCAGTTGGCGGGCGGTCTCGATGCGCGCAACCGCCTGTCGCAGGAATCGCAAAAACGCGCCCTCGAATGCCTCGCGCGCTTTGGCCAACGGCTGCGCGACATTCCGCCCGAGCAGTTGCGCATTGTCGGTACCAATACCCTGCGCCAGGCACGCAACAGTGCCGAGTTCGTGGCCCGAGCGGAACAGGTTCTCGGCCACAAAGTGGAGATCGTCCGCGGCCAGGAAGAAGCGCGCCTGATCTACCTGGGTGTGGCGCACAACGTCGGCGATGTCTCCGGGCAGCGCCTGGTGATCGACATTGGCGGCGGCAGCACCGAGCTGATCATCGGAGAAAAATTCGATCCCCTACACCTGGCCAGCCTGAAAATGGGTTGTGTCAGCTTGAGCCGTGCCTGTTTTGGCGATGGGCGCTTGACCGCCAGCCGCCTGCGCGAGGCCGAACTTCTGGTGCAACTGACCCTGGAGCCGGTCCGCCAGGAATATCTGGCGCGTGGCTGGGCCGTGGTCACCGGCGCGTCGGGCTCGATCAAGGCGATCCAGGACGTGCTCATCAGCGAAGGCTGGAGCCGCGAGGGAATCACCTGCGAAGCCTTGCGCCGGCTGCGTGCCGAGCTGCTTGAAATACGCGACACGGCGGCGATTGCCGGCCGCTGGCAACTCGACCCGGCGCGGGCGCGGGTCTTTGTCGGCGGCTTCGTCGTCCTGCACGGCCTCTGCGAGGCGCTCGCCATCGAGCAGCTCGAGGTCTCGGAAGGTGCCCTGCGCGAAGGCCTGATCTATGACCTGCTGGGCCGTATTCGCCACGAAGACGTGCGCGACCGAACCATCGCCGACGTCATCAGCCGTTTCAACCTCGACGAAGGCCAGGCGGGCCGCGTCTGTGCGACTGCGCAGGCTCTGCTGCGGCAGGTCAGCAGCCAATGGCGGCTCGCCGACGAAGCGGTGGCGCCGGTGCTCGAACGCGCCGCTCGCCTGCATGAAACGGGTCTCCTGCTGACTCACGACCAGCACCACAAACACGGCGCCTACGTGCTCGAACATGCCGATTTGCCGGGCTATTCGCGCGACGATCAACTCCTCTTGTCCGCACTGGTCAGGCGCCACCGCCGCTCTTTTCCGAGCAAGGCCTTCGCGCATTTACCGAGCGACTGGGCGCGCATGGCGCCGCGCCTGTGCGTCCTCCTGCGCCTGGCGGTGGTGCTGCACCGTAGCCGCAGCAGCGTACCCTTGCCGGCCATTGGGCTACGCGTCGACCGGCGACAGATCGAGCTGCGCTTCCCGCCTGCCTGGCTTGAAGAGCATCCGCTGACCCGCGCCGACCTGCAAAACGAAGCGCGCCTGCTGCGCAAAGCGGGTTTCGCTTTGCGTCTGGGAAGTCCCGACAGCAAGCTGACGCCAGCGCCCGCGGACACGCCGGACGCGCCATGAGCAGCGCGCCGGGCAGTAGCGCTGCGCCGCGGCAGCTTGCTGCCGGGGTGTCGCCGGCGCAAGGGCCTGGTGCCGGCCGCCCGACGATCGGCGCGCCGCGCCGGTGATACGCATCTTCCTGCTCCTGCCGCTGCTCGCCGCCGCAGTCCTTTTTCTGGCCGGCCTCGATACGGCGCCGCTGGTCAGCCGCAGCGCAAGCATTTCTCCCGCGTCGGTCGCCGAAGCTCGTGGGCTATTGCTCAGCAACGACCCGCGCCGACTGCGCCGTGGCGAACAACGAACGGCGCAGATTCCGGTGGCGCTGATCGACGAGGCCTTCAACCATCTGGCCACCCGCAGCCTGCACGGACGCGGCGCGTTTGCCCTGGTCGACGAGGCGGGTGAGTTCCGCTTTAGCGTTCCCGTCCAGATTCCCGGTCTAAGCGGCGCTCGCTATCTGAATCTGCGCGCCGTTTTTCACGCCGAAGGTGGGCGTGGGCAAGCGCAGCTGGCCTCCGCGTCGCTGGGATCGCTGCCGATACCACCGCGCCTGTTCGAGTGGCTGAGCGTCTCGGTGATCAAAATTGCCGGTCTTGGCGAGCAGTGGCAGCTGTTGCGGAAAGCTTTTCGTCGTCTCGACTTCGTGCCAGCGCGCAGCGCGGTCGCTTTCACCTACGTCTGGGAGCGGGGCCTGCTCGAGCGTGGCCGCGCCCTCGCCTTTACGCCGGCAGATAAGCAGCGTGTCGAAGCCGCGCAGCGTGCGCTGGCAAGCCTGCTCATGAACTACCCGGTCAACGCCCGCGTGCCCTTGAGCGAGGTTCTGCCTCCCTTGCTGGCCGGTCCTGCGGGTGAAGAAACGCTGCAGCAACGACGCGCTGCGCTGCTTGTCCTGGCTGCCTATGAGTCGGGAAAAAGCCTCGACGCTTTTTTTCCACAAGCCAGCGAGTGGCCGCGTCCGCGCCGCCTGAAGCTGGAGTTGCTGGGGCGCTACGACAGCGCGCAGCATTTCTCCATTTCCGCCGCCCTGGCAGTCTGGGCCGGCGAACCGGCGGCCAACGCCATCGGCGTCTACAAGGAAATCGACGACTCTCGCCGCGGCAGCGGCTTCTCCTTTGCCGACCTGGCCGCCGATCGTGCCGGGACACGCTTCGGGGAATTGCTGCTGCGCGATTCAGCGCGTCTCAACGCCGCCCTGCGCGGGCCTCTGCGCGACAGCGACCTGGCACCGCCGCTGGGCGGGCTCCCGGAGTATCTGTCGGCAGCCCAGTTCGAGCGCCGCTACGGTGCCCAGGATAACCCTGCCTATCGGCAAGTGAGCGCCGACATCGAGGCGCGCTTGGCCGCGCTACCACTGTATCGCTGAACACTGGCCCGGCCAGAAAAGCCGGGAAGCGGCGGCGATGCTTCTCCGTGACTCGCTTCAGCTTTGGCGGGGATGAAACAGCGTTCGTGCGACTTCCGGCGTGCCACTGTTGGTGCGCAGCCAGCTCAGGCGGTCATGCAGCTTCTTCTGCCAGCTGGGCGTCAAGCCGGGCGCCCCTGACAAACGTTCCAGGATCGCCGGATCGGGCCGGTGCTCGCGCCAGATTCGCCACAACTCGGCAAGAGAAACTGCGCCCGGCAGACGTTCGATCAATTCGAGCCGGTCGCCGCTGCTGATCGTCGCCCCTGCGAGCACACGGTAGTACCAGCCGGTCAGGCCGCTCTCGGCGATCAGCCGTGCGACGCCATCGTGAGCGTAGCGATGGTCGATTTTCCAGCACGGGCTGCGTGGCTGGCTGACCTGAACCCGGGCGCGCCCGAGGCTGAAGACGTCGCCGATGAAGACCGTGCTTTCGTCGACCTCGGCGGCCGAAATGTTCTCGCCGATACTGCCGACGAGCAGTTGCGCAGCAATCGCCGGCAAGCGTTCGGCCAGACGCCGATAGTTGTCCACGGCGTACTGATGCAGGGCTTTCTCGGGCCCGCCATGGACCCGCCGGTCGGCCTGGATGTCTCCGGCCAGACCTTCAAAACTCAGCTCTATCGGGCCAATGACCGGTTTCTTGTAGATCCCGGTCGACTGTCCGTGTTCCTCGATCCTCGTCAAGCCGCCGCTGAACAGCATGATTTGTGTCATCTCTCGTTCCATAGCCAGGCGGCGCCGCGAACGCCGGAAGAGTCGCCATGCACGTTACGCAACAGCCGCGTGCGAATGACATCGGAAAAGACGTGCCTGGCCCACAGGCGCGGGACAGCGTCATATAGACGCTGGATATTCGACAGGCCGCCGCCGAGCACGATCACCTGCGGATCGAGGATGTTGACCACCTGCGCCAGCGCCTTGGCCAGGCGGCGCTCGTAGCGCGCCAGGGTCTGTTCGCAGTTCAGGTCACCGGTTGCGGCAGCGGCGCAGATCTGCTCGGCAGCGAGCGCTTCGCCACCATGTCGCAGGTGGTCGGCACAAAGCGCCGGCCCCGACAACCAGGTTTCGACGCAGCCGAAGCGCCCGCAGTAGCAACACGGTGGCGGCAGGCTCTCTTCTTGCGGTCTCGGTAAGGGGTTATGCCCCCATTCGCCGGCAATGCTGTTGGCTCCGTTCAGCACGCCTTGATTGACGACGATGCCGCCGCCAACGCCGGTGCCTAGAATCACCCCGAAAACGACTTCCGCGCCTTTGCCGGCGCCGTCGATGGCTTCCGAAAGAGCAAAGCAGTTGGCGTCGTTGGCCAGCCGTATTTCGCGCCGTAACAGCGCCTGCAGGTTTTCGCGCAGCGCTTCGCCGATCAGGCAGGTCGAGTTGGCGTTTTTAATACGGCCATCAACGGTCGACTCCGCGCCAGGCACGCCGATGCCGACGCTGCCGGTCTCGCCAAGCTCGCTTTCCGCAGCTTCGATCAGCCCGCTGACCGTCCTGAGCGTGCCCCGGTAATCTCCCTGCGGCGTCGGACAGCGCCGCCGCAGCAAGACGCGGCCGGCGTCGTCGAGCGCGATGAGCTCGATTTTGCTGCCGCCAAGGTCTATGCCGATACGTAACACGATCTATGCGCTTTGCCTAAATTCCAGCGGACCGGTGCTGGCCGCTGGTCGGAAAGAAAAGGAAACCGAAACAAAAAAATGGCCAGGCTCGTTTTTTTCCCCGATGTTGTCCCTATCTTCCACTCGCCTTGTCCAGTGCTTGCTCCCGAATCATCAGCGCGGTCAGGAGGGCGTGCAGGGCGACCGCTGGCCACAGCAAGATGCCCGTCGAAATGCCGGTGAAGCCAAGATAGGCGAGATACAGCGTGACCGCTGCGCCGTAGACCAACATGCCGAGCCGCGGCGGGCCGGGCCAGCAGGCGAGCCCAAGGGCGATCAGGGCGATACCGGCGACGCGGGCGACGGGTATGGCGATGCCCGTCAGCTCCTCGCCCAATAACAGGCGCCCAACGAGCGATGGGAGGATCAGCAAGGCCAGGCCGGTGGCGATTTCTCCCACCGCAGCGAAGAGCAGTGCCGATCTCATGGCCCGGCCTGGCCCCACCTGCGCAGCTTGCTCACGCGACTCGTTTTGCGTAAGCGCCGATCCTTAGCGCTTCGGCGCATCGCTGGTCGGCGCTGCCGCCGCTGGCGCGAGCGCAGCGGGCGCGGCTTGAGCAGCCGCACTGAGCTTCGCGCTCTCTTCCGGCGGAAAGGGTTCGAGCTTGACGGTCAGCTTGTCGATCGTGCCGGTGAACTTGAACGGCGTGTCGTAGCGATACTCGATGAGCGCCAGCGGGGTGCGCGTGTCCTCGCCAACATCGAAGGTCTCATCCTCCGGGAAAGTGATCGGGACGGTATGTTCCATGGAATTCCTGGCCACTTCCGTGCCATCCACCGAGAGAACACCCGTGCCGCCCTTGGCCAGGCCCGGACCATCCGACTTGAAGTCGAAGACGATGCTGTGCTTGCCGGCAGCCAGCTCGGGTCCTTCCCAGGTCGTGCGCTTGAGATCGAGCAGGTTATAGAGGAAGACCACCTTGCCGCGGCCGACGCCGAAATCGCCTTTGCTCAGAAACAGGCCGTAGCCGCCGAAGCGCCCACCCTGGGTGACGATCATGCCTTCTGCGCCGCCCTCGGGAATGGTGACTTCGGCGGTGATGCGGTAGGACTTGTCAATGATGCTCGGCGCAGTGCTGGCCGGCACGCCGGTCAGGCCGCCCGCATAGCTGAACTCCGTGCGCCCTGCCTTCAGGCTCGGCCGCGGCGTATTCCAGCGCGTCAGCGTCGTGTTGTCGAGCGGCAGCACGTTGTACTTCGCCGCCTCGACGTAGAAGATGCCCTGCATCTGCTTGAGCTTCTCGGGCATCGTCGCCGCCAGGTCCTTGTTCTGCGTCGGATCCTCGATGACGTTGTACAGCTCCCAGCGGTAGCCGGTGATCACATCCGGCGGCGTCGCGCTGCTCAGCTCCCAGGGGCGCGTGGCCGGAGTAGTGGCCGCTACCCAGCCATCATGATAGATGGAGCGATTGCCGAGCATCTCGAAGTACTGCGTCGTGTGCCGGGTGGGCACGCCGGCATTGGCCTTGTCCCAGGTGTAGGCCATGCTCGTGCCTTCAATCGGCAGCTGCTTGATGCCCTTGATCGTCTCTGGTGCCGGAATGCCGGTCGCCTCGAGGATCGTCGGAACGATATCGATGACGTGATGGAACTGGCGACGGATGCCGCCCGGATCGCCGATGTGGCCGGGCCAGGACATGGCCACGCCCTGGGCCGTGCCGCCGAAATGCGACGGTACCTGTTTCATCCACTTGAACGGCGTGCCGAACGCCCACGCCCAGGCCGCCGAGTAGTGCGGAAAAGTCCGCTCGGAGCCCCAGAACTCGTACCACAGGAACTGGTCCTTGATCGGCACCTCGATGCCGTTGAAGGTGGTGAACTCGTTCGGCGTGCCGTTGACCATGCCTTCGGCGCTGGCGCCGTTGTCGCCGCTGATGTAGATGATCAGCGTGTTGTCGAGCTCGCCCAGGTCCTCGACCGCCTGGATGACGCGGCCGATCTGATGATCGGTGTACGCCTGATAGGCGCCATAGACGTCGGCCTGCTTGATGAACAGTTTCTTCTCCTCGAAGCTCAGCGAGTCCCACCTGGGCAGCTTGGCGCCGCCATAAATCTCCTGCCCGTCCGGCCAGGGCGTCAGTTGCGCGTTTTCGGGCATGATGCCCAGCCGCTTCTGGTTGGCGAAGATGGTCTCGCGCAGTTTTTCCCAGCCGTCGTCGAACAGATGCATGGCGCTGATCTTGTCGATCCATTCCTTCGTCGGGTGGTGCGGGGCGTGCGTGCCGCCCGGCACGTAGTAGACGAAGAACGGCTTTTCGGGCGCCAGCTCCTTGAGCTGTTTCATGTACTGGATCGCCTCGTCGGCCATCGCCGTGGTCAGGTTCCAGCCCGGATTGCCCTGGAAGGGGTAGATCGGCGTGGTATTGCGGAACAGGTTCGGTTGCCACTGGCTGGTATCGCCACCGACAAAGCCGTAGAAATACTCGAAGCCCATGCCGTTCGGCCACTGCTCGAACGGTCCGGCCTGGCTGTTGGCGAAGAAGGGCGTGTTGTGGTCCTTGCCGAACCACGCGGTCGCGTAGCCGTTGTCTTTCAGGATGGTGCCGATGGTGCCTTTCTCGATCGGGATGATCGAGTCGTAGCCAGGGTAGCCGGTGGCGATTTCTCCGACCACCCCGAAGCCCACCGAGTGATGGTTGCGGCCGGTGATCAGCGCCGCCCGCGTCGGCGAGCACAGCGAGGTGGAGTGGAAGTTCGTATAACGCAGACCACTCGTCGCGATGCGGTCCAGCGCCGGGGTCGGGATGACGCCGCCGAAAGTTGACGGCGCGCCGAAGCCGTCGTCGTCGCTCATGATCAGCAGCACGTTCGGCGCAGTTTTCGGCGGCACGATGCGCGGTGGCCACCAGGGGGTCGACTCCGAGGCCCTTTCCTTGATCACTCCGCCGAATTTCGGATCGGGGGGTGGCAGCTGCTTACCGCCAAGGGTGGTGGTGGCGCTCGGAGAGCCGAGAACTCCGGTGACCTGCTGCGCCCTTGCTGAGCCAGCGACCGACAGGGTTGCGAAGGACAAAAACAGCAGTGCCGCTATGCAGCGATTCCTGGACATGGACCGACGCCTCCGGGGTGAATATGCCTCGCATTATGCCAATAATGGCCACCGTCAGGTACTGATCCTGCTCGTCGAACGATTCCAGCGTGCAAGCCGGAATGCGCACTGCAAGTGGGGGGAGACGGTCATGACTTTCATGATTTGGGGTGTCTCCACGTGTCATGACCGTTAGGCGCTTGCCCTCTATGCGTAGTAACTCGCCACGTAGTCCTCAAAGCGTCCCTGCGGCAGCGATTCCAATCGCTGTTGCTCGACCAGAGAGGCTTGTACGCTGTCCTCGAACTTGGCCAATGTAGCCGCGTCCAGGGCTTGGGCCAGCAAGCTCTCGTGGTGCTGCCGGGACTGCTGCATGGCGAATTTGAAGTAGCCTTTGTGTTCCCTCGCGGCAACCAGCACCTGGGCCGACGGCGTCGTCTCCGGGTGATCAATTCGGGTACGCAAGCTGGCCAGCGTGCTGCTGTAGTTATCGCCACCGTAGGCCACATCCAGCATCTGCGCAAAAGGCTGCATGTCGTCGAACAGGGCGTGTGCAATGGGCTGGAAAGCTTGTTCGCGGTTGTACACCAGCAGGGTCAGGTCAGGCTGGCGGCCCTGGTTGACGATACGGGCCTGGTTTTCATCGTTTTCTCCCTGCTCGCGCGCCGTAATGGGAGGACTCTGATGAAAAAGGCACATCAGTAACAGGATGTCGGCAAAAGTGCTTTGCTCGGGGACGATACCGATGTCTACGAACGGGTTCAGGTCAAACAGGCGCACTTCCAGGTACTCGACACCGTATTTCTTCAAGGCCAGCGCCGGGCGCTCGCCTGCCTTGGCGACGCGTTTGGGCCGGATGCCGGCATAAAACTCGTTCTCTATTTGCAGCAGGTTTGCGTTGAGTTGCTTCCAGCGCTCGCCTTCGCGCACGCCCAGCTTTTCGTAGAATGGATCAGGGGTGCGAATCGCCGTCTCCAGTGCCTGGGTGTACTCGGCCAGTGAATTGAAACTGACGTGCAGTTGATCTTGCGCCCGGTTCTGATAGCCCAGGTCGCTCATGCGCAGGCTGGTCGCGTAGGGGCGGAACAGGGTGCCTGGAACGAGCTCCTGGAGGCCTGAGCGGCGGCCTTGCAGGAATGATTGACAGATTGCGGGCGAGGCACCAAACAGGTAGGGAATCAACCAGCCAAAACGTAGAAAATTGCGAATCAATCCGAAATAGCGCTCGCTGACAAAGTCCTGCAGGCTCCCTGTTCCGGAGCAGCAGCCTTTCAAAATTACCCAGAACTCCTCAGGCAGCGACCAGTTGTAGTGCGAGCCGGCAATCGTCTGCATGTGCCGCCCATAGCGAAGGCCCAGGCCTTCGCGATAGACAGACTTCATCATCGCGGAGTTGGAGCTGCCGTAGTTGGCAATGGCGATGGTCTTGTCGTCGCCGACGACGCAGGGCATGGAGCCTGCCCACATGATTTCTCCCCGCATCTGCCGGGCCGTGAAGCGGTGGATGTCACGCAGGAAATCCAGGGGAAAGGCCGGGTCTTGTGATGGAGGGGTAATGAACTCCAGCAGCGCTTCGGCGTAGTCGGTGGTAATCCAGGGGTGGGTGAGTTTGGAGCCCAGCGTCAGGGGATGAGGGGTTTGCGCCAGGTAGGCACTGGCGTCCACGCGCAAGCATTCGCGCTCGTAGCCGCGCGTGATACCGCGCAAAACCTGCGCGTGATCTGGCGAGAAGAACTGCCGCATTTCATCGCAACATGTGAACTTCAACATAAGGCGTCCTTCTTTGCGTAAATTGGGGTTGCGTCCGCCGCTCTCCAGCCGCCTGTCGGACGTTCCCGGGGCCGTGAGCCGTGCCTGAGAGAATCATGGATCTTCGCGCAAGCGAGTCCTTGCATGGCCAGCTTTGTCGACGCTGCCCGCCAGGCTTTCGATTCCGGATGCCTGCTCATCGCTTGCCGCCAGTTCCTTTTCGAGCTGCCGGTGGACGCGATTTGGCGAGCCGGTATGCCTGGCCAGCAGGTCGTAGGCGACGGGCACCACAAAGAGGGTGAACAAGGTGGCCGAGAGGATGCCGCAGAGCACTACCGTGCCGATGACGGTGCGTGTTTCCGTGCCGGCACCGGCTGACAGGAGCAGCGGAACGGAACCCGCGGCGGTGGTGATGCCGGTCATGACGATCGGGCGCAGGCGGATTTCGGCGGCCTCGACGAGGGCGGCGCGGAAAGGTTTGCCGGCGTCGCGCAGCTGGTTGGCAAATTCGACGATCAGGATGCCGTTCTTGGCGGCAAGGCCGACGAGCATGATCAGGCCGATCTGGCTGTAGAGGTTGAGTGTCTGGCCGGAAAAATAAAGGCCGAGGAGTGCCCCGGCCATTGCCAGCGGCACGGTAAGCATGATCACGAAGGGATGGATCCAGCTCTCGAACTGCGCCGCCAGCACCAGGAAAACGATGACCACGCCCAGCACGAAGGCGAAGAGGATTGTGCCGCCGGTCGACTTGAAGTCTTCCGACTGGCCCTTGTAGTCGATGATCACTTCGCTGGGCAGGTGCTCCCTGGTCAATTTCTCGAGGCTGCGCAAGGCGTCGCCCAGCGCGACGCCCTCGGCAAGATTGGCTTCCAGGGTGATCGCACGCACCCGGTTGTAACGGTTGAGCTGAAGCGAATCGGCAAACTCCTCGAGCCGCACCAGGTTGCCAAGCGGTATCAGTGCCTGCGTACGCGCCGAGCGGACGTGGATGTTCTCCAGACTGGCCGGCGTGCGCTGCGTGCTGCGCTCGCCTTTCAGGATCACGTCGTATTCTTCGCCGGCATCGATATAGGTGGTTACCTTCCGCGAGCCGAGCACCGTTTCCAGGGTGCGCCCGATGTCACCGATGCTGACCCCGAGCTCGGCGGCGCGGTCGTAATCGATCACCACGCGCAGTTGCGGCTTGGTTTCCTTGTAGTCCCAGTCCAGTCCGACCAGGCCGGGGTTGTTGGCGTTGATCTGCTCGACCAAAATGTCGCGCCATTGTGCGAGTTGTTCATAGGTGCCGCCGCCGATGACGAACTGCACCGGTTTCTGGATGCGCGAGCCGAAACCCTGGCGCATGACCGGAAAAGCGCGCACGCCTGGCAAATCCTTTAGACGCAGGCGAACGTCTTCCATGATCTCCCAGGCCGAGCGTCGCTGCGCCCAGTCGCTGAGTACGTTGATGACGATGCCGGTATTGAAGATCTCGAGATTCCCGAAGGCGCGCGGCGCACGCACCAGCATGCGTGCGATCTCGCCGCTGTCCACCAGCGGCATCAGGCGCTGCTCGATCTCGGTCATGTAGGCCGCGATATAGGGATAGGAACTTCCTTCCGGGCCACTGACCATGACGTAAAAGACGCCCCGGTCTTCGCGCGGCGCGTACTCATCGGGAATGTTCCGGTACAGCCATGTTGAGCTGGCGAGGAGGGCGAGAAAAAGCAGGACAATGATCCAGCTGTGCCTCAGGGCGCCTTGCAGCAGGGTGTGATAGCTCTTGCGTACCCTGCCGAACAAGCGATCGACAAGCCCCGACAGGCGTGCGTGCTCGGCATCCTGGCGCAGGATCTTCGAGGCCAGCATCGGCGACAGAGACAGGGCAACAAAACTCGAGAAACACACCGCAGCCGCCATGGTCAGCGAAAACTCGGCAAACAGGCGGCCGATGTTGCCCTGCAGAAAGGCGATCGGCACGAACACCGCGACCAGCACGACGGTGGTGGCGATGACCGCGAAACCCACCTGCCGGGTGCCGCGGTAGGCGGCCACGAGACGCGTTTCGCCGTACTCCTGCATGCGTCGGTGAATGTTCTCGATAACCACGATGGCGTCGTCGACGACCAGGCCAATGGCCAGGACCAGCGCCAGCAGGGTGAGGATGTTGAGCGAGAAATCGAGCGCCAGCAGGACCATGAAAGTGGCCACCAGCGAGACCGGCACGGTCACCGCCGGTACCAGCATGGCGCGCAGACTGCCGAGGAAGAGAAAAATCACGCCGACGACCATGGCGATGGCGAGAAACAGCGTCTTGTAGACTTCGTGGATCGCGCCCTCGACGAAGACCGAGCTGTCATAGCTCTGCTTGATCGCCATGCCCGGTGGCAGAGTGCTGTTGATGCGCTCCATCTCTGCCTTCGCCGCCTTGGCGACGGCCAGAGTATTGGCCGTGGACTGCTTGGTGATGCCGATGCCGACCATCGGCACGCCGTTGCCGCGGAAGAAAAGGCGGTCTTCGGTGGTGCCGCGCACGACGCGCGCGACGTCGGCGAGGCGTACCAGGTAGCCGTCGTCGCCGCGTGCCAGGACCAGCTGCGCAAAGTCCTGCGCGGTCAGGAAGCTGCGCTGCGTGCGCACCGTGAACTGACGGTTTTCGGAGTCGATACTGCCGGCCGGCAGCTCCAGGTTTTCGGAACGCAGTGCGGCCTCGACGTCGGCGACGGTGAGCTTGCGCGCCGCCAGTTCGCGGCGGTCCAGCCAGATGCGCATGGCGTATTCCTGGCCGCCACCGATGCGCACTCGGGCGACGCCGTCGAGCACCGAAAAGCGGTCCATCAGGTAGCGCCGCGCGTAGTCGGTCAGTTCCGGGATGCTCATGCCGTCGCCGGCCAGGTTGAGCCACATGATCACGTCTTCGTTGCTGTCCTGCTTCTGGATGTCCGGTGGCTCGGCTTCCTCGGGCAGGTCGTCGACGATCGCCGAGACGCGGTCGCGAATGTCGTTGGCGGCGGCATCGATGTCGCGACCGACGGCGAATTCGAGTGTGATTCGCGAGCGTCCATCTTCGCTGCTCGAGGCGATGAAGCGAATTCCCTCGATACCCGCAATGCGCTCTTCGATCAACTTGGTGACGCGGTTCTCGACGACGTTGGCGGCCGCGCCCGGGTAGCCGGTCTCGACGGTAACGATCGGCGGATCGATGTCCGGGTACTCGCGCAGCGGCAGGCGCTCGAAGGAGAGCAGGCCGAAGGCGATCAGCAGCAGGGACATCACCGAGGCGAAGACCGGCCGGGTGACCGATACATCGGAGAGGATCATGGGGGAGCGCCGCCGGGCAGTGAGCGCAGCAGTTCGGCCAGGCTGCGGCTACCGTCGTCGCTGGCGATGATGTTGACTACCTGGCCCGGGCGCAACTGCAGGTGACCGTGGGTGATGACCTGTTCGTCTGCCGCGAGGCCCTTGACGACTTCGACCAGCCCGGGGCGACGCCCGCCAATCTGCAATTCACGCTTGTCGACCTTGCCGTCGGTGCTCACCACAAAAACGAACTGCTGCTCGGCAAGCGGCAGCAGCGCCTCCTCCGGAATGACCAGTGTCAGGCGCGACTCTTGCTGCACGACGACGTTCATCAGCAGGCCGGGCCTGAGCAGGTGCTCGGGGTTCGGCAGCGTCGCGCGCACGCGAATCGAACGGGTGACCGGATCGATACGGCTATTCACCGCCTTGATCGTGCCGTCGAAGCGGCGCCCGGGAAAAGCGCGGCTGCTGGCGCTTACCTCCAGCCCGGGCCGCAGCACCTCGAGGTAAGTAGCGGCGACCGGAAACTCGAGTTTGACGGCGCTGTCGTCATCGACCGTGGTGATCAGGTCGCCGGGCTCGACCAGTGCGCCGACGCTCAGATCGCGCAGGCCGACGACGCCGGCGAAGGGCGCCTTGATCTGCCGGTCGGCCAGCCGCGACTCGATGGCTGCCAGTCGGGCACGCGCCGTTTCCCAGTCACGCTGGCGTTCGTCGAGCTGCGATTTGGCCGCCGTGCCCTTGGCGGCCAGGGACTGGAAACGCTGATACTGACGCAGCGCTTCGCTGACCGTGGCACGCGCTTCCTCGAGCTGGGCGTGTTCCTCGCGGCTGCTCAATTCGGCGAGTAGCTGGCCCTTCTCGACCCGGTCGCCGTCGTCGAAGTGGAGGGCTCTGACGGTTTCCGTGACCGTTGCCGTCAAGGCCACCGATTCCATGGCGGCGACCGTGCCCAGCGCTTCGATGCTGTCGGCGTACTGGATTTGGCGCGCCGGGGCGACGATCACGCTCGCCGGCGGCGGGTCGGCTGCCAGGGCCACGCCGCAGAGCAGGGCCAGGCTGGCAAGCAGCAGGTGCAGGTCGGTGTTGCTGCGCATGGGGCTCCCATCGGTCTGCCAGGTTCTATACAGCGTGGGCTTGCCGAAGAACGTGGCCGGCCGGCTGCTCCGGCTCAGTTGTTGTTCATTTCCGCAGCCGCTTGCCGCATGGTTCTTCTCGGAACGGTCAAATCTATCTCCGGACAGGGTGCCGGGGAACCGATCAAGATCACCATATGCCCTTTGGGCACTTTTTTCTGTACTTCGGCGTCGATATAAAGGGTATTCATGGCCACTGGCGGGCTACTCCCCTGCCATATCACCTCATTCGATCGCGTATAGATGATGTAGCACGCAGAAGAGGCCGCCGTGGAAAAAGAAAATGCCAGCACAGCAAAAATAGCTCTCATCTCAGACCTCTCGATAGTCCCGCAACGACAATGCCTCGTACCCAGCGGCGATTCTATCGCCGATCAAGGTGCTCGCGGCGGAATGAGTTTCCCCCGAAATTTTTCCTTCCAAGGGTAATCCAAACCACCCTAACGGGGAAGGATGCTTGAAGCCTGATCGGCCAGAGCGCTATCCAGTAGCCGCTCGCATTCCATCATCAGCGTGCGTCCAATCTCGGACTCGTAGTTCGCATCGAGTGCTTCCATCATTTCGTGCGCCGTGTGCAGTCCGGCTTCGCGCGACAGGGTGTCGGCAATCTGCCGTGTCAGTTGCTCGCTCAAGGCCGACAGCTGCCGTCGCTCGGCGAGGGGCAGGCGGCGTTGCGAGCGCGCCAACCAGTCGGCGGCGAGAGTGGCACCCTGGTCTTCTTTCAGCCACTGGTCATGGCTGTAGTAGACCGACAAGCGTTCGGCAGCGAGGGCAAAGATCAAGGCGATGCTTATCCCACGCTCAGGCGTGGGCGAAAGCAAGGCATTTTCCCCGCTCATCTGCGCCCCGGCCACCGGCACGGGGGCACACGCAGCTCGTGCCTGGCGGTTCGCCTGAGCGTTCCCGCCCGCGCTCCATTGCACGTCGCAGAGATGGCCATCCAATAAGCAATCACTGCCTGTTCGCTTCCTTGGGGGGGGGCTGCTCCGGTCCCGGTTCCGGCCCGGACTGAGCCTCTGGCGCCGGCACCGGTTCGGCTGCAAGCTTCGCCGCTGCAGTTTGCGCGCGCTGTTGGGCAATGAAGCCCAGAGCCAGCTGCTGATAAAGTTCCGGACTGACACGTCCGCTCACTGCCTTGGCGATCAGCGTGACCGCCATGAGGCTGATGACCATCTCGTGACCGTCGATCATTTCCATGACGATGATCGCCGCCGTGATCGGCGATTGCGTGACCGCGGCCAGGAAGGCAGCCATGCACAGTGCTGTCACCGGTACTGCTTCGACACCAAAGCCGAGAATGGCGCTGGTACTGGCGCCAAGGGCTGCGCCGACGGCCAGGCAGGGCGCGAAAATGCCGCCGGGAATGCCGGAGAAATAGGTGATGACCGTGGCTACGAAGCGGGTGACGGGAGCGTGCCAGGGGGCCGACAAGGCGTCGCTGGAAAGCAGTGACGAGCTCACCGCGTAGCCGCTGCCAAAAGACAAGCCGCCGCCAAGCCAACCGACCAGGGCAATGAGCAGCCCGCAGCCACCGGCAAACAGCACCGGTCGTGCGCTGCGCCAGCGCCACAGGAAGAACCTGGGGTGTGTTTGTGGCCACAGGAGCAGACGGCTGAAAATACCGCCGAGCAGCCCGCAGGCCATGCCATAGAACAGAACCGGGCCAACGATCTCGGTGAATTGCGAGATCTTCATGCGCCCGAAGTGGTAGTAATTGCCTTCCAGCGCGATGGCCACCAGGCCCGACAGGATGATCGTGCCGACCAGGATCCCGGTCGTCTTGGCTTCCAGGCGTTTGCCCAGTTCCTCGACGGCAAAGACGATGCCGGCGAGTGGTGTATTGAAGGCGGCAGCGATTCCTGCCGCGCCGCCGGCGAGAATCAGATCTGCTGGGGCTATTGCTCGTGCGTGCGGCAGGAAGCGATGCGAGAAGTGCAGAATCGACGCCGCGACCTGCACCGATGGTCCTTCGCGACCGGCGGAAAAGCCGCCCAGCAAGGCCATCGATCCGACGAGGATCTTGCCGCAGGCGATGCGTAGCGAGACCAGACCGCTGACCGACTCCCCGCGCGCAGCAAGATGGGTCGCCGCGATGACCTGCGGGATACCGCTGCCCTGTCCGCCCGGGAAAAACTTCCGCGTCAGCCAGACGGCCAGCATCCCGGCCAGCGGCGCAGTAAGAAACGGCATCCAGGGAAATGGCAAGCCGGGATGGTAGTTGTAGAGGTCGAAAAAAGTCCTCAGCGAGAGATCGGCGAGTCTCGTGAAGGCGACCACGGCCAGGCCCGCGCAAGCCGCGGCCCCCCACAAGGTCAAACGGGTACGCCACCTGAAGGTGCTGAGTCTGCCGCGGAGAGGATTCATGTGTTTCATTGGCATCCTGTCGGTGTGGTTGAGGGCTGCCGCGACGCGCGGGACTGGTCAGACTGGCAAGCGGCGGGAGAAGGATGCGCCGCGCTGGCAGGCTGCGCCGACGGAAAATTGCAACTTCGGGCAGCGGCCAAGCGCGCAGTCTAGCATCCGCGGCGGCAACTGTGAGCAGACCGGCAAGTGGCGCGCAAATCGCTGCCGGGTGGTCGACCGCCGCGACATGATGAGCGCCGGTATGCTAGGCTCAGACGTCGCAGTTTGACACTTCAAGGAGGTCCCATGAGCCGGCGCCCATTACGTATTGGCCTTTCGGCGCGCATTTATCATCCGCAGGCCGGCGCAACGGCCCTGCTGTCGAAATCGCTGCACTACCTCGAACAGTCGGTGGCGCATTGGGTGATGGCGCGCGATGTGATGGTGTTCATGATTCCGGCGGTGAGCGGTGACGGCATCGTCAATCGCAGCAGCATCCGCCTCTCGGACTACGCAGAGTACCTCGACGGCCTGCTCCTGCAAGGCGGTGCCGACGTCAGCCCGCAAAGCTATGGCGAGGAGGCGCTGCATCCGGATTGGGGGGGGGATATCGTGCGCGATGCCTACGAAATGGAGCTGCTGCACGAATTCATCGAGGCCGGCAAGGCGGTTTTGGGCATCTGTCGCGGTGCGCAGGTGATCAATGTGGCCCGCGGCGGAACGCTCTATCAGGACATTGCGACGCAGATCGAGGCGGCGGGAGCGCATGTCCATGACGATTATGACCGCCACAGCCATGCCATTGCCTGGGAGGAGGATGCTGGCCTGGCCAGGCTCTATCCTGGTGCCAGGGGTGGCCAGGTGATCTCGATTCATCACCAGTCGATCAAGGCGCTTGGCCGCGGCCTGACGGTTGAGGCTCGTGGCGAGAGCGACGGAGTGATCGAAGCGGTACGCCTGCAAGGCAAACCCTATGTTTTGGGTCTGCAGTGGCATCCCGAGTTTCATCCGCCGGGAAGTCCGGACTTGCTGGACAGTACGCCAATTCTCGACGAGTTTCTCAACGCCGCGCGCGGCCATCGCTGGTGAAGCGATGCGCTTGCGGCGAAGGGCGGCTAGCGGTCAGCTGGCCGCCCTTCGCCGCGGCCTCAGAGCCCGCCTTCCGCGGCCAGTAGCGCGACCGGGAAGCTGGCCAGGATCGCGCCGATCGGCAACTGCGCGCTGGCCGAATGACTCTCGCCGCTGAGCAGATTGCGCCAGCCAGCGGCGGCCAGCCCGTCGGGCAGTTCGAGCACGGTATCGGTCCACACCTCATTGCCCAGCGGCAGCACCCGGTTGTCGCCGAGCAGACGCACCGGCAGCAGCGGCACGACGACGACAATGGCGCGCTCGCCGTGGCGGCGCGCGTAGGCGCAGATGTGCGCCGCGTGCTCGCCGCTGACTTTCAGGGGCAGGTAGTCACCCTGTTCGAGAACCTCCGGCCAGCGCGCGCGCAGCGCCAGACTCTGCCACAAGGTGTACAGCTTGATGCGCCCGTCGTTCATGTCGGCGACCAGCGGTTGCAGGCGTGCGGGCCATTGTTCCGGCGCTGCGTCGACCAGCGATTGCACCTGCGCCAGCAGCTCGCGGCGCAGCGCAAAGTCGACCGGCCGACGGTTGTCCGGGTCGACCAGGTTGAACTGCCATAGCTCGCAGCCCTGGTAGATGTCCGGCACGCCCGGTGAAGTGACCTTGATCAGCGCCTGGGCCAGGGCATTGATCAGGCCGTGGTGGCTGATCGTCTGCAGCATGGGCACGAAGTCGGCCAGGAACAGGTTCTTGTCGCCGGGTGCCAGCAGGGCGTGGACAAAGTCGCTGACCGCGCCTTCGTACTCGCTGTTGACCTGCACCCAGCTGCTATGCTCCTTGCCTTCCCGCAGGGCCTTGATCATGTACGCATCGATACGCGTCCGATAGTCGGCCAGTTCCTCGTCGTTCGGCGGGCTCAGCGGCCAGGTACCGACCAGTGTCTGGTAGAGCAGATACTCGTCGTTACGCGACGGGGCATCGACGCCGTCGACCAGATGCTTGCGGCCGCGATTGAGGCGCCGCCAGCGTTTGAGCATCAGTTTCCACGCCGCCGGGATCTCGGAGAGCACGTTGATGCGCGCGCGCGCGTCCTCGGAACGTTTGCTGTCGTGTGTCGAGGTGGCAAGCATGTTGTGCGGCCAGCGGACGGCACGGGCGCGGGTGGCGGCATGGAAGGCGGCCACCGAAATGCCGAAGCGGCGCGGCTCGCCGCCAACATCGTTGAGCGAGCTCAGGCGATGGTAACGGTAGAAGGCCGTATCCTCGACGCCCTTGGCCATCACCGGTGACGACACCTGCTGGAACTTCATGGCGAAGGCTTCCAGCGGCTCGCGGTAGGAGGCGCTGCGGCCGCGGGCGAGATCGGTGGTCAGCACGCCGGCAAGGAAGTCGTAGATGCCGGTATCGAACAGCGGGCTGCGTTTTTTTGCCACGGCCACTGCCCAGGCGATGTGGCGGCGGTCGTCGGCGGACAGTTCGCCATAGGCAACGTAGCTGCGATAGACGGGGAAACAGGCCACTACTTCGATCAAGGCTTCGCGAAGACCGTTGAGGGTAAAGTCGCAGGTGTCCCGGTCGGCGGCGGCGATACGTGCCAGGCGGTTGGCGAGGACGCTGAACTCGCTCGCCAGAGCGGTGTGCATGATCAGTTTCTTGGCGTCGTAGGCGAGTTCTTCGAAGTCGCTGTCGACGCCCGTGAAATCGCGGTAGATACGCGTCATGCGTCGTTCCGAGGCGGTATCGACGAAGAGGTTATTGACCAGGTTGGAAAAGCGATAGCCGGTGGCGCCATGGATCGGCCAGTCATCCGGCAGGCGTTCGTGCTCGGCGAGGATTTTTTCGATGACCAGATAGATGGGCAGTGCTTCGCCGGGTGTCAGCGGCTTGCCGCCCGCCGCCTGTTGCAGCCGGCGGAAATACGCACCAGGGTCGAACATTCCGTCCGGATGGTCGATACGCAACCCCTCAACCTTGCCCTGGGCGACGAGATCGAGAATCAGATGATGGGTGGCGTCGAACACCGCCGGGTCTTCCATGCGCAAGGCGGCGAGGTCGTTGATATCAAAAAAGCGGCGATAGTTGATTTCGTCGCAGGCCACCCGCCAATAGGCAAGACGGTAGCCCTGCACCTGGATCAGCTCGTGCAGCAGGTCGAAGCTGGCGGGATGCCCGGGGCGGCCGTTGAACTCGGCGAGATTGTCGGCGATGTGGTGGGCGATGTCGGCATTTGCATCGGTGAACGCCGCCAGGTGACGCTTATGGACTTCCTTGTCACGTTGCCGCTCGGCCATTTTCGGCGCTTTGCTGTTGGTCCGTGCCGGCAGGTGCCCGAAAGCGGTGAGCAGGGTTTCCAGTTCGCCGTAGCGCTCGTGCCCTTCGCCCAGGGTGGCGGCCAGGCGTTCGCGGCGATGCCCGACGATACGCGGGTAGCTGGCCGGGTCCACCGGCAGCCGGTGCTGGTAGTAGAAAATGCTGAACTCGCCGCGCACGGCGTCGTAGTCCAGGCGCAGTTCGCCGGCATTGAGCACCTGCCCGTAGTGCGCGCCCAGCAGCGGCAACAGGACCTTGCCTTTGAGCTCGCGGTTGAGCGGGTCCCAGTCGATATCGAAGAACGCGCCCCAGGCCGAGGCCGGACCGTTCTCCAGGACGTCCAGCCACCAGGCGTTGTCCGAGCCCATGATTCCCATATGGTTGGGAACCACGTCGATGACCTGCGACAGACCGTTTTCCTTGAGGGCGGCGGCGAACTCCTCGAATTCCTGAGGGGTGCCGATTTCCGGATTGAGTTCAGCGTGGCCGACGATGTCGTAACCGTGCGTGCTGCCGGGCCGCGCCCGCAGGTAGGGCGAGGCGTAGCAGTGGCTGATTCCCAGCGCCGCCAGATAGGACGACAGCGCCCCGGCCTGGGCAAAAGTGAAGTCGCGATTGAACTGCATCCGGTAGGTCGCGCGCGGGATCACCGTTGCCCGCGAAGGCATCGTCATTTCCTCGGGCGGTACGACCGCCGTGCCGCGCTCGTTGATCAGTTGCTCGCCAACGGCGGCGAAACGCCCGTCTTGCGGCCAGTCTTCAAGATCCAGCGGCAGGCGGCGCCGCCAGTTGGGATGCTGGTCGTCACGGCTGCCGGGCAGATTGGCCTGCTCGATAGTGCCGAGAATGTCCTCGGGCTGGACGACCAGCAGCTGCGCCGGGGTTCTCGCCAGAAAAGCGTGGATGGCGACCGCGAAGTCCTGCGTGAGCTCGGGGACCGAAAAAGGGTGCACGCTGGCGCCCTCGGGCAGCAAGTCGGCGTGTTTCAGCGCCATCAGGAAGCGCGCGCGATCCTGGGCGCGGTCGACGACCATTTGCTCGAACTGCGCTTCGTCGGGGAAAAGTTGCAGCGCCGCGCGGGTGTCGATATCGTGGCCTTTCCAGAAGCCCTTCAAGGTCGGTAGATCGTGGGTACTGACGGCGACCAGCGCCTGCCGCGGATACTCGCCAGGTGGCTTGAAGTTGCCGTCCTTGCTGCGCTCGAAAAGGAAGGGGCGGTAGGAGAGCACACCGGCGCTCGCCAAGCGCGGCCGGAAGCCGTCCGGAACGGTGCCCAGGTCTTCGCCGATGACCATGCAGCGATTGCGCTGGCTTTCCAGCGCGACGATGGCCAGCAGGTCGGCGAGCCGATAGTTGACGTAGGCGCCTTCCGTCGCCGGCCGGCCAACGGGAACCCAGAACAGACGCGCCAGGCCCATCACATGGTCGATGCGCAGCGCGCCACAGTGGCGCATGTTGGCGCGCAGCATGGCGATGAAGGGTGCGTAGGCCGCTTCGCGCAGGCGGTGCGGCACCAGTGGCGGTAGCCCCCAGTCCTGGCCGACGGGGTTGAACTCGTCAGGCGGCGCACCGACGTAAGCGGCGCTGGCAAAGGCGTTTTGCCATGCCCAGGCTTCGGAGCCGCCGGGATTGACGCCCACCGCCAGATCCTGATAAAGGCCGACGCCAAGGCCGCGACGCCATGATTGCTGGCCGAGCGCGGTCAATTGTTCGTCGGCCAGCCACTGCAGCCAGGCCGAGTATTCGATGGCTTCGGCATGTTCGCTGGCGAAAGTGGCCACCGCAGGTGCCTGCGGGTCGCGGAATTCCTCGGGCCACGCGGGCCATCCCCAGATGGCAGGGTTTTCCTGCTGGAAGTGCGCCTGCAAGGCCTCGAAACGGGCGTGCAATTCGAGTGTCTGGCCGCCTTGCGCGCGAAACAGGCGGAAAGCGCGTGCCCGGGCGCTGTCATTGGCCAGGTGCTGGTCGCGGAAGTGGCGGTAAAGTGCGGCCAGCACCTCGCGCTTGGCGGCCGAAACTTCCGCGTAGTCGACCTCGTCGGCAACGCGCAGGCGTCGCAGCCGGCCCTGGAAGCGCTCGGAGGCGACCAGCTTGCGGGCCGCCTCGCATTCGCTGAACTCGGGGACGGCTTCGACGTCGATGTACAGCACATTGACGAAGCAGCGGCTGGACGGGCTGTAGGGGCTGATCCGCGCCGGGTCGTCCGGGAACAGGGCGTGCAGCGGATTGACGCCGATTACCCCGCCACCGGCGTCCGCTGACAGATCGATCAGGGTGCGCAGGTCGCCGAAGTCGCCGATGCCCCAGTTGCGCCGTGAGCGGACGCCGTAGAGTTGCACCGTCGGACCCCAGACACGACCGTCTCCCTGCACGGCGTCGGGCAGGTAGCAGCTGGCCGGGGCGACGACCAGGGTCATCGCCACCTGCGCCAGGCCGCCGCTGCCCGGTTGTTCGACTTCCAGGCGGTAGTAACCGGCTTCACTCGCTGCCGGCAGGAGTAGTTCGCCGCGCAGGAAGTCGACCCCGTCGACGCGCTGCTCGGCGAGTCTTGGCAGCTTGGCGGGCTCGAATTCGCCGCTGCTCGTGGCGCCGTTTTCGGCGCTCAGGATCCAGCGGTGTGGCTGGCCGGCACGCGCCACCGGCAGTGAGACGGCGAGCGTTGGCGTTTCGCCGAGTGCGACCACCTTGACCGGCGGCAGTAGCCGTCGCCACTCATCTTCTTCCAGGCCTTGCAGCAGAGTTGCCGGGTCGCCATCGGCAGGGAAATGCATCGCCGTCAGCAGGGCGCGCAAAGTCTTTTCGGAGGTGGCGTGCGTTTTTCCCCAGACGTCCTCATAGCCGGCACTGATGCCGCAGTGCGCGGCAAGTTGCGCCAGTCCGTCGTGGCGCTTTTCGTCAGCGGCGCTCATGGGCGGTCTCCTATGTGCAGATGCCAGGCCACCGACCATGCCGGCAGTTGGCCGCTGGCCAGTGCGTCGGCGTCAAGATTGGCGGTCGCGAAAAGCAGCTGGCCGCCGGGCGGTGTGGCGACCAGCGGATCGTCACCAAGATTGGCAAGCAGGGTCAGCAGGCTGCGGTCGCCGAGAGTCCAGTTGATCGACAGGCAACGTGGCGACAACAACTTCAACTGCGGATCACCATTGCCCATGCCGGCCAGACGCGGCGCGATCCACTGGTGACGTAGCGAGAGCAGTTGCCGGTGCAGTTCGAGGGTGGCGCGGTGTGGCTCACGGTCGATCGCGCTCCAGTCGAGAACGCCGGCGGCGAAGGTCGCCAGCGCGTTCGGATCGGGGATGCTGGCGCGCACTTCCGGATCGGCAAAACGCGCGAAGCGTCCGAATTCGCGGCGGCGGCCTTCGGTCACCAGGCGCGCGAGTTCGGGGCCGAAGTCGCAGAAGAACTGGAAGGGCTGGGTGGTCGCAAACTCCTCGCCCATGAACAGCAGCGGCGGCTGCGGCGCGAGCAGCAGGATGCTGGTGACGGCCTCCATCGCCGCCGGCGAAGCGAGGTGAGCGAGACGCTCGCCGAAAGCGCGGTTGCCGATCTGGTCGTGGTTCTGGAGAAAATTGATGAACGCTGCCGGCGGCAGGTGGGCGCTCGCTTCGCCACGCAGTTCGCCATGCGCGAAGGCCGAGGCTTCGCCCTGATAGGCGAAGCCCTCGCTCAGGCAGCGACCGAGAAGGCGCACCGGTTCGGCCGCGTAGTCGCTGTAGTAGCCGTCGGTTTCGCCCGTGGCCACGACGTGAAAGCAGTGGTGGATGTCGTCGTTCCACTGTGCGGTGCCATGCACCAGACGGCCGGACTCGTTGCGGGCGAGATAGCGCGCCTGATTGCGCTCGTTCTCGAGCACCATGTGCACGTGCCGCGCGCGTCCCGGCACCGCTTTGAAGGCGGCGGCAAGCTCCTCGATGATGTCCGGCGAGCTGTCGTCGCAGATGGCGTGGATGGCGTCGAGGCGCAGGCCGTCGAGATGGAACTCCTCCAGCCAGTAGAGGACGTTGTGCACGACGAAGTCGCGCACCGCGCGGCTGCCCTCACCGTCGAAGTTGATCGCCGCGCCCCAGGGGGTTTCGTGGCGCGGGTTGAAGAAGTCGGGGGCGTAGGCATGCAGATAGTTGCCTTCCGGACCGAAGTGGTTGTAGACGACGTCGAGCAGGACCATCAGTCCGCGTTCGTGCGCGGCGGCGATCAGGCGCTTGAAATCTTCCGGGCGACCGTACGCGGCGTCGGGTGCGAAGGGCAGAACGCCGTCGTAGCCCCAGTTGCGCTGCCCCGGGAAGTCCGAGACGGGCATGATTTCGAGCGCGGTGACGCCGAGTTCGACGAGATAGTCGAGGCGCTCGATGGCCCCGGTGAAGTTGCCGGCCTTGGTGAAGCTGCCGATATGCAGCTCGTAGAGCACCGCTTCTTCCCACGGGCGACCGCGCCACTCGCCGTCGGGCCAGTCGAAGGCGGCGGCGGCCACGACTTCGGACGCGCCATGCACGTCGTCCGGGTTGAAACGTGAAGCGGGATCGGGGACCAGCAAGCCGTCGGGCAGCTTGAACAGGTAGCGGTTGCCGGCTTCTGCTTCGGCGACCGTGAGTTCGAACCAGCCGCCCGCGGCAGCGGTCATTGGCAGCTCTGCGGCACCGTCGAGTTGCAGGCCGACAGCGTCCACGCCGGGCGCCCAGAGGCGAAAGCGAACGCCGCCTTCGGCGAGCAGCTCGGCGCCGAAAGGCATGCTGTGTTGGCGTTTCATGATTGCGTCCTTTGCATCAGGAGAGCCAGCGAGCGGCTCTCGAGGGGGTAGGTGTCACCGCTCTGGAAGACGCCGTCCGGCGCCAGGCCGTTGGCGACGTTGGTATCCAGGACGCTTTGCCATTGACAAGCCTCGGGCACTACCGGCAGGCGAAAGTCCATGTTCTCGTGGTAGCTGTTGAAGAGGAGCAGGAAGTTGTCGTCGTGCACCGGGCGGCCGCGTCGGTCGCGCTCCTGCATCGCTTCGCCGCTGAGATAGACGCCCAGGCACTGCGCATAGCTTTGGCTCCACTCCTCGTCGGTCATCTCGCTGCCATCGGGCTTCAGCCAGTGGATGTCCTTGAGCAGCGAACCTTCGGGGGCGCTGCCGTGGAAGAAGTTGCGGCGGCGGAAAACGGGATGCTCGCGGCGCAGGGCAATGACGCGTTGCACGAAGGCCAGGAAATCGCGGTCGGCTGGCGAGAGATCCCAGTTGACCCAGCTGATCTCGTTGTCCTGGCAGTAGGCGTTGTTGTTGCCGCCCTGGGTACGTCCCATTTCGTCGCCAGCGAGAAGCATCGGCACGCCTTGCGAAAAGAACAGTGTCGCCAGCAGGTTGCGTTTCTGCCGCGCGCGCAGCTCGTTGATCTCGGCATCGTCGGTTGGTCCCTCGGCACCGCAGTTCCAGGAACGGTTGTTGTCGTTACCGTCGCGGTTGTCTTCGCAGTTGGCTGCGTTGTGTTTGTCGTTGTAACTGACCAGATCGTGCAGGGTGAAGCCGTCGTGGGCGGTGACGAAGTTGACGCTCGCCCAGGGCTTGCGGCCACTGTGCTGGTAGAAGTCGCTGGAGCCGGTGAGGCGGCTGGCGAAGTCGCCGATCAGGCCGCTGTCGCCTTTCCAGTGCGCGCGCATGGTATCGCGGTAGTGGTCGTTCCACTCTCCCCAACCAGCCGGGAAGTTCCCCACCTGGTAACCGCCTTCACCGAGGTCCCAGGGTTCGGCGATCAGCTTGACCTGCGACAGCACCGGATCCTGCAACAGGATGTCGAAGAAGGCGCCCAGCTTGTCGACCGCGTGCAGTTCGCGTGCCAATGCCGAAGCGAGGTCGAAACGGAAGCCGTCGACGTGCATTTCCAGCACCCAGTAGCGTAGCGAGTCCATGATCAGCTGCAGCATGCGTGGCTGCTGCAGGTCGAGGGTGTTGCCGCAGCCGGTGTAGTCCATGTAGTAGCGTGGATTGTCACCGACCAGCCGGTAGTAGGCGGCGTTGTCGACGCCGCGGAAAGAGAGCGTCGGGCCGAGATGGTTGCCCTCGGCGGTGTGGTTGTAGACCACGTCGAGAATGACTTCCATGCCGTGCGAGTGCAAGGTCTTGACCATCGTCTTGAACTCGCTGACCACACCGGTGGAACTGAAGCGGTGGTCGGGTGCGAAGAAGCCGATCGAGTTGTAGCCCCAGTAGTTGGTGAGGCCGCGCTCGATCAGATGGCGGTCGTTGATGAAGGAGTGTACCGGCATCAACTCCACCGAAGTGACGCCAAGACGTTTGAGGTGATCGATCACCGGCGCCGTCGCCAGGCCGGCGTAGGTGCCGCGCAAGGCCGGCGGCACTTCCGGATGCTGCATCGTGAAGCCGCGCACGTGCGTCTCGTAGATCACCATGTCCGGCCAGGGGATGTTCGGCGCCTTGTCGTCGCCCCAGGTGAAGGCCGGGTCGATGACCCGGCACTTGGGCATGCCGGCGGCGTTGTCACGACGGTCGAAGGAAAGATCCTGGTTGCGGTGACCAATCTTGTAACTGAAATGGGCATCGCTCCAGCGCACCTGGCCGACGATATCCTTGGCGTAAGGCTCGATGAGCAGTTTGTTGCCGTTGAAGCGGTGGCCGCGCGCCGGGTCGTAGGGACCATACACCCGGTAGCCGTAGAGCAGGCCGGGGCGCGCCTCGGGCAGGTAGCAGTGCCAGACCAGATTGGTCTGCTCGCGCAACTCGATACGCTGCACTTCGCGGCGCCCGTTGGGATCGAACAGACACAGTTCGACGCGCTCGGCGTGTTCGGAAAAGAGGGCGAAGTTGACGCCTTCGCCGTCCCAGGTAGCGCCACGTGGTGTAGGTGCGCCCGGCCAGACGGCGGTAACGGGAAGGTTCATGGGTGGATCTCCTAAATTTCGTAGCGGGTTACGTCAGGGACATCCAGACCTTTGGCCAAAACCACTACGCCGCCGTTGCTGACCGTATAGCGGGCGCGGTCGGCGGCGGCATCGAAGCCAATGCGTGCATTCGGCTCGACGACGTTGTAGCGGTCGACAATGACCCGCTTGAGACGCGCGCCACGGCGGATGACGGTGTAGTCCATGATCAGGCAGTCGTCGATCTCGACGTCTTCCTCGACGACGACTTCACGACGCAGCATCGAGTTGCTGATGCGCGCGTTCTTGATCAGCGAGCCGGCGGCGATGGTGCTGTTGCTGATGTTGCCGGAGATCAGTGGCGATGGTCCCTGGTAGGAACTCGAGTTGATGAACCATTTCGGATTGAAGAGGTTGAAGCGCGGCTTGGCGCTGAGGACGTCGTAGTGGGCTTCGTAATAGGCGTCGATGTCGCCGACGTCGCGCCAGTACGACTGTTCCTCGTAATCGGCGACGCCGGGGACGTGGTTGTCAGCGAAGTTGTAGGCCAGGACCTGGTGCGTCTTGAT
Source organism: Candidatus Accumulibacter meliphilus (assembly GCA_003332265.1). GTDB lineage: Bacteria > Pseudomonadota > Gammaproteobacteria > Burkholderiales > Rhodocyclaceae > Accumulibacter > Accumulibacter meliphilus. The sequence continues at coordinate 108,872 of QPGA01000008.1, forward strand.
CAGCCGCGGCAGGATGTGGTGGCCGAAATCGTGCTCGCCGTTCGCATGGGCCTCGCGCAGCGCTTTCAGCAGGACGTCGGTGTTGAACAGATAGTTGCCCATCGAGCCGTAGGCACGCGTCCGGTCGGTGAGCATCGCCGGTGGATTCGCCGGTTTCTCGAGGAAGCTGCGGATGCGGTGTCGCTTGTCGGCGTCGATGATGCCGAAAGCCGAGGCAGCGGCCAGAGGCACCGGAATCGCCGCCACCGACACGTGCGCCGAATTCCGGCGGTGGAACTCGATCATCTGGCGCACATCCATGCGGTAGATGTGATCGGCGCCGAAGACGGCGACCATGTCCGGCGAGTGGCGCTCGATGAGGTTGATGTTCTGGAAGACGGCGTCGGATGTCCCCTGGAACCACTCCGCACCGCCGCCGCGCATTTGCGGTGGCACGACGGTGACGAACTGGCCGGTGTAGGCATTGGAATTTCCCCAGGCCTTGGCGACGTGCTCGATCAGCGACTGCGACTTGTACTGAACCATCATGTAGATGCCGCGGATCTCCGAGTTCACCAGGTTACTGAGCACGAAGTCGGCGATCCGGTAGCGGCCGCCGAAAGGAACCGCCGGCTTGGAGCGTTGTGCAGTCAGAGGATGTAGCCGGGAACCCTGGCCGCCGGCCAGGACCATCGCAAGTACTTTCATGGTGTTCTCTCCTTAACGGGTAAAAATCAGCTGGGTTCTTGATCTTCGAGGTTCCTGAGCAGGCTGAAGAGGGGCACCGAGACCCAGTCTGGCCGGTTGCCCATTTCGTAGCGCAGCTCGTAGAGCGCTTTCTCGATCACGAAAAATTCGATCAGTCGCTCAGCGGCACCAGGCTCCTCCGGCCATGCCGGGCAGCCCTGCACGGCAGCTCGGTAGCCGCTCATGAAGGCGGCGCGGACCTGCTCCTCCCAGCTCGCGACCAGCGGGCCGGCACGATGGCGGTCGACCGGGTCTTCGTTGGTCAGGCGGTTGGTGGCCACCGCGGCCGCATAGCTGAACGAGCGCAGCATGCCGGCAACGTCGCGCAGCGGCGAATGCTTCTGGCGACGCTCGTCCATTGAACGCGCGGGTTCGCCCTCGAAGTCGATGATCACGAAATCCTCTTCAACGCGCAGCACCTGCCCGAGGTGGTAGTCGCCGTGATAGCGCATCTTGGCGGCGCTGATGCCGGCCAGTGCCTGCGGCGAAATGCGGTCCAGGAGCACCGAGCGCACTGCCGACAGGCGATCGCAGCCTGCGCGCACCTCCTCGGGGAAATCCTCGCTGCGCCGTTCGATTTCGTCGAGTGTGGTCACGGCTTCGGCTTTCAGCGCGTTCGACCAGTTGCTCATGTCCTGCTCAGTGATCGGCTCGCGTTCGAAGGCAGCATCGCCGGTCGAACGACCGAAAGCCTGGTGCAGCTCACCGGTACGGCGGCCGAGCACCTCGATCAGGGTCAGGAAGTAGGCATGCGGGTTGCCGTCAAGCTCGTCGGACGCTACGGCGACTTCGGAGAGATAGCGTTCAAGGTAGTCGAGCGTGAAGTTCCAGCTGTCCCCCTGGTTCTTGGTATAGCCCTGCAATAGTGCCAGGGTCATCGTCTGGCCGTCGGCACGACGGATTTCGACCGAGCCGGCGACCGGCGCAATGTGCGCGTAGGGCGAGGTATCGGTCAGGAAGCGGCCGACTTCGACTTCAGGGTTGGTCCCCGTCTGCAGGCGACGATAGCCCTTGAGGAACAGTTTGTCACCAAAGTACACCGCGGTATTGCTCTGTTCCAGCGACGGATGCCGTACCGGTGCGTCGAGTCCGGCGGCGAGCTTGGCAAAGGCCGGCGAGGCGTGGAACTCGAGGCGACCGCGGGCAAAGGGGATGGTCACGTTCCTGCCGATTCCCTCGGCCAGGTCGCGGCAGAAGCCGTCGGAGCCGAAGGCACCGTAAAGCAGGCCGGTGCGGTCCTGCTGGCGCACTCTGGCCAGCGCCCACGCGGCCAGCAAGGCACGCTCCTCTTCGCTGGTCTGGTCGTCCCAGCAGATCGCCAGCGGCAGGAAGTAGACCTGTGGCTCGATGCCGGCGCAGTGCACTTCGATGATGGTCAGCAACCAGCTGCCCTTGTCGGTATCCCACGGCGCCTGCTCGATGATCTTGATGCTCTCGATGGCGTGCCCCTTGCCGGCAAACCAGCGTTTGGTGAGCAGGTAGGGCGCCAGCACCTTGTGCTGCAACTGGTCGCGGGTGGTGGCGGCGATCGCCCGGCGCACGGTGGTGGCGGTGGTCTTGCCACCCGAGAAAGTCAGCCAGCCCTCGGTGAGCACCAGTACCGGCAGCTCGGCGCGAGCCAGGCGTTCTTCATGCCAGTAGGGAACTTCGGCGTCGGTGGTCAGGCGGAAGCAGTAGGTGCCGTGGCCGGCCAGGGTCAGCAGGTAGGGCAGATCGCCGATCGGCGGGAAGGCCGAGCGGCCGAGCAGTTCGACCGGCACGCGGCCCTTGAAAGCCATCAGGTCGAGTTCCACCGGCTGCGCGTTGCGCGACAGATTGACTACGCAGAGCAGGGTCTCGTCCTCGTATTCGCGCACATAGGCGAGAATCTTGCGGTTACCCGGCTCGAGGAAGATGATGCTGCCGCGGCCGAAAGCTTTGTAGTTCTTGCGCACCGCGATCAGGCGCTTGGTCCAGTGCAGCAGCGACGACGGATTGCGCGCCTGCGCTTCGACGTTGATTGCCTCGTAACCGTAGATCGGGTCCATGTTCGGCGGCAGGTAGAGTCGCTGCGGATCGGCCCGGGAGAAGCCGGCGTTGCGGTCCGGGCTCCACTGCATCGGCGTGCGCACGCCGTTGCGATCGCCGAGGTAGATGTTGTCACCCATGCCGATTTCGTCACCATAGTAAAGCACCGGCGAGCCGGGCAGGGTGAGGATCAGGAAGGTCACCAGTTCGATCTTGTGGCGGTTGTTGTCCATCAGCGGCGCCAGGCGGCGGCGGATGCCGACGTTGACGCGCATCCGCGGATCGGAGGCATAGGCCTTGTACATGAAGGCGCGTTCGCTCTCGGTGACCATTTCCAGGGTCAGTTCATCATGGTTGCGCAGGAAGATCGCCCACTGGCAGTTCTCGGGGATCTCCGGCGTCTGGTTCATGATCTCGATGATCGGATGGCGTTCTTCCTGGGCCACGGCCATGAAGATGCGTGGCATCACCGGGAAGTTGTAGGCCATGTGGCACTCGTCGCCGTCGCCGAAGTACTCGCGCACATCTTCCGGCCACATATTGGCCTCGGCGAGCAGCATGCGGTTCTTGTAGCGCGAATCGATGACCGCACGGATCTGCTTGATGACTTCGTGCGTCTCGGGCACGTTCTCGTTGTTCGTGCCTTCGCGCACGCAGAGGTAGGGAATGGCATCGAGGCGCAGGCCGTCGACGCCCATATCCAGCCAGAAGCGCATGATCCGGATCACCGCTTTGACGACGTCCGGATTGTTGTGGTTGAGATCCGGCTGGTGCGAGAAGAAACGGTGCCAGTAGTAGGCCTTGGCGACATCGTCCCAGGCCCAGTTCGACTTCTCGGTGTCGGTGAAGATGATGCGCGTTTCGGGAAACTTCTTGTCGGTATCCGACCACACGTAGAAATCGCGCTTTTTCGACCCGGCCGGGGCCCGCCTTGCCGCCTTAAACCAGGGGTGTTGGTCAGAGGTGTGGTTGATGACCAGTTCGGTGATTACCCGCAGTCCGCGGCGATGGGCTTCGCGGATGAAGACGCGCGCGTCGTTGCGGTTGCCGTAGTCCGGACTGACATTGTGATAGTCGGAAATATCGTAGCCGTCGTCGCGCATCGGCGAGGGATAGAAGGGCAGCAGCCAGACCGTATTGACGCCCAGATCCTGGATGTAGTCGAGCTTCTCGGTCAGGCCCTTGAAATCACCGATGCCGTCGTCGCCACTGTCCTTGAAGGCTTTTACGTGCAATTCATAGATGATCGCGTCCTTGTACCAAAGGGGATCGTTTTCCCAGGTCACTTCGGCCACTGCGGCGGCTTTTTCCATCAATTCGTTGGCCATTTGTATCATTTCCTCCACTCAGGGGAAGTCATCAAGGTCAGGTGTCTCGTCGCAACGAGAAGGGGGTTGTCAGCAATTGTGTCGACCGCCTGGCAAGGCGTACCGGCGGCGAGCCGGTACGGCCAGGGGCTGTTTTTATCCGGTCGGCCCGACCGTTTTGCGGGTCCGGGCGGACGATGGTTAATGTGAAAGTCGCGTATGCGACTCACGAACCTCCCTTCTCCCCTCGCGGGAGAAGGGCCGGGGGAAGAGGGGAAAACGGTCATGACTTTCATGATCTGGGGTGTCTCGCTTGTCATGACCGTTAGCAGGGCGTCATCGTCGATCACGGCATGAAGTGGTCAAGCATGACGGGATTGTCGAGCGCATGCAAGGGGGATGCACGACCGCAGCTCTGGTCCGGATTCCCCCTCGCGTGGGCAGGGCGAAAACGTCATCGCTCATGAAAGGGCTTGGTTCTCGGGGATCGGCTTGAAGACCAGCACTGCCAGCGGCGGCACGGTCAGCGACAGGGAATGGAAATAGCCATGCGCCGCCTGCGGCGAGGCCTCGACCTGACCAAGGTTACCCATGCCACTGCCACCATAGAGGGGGGCGTCGCTGTTCAGCACCTCCTGCCACTGGCCGCCGCGCGGCGCGCCGACGAGGTAGTCGTGGCGCGGTACCGGCGTAAAGTTGCAGACCACCAGCACGGTGTCGTCGCGGTGTTTGCCGTAGCGCAGGAAGCTGACGACGCTTTCCTCCCAGTTCTGGGCATCGATCCAGGCGAAGCCGTCGCTGTTGAAATCGCGCTCATGCAGCCCCTTTTCCTGGCGATAGACACGGTTGAGGTCTTTGACCCAGGACTGCACGCCAGCGTGCAGCGGGTATTGAAGGATGTGCCATTCGAGGCTTTCCTCGTGCTGCCACTCGCGTCGTTGGCCTATTTCGCCGCCCATGAACAGCAGCTTCTTGCCGGGATGGCTCCACATCAGGCCATAGAGCAGGCGCAGGTTGGCGAACTGCTGCCACTCGTCACCGGGCATCTTGCCGATCAGCGCGCCCTTGCCATGCACCACTTCGTCGTGTGATAGCGGCAGGACGAAATTTTCGGTGAACGCGTACCAGATCGTGAACGTCAGCTTGTCGTGCTGGTATTTGCGGAATAGCGGCTGCAGCTGGAAATATTTCAGGGTGTCGTTCATCCAGCCCATGTTCCACTTCATGCCGAAACCCAGGCCACCCATGTAGGTCGGGCGCGACACCATCGGCCAGGCGGTCGACTCTTCGGCCATTGTCTGCACGTCCGGATGGTCGCGATAGACGGCTTCGTTGAGGCTGCGCAGAAAACTCATCGATTCGAGGTTTTCGCGGCCGCCGTGTTCGTTGGGTATCCATTCGCCTTCCTCGCGCCCGTAGTCGAGGTAAAGCATCGAGGCGACGGCGTCGACGCGCAGGCCGTCGATGTGGTACTTGTCGAGCCAGAACAAGGCGCTGGACATCAGAAAGCCGCGCACTTCGTTGCGCCCGAGGTTGAAGATCGAGCTTTTCCAGTCAGGGTGGAAGCCTTGCCGCGGATCTTCGTGCTCGTAGAGGCAGGTGCCGTCGAAGTTGGCCAGGCCATGGCCATCGGCGGGAAAGTGCGAGGGCACCCAGTCCAGGATGACGCCGATCCCGGCCTGATGCAGGGTGTCGATCAGGAACATCAGGTCTTCCGGTGTCCCGTAGCGGGCCGTCGGCGCGAAATAGCCCGTCGTCTGATAGCCCCATGAGCCATAGAAGGGATGCTCCATCACCGGCATCAGTTCGACGTGGGTGAAGCCCATTTCCTGGACGTAGGCGGTCAACTGATGGGCCATTTCACGGTAGCTCAGCGAGCGGTTGTCGTCCTCGGGAATGCGCCGCCAGGAACCGAGATGCACTTCGTAGATCGACAGCGGCGCATCGAGGGCATTGATCGCCCGGCGCTTGGCCATCCATTCGCTGTCGCTCCAGCTGTAGTCGAGGGTGCACAGGCGCGAAGCGCTGCGTGGCGGCTCCTCGGACTGGCGGGCAAAGGGATCGGCTTTCTCCTGCGTACCGTGCCGGCTGCTGATCTGGAACTTGTAGCTGTCGCCCAGCGCCGGGCCGGCGATGAAACCCTCCCAGATGCCCGAATGATCGGGGCGACGAAGAAGGTGGTGACTGCCGGCCTGAAAATTGTTGAAGTCGCCGACCACCGACACGTTCTCGGCATTGGGTGCCCAGACGCTGAACTGGAAACCGCGTTGGCCCCCTTTTTCCGCGGCGTGCGCGCCGAAACGGTCGTAGAGCCGGGTGTGCTTGCCCTCGCGAAAGAGGTAGATGTCCTGGTCGCTGAACAGGCTGTGGGCAAGGACGGGTTTTGTGACTTTCATTGCGTACCTCCGGGGTGTTGCGTGGCGCCTTCCATGGTCAGGTGCAAGGACGGGCTTGAGCCGTCCTTGGCCTGTCCGGGATAGACGGTGAGATGCGGATAGGGAATCTCGATGGCGGCAGTATCGAAAGCGTCTTTGAGGCGGCGCAGGTATTCGCGGCGAACGGTCCACTGTTCGATGGCCACGACCTTGAAGCGGCAGCGCAGGATGACCGCCGAATCGCCCCAGGACTCGACACCGACGATCTCTACGTCGTCAAGAATCTTGGTCGCGAAAGCAGGGTCTGCGCGCAACTCGGTACCGACGCTACGCATCACCGCGAGCGCCTGATCGACGCTCTCGCGATAGGCGACGCCGACGTCGACCACTGCCTGCGCGAAGCCGCGGGTCATGCTGGTGACGGTGCTGATGCTGCCGTTCGGAACGAAGTGCACGTGGCCGTCGTAGTTGCGCATGCGCACATAACGCAAGGTGATTTCCTCGACCATGCCGCTCTTGCCGCCCGCTTCGACGACATCGCCCAGGCGGATCTGGTTCTCGAGCAGCAGGAAGAAGCCCGAGAAGTAATCCTTGACCAGGCTCTGCGCGCCAAAACCGACGGCGAGGCCGACGACACCGGCAGCACCGAGGATCGGGGCAACGGAAACGCCCACTTCGGCCAGCACCAGGACGCCGGCGACCAGCGAAATGATCACCGAGACGGCGTAGCGGCAGACGCGGCCCAGGGTCTCCGCTCGCTGTACCTCTTCGCTATCGCGAATGCTGCGGCTGATGTAAATACGGAAGGTTCGGATCAGTTTGTGTGAAAAAGCCATCGCCAGCCAGGCAAGCACGAGGATCAGGCTGATGCGCAAGGTCGAGGTTATCGTCGGCGAGAGGTGCTGGCCGACGGAAAGAATTTGTTCGAGGATTGCTTTGTCCATATACCTCCAGGTTGACAAGCGTCAGGTGAAAATTTCGCTTGTAAAAATAGTTTGCGCGGAATAGTATTGCATAAAACCAGTTCTCTGGCAACGCAAGGGTTTGCACAATGACTCACACAAGCAAGGATGGTTCGCAGGAGCAGGTCGCTGACAGGCAGGGCCCGGACGGGGCCGCTACGATCCGCGAGGGCGCGGACGACACTTTCGGCAAGCTGTTGCAACTGGTGCGCTCGGTTCAGAATGGCATGCAGAACATCGACGACCGGCACGGCCTGAGTGGTTCGCAGCTCTGGGCTTTGTGGCAAATTTCGGCCCGCCCCGGCCTGCGTGTCTCGCAGCTCGCCAGTGCACTGCATATCAAGCCTTCTACCGCCAGCAACCTGCTCGACAAGCTCGAACTGCGCCAGCTGGTCCGCCGCGAAAGGCGCGACACCGACAACCGCGTCGTCCGTCTGCATCTCACGGATGCCGGCGTCGAAGTCGTCAAGGATATTCCTGGCCCGATGCAGGGCCGGCTGCGCGGTGCTCTGGGAAAAATGCCGCAACCCGTGCTCGGGAATCTGCGGCAGGGGATTTCGTCGCTGCTGGAGCTGATGGACGAGTCAACGCGTCACGGCGCGGTGCAGCCGAAAGCCTGAGCGTTTGCATGGCTGAATGTTTGCATGCGGCCGGCGCCTCTTCCTGCCCGGCGGCGGCACTATCGGCGTTGCTTCTTCTGCGCAGCTACGGTAATTCGTCAAGCCCGACCATCGCCAGATGGTCGGTCACGCCCCACGCTTCCATGCGCCAGCCGTCGCCGATGGCGCTCACCCAGTTGATGCCGGCGTTGGGAATCAGGAAATCGCGCGGCTGGCGCAAGGAGGTGCCGCGCACCACGCGGTTGACGATGTCCAGCACGCCACCATGCGTCACCACCGCGATCGTCTGGCCACGATGCTCGTCGACCAGGCGCCGCAAACCGGTGCTTACCCGCAGGTGCAGTTGCTGCAGACTCTCGCCGCCGTACGGAATCACGAAATCCGGCACCCGCTCTTCGAACAGGGAATACACGTCCGGGTAGCGGCTCCGCGACTGCTCGTAGGTCAGTCCTTCGAAAAGCCCGTAGCGTCGCTCACGAAATTCCGGGCGCAGGATCGGCACCAGCTTCAGGGCACCGGCAAGGCCTTGCGCCGTTTGCCGCGCCCGCAGCAGATCGCTGCTGTAGAGCGCCTCGATGGCCAGCGGCGACAACCACCGCGCAGCCGCTTCCGCCTGCGCCAGCCCCGCCTCATTCAGGCCAACGTCAATATTTCCCTGAATGCGCTTTTCCGCGTTCCAGGATGTTTCGCCATGACGGACAAGGCAGATGCGGGTGGCTTCCATAAGATATTCATTCACGAGCAGAGTTGGCGACCGTCATCGGCCGAGGGACGATCCGGACGTCGCCAGCGTGCAGCCTCGCTCCGTCAGCTTCGCAAGAAGCAGATTCTAAGCCATTTGCAAGGACCGCTCCGCGCCTCCCGAGAAATCAACCCCCCCGCCCACCCGCCCGCTGCTCCCCTCCCCCTCGCGGGGGAGGGCCGAGTTGATGAAACTCTGCGCCGTCCTCTACGTACTCCCCTTGTTGGCGCGCGTCGCAAGGCCGTGACCTCGTATTTGCAAGGATGGCTAGAGATGAACGCTTCTGAATTGATTTTGGCTCATTATGGATTCCAGGTTGGTGCGCAACGAAAGCGAGGCTAGAGGCGCACTAGACAACGCCCAAGGAATTCCGTATGCTCTCCTGGGAAGGAACACCTAGGAGGAAGGGGCATGTACACGACGCACACTGCCAGCACTGGGCTGGTTAAAATCCAGGACCTTATCAACGATGCCAAGTGCTTCGAAGTCGTTCGGGAC
>QPGA01000008.1:118460-131762 GCA_003332265.1 Candidatus Accumulibacter meliphilus
CGACGAGTATGACATCTACGGCCGCCTGCCTGAGTGGGGCTACAATCACAAGACCGTCTGCCACAGCGCCCGCGAGTACGCCCGCGATGAAGACGGCGACGGCTTCCACGAGGTTCACGTCAACACCATCGAGGGCTTCTGGTCCTTGCTGCGCTCCTGGCTGCGGCCTCACCGCGGGATCTCCCAGGAAAGTCTTCCTCTCTACCTCGGCTTCTTCGAGTTCGTTCACAACGCCAAAAATCGCGGAAAGCGACTTCTCGAATCCCTCTTGGGGTTGCTCCTCAGCTAACAACCCGAAACACATAATGAGCCTTGATTTTTATCGGTATTGACGTCGCCAAAGAGGCTCTTGAGGTCGCGGTCGACGATAAATCAATGACCATAGTCAAATCGGGTATCCCGTGGAACCCAGAACATCGCAAATGCGCCTGAAAACGCTTGACTTCGAATACAGTTGCTCTTCCCCCGGACCTTCTCCCGCAGAGGGGACAAGGGAGTTTCGTGAGTCGCTCGCGCGACTTTTACAGAGTGGGAGGCGACTGCTTGAGCGGCGACTATTCCGGGTTGAGCTCTTCCCAGGCGCGAACGTGCTCTGGCTCCAGCAGGTGCCGTATCTGGGCAACGGCAGATCGGAGGCGAGCGAGGATGGACACGGGGACTCGTCGCCATGCCTCCTCGATGGCCCCGGGATGGTTTTCCCCAAGCACGGCAAGAAGGACCGCGGCCTGGAAACGGTCCTTTTCCGACTGGCTCCCCCGATTTGTGCGCAGCTGGGACACCATCAGCTTGTGCAGGGCAAAGCGCTCGGGCAAGGGCACGCGCACCATGCAGCAGCCTTCCCTCGCCATCAACAGACTCATTTGTGAATCGGCCAGAAGATAACCCAGGTAGGGCACAGCCGTGGCGTGAGCTGGCAGTTCAGGCACCGCTACCACCTGAAAATCTTCCCCGGCGGACGGTACCAGCAGATCCACATGGAAACGGCTTCTGCCCCTTTCCTTGAACGAGGTGGACGGCTGCCGAGCATCCAGCTGCGGTACTTCGATGAAGGGAATCCCGGTGGACTGCAGCATCTCCAGGAAACTGGCTTCTGGAAGTGCGGGAAAGGCCAGTTTCTCCCGTCGGGCAATGTCGATGTCTTCCGTGGCATAGGGAGCACCGGCCGCACCGAGTTGGTTCAGGAGCAGGCTGTAGGCATGCGAGCCGATGAGTACCCCTCCCGCCTGAAATACGCCGTGGTTGTACAGGCTGGCCAGGGTCGCGTAGGTCTTGGCATTGACCAGCGCAAAGCCTTCCCGCCCCAGAAGGCGCAGTGAGATCGTAGCGGCTTTGGTGTCGGTGATGGCCAGCCGCAGAGCCTGGGCCAGCGAATCTGCTGCGGAGCTTCCAACGGGGCCAGCCAGGTAACGCTCCCGCTTCTTGCCGTCGCCGTCGTAGAACTGGTGGGCGTAAAAGCGAAACCCATCAGCATTGCTACGCTCCAGTACGCTCCCGGCCGTGCCGACGAACACCCTGGACTGCGCGCGGGCGTGATTTTCCAAGTCGGCGAGAAGCACGGTCAGGGCGGGTAGATGGGGGCGGTACAGTGTGGGCATGGGAGGCTTGCCGAGTATCCGTCAACGCATAAGAGTAGTGGGTACAGAAAATGCCCGTCAAGTGATCGCGCGTTGCACCAGCTGGCGGATATGCCGCACGCCGAGCGCCGCAACGACGACAACGATCGGAATCGCGATCCCGGTGACGATTTCCGGATTGACCGGTGCGCCCGCCGCCTTGACGGCCTTGGCCGCGTAGCCGACCAGACCGACCACGTAGTAGCTGACCGCGGCCACCGACAAGCCTTCCACCGTTTCCTGCAGGCGCAACTGCAGTTTTGCGCGGTGCGCAGCGGTGCTGAGCAGCGCCTGGTTCTGCCGCTGCAAGGCGATGTCGACACGCGTGCGCAGCATTTCGCTGGCGCGACTGATCCGTTCCGAGAGGCTGTCCTGGAGCCTGGCCACGGTCTCGCAGGTGCTCATCGCCGGCCGCAGGCGGCGTTCGACAAACTCGCCGATGGGTTGCACGCCTTCCACACGCACTTCCCGCAGTTCGGCAAGGCGGCGTTCGACCAGGTCCTGGTAGGCACGTGCCGCGCAAATCCGGCCCAGGGTGGACGAAATGGTGCCCTCGACGACCGCGGCAAGCCGCGTCAGCCGGTCGAGGAGGGCGGGTTCGTCCTCACTTCTGACCTCAACCATCTCGTTGAGCAGCGCCGAGAGCTGGCGGTCAGCATCGGCCAGTATCGGCAAGGTGCTCCTGGCCACCGGGAGGGTGAGCAGGGCGCGCATCAGATAGGTTTCCACTTCCAGCAAACGCTGCACCATTCGTCCCGCCTGGCGCGGGGTGAGGCTGATGTCGTCAATCAGGAAGCGGCTGAAGCCGTCTGCGTGGATGCGGAAGTCGGCGCGCACGCTGGCGACGCCGTCGCCGACGCGGCCGCCGACGAGCGGGTTGCCGTCGAACAGGCTGGCCAGTTCCTCGCTGTCCGGCGTTGCCGCCGGTGCCTTGCGTAGCGCGACGTGCGCTGCCACCAGCACCTGCCCCGGCAGCTGGTCGAGCCAGGCCCGGGGGACGCTGGCGATTACCGGCTGGGCGAAGGGCTCGCCGGACTCGCCCTGGCGAAAGAAAGTGTAGCTGCTGCACTCGGCGCGCCGCTCCCACTTGAGTCGGAAAGTACCCAGATCGACCTTGAAGTGATTGACTTCCGGTGCCGGCGCAGTGACGCCATAGCGCGTGCATAGCTCGACGATGCTTTCGTATTCGGCTTGCCTGTTCGCTGGGTCGGTGGCCAGCGCCAGATACGAGGCCTGCTCGGGGATGCTCAGCGCTTCCGGCGGGCGGGCATGCAGCTCATAGTTGAGCGCAAAGCGCAGCGGGTGATTGCTAGGTTTCGTCACATGAGTCCTTTGTTGGGTGGCGGGATGTCTGGCGGATTTACGCCAATGCTCACTCTAACGCCTCGCACCGGCATCCGTTGACCTTACCGTGCTGCAAAGCAGCAAAAAGCGATGGCAGTTGCATCATACCTGTCACAAAGCTTGGTCGGATTTTTGCAGCGTAGTTGTTGCGAACGCACATGCAAATACTGGCGCGCCGGGAAAGTCTGCGCTTGCGTCACGCCAGGACGTTCGCCGCAAGTGATCTGCCAGCGTTGCAACTGCGTGATTGTACGAGGCCAAAGATGTAATGCCAGGATTTGACCTCGCTGCCGGGCCGGCCGCCCGGGCGTGGCAACGCACTGCGCCGGCGCCATCCGAGCTTGCCAAGCGCCGCCGTCGACAAATTGCTGCAGCGCAACTTTTATAAGTGTTCGCTATTGCCTATAGTGATCAGTCAGTCGCAGCGGGAAGAGAAGACTGCGGCGTCGTTCAACAGAAACTCATTGATCTGTTCATAGAGGAGACGTCATGCAGAAATCCTTGCACATCGACCCGGGCAAATGCACCGGCTGCCTGCAGTGTGAAATGGCCTGCTCGTATGAGCACACCGGGGCTTTCAACCCGTCGCGGTCATTGATCAAAGTTTTCGACTTTCATCACGAAGGTCGCAAGGTTCCCTACACCTGCACCCAGTGCGCCGAAGCCTGGTGTCTCAACGCCTGTCCGGTCGAGGCGATCAAGATCGACGTCACGACCGGCGCCAAAGTGGTGCTGGACGCGGTCTGCGTCGGCTGCAAGGTGTGCACCATTGCCTGTCCATTCGGCACGATCAATTACAGCCACGAAACCGGCAAGGTCCAGAAGTGCGACCTCTGCGGCGGCGACCCGGCCTGCGCCGAAGCCTGTCCGACGGACGCCATCACCTATATCGACAGTGACTGGACCGGCCTCGAGCGGATGCGCAAGTGGGCGCAGAAGACCGATAGTGCGGCACGGGTTTGAGGAGAGACGACCATGGCATGGACTCGCAAGATTCTTCGCATCAACCTCACCCAGGGCAGCTGTGTCAGCGAAGCGCTGAATATGGAGTGGGCGGCGCAGTACCTCGGCCAACGTGGGCTGGCCAGCAAGTATCTGGTCAGTGAAATCGACCCCAGGGTCGACCCGCTGTCGCCCGAGAACAAGATCATCTACGCCACCGGGCCGCTGACCGGAACCATGGCCTCGACCGGCGGCCGCTATTCGGTGGTCACCAAGGGACCCTTGACCGGGGTGATCGCCTGTTCGAACTCGGGCGGCTTCTTCGGGGCCGAGCTGAAGTTCGCCGGCTGGGACATGATCATCGTCGAAGGCAAGTCGTCGACGCCGGTCTATCTGCATATCGAGAACGAACGCGCCGAGCTGCTGCCGGCGGACGACCTCTGGGGAACGACAGTCTGGTCGACCGAGGCGACGCTCAAGAAGCGTCACCAGGATCCGCTGCTGCGCGTTTCGAGCATCGGTCGTGCGGGAGAAAATCAGGTTCTTTTCGCGGCCATCGTCAACGACTTGCATCGCGCCGCCGGTCGCTCCGGCGTGGGTGCGGTGATGGGCTCGAAGAACCTCAAGGCGATTGCCGTGCGTGGCACACGCGGTGTCGGCAACATCGCCGATGCCAAGGCTTTCATGGCGGCAGCGACCGCCGGCAAGAAAGTGCTCGCCGAGAACGCGGTCACCGGGCAGGGCCTGCCGACCTATGGTACGCAGGTGCTGATGAACGTGATCAACGAAATGGGCGCCTTGCCGACGCGCAACCATCGTGACGTCGAGTTCGAAGGCGCACGCAAGATCTCCGCCGAAGCGATGCACGAGAAGCGCGCCAGCGATGGCCGCGCGCATCTGGTCACCAATCAGGCCTGTTTTGGCTGCACCATCGCCTGTGGGCGGATTTCGCGCATCGACGAAAGCCATTTTTCCGTGGAAACCAGGCCCGAGTACTGGGGTGCCAACGGCGGCCTCGAGTACGAAGCCGCCTGGGCGCTCGGTAGCGCCAACGGCGTCGATGATCTCGAAGCGCTGCAATTCGCCAATCTGCTGTGCAACGAAGACGGCATGGACCCGATTTCCTTCGGCGCCACCGTCGGCGCGGTCATGGAGCTTTACGACCTGGGCATCCTGAGCAAGGAAGAAATCGGCCTCGAGGTGCCTTTCGGCTCCGCCGAAGCGCTGTGCAAACTGGCTGAAATGACGGCGCGTGGCGAAGGCTTCGGCAAGATCCTTGGGCAGGGATCGAAGCGGGTGTGTGCCAGGTACGGCAAGCCCGAGCTGTCGATGACCGTCAAGGGGCAGGAGTTCCCGGCCTACGACGGCCGCGCACTACAGGGCATGGGGCTGGCCTACGCGACCTCGAACCGCGGCGCCTGCCACCTCCGCGGTTACATGGTCTCCAGCGAAGTATTCGGCATCCCGGTCAAGACCGACCCCAGGGAAACCGCCGGCAAGCCGGAAATGCTCAAGGCGTTCCAGGATGCGACCGCGGTCGTCGATTCGAGCGGGCTGTGCGTGTTCACCACTTTCGCATGGACCATGAACGACATCCAGCCGCAGATTCAGGCGGCTTGCGAAGGCGACTGGTCGCAGGATTCGCTGCTGCAGATGGGCGAGCGGATCTGGAATCTCGAGCGCGACTTCAACAACGCTGCGGCAACCACCGGCAAGGACGATACCCTGCCGCCACGGCTGCTCAATGAACCGTGCAAGACCGGCGGTTCGAAAGGCATGGTCGCCGAACTCGGCAAGATGCTTCCCGAGTACTACAGCCTGCGCGGCTGGACCCCCGAGGGCGTGCCGACGGCGGCCACCCGCTCGCGCCTGGGTCTGTGAAGTGATCAGGCACCTGATCATCGGCAACGGCCCGGCCGGGGTCGTTGCCGCCGAGACGCTGCGTCGCGCCGATGCGCAGGCCGAAATCACCCTGATCGGCGACGAAGCCGAGCCGCCCTACTCGCGGATGGCGATTCCCTATCTGCTGAGTGGCAAGATCGGTGAGCCCGGCACCTATCTGCGCAAGGATGCCGATCACTTCGAGCGCTTGCGCATCCGGTTGCTGCACGGGCGCATTGCCGGACTCGACGCCGGGCAGCAGACGGTCACCCTGGCCGACGGCAGCACCCTTGCCTGGGACAAGCTGTTGATCGCCACCGGCGCGCATCCGGTACGTCCGCCAATCCCCGGTATCGACCTGCCGCAGGTGCTGTCGTGCTGGACCCTGGCCGATGCGCGCCGCATTGCCGCGGCGGTCGCCCCGGGGGCGCGCGTTCTGCAGATGGGCGCTGGCTTCATCGGCTGCATCATTCTGGAGTCGCTGGCCGCGCGCGGCCCGCAACTGACGGTCGTCGAAATGGGCGAGCGCATGGTGCCGCGCATGATGGACGAAGTAGCCGGGGCGATGATTCGTCGCTGGTGCGAGGGAAAAGGTGTGCTGGTTAAAACCGGCCGGCGGGTGGTTTCCATCGAGCCCGCCGGCGAGGCCTTGCGGGTCACGC
Organism: Candidatus Accumulibacter meliphilus; assembly: GCA_003332265.1. Lineage (GTDB taxonomy): Bacteria > Pseudomonadota > Gammaproteobacteria > Burkholderiales > Rhodocyclaceae > Accumulibacter > Accumulibacter meliphilus. The sequence continues at coordinate 124,903 of QPGA01000008.1, forward strand.
TCGATGACGGTGAGAGCGTCGAGGTTGACGCCCTGATCAATGCCACCGGCGTCAAGCCGAACGTCGATTTCCTCGCCGGCAGCGGGGTCGCTGTCGATATCGGCATCCTTGTCGATGACTCGATGCAGACCAGCGTCGCCGGCATTTATGCCGCCGGCGATGTCGCCGAAGCGGTCGAGTTTGGCACCGGTCGCCGCGTCGTCAATGCCATTCAGCCCGACGCCGTCGAGCAGGCGCGCATCGCCGCCCTGAACATGGCCGGCCAGTCGGCAGCCCTGCCCGGCACCTTCGTGTTCAATGTCCTCGACACCATGGGCCTGATCTCCGCTTCCTTCGGGCAGTGGCAGGAGTTTCCCGGTTGCAGCTCGGCGCAGTTGCTCGACGAAGCCGAGTATCGCTATCTGCGGCTGGTCTTCGACGGCGAGCAACTGGTCGGCGCCAACAGCATTGGTCACAGCGAGAACATCGGTGTCCTGCGCGGCCTGATTCAGGGGCGGGTTCGCCTCGGCGACTGGAAAGCGCGTTTGCTGGCCAACCCGCTGCTGCTCAGTGAAGCCTACCTCGCCAAGGGTTTGGCGGCGACGCAGTAATGCCCATCGCCAGACCCGCGCCCATGCCTATCACCCTCAAGCTGTACGCCTTTCTTTCGGATTATCTGCCTGCCGAAGCGCGGCGAAGCAATGCCGTCGCTCTCGACGTTCCCGAGCAGACCACCGTCGCTGCGCTGATCGCCACCTGGGCGCTGCCGCCGCGTCTGGTGCATCTGGTCCTCCTCAATGGCGAGTTCATTCCCCCGCAAGCGCGTGCTGAGCGCGCGCTGATCGCCGGCGACGTGCTGGCCATCTGGCCGCCGATCGCCGGCGGTTAGGCCTCGGGAGCGCTGGTGCCGCAATTCGCAATGACTCTGGCGTTGCCCGAGTTCGAGCGCCAGCTGCAACCGCTGCTGCCTGGCTGGCTGGTGCAGCAGCCGGCCGACGGCTGTTGGCATCTGCAACAGGGCGAGCGCAGCGTCGACATCCGCTGCCGTCTTCTGCCGGCCCTGCAGGTCGGCATCCTGCAGTTGCCGCGTCTCGACGTGGCGATCGAATTCTCGGGAGCCAGTGCCGAACAGCAGGCCGCTTTCATCGACGACTTTCAGCGCCATTTCCGACGTGGCGGTGGCTGATGTGATAGCATTCTTCGTGGCGGGTCTCCCCGCATCGCAGGATGGTCAACCTGGTCAGGTCCGGAAGGAAGCAGCCACAGCCGTCTTATGTGAGTGCCGGGGGTAAGGCTCGCCACCTTCATTTCTGCCTGCCGCTTGTTTTGCCGCGTTCTGCGTCGCTTCTTCCGCTGGCGCTGCTTCAGGTTCTTCCGCTTCTCCAGCCTCCGCAAGCTTCCGCTCATGCCCCCGTTTCTGCAGGTCGCAAATCGTCAGCTTCTGTCCATTGCTGCTGCCGGAGTCGTCAGTGCCATCTGCTAGAATCCGCTCATGAGTTACCAAGTCCTGGCGCGCAAATGGCGCCCACGAAGCTTTGCCAGCCTGGTTGGCCAGGAGCACGTGGTGCGGGCACTGACGCACGCGCTGACCTCGCAGCGCTTGCACCACGCGTATCTGTTTACCGGTACCCGTGGCGTCGGCAAGACGACGCTGGCCAGGATCCTGGCCAAGGCCCTCAATTGCGAGACCGGCGTCAGCGCCACGCCCTGCGGCAGCTGTTCGGCGTGCCAGGAAATCGACAGCGGGCGTTTCGTCGATCTGCTCGAAGTGGACGCGGCGACCAACACCAAGGTCGACGAGATGCGCGAGCTGCTCGAGAATGCGGTGTACGCGCCGACACGTGGTCGCTTCAAGGTCTATGTCATCGACGAAGTGCACATGCTCTCGAATTCGGCGTTCAATGCCATGCTGAAGACGCTCGAAGAGCCGCCGGAGCACGTCAAGTTCATCCTGGCGACCACCGACCCGCAGAAAATTCCGGTGACCGTTCTGTCGCGCTGCCTGCAGTTCAACCTCAAGCAGATGACGCAGCCGCTGATTGCCGGCCACCTCAAGCAGGTTCTCGAAGCCGAGGCGATCAGCGCCGAAGCCGGAGCCCTGCAGTTGCTGGCCCGCTCGGCCGCAGGCAGCATGCGTGACGCGCTGTCGCTGCTCGATCAGGCGATCGCGCATGGTTCCGGCAAGGTCGAGGAAGTGCAGGTGCGCGAAATGCTCGGTGCCGTTGATCTCGATCACCTGTTGTCGATTGTCGACGCCTTGCTGGCCGGCGATGCCGCGGCGATGTTGCAGGTGGCCGACGAGATGGCAGCTCGTAGCCTGTCCTTCGACGCCGCCCTTCAGGAAATGGCAGCCCTGTTCACTCGCCTGCAGATCGCCCAGCTGGCGCCGCAAGCGATTGCCGAGGACCTGCCCGAGCGCCTGCGCATCGAGGAGCTGGCGGCTGCTCTCGACCCCGAGTTCGTGCAACTTGCCTACCAGATTGCCATCCATGGTCGCCGCGAACTGCCTCTGGCGCCTGACGAGCAGGCCGGTTTTGTCATGACCCTGTTGCGCCTGCACGCTTTCCGCCCGGCGCTGGCCAGCGACGATGCCCCTGCTCGCCCGCGCGCGATCCCCGTGACCAGCGCTGAGCGTTCGGCCGCGAGCCCCTCGCCGGCGTCAGCATCGCGTGCCGTGCCACCCGCTGCGTCGCCCGCCTTGTCGTCAAGCTTCGCTGCGCTCGCCCGAGCAGCCCCGGCGGCGGCAGCAAGCGAAGCGCCGGCGGCCGTTGTGCCGGCTGCACCGATCGCAACAGCTGCCGTGGCCGCCGTGGTGTCTCCGCCACTCACGCCACCAGCGACCACCGGCGACTGGCACGAAATCCTGGCTACACTCAAGGTCGGCGGTATGGCCCGCGAACTGGCTCAGCACTGCGAACTGCGCGAATTGCAGGCGGGGCGAATCATCCTACGTCTCGCCCCAGCACATCGCCACCTGCTCATGAAACCCGCACAGGACAAGCTGCAGCAGTTGCTGGCCGAGCGTTTTGGCGGCCCCTTGCAGTTGGCGATCGAACTCGAAGCCACGACTGGCGAGACGCCGGCGGCGAGCGCGCAGCGCGACCGTCGTCAGCGCCAGGATCGCGCAATCGCGGCGGTGGAGCAGGACGGCTTTGTCCGCGAGGTGATCGAGATGTTCGACGCCACCCTGATCGAATCTTCCATAAAACCCGTTTAAACCCCCTACCCCAGAGCGAGGCAACAAAAATGATGAAAGGCGGAATCGCCGGCCTGATGAAACAGGCTCAGCAGATGCAGGAGAACATGAAGAAGGCGCAGCACGAGCTGGCCCAGCTCGAAGTCGAAGGTCAGTCCGGCGCCGGCATGGTCAAGATCTTGATGACCTGCAACCACAATGTACGTCGGGTGAGCATCGATCCGTCGGTGATGGACGACAAGGAAATGCTCGAAGACCTGGTTGCGGCCGCGCTCAACGACGGCATACGGCGCGCCGAGGAGCTCTCTCAGGAGCGCATGTCCGGCTTCTCCGCAGGGCTTAATCTGCCGCCCGGGATGAAACTGCCTTTCTGATGAACGCTCCGTCGAGTCTCGAAGCGCTGATCGAGGCTTTGCGTTGTTTGCCAGGCGTTGGTCCGAAGTCGGCTCAACGCATGGCTTACCACCTGTTGCAGAACGAGCGAGCCGGTGCCGGGCGCCTGGCCGATGCGCTGCAGCGGGCGCTTGGCGCCCTGCGCCACTGTCAGCGCTGTAACACGCTCACCGAGTCCGAAATTTGTGTCCGCTGCCTGTCGAGCAAGCGCGATGCCAGCCAGCTCTGTGTCGTCGAAACGCCGATCGACATGAACATGATGGAGCAGACGCACGCCTATGCGGGGCTGTACTACGTGCTCATGGGGCGCGTTTCGCCGCTCGACGGCATCGGCCCCGGCGAACTGCACCTCGAACGCCTGCTGGCGCGCGCCAGCGATGGTGTGGTGCGCGAAGTGATCATCGCCACCAATTTCACCAACGAAGGCGAAGCGACCGCCCACTACCTTTCGGAAATGCTCAAAAGCCGCGGCGTCAGCGTCTCGCGCATCGCGCGCGGGGTGCCGGTGGGCGGCGAGCTCGAATACGTCGATGCGGGAACGCTGGCGCAGGCCCTGCGCGAGCGCCGTCCGCTTGTCTCGTAGACGGCCGGGCGGCTGCCGGGCGGCTGCCGCACCGGCCCTGACTGCGCCGTCGACCAGGGCCGATACTTCTGCGCACTCGCTGCCGGAAGCGCTGCGCCGATAGCAGCTTGGGCCAGCTGGCAAATTTTCTCTGCATCGACTTTAGCGTATAATGCTGCGGTTTAGTTCGTACCAACTTTCCATTACGTGCTAGGGATCAGCGCTATGAGCAATGAGAGCAAAGTGGACTGCGGAAGGCGGCGACTGGTCGTCGCGACCGCTGCCGTTGGCGGGGCGGGGGCGCTGGTTGCGCTGGTACCTTTCCTGTCCAGCATGCTGCCATCCGAGCGGGCCAAGGCAGCCGGCGCGCCGGTCGAAGTCGATGTCGGCAACCTCGAACTCGGTCAGATGATGACCGTCGAGTGGCGAGGCAAACCGGTGTGGATCATCAACCGCAACAAGCCGATGCTCGAGACGCTACCCGAGCTCAACGACCAGATGGCCGACCCCAACTCCGAAAAGGACATGCAGCCGGAGTACTGCAAGAACGAGACCCGCTCGATCAAGCCCGAGTACATGGTCGTCGTCGGCATCTGTACCCATCTGGGCTGTTCGCCGTCGGCGAAGTTCAAGCACGGTCCCGCGGACGGCATGGCCGCCGACTGGCTTGGCGGTTTCCTGTGTCCCTGCCACGGTTCCCACTTCGACTTTGCCGGCCGCGTCTACAAGAGCCAGCCGGCACCAACCAACCTTGAGGTGCCGCCGCACATGTATTTGTCGGACACGCGCATTCTCATTGGTGAACACAAGAAGGGAGCCTAAGCGATGGCATCGAATACCAACTTCGAGAAATACAAGTCGGACGGTTCCCTGCAGGGCAATCTGCTGGAGTGGTTCGACGCCCGCTTCCCGGCGACGTCGATGTGGCGCGGCCACCTCTCCGAGTACTACGCACCGAAAAACTTCAACTTCTGGTATTTCTTCGGCTCGCTGGCGATGTTGGTGCTGGTCATCCAGATCGTTACCGGCATCTTCCTGGTCATGCACTACAAGCCAGACGCCTCGCTCAACGCCGATGGTATTCCGATCGCTTTCGCCAGCGTCGAATACATCATGCGCGACGTGCCCTGGGGGTGGTTGGTCCGCTACATGCACTCGACCGGGGCCTCGGCCTTCTTCCTGGTTGTTTACCTGCACATGTTCCGTGGCATGCTTTACGGTTCCTATCGGCAGCCGCGCGAGCTGATCTGGGTCTTTGGCACTCTGCTCTTTCTGTGCCTGATGGCCGAAGCCTTCATGGGTTACCTGCTGCCCTGGGGACAAATGTCCTTCTGGGGCGCACAGGTGATCGTCAACCTCTTCTCGGCCATCCCGCTGGTCGGCGAGCCGCTGTCGATCTGGATTCGCGGCGATTTCGTCGTCGGCGATGCCACGCTCAACCGCTTCTTCTCCTTCCACGTCATTGCCGTGCCCCTGGTGCTTCTCGGCCTCGTGGCCGCGCACATCCTGGCGCTGCATGAAGTCGGTTCGAACAACCCGGACGGCGTCGAAATCAAGAAACGCACGACCCCCGAAGGCATACCGCTCGACGGCATCCCTTTCCACCCCTACTACTCGGTGAAGGATATCGTCGGCGTGGTGGTCTTCCTGATGGTCTTCTCGATCATCGTCTTCTTCGCTCCCGAAGGCGGCGGCTACTTCCTCGAGTACAACAACTTCCTCCCCGCCGATCCGCTGAAGACGCCGGCGCACATCGCCCCGGTCTGGTACTTCACGCCTTACTACTCGCTTCTGCGGGCGATGGTTTGGCCGCTGTTCGGCATCGACGCCAAGTTCTGGGGTGTCGTGGCGATGGGTGGCGGTGTCGTGATCCTGGCCTTCCTGCCGTGGCTGGACCGTAGCCCGGTCAAGTCGATCCGTTATCGTGGTCCGATCTTCAAGACCCTGCTGACGATCTTCGTGATCTCCTTTTTCATCCTTGGCTTCCTTGGCACGAAAGCACCGTCCTACGCTTTCTTCGGCGTCATTCCGGGCGCTCCGGTGGCGCAGATTCTCAGCCTGTACTACTTCCTCTTCTTCCTGACCATGCCGTGGTGGTCGAAGATCGACAAGTACAAGCCGGAACCTGACCGCGTGACGATGTAAAGGAAAGCACAAAATGAAAAAATTGCTCACTGCATTGCTCGTCGCCCCGGCCATCGCCCTGGCCAGTGGCGCAGCTCTCCATCTTGACAAGGCCCCTGAGGTGCAGCGCGACAACGCCGCCCTGCAAAGCGGCGCCAGGACGTTCGTCAACTACTGCATGAACTGTCACGGCTTGAGCTTTGTCCGCTACAACCGCCTGACCGAGATCGGCCTCTCCGAGCAGCAGATCAAGGATCACCTCTTGTTTACGGCGGACAAGGTCGGCGAGAAGATGCGCGTTGCCGCCCGGCCTGCCGAGCAGAAAATCTGGTTCGGCGCGACGCCGCCCGATCTGTCGCTGGTCGCCCGCGCGCGTGCTTCCGAGGACGGTAGCGGTGCCGACTGGTTGTACACCTATCTGCGCTCGTTCTACCGCGACGAAAAGCGGCCGACCGGTTGGAACAATCTTGTTTTCGAGAACGTTGGCATGCCGCACGCTCTTTGGCAGTTGCAGGGCATCCAGGTCCTGAACAGCGATCATCATCTCGAGCTGGCGACCCCCGGTACGCAGACGCCCGCCGAGTACGACAAAACCGTTGCCGATCT
>QPGA01000071.1 GCA_003332265.1 Candidatus Accumulibacter meliphilus
GCGCCGGCGGCCATGGCGCCGATCGAACCCATGCCACGATAGGATTTGTAGGAACGTCCCTGGAACAGCTCGACTTCGCCGGGCGCTTCCTCGGTGCCGGCGAAAAGGCCGCCGAGCATGACCGCGTTGCCGCCGGCGGCAATCGCCTTGGAGATGTCGCCGGAGTAGCGAATGCCGCCGTCGGCGATCATCGGTACGCCGCAGTCCTTGAGGGCATCATGGACGTTCTGGATGGCCGTGATCTGCGGCACGCCGACGCCGGCGACGATGCGCGTGGTGCAGATCGAGCCCGGGCCGATGCCCACTTTGACGCCGTCGGCACCATGGTCGATCATCGCCAGCGCCGCTTCGGCGGTGGCGATATTGCCGCCGATCACCTCGACATCCGGAAAGTTCTTCTTGATCCACTTGACGCGGTCGAGCACGCCTTGCGAATGGCCGTGCGCGGTATCGACGACGAGGACATCGACGCCCGCTTCGGCGAGCAGTTCGACGCGCTCTTCGGTGCCTGGGCCGACCCCGACGGCGGCGCCGGCCCGCAAGCGTCCGGAAGCGTCCTTGCTGGCGTGCGGGTGTTCGGTGGTCTTGATGATGTCCTTGACGGTGATCAGGCCGCGCAGTTCGAAGGCGTCGTTGATGACCACCACGCGTTCGAGACGGTGCTTGTGGATTACCGCCTTGCCTTCTTCGATGGTCGCCCCTTCCGGGACCGTCACCAGGCGATTCTGCGGCGTCATGATGTTGCTCACCGGCTGGTCGAGTTCGGTTTCGAAGCGCAGGTCGCGGTTGGTGACGATGCCGACGACGACGCGGCCATCGAGCACCGGAACGCCGGAGATCTTGTGCAGGGTGGTCAGCGCCAGCACTTCGCGCACCGACATGGTCGGTGGTACGGTAATCGGGTCCTTGAGGATTCCGGATTCGAAACGCTTGACCTTGGCGACTTCGGCAGCTTGAACTTTTGGGCTGAAGTTCTTGTGCACGATTCCGATGCCGCCTTCCTGCGCCAGGGCGATCGCCAGGCGCGCCTCGGTGACGGTGTCCATGGCCGCCGAAACGAGCGGCAGTTCGAGGCTGATGTTGCGCGTCAAACGCGTCTTGAGCGTGACGTCGCGTGGCATTACGGAAGAATGGGCGGGAACGAGGAGCACATCATCGAACGTCAGCGCCCGTTGGATTAAACGCATAGCCTTTGATCCGAGGTCACAAAAACGTATTATACCGCGTGCTCCCTTACCGCTGAACGCCCATGAAGCGCATTGCTCTCGCTGCCGCCATGCTACTTGCCGCCTTCGTTGCACAGGCGCAAATTTATCAATGGCAGGACGAAAAAAACACGACGGTGATCTCCGACCGACCGCCTCCCGCCAACGTCACGGGCGCGCAGAAAATAGAAGCCGATGCCGCGCCAGGGAGCGATGCCAGCGACCAGACCCTGGCTGACCGCGAGATGGCGTTTCGCAAGCGTCAGAAGGAATCGCAGGAAGGCGCCGAGCAGGCCGACAAGGATCAGCGCCTGGCGGCGCTGAAAAAGGAAAACTGCGAGAACGCGCGTCGCTCGCTGCAGCTTCTGGAGTCTGGCGAACGCGTGGCGATGCGTGACAGCAAGGGCGAGCGCTACTACCTCGACGAGGCGCAACGCACGCAGGAAATCGCCAAGCTACGCCAGGATGTGCAGGCCAATTGCCACTGAGAGAAGTGTGGAGTGCACGTACGGTGGAGCGCGCGTACGTTGCGGAAGCGCCGGCAAGTGCGCTGCGCGAATCCTGCTTTCGCGCCTACTCGCCTTCGCCGGCGCCTTTTTTCATGACCTTGCCTTCGGCGGCACGTTGCTTGCGAACTTCTTTCGGATCGGCAATCAGCGGGCGGTAGATCTCGACGCGGTCCTGATCGCGTAGTCCGGCGTCGGGCTTGGTGAGTTTGCCGAAAATGCCGATCTTGTTTTTTGCGAGGTCGATTTCCGGGTGCTTGGGCAGCAGTCCGGAGGCTTCGATCGCCTCGCGCACGGTGCTGCCCGCCGGTAGCTGCAGACTGACCAGCTGCTGCTTGTCGGGCAAGGCGTAGATCACCTCGATGGCGAGCAGTTCAGGCATTGGGCAAGCCATGCACTTCGTTGGCGCGTTTCACGAAGGCGTCGACGAAAGTGTTGGCGATCTGGCTGAAAACCGGACCGATCACTTTTTCGAACATCTTGCTGGAGAACTCGTAGGACAACTGGAACTCGATCTTGCACGCGTAGTCGGCCAGGGGCTTGAAACGCCAGAGGCCTTCAAGGCGGCGAAACGGGCCATCCACCAGGTGGATTCTCATCCACTGGGGCGACTCCTTGTCGTTCTCGGTGGTGAAGTGCGAAGTCACGTTGCGGTAGTTGATGTGCAGCGTGGCGACCGTCTTCTGCTCGTCGCGAAACTCGCAGCACGTCTGGCTGCACCACGGTAGAAACTTCGGATAGTCTTCGACACGGTCGACCAGGTCGAACATCTGCTGCGATGAACGTTCGATCAGTACCGATTTCTTGACCATGGCCATCCTCTGCCGTACCCCGTGAATCCTGTAGAATCAAATATTCTAGCACTGCACACTCCTACCCACACCTCAATTTCCCGAGAAAAGGCACCATGAGCATTGTCGCCAACAAGAAGGCTTTTCATGACTACTTCATAGAAGAGAAGGTCGAGGCGGGCTTGGTTCTGGAAGGCTGGGAAGTCAAGGCGATCCGTGCTGGCCGGGCGAGTATCAAGGAAGCCTATGTCGTCGTCCGCAAAGGCGAAGTCTTCCTTTTCGGGATGCACATCACGCCGCTGATGGCGGCGTCGACGCACGTCAAACCGGATGCGGTGCGCACCCGCAAGCTGCTGCTGCACGCCAGGCAGATCAGCAAGATGATCGGCCAGGTCGAGCGCGCGGGCTATACCCTGCTGCCGATCGACCTGCATTTCCAGCGCGGTCGCATCAAGGTTGAAATCGGCCTGGCGAAAGGCAAGAAGCAGTACGACAAGCGGGAAGCCGACAAAGACCGCGACTGGGTGCGCGAGAAAGCGCGGCTGATGCGCGCCAAGGTCTAGGCGGCTCGGCCGGCTGCGGGCGTCCGCAGCGCTTGGCCATCGGCCGCGACTTTCACATTAACGGTCATGACATGGCGAGATACCCCGGATCATGAAAGTCATGACCGCCCCCCTTCCCCCGGCCCTTCTCCCGCGAGGGGAGAAGAGAGTTTCGTGAGTCGCTTGCGCGACTTCACATCAACTGAAGTGGCGCAAGGAGCGCTGCTGTCGCTGCTCCGAATCGGCGGCTTCGTCGAGTCGCTGGCGGACGAAATCGATATGCGTTTGCGCCGCCCGGCGGGCGCTTTCCGGCTCGCGGGCGCGAATTGCGTTGCGGATGGCCAGGTGCTGCGCCATCAGTTGCCGCCCGGTTTCCGGACTCACCGCGATGTCACGGAGACTGCGCCGCACATGCTCGTGTAGCAGGCGCAGAACACTCCCCAGCAGATGACCGAACAGCAGGTTGTGCGCCGACTCGGCAATCGTCAGGTGAAAAGCGACGTCGGCCGCGACCTGGGCACTGCGATCGTCCTTACCGTAGGCGGCGTCGAGTTTCACGTAGGCTTGCTCCAGACGCTCCAGGTCACTTTCGGTTGCTCGTTGCGCCGCCAGTTCGGCAGCCGACCCTTCGATCAGATGGCGAAATTCGAGCACATCCTCCTGCAGGCGGGGGTGTTGCTCGATGAGTTGCTGCCAGGGATCCGAAAAACTGGCGGCGAGCCGGTCGGTGACGTAGGTGCCGCCACCATGACGGCTGATCAGCAGGTCCCTGGAGACGAGTTTCTTGATGGCTTCGCGCAGGGAAGGGCGCGAGACGCCCAGCTCGATGGCCAACTCGCGTTCGGCAGGCAGGCGGTCGCCGGGTTTGAGGGAGCCCTCGAGAATGCGCGTTTCGATCTGATGGGCGACGGCGTCAGGAATGCGCGGGAGCTGGAGCTTGGCAAAATTCATGCTGATCTGTTGATGTCCCTGGCGGGTTCGCCGAAATCATTCCGCCGTTAAAGTGGTCTTACCGGTTCGTTTCGTCAGGAAGTCTACAGACTTTTGGCGGCTTGCGTTGCTGCCCCGCGTATGGCGTGCCAGTTTAACCTTACGGCGCTAGGAATTGCCTACGAATCCCCTACGCATTGCCGCTAATCGGGGCGCAATGGCTGCGCTGAGCGGCAGGCGATTGACAAAGGCAGGGGCTGCAATTAGTGTATTGGGGAATTGGTCTTACCACTTGCGGATTTACCACTTTTCGCCGACAAGAGCACAGGAGACAGCCATGGATGCAGCAGGCCCCCGCCACTACCCGGACAAGCCGGCCAAGGTCTACCTTTTCGGAACCTGTCTGATTGATATGTTTTGCCCGGAGGCGGGCATGGACGCTCTTCGCTTGCTCGAGCGCGAAGGAATCGAGGTCCTTTTTCCGGCCGACCAGACCTGCTGCGGGCAGCCGGCGCACAGCAGTGGTTTTCCCGAGCAGGCACGCGCCGTTGCCCTGGCGCAGTTGCAGCTCTTTCCGGAAGCGTGGCCGGTGATCGTTCCTTCCGGTTCCTGTGCCGGCACCATGCGCCATCATTATCCCGAGATGTTTGCCGATGATCCGCGCTTGCGCGCGCAGGCGAACGCGCTTGCCGAACGGGTGTTCGAACTCAGCGAGTTCCTGGTGCATGTTGCCAAAGTCAGTCTGGCAGACCAGGGTGTGCCGGCACGTGTCGCCTTGCATACTTCCTGTGCGGCGCGGCGCGAGATGGGCACGCACGAGCATGGGCGCGCGCTGCTGGCGCAGCTGGGGGCGGTCGAGGTGGTGATGCACGAGCACGAATCGGAATGCTGCGGCTTCGGTGGCACTTTCTCGCTCAAGCACCCGGCGATCTCGTCGGCGATGGCTGGCGACAAGGTCGATGCGCTCAAGGAGACCGGTGCGGAGACTTTCCTGTCGGCCGACTGCGGCTGCATGCTCAGCCTGAACCACACGCTGCAGAAGCGGCGCGATGGTTTTCAGGGGCAGCACCTGGCGACTTTCCTGTGGCAGCGGACGAGCGGCGAAGGAGGGCGGCAATGAGCGCGCGTGCCAACATCCTGCAGCGCCTGCGCGCCGCGCCACAAGGCAGGGTGCCGCTGGCGCCCGCTGTGCCTGCTTTCTATGACGCCATCCGCGCGGCCACGCCAGCCAGCACGCGTACGGCGAGAATCGAGCTGTTCTGCGAAAAAATGGCGTTCTGGCACGGTGAAGTGGTGCGCGTCACGCACGACAACTGGCCACAAAAGCTGCGCGAGATCTGTGCCGCCAAGGGCGTGCGCTCGCTGCTCTACGGCGAAGCGAGTGCGCACGCCGAAGCGCTGAAGGCGGCCGGTATTGCGGGGCTGAAGCCTTACGACCGCCCGGTCGGCGAGTGGAAGAAGGAACTCTTCGACGACACCGATGCCGGCCTGACATCGACGCGCGGCGGTATCGCCGAAACCGGCACGCTGATCATCTGGCCGGACGCCAACGAACCGCGCCTGATGTCGCTGGTGCCACCGATCCATTTCGCGCTGCTCGACGCCGACCAGCTCCACGACACGCTGTTCGACGCCATGTGCGCGCAACGCTGGAGCGAGAGCATGCCGACCAACGCGCTGCTCGTCTCCGGTCCCTCGAAGACTGCCGACATTCAGGTCACTCTCGCCTACGGCGCGCACGGTCCGAAGGAGCTGGTGGTGCTGTTGCTGGACAACGAGCTTAGCGAGGTTAGCGAGGTCAACGAGGTCAACGCGGAGGAAGGGCCATGAATAATAGCCAGCAGCTCAACTTCGTTCCGGCCAGCGAATTCAAGCAGCGTGCTTCCGTCGCCGTTGCCGATGCGCATCTGCGCAAGAGTTTTCGCGGCGCGATGGACTTCCTGATCAGCAAGCGCGCCGGGCAGTTCCCCAATCCTGAAGCGCTCGAACGTCAGCGTTCGCTCGCCGAACACATCCGCAAGTACAGTCTGGCGCGGCTGCCGGAGCTGCTCGAACAACTCGAGCACAAGCTGACCGACAATGGCGTGCAGGTGCATTGGGCCGAGGACGGCGAAGAAGCCTGCGCGATCATCGTCGGCATTGCGCAGCGCCATTCAACGAAACTGATGGTCAAGGGCAAGTCGATGGTCAGCGAGGAAGTCGAGCTCAACCATGCCATGGCCGCTGCCGGTATCGACGCCCTGGAGAGCGACATGGGCGAGTACATCGTCCAGCTCGACGGCGAGAAGCCTTCGCACATCATCATGCCGGCGATACACAAGACCAAGGAGCAGATCGCCCGCCTCTTCGCCGACAAGGTGCCTGGCGCCGGCTACACCGAATCGGTCGATGAGTTGATCGGCATTGGCCGCGCCGTCCTGCGCGAGAAGTTCATGAACGCCGAGGTCGGCCTCTCCGGGGTCAACTTCGCCGTCGCCGAAACCGGCACTCTGTGCCTGGTCGAGAACGAAGGCAACGGGCGCATGTGCACCACCGTCCCCGACGTGCATATCGCCATCACCGGCATCGAAAAAGTGGTCGAGAAGCTCGAACACGTGCCGCCACTGTTCGGCCTGTTGACGCGCTCGGCGACCGGGCAGGCGATCACCACCTACTTCAACATGATCAGCGGGCCGCGCAAGCCCGGCGAGAAGGATGGCCCCGGCGAGATGCACCTGGTGCTGGTCGACAACGGGCGCACGCAGGCCTACGGCGACGAGCAGCTGCGCTCGACCCTGCAGTGCATCCGCTGCGGCGCATGCATGAATCATTGCCCGGTGTATACACGTATCGGCGGCCACGCCTACGGCACCACCTATCCCGGGCCGATCGGCGAAATCATCTCGCCGCACATGCTCGGCCTGAATGCCACGCACGTCCTGCCGACCGCTTCCAGCCTCTGCGGCGCCTGCGGCGAAGTCTGCCCGGTGCGCATCCCGATTCCCGAACTGCTGGTCCGCCTGCGCGAGGAAGCGCAGCATGATGCGCGCCCCGGACATGCAGCGCTGCGCGGTCAGGGCGCTGCCAAGAGCCGCCTGGTCGATGCCATCTGGTCGGGCTGGGCGGCGCTGTACACGCGCCCCGCGCTGTATCGCGCCTTTGGCTGGCTGGCGACGCGCTTTCGTGCGCTGACCCCGCCGATGCAGGGCGGCTGGACCGTCAGCCGCACACCGATGAAACCGGCGGCGCGGACGCTGCATGAGCTGATGGCTGCGAGAAAGAAGCGCTGAGACGCCAAGCGTCGCCGGCGAGGTGCGTCGGCAGTACTTCAGCCATGCTTGGCGTCTGGCTCGTGAGACCGCCACACCAGCCCGCATGTCATTGCGAGGAGGCGCAGCCGACGTGGCAATCCAGTTCCATCGTCTCACTATGTCCCGCCACATTGACAGCGTGACCACACGAAAAGGCAAACCTCGGGATTGCCGCGTCGGGTGCGCCTCCTCGCAATGACGGTGTGTCGGCGCGGACGCAAGCACGCACGCACACACACGCAATACTCGGATCCACCCCACCCAGGCGCCGAGAAACTGACGATCCCCAAGTTTTCTCCGCCGCAGCCACCTCGGAAGGCAGCAGCGAAGTCCGGCGCAGCGGACGATTCCGCTGGCCGCGTGTACAGGCGCCTGTCGATGGTCAAGCCCTCAAGCCCACACCCCGCAAAATCGTTCACGATACGCAGGGGGCTGTCGACGTGGCGCTTACTGTCGATCCCGCGCTCCGCAGTCAGCAGGGTGAGCGGATACAGTTGCTGCCTGACGGTCATGCTGCCTACGTAGGGCCGTCAGCGTCGCCCGCACAAACGCTGCACGACGTCGAGCGGACCGAGCATGCGGCGACCGCGCAGATGCTCGCCCGGCCAAAGCGAACGCTTGGCCAGTAAGCCTGGATGCGTGCCAATCCCGCTTTGCGGTACCATGAGCCACGGGTAGCGCTCGGTCGGCAGAGGACCAATCTCATACATGGATAGCGTCGCATTTAAAGACAAAAAAACACTGGAGAACAAGTATGTCTGAACCCATAGAAATCCTGCGCGGAGTTGTACATCCGTGGTATTGCGACAACTTCGGCCATATGAATGTCCGTTGGTACAGCCATTTTTTCGATGACGCTGCATTTCATCTTTGGCCGCTCTACTGGGGGAGTCACAAGAAAATGCAGGACGAGTTTGGAGTCCATACGGTAACCGCTTCTGCGACGGTGCAGTTTTTGCAGGAACTGCTGGCAGGGGATTTGATTATGGTAGATAGTTCGCTGACCCGTATCGGCCGCAAGAGTTGTACTTTTACCGAGCGAATGCTGCATGTCGACACGAAGGAAGTGCATGCCACGTATGACACGGTAGAAGTCTTCTTTGACCCACAAACGCGCAAGGCAACAGAAATTCCGGCCCCAATCAGGCAGGCTTTGGAAAATGCATGCCAGGTCGCTCCACAAGATCATTAGATCCTTGGTGG
Organism: Candidatus Accumulibacter meliphilus; assembly: GCA_003332265.1. Classification (GTDB taxonomy): domain Bacteria; phylum Pseudomonadota; class Gammaproteobacteria; order Burkholderiales; family Rhodocyclaceae; genus Accumulibacter; species Accumulibacter meliphilus. Next base: position 8,468 of record QPGA01000071.1, read on the forward strand.
CTACTTCTGAACGGCTTGTAGGCGGCCATTTGTTCAAATGTGAGATTTGGCGATCAATGAGATGCATACAACGGAATGCTCGATTGTTCGGATGGGAGAGCCAAGAGGCGGGCGATTGAGGCGAAAATGTCGCCCAGGCCGCAGTGTCCCAAGGCAGGATCACGTCAGCGCCGCTATCGCCGGACTTGAGCGTAGGCCTTGCAATTGAGGTTCTGGAGAACCGGGGATGGGTCACGGTTTCTGAAATTTTCCGAGAGAGTTGAGAGTAGGTCGTAGAATGGGTCGTGCCAGAAAACTGTCTCCGACGCTTGCGAACGGCCGCAGTCGCCGCAGACCGGTCGGATGGCCCGGCCAGACCACGCTCTGGAAGGCGGCCTGAGCGGTCATTGGCGCCACACTGTGCGGACGGCCACTCTTAGGCAGGGGTCATTCACCTCGCCAAGCCGAGCTGTGCGAACGACGGGCAGCCCCTGGGGGGGGCGCCGAACCGGTCACCAAAAGGCACGAATCCACCGTCAACGGCCGGAACGGTTCGTATAGCCCTCCGCTCAGCCCGTTCAACCCACCGACAGCCCGCGAGAGATCGGCGACGTCCAAGCGGTATTAGGGGAGGAGTGATCGTCGAACTAGAGTCAACTCGGGAAGCTGAAGAGAGGATGGAACGTCTCCAGAAAAAACTGGCTTCCCCAGCTTGCTTCATCACCGTCGAAGGCCGTTGGCAAGGAGAATTTCTTGGTTGACTTCGGCTATGGCAGTTAAGGATACTTGCCGATGTGACTTTGGAGCACGCATTGTCCGGTCATCATTCAACCAACGGTCAAGGGGCCATGAACATGTCAGAGGAAAATGGGTCGGCGCTTCACGACGATCATCTTTCGGAGAAACACGACGACCCATTGGTACGGGGATTGAATATGGTCATCCGTCAAGCTATCCGCTTGCTGGCCGTCCTGATGACGCTGGTAATCCTGTGGTGCGTTGCCGATGTGGTGCTAGTCCTCTACAAGGCGTTGTCAAGTCCGCCGGTGCTGCTTCTTGACCTCAATGATATTTTTGTCGTCTTCGCGGCCTTTCTGGCAGTGCTGATCGCCATCGAAATCCTAGTCAATATCACTCTCTATCTACGCGACGACGTTATCCACGTCCAGCTTGTCGTAGCAACTGCACTGATGGCCATCGCCCGTAAGGTGATCGTGCTTGACTTGAGTACCTTGCGAGCCGAGTATCTCTACGGCATAGCAGCTATTTTGCTGGCGCTCGGTCTTACCTACTGGCTGGTATCCACGCAGCCCAAGAAGTGAGAGAACTGGGTCAAGTGTTTCCCGACGGGGAACGGGCTGCCACTGGTAGTGCCGATTCGGTGGAGGCGGGCTGACATCGCGCAGGCGGTTCACCGGTCACACAGGCACAGGCGCCACTCGCTAGACCACCGCAACTTCCACGCGGTGGCCAACGGTCGACCAGCATGCCGAGTGCCAGCCCTAGTCCTGCCAGCACAATTACGGCCAACGTCGCGGCGACACGCGACCAGAAGGTATCGAGAAGCGTCATGGTGCTCCTTTGCGGCGCCTGTGGCGCTGTTCAAGCGCCGAAATCGTCGAGCAGGATGCTTTCTCGCTCTGGTCTCAAGGCCGGACTGTTGCTGGCGCTGGCATTGGTCTCCCGCACCAAGGCCTGAAAGACACGTTGTGCGCCGCGCCGGATCTCCGCTACGGTGGCCGCGCATGGCGCAGCGAAAACCACTCCCGGGCGATCCTTGTCCGATAAACAGCGCCTGCCCAGCTTCTACCCGCTCACCCTCGTGAACTGCCAGGGCAGGTCGAAGGCCGTGACAATCGGCAGCAAGCAAAGCCACTGCAGGCGGAAAGCAAACAGTGCCAGGGATTTTCTGCGCTGGCTTGCACGCGGCGGGGATTTCCAGTCCCCGCCGAATGGTCGTGATCGCTTGATCGAAGCCGTGACCGGCGTCTTTCTTGCCCATTTTGCTGTTCAGTCAATCAGGCTTCAGCCACCTGAACCTGCCCTGGAACGATCGGCGACAAGTGCTTTGCCTCGCGCACCTCGATGTGTGTCACCCGCTGCAGTTCAAGCCCCCAGCGACTCATGGCCTGCGATATCAGAATGGCTTCTCCGGAGTTGAGGCTACCGTCCGCATTGACGATGTCGACGATCGCGGTCAAGGCCTTTTTTTGCAGCTCAGGCGACTGAATGTCATCCAGCAGGTGATCAACCAATTGCAAATCGAGCTCGATCTGGCCGATATTCGGCGCGCGGGCAGTTTGCATCAGGTCATTACAGAATTCATGTATGACTCGCTCAAGGGTCTCGGCGGGAAGGTCCAGATTCTCGCGAAGTTCGTGCTTTTCGAGTGCCGCGACTTCGCTGTGGTCGAGCGCGCCATCAGCGAGCAGCGCGAGGGCGACGATCCGTGCCATGGCTTCCGTACTATCGATCGGATAATTTCGCATTCTTCTCTCCTTGTTGAAACGATTAAAAAAACTTTTTTCCGAGCACGCCACCGACCACCCTGGCCAGAACAGAGTTCCGTCGTGCATGACGGCGGCACGCGCCATCACGCAACAGGTCTCTGCTGGCAGACATGGCGTCAAATGCTCATGGAAGCCTGAGGGCCATTGAGACAAACCTCACTTGAGCTTCAACCAGATCTCGTTGCGGCGCAGGAACCACGGCATGAAAGGAGGGTTGTAACGCGCCAGGACGGGTTCTCCGAGCGAGCTCACGTCTGCCGTATGCAAGGCGGTTTCGAGTTCGGCGAGGTGCTCATCGTAATTGGCCTGGGTCCAGAAGCCTGAGTAGCGAATCACCGCGACGGTGCTTGCTGGCACTTCGCGCAGATGCACCCGCGCATCGTCCGGTTCTGGCGCCATGTCGAGCGTCACCTCGCTGGGCAATACGAACTGCACCCGATAACCACCCGGGGCAGCGGCCTGGGTCACCGGTGCGGTCATTTCGAGTCGCATGGGCTCTGGAGCCTGGGTCACCGGTGCGGTCATGGCGAACTTCGTCGAGCCCTTGTTCTTGCCGAAAATGTAGCCGGCAAGGATCGGGAACGCTTCACTGCCTGCGTCTTCGGCCGGCGTGTTGATGATCACCTCCGCTACAACATACGGCGCGTAGCGCCGGATTTCCACTTCGCCGATCTTTCGCTCGATTTCATAGGAGGGTTCCTCGATGGCGTTCGACAGGCTTGGTGCGGCAGCAATGGCCAGGGAAAGCAAGAACTTGCCCATAAATTTCAGTCCAGTAGGGGGGCAGCCACCGGGCGCCGAGCGCTTGACCCGGAACACGCCCGCGTTGATTGTTGATCGGTCCGCCTCGCAGCTCATCGCACCACCGGTCGCGCCGACCGCGACAGAACATGGCTCCGGCGCCGGTAGGCCTTCTCCAGTTCCATCGCCAGATAGATCGTCAGTCCGACAGCAATGATCGGCAACCAGTCGAAGGCGGCAATCGGCGCGGTGTGGAACAGGCGGTTGAACAGCGGCAGGTAGGTGAAGATGAGCTGGGCGAGCATCATGGTGCTGATGCCGGCCCAGATCCACGGGTTGCTCAGCAATCCGAGGTGGAACATCGACCAGCGCAGTGAGCGACAGTTGAGCAGGTAGAAGGACTGCCCGACGGCAAACACGTTGACCGCGATGGTGCGCGCCTGATCTTCACTGGCGCCGCGTAGCAGGGCCCACTCGAACAGCCCGAAGGCGCCGACCAAAAGCATCACGCCGACCATCGCGATACGCAGCGCCAGCTCGCCATTCAGGATCGGCGAGCCGGGAGCGCGTGGCGGACGGCTCATCAGATGCGGTTCCTTCGGCTCGAAGGCCAGTGCCAGCCCGAGGAAGACCGCCGTGGTCATATTGATCCACAGCGCCTGCACGGGCAGGACCGGCAGCGGCTGGGCGAGGAGCACCGCGACGACGATCACCAGTCCCTGACCGGCGTTGGTCGCCAGGATCCAGGTGATGAACTTGGTCAGATTGTCGAAGACCCCTCGTCCCTCTTCGACGGCGGCGGCGATGGTGGCGAAGTTGTCATCGGTGAGCACCATGTCCGCCGCTTCCTTGGCCACTTCGGTGCCGGTTATCCCCATCGCCACGCCGATGTCCGCACGGCGCAGGGCGGGTGCGTCATTGACCCCGTCGCCGGTCATCGCCACCACCTCGCCGCGCGTCTGCAGCGCCTGCACGAGGCGCAGCTTCTGCTCGGGAGTGACGCGCGCGAACACCGCCGTATCGTTCGCCGCAGCGGTCAACTCGCTGTCGGAGAGGGTCGCCAGTTGGGTGCCGGTCAGCGCCGCCGGAGCAGTGCCCGGAGTGGCGCGCTGATCGAGGCCAATCTGGCCGGCGATGGCGGCTGCGGTGACTGCATGGTCGCCGGTGATCATCTTGACGCGAATGCCGGCGTCGCGACACTCCGCGACCGCCCTGATCGCTTCCTCGCGTGGCGGGTCGATCATTCCCTGCAGGCCGACGAAGGTCATCTCCTCGGCCAGGTCCTGATGGTCGAGCGTCTCCTGATCCTTGCTCGCCGGCCGCTGGGCGAAAGCGAGCACGCGCAGCCCGGCCGCGGCCATTGCCTCCACCTGCGCGAGCACCACCTCGGGCTCGAGCGTCACCGTTTGCGCTCCGCCGTCCAGTGCGCCGCTGCAGCGCGCCAGCACGCTCTCCACCGAGCCCTTCATGTAAATCATTCGCGACCCGCCGGCGTGCAGGCTGGCCATGTACTGATGCTGCGATTCGAACGGCACCGCATCGAGGCGCGGCGCGCTGGCCAGGGCCTCCTGTGTATCCAGACCGGCCTTGCGCGCCGCTACCAGCAGCGCACCCTCGGTGGGGTCGCCCTCGATCTGCCAGTGGCCATCCTTTTCACGTAGCAGCGAGTCGTTGCAGAGCAGGCCGGCGCGCAGCAGCGCCAGCAGGGCAGGATGATTGCCGGGTTTGACGGCCAGCCCTTGCTGCTGCAGGCTACCTTCAGGGCCGTAACCGACGCCGGTCAGGTCGAATTGAGCGCCCCCCGCAAACAGCTTCTGTACGGTCATCTCGTTGCGTGTCAGGGTGCCGGTCTTGTCTGAACAGATCACGGTCGTGCTGCCCAGTGTCTCAACCGCGGGCAGGCGGCGGATGATCGCGTGGCGTTGCGCCATGCGCCCGACGCCGATGGCCAGGGTGATGGTGAGCACCGCCGGCAGGCCCTCCGGGATCATTGCCACCGCCAGTGCGACGGTCGCCATGAACATCGCTACCCAGGAT
>QPGA01000072.1 GCA_003332265.1 Candidatus Accumulibacter meliphilus
ATTCAGCGAACACAGGCCATTCGAAAGTTTTTCCGGCAGCATCGGAATCACCCGGCGCGGAAAATAGACCGAATTGCCGCGCTCGCTCGCCTCACGATCGAGCGCTGTCCCTGGCCGCACATAGTGGCTGACGTCGGCAATTGCCACCACCAGCCGCCAGCCAGCGCCCTTGCGTTCGGCGAAAACCGCATCGTCGAAATCTCTTGCCGTCTCACCATCGATGGTGACCAGAGGCAGCACGCGCAGATCCCTTCTTCCTTCGCCGTCGGAGGGCCGGAGCACGTCCGGCAGCGCCGCCGCCTCTGCAAGGGCACCACTGGAGAACTCGAAAGGCAACTCGTGCTTGCGCAAAGCGATTTCTATCTCCATGCCCGGATCGGCGTAGTTGCCGAGCACTTCGACGATGCGTCCGATCGGCTTCGAATGGCGATCCGGTTGCTCGATGATCTCGACGGTAACCACCTCGCCCGTGCGTACGCCGCTCCTGCTGTCCGGCGTCACCAGAATGTCCTGGTTGATGCGCCGATTCTCGGGAACGACCAGGGTAATCCCGTGCTCGACCAGCACCCGGCCAACGACCCTGCTGTTCGCCCGTTCGAGAACTTCAACGATCACGCCTTCGCGGCGCCCCCTGCGATCGACACCGACGACACGCACCAGGGCACGGTCGCCATGCAGCACCTTGGACATCTGCCTGGCTTCGAGAAACAGGTCCTCGCCGGCATCGTCGGGAACCAGGAAGCCGTAACCATCCGGATGTCCCTCGATACGGCCGGCAATCAGGCTGGCGCGTTCGGGCAGAATGAACGAGCCCTTGCGGTTACGCAGCAGCTGTGCTTCGCGCTCCATCGCCCGCAAGCGGCGCTGCAGGAGCTCCAGCTCGTGTTTGCGAATGTCGAGCAAGACGCACAGCGCGTCGAAACTCACCGGCTTGCCCTCCTGCTCGAGGAGCTGCAGGATGTACTCACGCGACGGCAAGGGCTGTTCATAGGTCTTCAGCTCGCGCTCAAGATAGGGATCCGCGCGTCGAATTGCAGACAATTTGCTTATTGACATTTACTCTTGTTCCTATAGAATTCGGCCTCTCTGGAAATGCCCAGGTGGCGAAATTGGTAGACGCGCTAGGTTCAGGTCCTAGTGGTGGCAACACCGTGGAGGTTCGATTCCTCTCTTGGGCACCAGTCTTAAACAACAGAAGCTCTGATTATTCAGGGCTTTTTTTGCGTCTTAGCAGCGCAATACGTTTGCCCGTCCAACCCCGCCCGGCAAGGCCAGGGCCGGCCACGGCGAATTGTACGCCGACTACGCGTGCGATGCCCCCGCTTCCCCGCGCGACGCGCAAACCTCCAGCTCTCGGTTTTTTTCCTGCCAGCACAGGCACGACCCCGCCGATCGGCACTTTCGGCCGGGCCAACGACGACCTGCTGCAGCCAGCGCGAGCCGCTCCCGGGAGGCAATCTTTCCGGTTGGGGGGTGCTTTGCGAATGATTTTCACAACCACTAGCCAGCACCTACAAAAGTGTGGATACTACGCTGCCGGAAAGTCGCCAGCCCCGCTGCTGCGAGTTCGTTCCAACAGTTCAAACTTAGCCACCCGTTAGGATTCCAGATGACGATACGACCGGAATTAATAGACAAGCTGCGCAGCAAGCGCACACAGCTGGCGGAAAACGTCAGCCCAGAGAAGTTGGAAGCGCTGCACGCCAAGGGTTTGCTGTCGGCTCGCGAACGCCTTGGAACCCTCTTTGTCGAGGGAACGTTTCAGGAACTCGGCCTGCATGCCTCGCACAGTGCCACCAACTTCGGCATGGCGGAGAAAACGCTACCCGCCGACGGCGTAGTCTGCGGAACCGGCTACGTTGGTGACATGCAGGTCGCCGCTTTCAGCCAGGATTTCAGTGTCGTCGCTGGAACGCTTGGCAAGATGCAGGCCAGAAAAATCAACCGTACCATGCGCCACGCCCTCAAAAACGGCGTACCGGTGGTGGCCTTCAAGGATTCAGGCGGCGCGCGTATTCAGGAAGGTGTCGATGCACTCTCCGGCTACGGCGACGTCTTCTACTCGAACGTGCTGCTCTCCGGCGTCGTGCCGCAGATCGCGGTGATCTGTGGTCCCTGTGCGGGTGGCGCGGCGTACTCGCCGGCGCTGATGGATTTCGTGATCATGACTCGCGAAAACGCGCACATGTTCCTGACCGGTCCGCAGGTCATCAAAGCAGTGACCGGACGCGCGACGACGATGGCCGAAGTCGGCGGTGCCGAGATGCACGCCACGATCAGTGGCAATGCCCACTTCATTGCCGACGATGACCAGCACGCCATCGGCGTGGTCAAGCAACTGCTCTCCTACCTGCCGTCCAACAATACCGAGGACCCGCCGCACGACCTGTCGGTGCCGATCGAGGAGATGGAAGACCCGGGTATCAACGACTGCATCCCGGATAGCCCGTCGGAACCGCTCGACATGTACGCCGTCATTCGCCGTCTGGTGGACAGTGGCGAGCTGCTCGAAGTCCATGCGGGCTTTGCCCGCAACATCATTGTCGGCTTCGCGCGCATCAGCGGCGTCGTCGTCGGCCTGGTCGCCAACCAGCCAATGGTCATGGCCGGGGCCCTCGACCTCAATGCCGCCGACAAGGTGGCGCGTTTCGTGCGCACCTGCAACGTTTTCAACGTACCGGTCGTGACCCTGGTCGATGTTCCCGGTTTCCTGCCCGGCGTCGAGCAGGAGCGTGGCGGCATCATTCGCCATGGCGCGAAAATGCTGTTTGCTTACGGCTCCTGCACCACCCCGAAAATCACGATCATCCTGCGCAAGGCTTACGGGGGCTCGTATCTCGCCATGTGCAGTCAGGAAATGGGCGCGGACATGGTCTTCGCCTGGCCAACGGCCGAGATTGCCGTCATGGGGGCCGAAGCGGCGGTCAAAATTCTCTATCGCAAGGAAATCGCGGCGGCAGACGATCAATCGGCAAAAGCCGCGGAAATGGCGCAGGAATACCGCGAAAAGTTCGCCTCGCCGTACGTGTCGGCCAGCAACTTCTACATTACGGACGTCATCGAGCCACAGGATACCCGCTGGATGGTTGCCCTGGCGCTGCGCAAAGTGCTCGACAAGCATGAACTCAGGCCGACCAAGAAACACGGCAACATCCCCATGTAACTGGCGGAAGGAAGAAGAAACCCATGCTTACAGCAGCTATCATCACATCGCTACAGGTCTACGGCATCGCCATTGTGGTGTCGTTGGTCGTCGCCGTACTGATCAAAGTGCTGGTTGTAGTGACCGGCAGGATGGAAAAACGCCCAGCGGTCGACATCCCGACCGGAGACGTTTGCCCAGTGCTCCTCGGCGTTCCGGACGAAGACGTCGCGGTCTTGTCGGCGGCGATCTTCGCGGCCATCGGCCCGCACCGCATCTTGCGCATTTCACAACCCAGTCACGGCTGGGCAGTCGGCGGTCGCGCCGCCCAACATTCATCACATACGCCGGGGCACGCTCCCGGCCGAAGCCACCGCTAACAGGAGCAAAACATGCCCAGACAATTCAAGGTCACGGTCAACGGACGCGAATACGACGTCAGTGTACTGGAACTCAATGCCGGCCAATCGGCGCCATCAGCAGCACCCGCGGCCGTCGCCGCCGCGCCACAGGCCGGGGGTAACGCGCCAGCTCCTGCGGTAGCCACCCTGCCGTCCGCCGCAGCTGGCGCTGGTGACGGCGATATCCTTGCCGGGATGGGTGGCACCGTCGTTGAAGTCCTCGTCAAGGTGGGTCAGTCGGTAGCCGCTGGTGACCGACTGATGGTCCTGGAAGCCATGAAAATGAAGACACCGGTGATGGCGACTCGTGCCGGCCAAGTGACGCGAGTTCTGGTCGCCGCCGGCGATCCCATCGAGGGCGGACAGCCCCTGTTGACAATCGCGTGAGCGGATATCAGCCGACACCCGACACCCCACCTGCTCCGCGAGTCGGTTTGCACGCCGACAAGCGGATCGGTGGGCGCTGCGGCTAGGCACGAGGACTGAAGCGCATGGAAAGCATAAATTTTCTCGATCTGTTCCAGGGTGTAGCCACTCTGATCGCCGCCGAGCCGCAGATCATGATGGGGCGTATCTTCCTGATGTTGCTGGGCTTCCTGCTCATCTATCTGGGCTCACGGAACGTCCTGGAACCCCTGCTGATGATTCCGATGGGCATGGGCATGTCCTCGGTAAACGCCGCGGTGATGTTCCTCGAAGGCGGCAAGCCGGGAACGCTCTTCGTCGACCCCTTGATTACCGACCCGATCCAGTTGATCAACATTTTGCAGATCGACTGGTTGCAACCGATATACACGCTCACCTTCAGCAACGGACTGATCGCCTGTCTGGTGTTCATGGGTATCGGCGTGCTTCTGGACGTCGGCTACGTCATGGCACGCCCCTTCCAGAGCATGTTCATCGCCCTGTTCGCCGAACTCGGCACCTTCGTGGTCTTCCCCTTCGCCATTGCTCTCGGCCTCACGGCACCCGAAGCAGCGTCGGTCGCCACCATCGGCGGCGCCGACGGGCCGATGGTGCTGTTCACTTCACTGGTTCTCGCCAAGCATCTGTTCGTGTCGATCACCGTCGTGGGCTACCTCTACCTCGGTCTGACCTACGGCGTCTACCCGTACATGATCAAGTGGCTGGTACCGAAGCACATCCGCGGCATCAGCATGGCCGCCGATCAGGGGCCGAGGATCAGCCGTTCGCAGAAGCTGATCTTTGCCGTCGTCGCCTGCACGCTGCTGTGCCTGCTCTTTCCGGTGGCTGCGCCCTTGTTCTTCTCGCTGTTTGTTGGCGTCGCGGTGCGTGAAAGCGGCCTCGAGAACTTCGCCAAGCTGCTCGGCGAAACTTTCCTCTACGGGGCCACTTTCTTCCTCGGCCTGACCTTGGGCGTTCTCTGTGAAGCCAACACGCTGCTCGACCCAACGGTCCTGAAGCTGCTGCTTCTGGGCATGCTGGCTCTGGGAGTTTCGGCGCTTGGCGGTCTGGCGGGGGGTTACATTCTGTACTTCTGGAGCGGCGGCAAGTTCAACCCGATCGTCGGAATTGCGGGCGTGAGCTGCGTACCGACCACCGCCAAGATCGTCCAGAAAGTGGCGATGGCCGCCAACCCGAGTGCGATCATCATGCCGCATGCACTGGGAGCCAGCATCAGTGGGGTGATCACTTCGGCGATCATCGCCGCGACCTTCATCTCGCTCTTGCGCTAAGCGGCAAGCAGCGCGGCACCACGAAACAGCGCCTGGCTACGCAAGTAGTCAGGCGCTTTTTGCCGTTAATCAGCGACAATGCCTTGCAGCAAGGCCCTGCCGCGATCACAAGGACGCCCTTATTTTTGTTCGGAGTCGTGCGGCTGTTTGGTGGAATCGGCGGGAAACCCGGACAGCGGTATGCCGTTGAAGAGCGTGCGAGTCTGCGTTTTGAGCTGGTCCTGCATCTGATGAAGCATCTTCCGGCTCTGCTCCATATAGGTGGTCATCATCGTCTGCATCGCCGGTCCCTGGAAATTCATGAACTGCGACCACATGTCGTTCTGCATCTGGCTGTTGCTTTCCCCGTAGAGGGACTGCGACTGCTCCTGCAACTTCTTCTGGAAATCGACAAAGGACTTGACGCTCGTCTCCAGGTACTTGCCGAGCATGCCCTGCATCGCATGACCGTAGAAGCGGATCATTTGCGCCAGAAGATCAGCCGTAAACAGCGGCGCGCCCGACGCTTCCTCCTCAAGAATGATCTGCAGCAGGATCGAGCGCGTAATGTCTTCGCCGGTCTTGGCATCCAGAACACTGAAAGCCTCACGGGACAGGACAAGGTCCTTTACATCGGTCAGCGTGATGTAGGCGCTGGTCTTGGTATCGTAAAGGCGACGATTCGGGTACTTCTTGATCAGTCGCAGCTGCTCGGGCATGACGACACTTCCTCCATCTGCAGGTAATTCGACGAGCGCAGCCTCGCGCTTCATGGTGCGGTGCAGCACAATTATACCTTAGCAAAAATCCTTAGCAAAAAAAAACAGGCCCCTCGCGGGGCCTGTCTTGAGCAAGGGGCAGCAAAAAATCACTTACTGGTAGTAGAGACCACCGCAAATGTTCATCGTCGAACCGGTCATGAAGCCGGCAATGTCCGAAGCCAGATAGGCACATGCGCCACCGATCTCTTCCGGCTTGGCCAGGCGCTTCATCGGCACGGTGTCGATGATGCTCTGCAGGATCTCCGGTTTGATGGCCAGAACCATCTGCGTCGCCACGTAGCCCGGGCAGATGGCATTGACCGTAACGTTCTTGGCGGCGAGTTCGGCGGCGAGCGCCTTGCTGAAGCCAATCACGCCGGCTTTGGCCGCCGAGTAGTTGGTCTGACCGGCCTGGCCGCGCAGCCCATTGACCGAGGAGATGTTGATGATCCGTCCCCAGCCACGCTCGGCCATCTTCGTCGAAACCTGCTTGGTCATGTTGAAAAGGCTCGACAGATTCGTCGCGATCACCGCATTCCACTGCGCCTCCTCCATCCTCCCGAACATCTTGTCGCGCGTAATTCCGGCGTTGTTGACCAGAATGTCGACCGGACCTGCCTTGGCTTCAGCCTCGGCGACCATGGCCACGCAGGACTCGAAGTTGGCGACGTCGCCGGCAACACAGATGAAATCGTTGAAGCCGGCCTCGGCCATGGCTTTGTTCCACTCGTCCGGCTTATCGAACTCCGGATGGTAGGCAGCAACCACCTTGTGACCGGCTTTCGCCAATTCCTGGCAGATAGCAGTGCCAAGCCCACCCATGGCACCTGTAACCAAAGCAACACGTTGCGTCATAACTCTTCCTTTCCTGTTGACGAATGAAACGATTGGCGGCAATCCACCACCACGATTACAACACCTGCTGACCGAGCCAGGCGGGCACCTCACCTCGCTTCGGCATAGCTCGTCGATCCTGCAGGGCTAGCAGACAAGCCCCGACGATTTCCCCGGGTTCTCGCGAACCGCCTGCGAAAAAGGCCAACCGGCATTCTCCCACGACGATCGGCTGTTGACGAGGCCCTGAGCGTCGAAGTTGGCCAATCCGCGCTCAACACAGAACGGGAACGTCGCGGTAAGGCTCAGGAAGCGCACAGCGACTGAGGCCGAGCACCGGCTCGCGGACGACATCGGCTGCTCCACACAGGCATGGAACTGACAGCTGCGAGGCAAACGACAAGGCCCAAGCGTTGCCGATTCTGCATCGCAGCATCCAGGCTGTCAATGCTCGACAATTGGCCATCCTCGCTCCCACGGCGACGCGATCCTGCCGAGCAAGCGCCTCCGCCGACCACCGGGCATGGCCCCAAGGCGCCCTGCCGCTCTATAATGCCGGCATGTATATCATCGTGATCGGCTGGCTGTACGTCACCGTGCTAATGGCGCTGACCGAAAGCAGCGTCGTCGCCGGGATACTTAGCCTGACCTTCTACGGCTTGCTCCCGACGGCGCTGTTGATCTGGCTTTTCGGCGGCCCGACGCGTCGTCGCGCCGCAAGAATGGCGCGCCAGGCCAATGAAACCAATGCGGCCAATGCAGCCAATGGCTTCCGCGAAACCAAACAGCCACACGATCGCTGACGATCGCGGGCTAAACGTCCGCCAACCAGATCAGCGCTGCCATCCGCCCGGTGACACCGTCTCGCCGATAAGAAAAGAAGTGCTGTGCTTCCCGCAGCGTACAGCTGCCACCACCGTAGATGGCGTCGACCCCCGCGCGGCGCAAACTTTGCCGAGCCAACAGATAGATGTCGGCCAGCCATTTGTGTGCAGGCGGCTGCGGCGCCGGCAGGAACGCCGCTACGGCCTCCTGATGTGCAGCGAGGAATGCGTTACGCACCTCCTCACCAACCTCGAAGGCCTGCGGGCCGATGGCTGGACCCAGGTAGGCCAGCACCCGCACAGCGGGCACAGCCAGCGCTTCCACCGCCCGTTCCAGGATGCCGGCCTGCAAACCGCGCCAACCCGCATGCACCGCAGCAACCACGCTGCCCGCTTGGTCGCAGAGCAAGACCGGCAGACAGTCGGCCGTCATCACGGCACAGACGACCCCGGGAGCACGCGCAAATGCGCCATCGGCCACCGGCACCTCGGCCACGCCAAGCCCGGCAGCGTCCACCAGGGTCGTGCCGTGCACCTGCTCCAACCAGCAGGGCGATGCCGGCAGATGATCGGCAAGACGGCGACGATTCTCGGCAACGGCGAGCGGATCGTCACCGACGTGGGCGCCAAGGTTGAGGCTGGCGTACGGCGCAAGGCTCACGCCACCGTCGCGGCTGGTGATCAGGCTGCGCACCCGCGTCGGCACCGGCCAGTCGGGAAGCAAGCAGCCCTTACTGTTCACCCAGGTCCTCATCGTCGTCTTCGGCGTCACCATCGCCATCGTCACCATCGCCATCGTCACCATCGCCATCGTCGCCATCGCCGTTGACGATCATTAATTCCGGGCCATCATCGTCATCGTAATTGCCCCAATCGTCATTGTCCCAATCATCTGCCAGTTCTTCGTCGCTGACGCACTCGCCAGCGCGCGCAGTGACCGCCTCCAGTCGCACGCTGTCGATCAGGGCAGCCATATCGTCTGGCAAGCCCGAGCGCCAGAGCATGGTCTTGCCAGTACCCGGATGCAGCAGCGACAAACGACAGGCGTGCAGCGCCTGGCGCGGAAATTCTACCAGGCGGGGCACGCGGCTGGCGCCGCTGCCGTAGGTCGGGTCGCCGACCAGCGGATGCCCGATCGAAGTCATGTGCACGCGAATCTGGTGCGTCCGCCCGGTTTCAAGCGCGCATTCAATCAGCGTGCAAGTGAGAAACGGCTCCAGAACACGGTAGTGCGTACGTGCCGGTTTGCCGGTGCGCACCACGGCCATGCTGGTGCGCAAAGTCGGATGCCGGCCGATGGGAGCGTCAACGCTGCCCGCACGCTCGACGATGCCTCGCACCAGGGCCTGATAGCAGCGCTTCACGGAGCGTGCCTGCAACTGTCTGACCAAATCGGTCTGCGCCTCGAGCGTTTTGGCAACCACCATCAGCCCACTGGTATCCTTGTCCAGCCGATGCACGATACCCGCCCGCGGCACTTTGTCGAGTTGCGGCGCGTAGTGCAACAGAGCGTTAAGCAAAGTCCCGCTCCAGTTGCCGTTACCCGGATGAACCACCAAACCGACTGGCTTGTTGAGGACGATCAGGCAGTCGTCCTCATACACCACCTGCAGGGGGATATCTTCGGGCGCCGAGGATTCGGCTCGCTCATCCGGCGCTTCGGCCACTTCGATGCTTTCGCCAGCCCATAGTTTCTGCCGCGGCTCGACGACGCACTCACCGCTTACCGTCACGCGGCCCTCGCGTATCCAGTTCTGCAGACGGCTGCGCGAGTGCTGCGAGAGCAAGCGCGCAAGAACCTGGTCGAGCCGTTGACCGCTGCAATCGCCAGGTACGCTCAGGGCAATTCGGGGGTTTGCGCTATAATCCGCAAGCTCGCCGTTCCGCGTTGCCTCCTCCGCCAGTGCTTCTTTCTTCTGTGGGTTTTTCATCATGCGTAGTTTAGCGGTTATCGCAGCCCTTTTCCTCGCCTTGCTGATCACTGGCTGTGGGCTTCTTCCCGACACCAAGGATGAGACCGTCGGCTGGTCGGCCAACAAGCTCTATGCCGAAGCCAAGGATGCGCTCAACGACGGCTCCTACACCAAGGCCATCGGCTACTTCGAGAAGCTCGAGTCGCGCTACCCCTACGGTCGCTATGCCCAACAAGCGCAGATCGAGATTGCCTACGCCTATTGGAAGGATCAGGAGCCGGCCTCGGCGATCGCCGCCTGTGACCGCTTCATCAAGCTGCATCCGAACCATCCGAATGTCGACTACGTGTATTACCTGCGCGGTCTGATCAACTTCAACGAAGATCTCGGTCTTCTCGGTTCGATCAGCAATCAGGACATGACTGAACGCGACCCCAAGGGGGCCCGTGAATCCTTCGATTCCTTCAAGGAACTGGTCACCCGCTTTCCGAACAGCAAGTACACCCCCGACGCGCTACTGCGCATGAAGTACCTGGTCGACGCCTTGGCGCGCCTCGAACTGCACGTGGCGCGCTACTACATGAAGCGCGGCGCCTATCTGGCCGCCGCCAATCGCGCCCAGTACGCGATGATCAACTATCCCGACACGCCGTCCAGCGAAGAAGCGCTATTCATCATGGTCAAGGCGTACGATTCCATCGGCCTGCACGATCTGCGCGACGACGCCGAACGCGTCATGCGCAAGAACTACCCGAACAGCGAATACTATCTGCGCGGCCTCGATCGTCAGGAACCCTGGTGGAAGCTCTGGTAGTGAGCCCGCGACACGGTGCTGATGCTGCCGCCACCGGCACTGGCGTTTCTGGCGCCGGATCGACGACGCTCCAGCTGCCTCAACCCAGCTCACGAATCAGCTCGAAACCTCACAGCCGCCACGCAACGTCCCCTCACAGCCACAGCAAGCGCGGCGCCAAACCCCTTTCTCCATAGACGACCGCGAGCTGGCCGAATGCACGACCAAGGGCGGCGACCTGCTGCTCATCGACAGGGAAGACGAGGTAGCTCGGTTCCACCGGCCAGCTCGCATGGTGACCCTCGCCACCATCGGCGATGTTGCTGGCCGGGAAGAAAGCGCAAGCCGAAGCGGCGATTCGCTCGCGCAAGCGGCGCTGGCGAGACTCGTTCTGGTCATCCGCGAGCCGCTCGCCGGGATTGTAGGCGGTCACGATTCCCCAGCCGATCGCTTGGCTCGCGGACGCTGCAGGGGCAGCCAGCGGCGGAAGCAAAGCCTGCTGATGGCGCATGAATGCATCGAACTCGGTACTGAAGAGGCCGATACGCAAGTCGAAGACGCGCTCGGGAGTCTCCACGCGATAGGTCGTCGCCAGGAATGCAGCCTCCATTGCAGCCACGGCCCTGCTCATGGCTCATTGCCCGGCGCGCCAAGATCTTCCAGATCACCCAGCCGCGAACGCACCTCGCTCGCCGGCAGGGCTTCCACGCCACGCAGCTTGCGCTCGATCTGCCGCGTCCGCACGCCAGCTGCTTCGATACTGCGGCTGGCCTGTTCGAGCTTCCTGTGCGTTGCCTCGAGCACCTCGCCGAACTTGCCGAACTCGGTTTTGATGGCGCCAAGAACCGCCCACACTTCCGACGATCGGCGCTCGATGGCCAGGGTTCGAAAACCCATCTGCAGGCTGTTGAGCAGCGCCGCCAGCGTCGTCGGCCCGGCGATACAGATGCGCAGATCGCGCTGCAGGCTGTCCACCAGGCCCGGTCGCCGCAAGGCTTCGGCATAGAGGCCCTCGGTCGGCAGATAAAGGATGGCGAAGTCGGTCGTGTATGGCGGTTCGACGTACTTGTCGTGAATCTTTCGCGCTTCGTCACGCAGGCGAACTTCCAGCGCCTTGATAGCCGCGGCCGAGGCCAGCGGATCGGCCCGTTCCTGCGCCTCGAGCAAGCGCTGATAATCCTCGAGCGGAAATTTCGCATCGATCGGCAGCCACACCGGCCGTTGCTCCTCGTCGCCGATCGCCCGGCCGGGCAAACGAATGGCGAACTCGACGCGCTCCGAGGACTCCGGCCGCGTGGCCACGTTCTTGCCGTATTGCTCGCCAGTCAGCAACTGATCGAGGAGGGTCGCCAGCTGCACTTCCCCCCAGCTGCCACGGGTCTTGACGTTGGTCAGCACTTTTTTCAGATCGCCGACGCCGGCGGCCAGGGTCTGCATTTCGCCGAGTCCTTTATGGACCTGCTCGAGGCGATCGCTGACCAGCTTGAACGATTCACCAAGGCGTTGCTCCAGGGTCGCGTGCAGTTTTTCATCGACCGTGCGGCGCATCTCTTCGAGCTTGCTGGCGTTGTCGGCCTGCATCGCGCCAAGGCGGGCCTCCACTGCCCGGCGGAGCTGCTCGAAACGCTGCTCGTTACTGTTCGTCAGGCGCGCCAGTTGCTGCGCGAAGGATTCGAGCTGCTGCGCCTGCAAGCGCCCCAACTGGGCCAACTGCGAGGCAAGCGTCTGTGAGACGCGGTTCAGCGTCTGCGACTGCTCCTCGCGATCACCACGCGCGGTACTTGCCGCCTCCTGCCGGCCCAGCGACAACTCCTGGCGCAAGTCACGCTCCAGCCGCTCCAGGGCCACTTGCAGGTCGCGCAAACGGACGGCCATCACCTCGCGCGTCGTTCCCGCACGCAACAGCAGGGCGAGCTGCAAAACGATCAGTACAACAGCAAGCGAACTCAGCGCATACAACCAGGCCTGGCTCATTGGCTCGCCTCTGGCAAACCGGCAACGAGATCGGCAGGCGTAGCGCGACAAACCTTAGGCGATTGCCGGAAAAGAACGTACCAGATTGCGCCGGATTTTCGGTCGGCTTCAAGGCGCGACAACAGGCGCATAGTCGAACTATGTAACGGTTGCCGTAACACAGAAGACGGGCGAAAAGACAA
>QPGA01000073.1 GCA_003332265.1 Candidatus Accumulibacter meliphilus
AGCCGCTTCGTTACCTCCACGACTGCTCCAGTTGCTACCGGCCGGAGCGAAAGTTGCCGGGCGGGATTCGCACCCGCTGAAAGACAGCGCCTTAGCACGGCGCACGTTAAAGGGAGGCTAGGCGAGCGGCAAGCTGAGCGTCACTTCGAGGCCGCCGTCCGAGCGGTTGCGCGCCCGCACCTGACCACCGTGCGCAAGCAGCGCGCGCTGAGCAATCGCCAGCCCGAGTCCATAGCCGATCGTGCCGGCGTTGTTGTCGGCGCGGTAGAAAGGTTCAAAAATCGCCTCGAGATCGCCTTCCGGCACTCCCGGGCCGCGATCGGAAACGACGATCTCGAATACGCCTGACGCCGCAGAAGTTCCGCGCGTCGGCCATTCCGCACCCGCCAGCAGGCGGCGTGCCTGCACTTCGACGCAGCTGCCAGCAACCGTATATTTCGCGGCGTTGCGCACCACGTTCTCGACGGCGCGGTAAAGCAACTCACCCTGCACCGTCGCCGTTACTTCGCCCGCACCACTGAAATGGACGCTGCGGCCGCTCGCTGCAGCCTCGAAACCGGCGTCGTCGGCAATACTGGCAACCATTTCCATGAGGTCGATAGTCACCGGCGGCGCCCCCGGCGTGCCGGCCTCGAGGCGCGACAGGGTGAGCAGTTCGCCAACCAGCTCGTCGAGGCGAAGCGACTCGCGTTCGATACGTTCGAGCGTCATTTCGAGCTTCTCCGGGCTCTGTCGTGCCAGCCCGATGGCTGCGTGCAGGCGCGCCAGCGGCGAGCGCAGTTCGTGCGAAACATCATGCAGGAGACGCTGCTGGCTATGGATCTGCGCCTGCAAACGCTGCGCCATGCGGTCGAAATCGCGCCCGAGATCGGCCAGTTCATCGCGCCGCCTGCCCATCGACGGCTGCACGCGCGTCTCCAGACGCCCTTCGGAAACGGCGCGGAAAGCACCCCGCAGGCTGCGGATCGGCTTCGCCACGTACCACGCCAGCGCGGCGCTGAAAGCCAGGCTGGCGAGCAGGCCGGCAAAAATCGGCAGCGCCGCCGAAGGGCGTTCGCGATACGCCATGCGCGCGCGCCCACCCGGGCGCTCGTGACGTGCGAGCAGGGTGTAGGTCTGTCCGTCGCGGGCGAGCACCCGGCGCGCACCGGACAGCGGTCCGCGTCGGAAATCTCCCGAAGCCAGGGCGGCGCGCAGCTCGTCGGGAAGCTCGCGGCCGAAGAGGTCGCGACCGCCTTCGTCGACCACGAAGAGCTGCGCCTTGCCCGGCGCTTCGGCCCATTCGCGTAGCACCTCGCGCAGCATCTGCGGATCGCCGCGGCGCAGGAAAACTTCCGCCGCGTCGAGCATGCCTGCCGCCCGCGGGCCACCCGGCAGGGCAGGCACCGCTGCGAATTCAAATTCGGCCTCGGCCTGACGATGCAGCCAGACGACGCTGCCGACGCCGACTCCGGCGAGGAGCAGCGCCAGCCAGAAGGCAAAGAAGGATTTCCAGAACAGGCGTCCCACGTTCAGGCCTTGACCAACTGGTAGCCCTGGCCGCGAACGGTCTGGATCCACGAGTCACCCTCGGGGCGTGCACCGAGCTTCTGGCGGATGCTGCTCACATGCACGTCGATACTGCGGTCGAAACGCGCCAGCGGGCGCCCCATCGCCAGCTCGGAGAGGTCGCTCTTGCTGACCACCCGGCCGGCGTGGCGGGCCAGGACTTCGAGAATACTGAATTCGGTACTGGTCAGTTCGAGCGGCTGTTGATGCCATTGCGCGTTACGCCGCTCCGGCCACATGCTCAGCGGACCGACGACGATCGGCCCATCCGAGGTCCCTGCGGCGTTGTGGTCGGCGACCCGGCGCAGGATTGCCCGCAGCCGGGCGACCAACTCGCGCGGCGAACAGGGCTTCGGCACGTAGTCGTCGGCGCCAAGCTCCAGGCCGATGATGCGATCGATGTCGTCGCCCCTGGCGGTGAGCATCAGCACCGGCAAGCGGCTGGCGGCGCGAATCCGGCGCAACACCTCGACCCCGTTGAGCCGCGGCATCATCACGTCGAGCACGGCAATGGCAAAGCGACCGCTGAGCGCTTCGCGCACGCCGCTTTCCCCATCATGCACCGCCTCGGCTTCGAAGCCCTCCTGTTCGAGGTACTCGCGCAGCATCGCAGCGAGTTCGACATCGTCATCGACCAGCAAAACTCGAGTCATCGCGCCCATCCTTTCAACAGCCCTGATGATAAGCGCCCGTAAGGCCGAGTCACGCGTCTTTACCGCCCTTTACCCGCTTTAACGCCCGCCGCCGATCGCGACAGCCGTCCGCAGCCCATTTACACGGCTTTACAGACGATTAACCGCGCTTTACGACCCGCCGCGCAAAAATTCAGCCAACAGTCGAGGCTAGCCCCGGCTGGACGAATTCAACCACCAAGGAGCCAAACATGAACACCTTCAAACGCAGTCTCGCCGTTTTCCTGGCCACCAGCAGCATTGCCCTGGCCCTCCCACTGGCCGCCAACGCCGGTCCAATGATGGGCGACGGCATGGGAGGCGGTTGCGGCCAAGGCCGGTCAGCGATGCGTGGCGGCCCCGGCGACGGCCTGCCGCCAATGATGAAGAAGCTCAATCTGACCCCCGAACAGGAGGCCAAGATCACCGAGCTGCGCAAGCAGGACAGCGAGCTGATCAGCGCCAAGTACCAGAGCATGCGTGACAGCCGAGCACAGCTGCACGAAATGCAGAAGAACGGCGATTACGACGAGGCGAAAGTCAAGGCACTCACCGAACAGGGCGCCCAGGCAATGGCCGAGATGGCGCAGCTGCGTGCCCGCCAGCATCATCAGATGATGGCAGTCCTCAGCCCCGAGCAGCGCCAGCAATTTGCAGCGCAGCGCGAGGAAAGGATGAAGCGCTGGGAGAAAAAACGCGGCGACAAGCCGGCAGCCTGATCTCTCGCGTCAGGGCCAGCCGCGCGCCGAGCGCGCGGCTGGCGAAGCACGACTACAGCACTAGGCAGCTTCTTTCTGTGACCGTCGCGGTACACTGGCCTGCAGACGGTTGATGCCGGTGATCACCGCCCGCAGTGACGCAGTGACGATATTGGTGTCGACGCCGGCACCGTAGAACTCGCTGCCGCCAGCGGTCGCCGGAGCGACTTCGATGAAGGCACAGGCGCGGGCGTTGGCACCCTCGCCGCTGGCGCTCATGGCGCGCTCTTCGTAGCTGCGCACCTGAATATCGATACCGGCACTCTGGAAGGCATTGACCGCCGCGTCGATCGGGCCGTTACCCGTACCGGTGAGCACCTGCGGCGTGCCATCGAGATCGACCGTGAGCCGAATGCCTTGCCCCTTGCCGCCAGCGTGCTCGAAAAGATGATGCTCGCGGTAGCGTACCGGGTTCACGGAATCGATATAGGTCGCCGAGAAGAGCTCCCAGATGGCCGCAGCACTCATCTCGCCGCCGTGCTGGTCGACCTGCTGCTGGACGACGCCCGAGAACTCGACCTGCAGGCGGCGCGGCATGACTACCCCGTATTCGGCTTCCAGCAGATAAGCAATGCCACCCTTGCCGGACTGGCTGTTGACCCGGATCACCGAGTCGTAACTGCGGCCGACGTCGGCCGGATCGATCGGCAAATAGGGAACGTTCCAGAAACCGTCGCTCTGCTCGACCGCAAAACCTTTCTTGATGGCGTCCTGATGCGAACCCGAAAATGCCGTGAACACCAGATCGCCGACGTAGGGATGACGCGGGTGAATCGGCAACTGGCAACACTGCTCAAAAGTCCGGGCGACGGCATTGATGTCCGAAAAGTCGAGCCCTGGCGCAACCCCCTGGGTGTACAAATTGAGCGCCAGGGTCACCAGGTCGACGTTGCCGGTACGCTCGCCGTTGCCGAACAGGCAGCCCTCGACGCGCTCGGCGCCAGCCATCAAGGCGAGTTCGGCAGCGGCAACTGCCGTGCCACGATCGTTATGCGGGTGCAGACTGACGATCACACTGTCGCGTCGATCGAGATGGCGGTGCATCCACTCGATCTGGTCGGCGTAGATGTTTGGCGTCGCCATCTCGACGGTGGTCGGCAAATTGAGGATCACCTTGTCATCCGGCGTCGCCCCCCAGGCCGCGGTTACCGCGTTGCAGACTTCGAGCGCGAAATCGAGTTCGGTGGCGGTGAAGGTTTCCGGGCTGTATTCGAGCACCCATTCGGTTTCCGGCGCCTGCGCAGCCAGCTCCCTGATCAACTGCACCGCCACGACCGCCATGTCGATCACTTCCTCGCGGCTCATCTGGAAAACCGTCTCGCGGAAAGGCTTGGAGGTCGCGTTATAGACATGCACGATCGCCCGCCGCGCGCCGCGCACCGAGTCCATCGTCCGCCGAATGAGATGCTCGCGCGCCTGCGTGAGAACTTCGATGCTCACGTCGTCGGGAATATGGCCGCCGTCGATGAGGCTGCGCACGAAGTCGAAGTCGGTCTGCGACGCCGACGGAAAAGCGACCTCGATCTCCTTGAAACCAATCTCGCAAAGCATCTTGAACATGCGCGTCTTGCGTTCGGCGTTCATCGGCTCGAAGAGCGACTGATTGCCGTCGCGCAGATCGGTACTCATCCAGATCGGCGGCTTGCTGATCGTGCCATTCGGCCACTGGCGATCGGTGAGAACAACCGGCGGGAACGAGCGATACTTGCTGGCGGGGTTTGACAACATGATGGCGACTCCTCGGGGTTCGGATGTTGAAACTGATGACCGCCATGGTAAGGAAAAGCCGCCCGCAGGTGCTTGCGTATTGCCGCGCGAGAAAGAGTCATGGAGCAATCATATTGCGCACACAAACAAAAAACAGCATTAAACTTGTGCGAACACATCAGGGAACAATTTCGTGCAACTCGATCGCTACGACTGGCAGATTCTGCGCGTCCTGCAAGAAGACGGCCGCATCAGCAATCAGGACCTCGCCGAGCGCATCGGCCTTTCACCCTCGCCCTGCCTGCGGCGAATGCGCGCGCTCGAGGAAGCAGGACTGATCACCGGCTATCGCGCGCTGCTCGACGCCAAGAAGCTAGGCCTGTCGCTGATGGCGCTGATTTACATTTCGATGGACCAGCACACCCCCGAGCGCTTCACCAGTTTCGACGCCGCCATCGCCGAAATCCCCGAGCTGCTCGAATGCCTGCTGATCACCGGACAGGACGCCGACTACCAGCTCAAGGTGGTGGTCAAGGACATGGACGCCTACCAGGAACTGCTCCTCAACCGCCTCACCCGCATCCCGGGCGTGACCGGCGTACATTCAAGCTTTGTTCTGCGCCGGGTGGTCGATAGGACGGCGTTGCCGCTGCTCCTGGCAAACTGACATCCAGCTGGCCAAACTTTGCTGCTGGTCGGGTTTTCAGGAACAACGTCCGCCACCACCTTGCAGGACATGTTGCGATCCTGAACGTCACTCTGAACGTCGGCGTGCGGTCGCCAAACGGGATTCTGCAGTTCAGTCAAAGTGAGCCCCAGGGCGAAAACAGGGCTCCGCGCCGGTTTCCGCCGATCAAATCGTAAGCATCGCCGTCAATGGCGCCAATGCGTAACCCGAAGCCACCAAGCCATCGCGCAGATGCCTTGCCAGTGCCACCGCATCCGGCGAGTCGCCGTGGATGCAGATGCTGCCGGCCTGGACCGGAATGTGGTGGCCGCTGGCGCTGACCAGGGCACCGGCATCGAGCATGGCGCGGACATGGGCCAGGGCCTGCTCCGGGTCGTGAATGACGGCGCCGGGCTGACTGCGCGGCACGAGTTGGCCGTCGTCCTGATAGCGGCGGTCGGCGAAGATTTCGTCGACCACCGGCAGGCCGGCGGCGCGTCCGGCCAGCGCCAGTTGCGAGCAGGCCGGCGCCAGCAGGATCAGCGTCGGATCGATGGCCTTGACGGCGCGGGCGATGGCCTCGGCCAGCGGCCGGTCGGCGCAGGCCTGGTTGTTCAGCGCGCCGTGCGGTTTGACGTGTGTCACCGCCATGCCCTCGCTGGCGGCCATGCCTTGCAGCGCGCCCACCTGATAGATCAGCAGCGCTTCCACTTCGGCGGCGCTGTGCGCCTGCGGTCGGCGACCAAAGCCTTGCAGGTCGGCGTAGCCGGGATGGGCGCCGACGCTGACCCCGCGCATCTTTGCAGACCGTAGCGTGGCGCGCATGACCATCGGGTCGCCGGCGTGAAAACCGCAGGCAATGTTGGCGCTGCCGACGATATCGAGCATCGCCGAGTCGTTGCCCATGGACCACGGTCCAAAGCTCTCGCCGAGATCGGCGTTGAGATTGATGGTTTTCAGGTCATTCACGTTCTCACTCCTCGCTTTCGAAGCCACTGATCGGCCCGCTGATCAGGCCACTGTTGTAAAGCGCTTCGAGATCGACGCTGCCGTCACCCGGCAGGCGGCGAATGCTGGCGATGAGCCGGGCAAGATTCTCGGCATGGCTGCGCGCTGCATGCTCGGCGGCATCGACACCAACCAGCTGAAAGCGCAGCGTCTCGCCCGCGCGCCGGTTCGCCAGCCGTCCGAGGTCGGCCGAAATCACGGTGGCGATCTTGGGGTAACCACCAGCCGTCTGTGCGTCGGCCAGCAGCACGATCGGCTGGCCCGAGCCCGGCACCTGCATCGAACCCGGTACGGTGGCATCCGAGATGATGTCCTTGTGCGTGTCCGAACGGTGCTCGAGCAGCGGACCCTGCAAGCGGACGCCCATGCGGTCGGCCTGATCGGTGACCGTAAACGGCGCGCCGCACAAGGTCGCCAGGGCGTCGTCAAGGAAATGCCCGGCCTGCGGCCCGGCGACCACACGAATGACGACATCATCGTCGGTGGGCGGCTCGGGCAGGAGAAAATCGGAGGCCTCGCTGAACTGCGCCGACAGCCGATCACCTACCGCCAGCGGCTTGCCGATGCCCGCACGCGCATAGGTCGAGGCACTACCCAGCGTTTCGGGCACCTGCAAGCCGGCAACGGCGACGACCACCAGTCGCCCGGCGCGCAGCGCCCCGATGCGCAGGGTTTCGCCGGCGTTAAGAGCAACGCTGCGCCAGCAGACGACGCGCTGCACGCCCTGTTCGCCGGTGATGTCGATGTCGGCCTGGCCGGCAACCGCCACGCGCACGCGCCCGTGCAGCGCTTTCAGCAGCAGCCCGCCGTCAAAATGCTCGATGACCGGCGCCGTGGCCTGATTGCCGACCAGGGCGTTGGCGATTTTCATCAACGCCGCATCGAGCACTCCGGACCAGGGCACACCGACGCGGCGCAGGCCACGCCGACCACCGTCCTGAATCGACGCGTAGGCCCCGGCGCTGCGGACTTCGATCTCGGATAATCGCTCGCTCATGACGCCACCTCCGCTTCTGAGAACGCCGCCAGATCGAGCGCGCGCGCTTCGGCCGCCTGCTGCAAGCGCCTGTGCTCGGCCGCATTCACGGCCGTGAAGCCGACCCGGTCGCCGGGCTGGAGAAGGGACGGCTGCGGCCGTGCCGGGTCGAACAGCGGCACCGCGCACTGCCCGAGGAGATGCCAGCCACCGGGACTTTCCGATGGATAGATGGCGGTCAGGGCACCAGCGATGGCGACGCTGCCGGGCGGTACCCGCAGGCGCGGTTCGGTGCGCCGCGGCAATTGCAGCGCCGGCGGCAGGTCGCCCATGAACGGGAAACCGGGCAGGAAGCCGAGCATGTAGACGCGGTATTCGCTCTGCCGATGCTGATCGATCAGCGTCTCGACGCTGATTCCCAAGGTCGCCGCGGTGGCTTCGAGATCCGGGCCGCAATCGCCTTCGTAGCAGACCGGCAGGCGCCACAGGCGGGACGCTGCACTGCTACGGAGCGTGTCCGCTGGTGGCAGCTGTTCAAGCTCGGCCAGCAGTTGCTGGCGAGACGTCTGCAGCGGATCGTAAATCACCGTCAGCGAGCAGAAGGTGGGCACCGTCTCGATCAGTCCGGACAACCCGCCGGCCTGATGCAAGGCGCTGATCTGCCGGTCGAGCGCGGTCACCGTGTCGACCACTTCAGGCGCGATTCGGTCACCGAGAACCAGGGTGAATGCCTGATCGCCGGCGTCCGCCACGCGCATTCGCTCGCGCAGGCGAGAAGTGACCTTCGTTACATTCGATTCGGCAGCCATAGCACGATGTCCTGAAAGTAATAGGTCGCAATGACGCATGTCATCATCACCGCGAAGAGCGGCGCCGCTGCGCGCGCGATATAGGTCACCTCGTGTTTCGTCAGCCCCTGCAGGACAAAGAGGTTCAGGCCCACCGGCGGGGTGATCTGCGCCATTTCCACCGTCAGGACCACGAAGACGCCGAACCAGATCAGGTCGAAGCCCGCCGCCTCGACCGTCGGCAGAAGCACGCCAATGGTCAGCACGACCAGCGAGATGCCGTCCAGGAAGCAGCCCAGGAGAATGAAGAAGACGGCCAGTGCCAGCATCAAGGCCAGCGGCGACAGATTGAGTGCGCCAATGTATTCGGCGAGGTGACGCGGCAGGCCGACGAAGCCCATGGCCAGGGTCAGGAAGGCAGCCCCCGCGAGAATCAGGCCGATCATGCAATAGACCCGGCAGGCGGCAGCCAGACCTTCGGTAAAGCTTTTCCAGCTCAAGCCGCCTTCGATGGCGGCGAGGATCAGCGAGCCGGTGACGCCGAGTGCGGCGGCTTCGGTGGCAGTGGCGACGCCGCTATAGATCGAACCCAGCACCAGGGCGATCAGGCCGACGACCGGAATCAGGTGCCGCGAGGCATACAGCTTCTCGGCAAGCGTCATGGCGGCGTCGGCGGCGGGCACCTTGTCCTTGTTGAACAGAGCCCAAACGGCAATATAGAGCATGAACAGCGTGCCCAGCAGCAAACCCGGCATGACCCCGGCGAGAAACAGCTTGGCGATCGAGACGTTGGCCGCCACGCCGTAGACAATCATGATGATCGACGGCGGAATCAGCAGCCCCAGGGTGGCGGCGCCGGCCAGCGTACCGATGGCCATGGACTCGGGATAACCGCGGCGCTGCAGTTCCGGTAGCGAAATCTTGCCGATGGTGGCGCAGGTGGCGGCCGACGAACCGGACACCGCCGCAAAGATCGTGCTGCCGATGACATTCACGTGCAGCAGGCGGCCCGGCAGGTGGTTGAGCCAGGGCGCGAGGCCCTTGAACATGTCTTCCGACAGCTTGGTGCGAAGATCGGAAGAGCGTCGTGAGAGGAACAGCGGCAAGGCGGTCAGGGTCCAGCTGGAGGTCGACCCCCAGATGGTCAGCACCATGGCGTCGCCAACCGGGCGGCTGCTGACGAACTCCATGGCAATCAGACCCACCCCCAGGAGGGACAGCCCGATCCATAAACCCGAGCCCAGGATGACGAACAGGAACACGAGCAAGCCCAATGCGAGTGCAACTTCCATGATCTCTCCCTCCCGACCTATTCAGCGCGCTCGGCTTCAGCGTGTACGGCGTCGAAGAACTCCTGGCCCTGCCAGCGAGCGACCAGGGCGTGAATGAAAGCCAGCAGGAAACCGGCACAACCAATGGCCATACTCAGTTGGGGAATCCACATCGGCGTCACGTCCGCCGCCGGCGAAACGTCATGGAGGATGTAGGAAACCCACACCAGATTGGCGGAAAACCAGCACAGATAGGCGGCCAGCAGCAGGCCGACGGCCAGGCAGCCATATTCAAAGCCACCACGAACCCGGGCGGATAGTCCCTGCAGGATCAGGGTGACGCGAATGTGATCGCCATGCTTGAACGCCGCGGGCAGCGCCAGAAAAAGTGCAGCGGCAATGGAATAGCCGGCATAGGCATCGAGGCCGGGAAGATTCCAGTCGATCTGGCGGCCGATGATGCCGAGCATGACCGACATCAGCGCGGCCACCATCGAGACACAGGCCAGGGCCAGCAAGGCCCGGTAAATGGGGTTGGCGAATTTGTTCAAGTTTCATCTCCTCGTCAGTCGTGATTTTTGCGCAGGGCGCTCACGATCTTTGCTCACGCGCACGGCGATCATTCGGTTCCCGCAAGTCGGAGTACAGCGCGTGGCGAACCCGCCCCAATCGTGCGCGGCTCGCCACTGGGCAAGGCGCTACTTCCGATAGGCGTCGATAATCGCCTTGCCGTCAGGACCGGCGACAGCCAGCCACTCGCTGGTCATGGTCTCGCCAATGCGCCTGAGCTCTTTGCGCAAGGCCTCCGACGGCTGGGCGATGGTCATGCCGTTGCTCTGCAGCACTTGCAGCGAATCGGCGTCGTTCTTCTCGCTGGCCTGCCAGCCGCGCGTCTCGGCCGCCGACGCTGCTTTCAGCACGGCCTCCTGCGTTGCCTTGTCGAGCCCGTCGAAAGCTTTCTGACTGACGGCGACGACGTTGCGTGGGTACCAGGCATTGACCGGGTAGAAGAACTTGGTCTGCTCGTAGAGCTTGCTATCGACGCCGCTGGCACTGGAGGTCAGGAAGTTCTGCACGGCGCCAGTGGCCAGCGCCTGCCCGAGCTCCGGCAGCTGAATCGTCACCGGCGCGGCACCGAGCATTTGCGCAATCTTGGTCGTTGCCGGATTGTAGGTACGCATCTTGCTGCCCTTGAGATCGTCCGGCCCGTTGATGGCGCTGACCGAGTACAGCGACTGGCCCGGCCACGGCACCGAATAGAGCAGCTTCAAGCCTTGTCCGGCGAGCACCTTTTGTTGCACCGGCCTGGCCGCGTCGTAGAGTTTGCGCGCCTCGACATAGCTGGTCGCCAGGAAGGGAATCGAATCGACGCCGAAGAGCGGATTTTCATTGGACTGACCGGAGATGATGAACTCGCCCATGGGCACCAGGCCGGTCTGGATCGCCCGCTTGATTTCCGGTTGCTTGAACAGGGACGCACCGGGATGCACTGTGATCATCAGCTTGCCAGCGCTGCTCGCGTTCACGTCTTTAGCGAATTGCTCCAGATTCTGCGTATGGAAAGTATTCGCCGCGTACCCCGAAGGCAGGTCCCACTTGGTTTCCGCCTGGGCGGCAAAAGCCGTGGCCACCAAACAGGCAAATAGCAGTTTCTTCATTGATCGTCTCCTCTGGTCACTCTTGCTTAGAAACTTGCCAATCGATGATTGGACAAGTC
Source organism: Candidatus Accumulibacter meliphilus (assembly GCA_003332265.1). Taxonomy (GTDB): domain Bacteria; phylum Pseudomonadota; class Gammaproteobacteria; order Burkholderiales; family Rhodocyclaceae; genus Accumulibacter; species Accumulibacter meliphilus. The sequence goes on from QPGA01000073.1 coordinate 11,112, forward strand.
AGTAATCAGCATCGCCACAGGTGCGTGGGTAATGCAGATTTCGGGGCGCGCCAGGCTCGCTGACGGCCAGCAACGGGCAGGGTTTGGGATTGCGCTGGCAGTAGCGAAGGAAATCGTTTGCCGCGCCGGATTGCGGCGCGGACGCGCGAACCTTCTGCCGAACTCACTCCCGAACCTGCGACCATAACCAGCCTCCTTTCGCCGAACGGATTGCCCTGCGCGCCAGCGCTGAAGCATGACGACGCCGGCCCAGTAGTGGCAAGGCGTTGCGGTGGGCAGGCAAAAAAAACCTTCGCACAAGAGGGCTAGACGGCCGGGCGGACTTCTGGCAGGATAGGTGGAGCGT
>QPGA01000074.1 GCA_003332265.1 Candidatus Accumulibacter meliphilus
GGAGTTGCTTGCCGATCTGGGTACCGTCGCGATACGAGAGCGGGCAGAACGGCTCAGAGTGCTGGCGATGATCGGCTTGAGGGACTTGCGTCAGGGTTCGTCACGAGGTCAGGCTCCGGCGAACTTGCAGCATCCGATGGAGGGAGAGGCAGCCGATGGGAAGCAGTCGGCGAATACGATCATTCGGAAACTGGCTGAGGGGCTGTAACCCCGAGCAGCACGAGCGTTCCGGTGCGATGAGCAGCCCCGAGAAAAGCTCGGTTTGCCGCCGACGCCCGACCGACCCTGTGGTCCCGCAAGCCTGCGAGCACCCGAAAAGAACGTTGTGCGCGCCTCGCAACCGAGCCGACGCGCGGTCTAATTGGTTGCTGGCAACGCCTAATTCTTGGGCGGCGGAGCGTTTCGCTTGGCGGAGGCCGGGCCAAGGCAGCTATCCGCGGTTTATCCACCGCTTACCCACAGCGTTACCAGCAGGTTCTGGGGACAGAAGCCAACGGTCCCGATTTTGCGCAACAAGAACTCTAGCGGACGTTCGCGGCTTGACTGGGTGGGCCCTTCCCTGGCGTTGCGCTTTTCCGCAAGATGCCCTTAACGATCATTGCAGAGCCGGCAGCCACCCCGTATCATGAAACATATTGAGGCGCGGTCTGCTCGTCGACCAAAGTTAGAGGCACCAGGGGTGGTGCTTGACAGAGGCATCAGAGTGGGTCCGCCCGGCTCTTTTCCTGGCATCGCGACGTCATCGTCGGCGATGCTTTTTTTGCGCCCCAAGATTGCGTTGTTTCACATTAAGAAGGTGGTACTGCCTAGCGTCTGTGTAGCCAATGTGTTCTCAATAAGCGTTCCCGATCTAGCAGCCGCCAAATGGCGAGTATCGAGAGCATTTGCCTTAGCGTGCCTTGTTGTCCGTTTTCCGAGGGGAAAGAGCGGTTGCCAGGGGCAGCAACAGCGTCAGCGGAGAGTCGGGCAAAGCGATAAATCCATGATGCCGGTAGAAGGCCTCTGCCGCCTCGTCTTTGGCGTCTACCATCAGGGCATAAGCGGCGATCTCCGAGCGAGCGGCACGGTCGAGCGCATCGGCCAGTAGCGCACCGCCTAGACCTTGCCCCTTGAATACCTGATCGACGGCCAAGCGGCCCATGCGTACCGCTGGCACGGTCGGGTAGCGCGGCAGCTTCTTGGCGGTACTGGCCGGAAGATCGGCGAGCAACAGGCTTGCCGACGCCAAGGTGTAGTAGCCCGCAATGCGTTGCCCCTCAGCCAACGCGACAAAACAGGCGGCAACGCGTCGGCGAACATCTTGAGTGACGTGTTCCTGCAAGTAGCGGTCTAGCGGCTCGGAAGCACTGTTGAACGTCGTTCGGTCATGTGTGGCATCGAGCGGCGCGAGCTGGAACGGCGCGCTACTCACTCAGCACGCAGCAGCTTGCTACGACGAGCGAAAGCACGTTCCAAGGCCGGTGACGGCTGAGGCGGCGACAGCAGCGCCTGAGCAAAGCACTCCTGATCGGCCATGGACAGGCGGATAACTTCGGCTTGCTCGATGGCGCGTTGTGCTGCGTCTTGAACGGCGGTGATCACGAAGTCGGTCATGGTCCGCCCCTGAAGTTCAGCGGCGCGCTTGAGCATCGAATGCAGATCGGTGCTGATCCTGGCTTCGAGGCGGGCGGTGGAAATGGCTGCGGGCATAGTGTTGTCCTCCTGACGCGAAGCGTACGGCACTCTGCCGTACGCGTCAATTCATATTAGCGTACGATTTTTCCGTTTTCTGAGGCGACCCCAAGTAACAAGTAAGAACGCAGATGACAGAAATGTCATTCCCGTGACAGCTTGCCGTCGGTATTGATCATCGATACTCGTAAACGTAATGCATTGCCAACGACGAACCGCTAACCAAAACGAGGAATGGCCATGAAAACTCTGCCCCGCAAGATTCTGATGATCGCCTTGTCCGCTGCGCTGAGCGCACCGCTTGCCTTGCTGGCTGCCGAAAAAGCAACGCCGGCAGACTCGATGCACGACCAGATGCAGACCCGGATGCAGGCCATGCAGGCGCGTATGCAAGCCATGCAACAGACGGAAGGCGCAGCACGCATGCCGATGATGGCGGCACAAATGGACGACATGCAAGCGATGATGAAAGACTTCGGCGCAGGCTGTCCGATGGGCGGCGGCCAGGGCAACATGGGTATGCCGGGGCAGAAAGGGATGCCGATGATGCCCGGCATGCACGGCAGTCAAGCGAAATAGATCCAAGGAAGTCACATGATGCCCTGGCTGAAACGACTCCTGGACAGCTTTCGTGAATGGCGGAAAGCCAACGCAGAAGCGCATGCCAGGTCGACACCACACTCCTGCTGCTCGGCACCACCACCGGGGGCTGGCAGCCACCACGACCATCAAGGAAAAGCATAAGTGAGCAAGACCTTCAGTCGAGCGAGCGCGATTTCCGCAAACCATCGCCACAGCCACCTACAGCTTTGCCTGCTCGCGCTGTTCATCGTAGCGGCGGCAATCAGCCTGCCCGTCGCGGCGCAAAGCATCCAGGTGCCACAACCGAGCCCCGGGCTGATGCCCAACCCGGCAGCAGGCAAGGCCCTCTTCGAGAAAAGCTGCGCGTCCTGCCACGGCGCCAGTCTGCAAGGCAGCGACAAGGGGCCACCGATGCTAAGCAAAATTTACGAACCCTCGCATCACGGTGACGCCGCATTCCAGCTGGCGGTAAAAAGCGGCTCGCGTGCGCACCACTGGAAGTTCGGCGACATGGCGCCGGTTCCCGGCCTGACCCCGGACGACGTCGCACAGATCACCGCCTATGTGCGGCTCGAGCAGCGCAAGGCAGGCATTCAATAAGGCCATCCGCCGTCGTTGCAGGCCAAGCCGGATGTGTTGACCACTCGCTCCAGGGCCTCATCAATCGACAAGTACAGGCAATCAGACACGCAATCACAATTGTCGGCTTCAAAGCGACGCTGGCAGCGCCGACTGACCGGGCTTTAAAACCGCTGGTTTCGTGGTCTCGTAGTGGTGCGCTTATCGTCACGACCGCGCTGCTTCGCCACCGTGGACAGCTACGCCATTTCTGCTTGGAGACCATTGCAAAATGAGGAATCGTTTACCGTTCTCGCTCGCCGTTCCACACCCGCCGCGGCGGCGATTCGTTCAGGGGCTTGTGGCCGGTGGTGTCCTGGCGAGCCTGCCGTCCTTCGTTGGCACCGCTCTGGCGGCTGTCGGCCAGGGCTCGGCAACTGCAGCGCCGGTGCTGTCGGGAGAAAGTATCGATCTTGTAATCGCCGAGACTGCGGTGAACTTCACCGGCACGCCGCGCATGGCGACGACCATCAACGGTTCGATCCCCGCGCCCACCTTGCGTTTGCGCGAAGGTGATGCAGTCACCATCCGGGTCACCAACCGGCTGCCGGTAGCGACCTCGATCCATTGGCATGGCATCATCCTGCCCTACCAGATGGACGGCGTTCCCGGGATCAGTTTTGCCGGCATCGCGCCGGGCGAAACCTTCACCTATCGCTTCCGTATCGAGCAGAGCGGCACCTACTGGTACCACTCGCACTCCGGCATGCAGGAAATTACCGGCATGTACGGCACGATCATCATCGAGCCGCGTGACGGGGAAACGATCCGCGCCGACCGCGACTTTGTGGTGCAGTTGTCCGACTGGACCGATCAGGATCCGATGCAGGTGTTCGCCAAGCTCAAGACCCAGAGCGATTACTACAACTACCACCAACCGACTGCGGTCCAGTTTTTCCGTGACGCCTCGCGCGAGGGCCTGCAAGCGGCAATCAGCAAGCGCCGAATGTGGAACGAAATGCGCATGAGCCCGACCGACCTGGCCGATTTGTCGGCGGCAACGCTCACCTATCTGATGAACGGAACCACGCCGGCGGGCAATTGGACCGGCCTGTTCCGCCCCGGTGAGCGCCTGCGCTTGCGCTTCGTCAACGGCGCCGGCAACAGCTTCTACGATGTGCGCATCCCCGGCCTCAAGATGACTGTGGTGCAGGCGGATGGCGTCGATATTGAGCCGGTGAGCGTCGACGAATTTCGCTTCGGCCCGGGCGAGACCTACGATGTGATCGTCGAGCCAAAGGACGAGGCCTACACCATTTTCGCGCAGTCGATGGACCGCAGCGGTTATGCGCGCGGGACGCTGGCCGTGCGTGACGGACTGAGTCCGGCGGTGCCCGAGCTGGATGCCGTGGAGCAGTTGTCGATGTCCGACATGATGGGTGCGATGGGCGGCGGAATGGCCAGTGGCAGCATGGCCGGCATGGACCATGGGGCAATGGCAGGCATGGCAGGCATGGATCACGGGAAGATGGCCGGAATGAACCACGGCGCGATGGCCATGGATCACAGTAAGCACGGCATGCCGATGGGCGGGCTGGCGACTGCCAGCCAGATCGTGCGCCATGCTCGTACTGAATACGGCCCGAGCACCGACATGCGGGTGGACATGCCGCGAACCAATCTCGACGACCCCGGCGTCGGCCTGCGCAACAACGGCCGCAAGGTACTCACGCTCGCCGACCTGTCGACCATCGGCGGGCCGATGGACCCACGCGGGGCCGAGCGCGAGATCGAGCTCCACCTGACCGGCAACATGGAGCGTTACGCCTGGTCGGTCGACGGCCTCGAATTTGGCCAATCCACCCCGGTGCATTTCAACTACGGCGAACGCCTGCGGGTCATCCTGCACAACGACACGATGATGACCCACCCGATGCACTTGCACGGCATGTGGAGCGAACTCGAATCACCAGACGGCCAATTCCAGGCGCGCCGGCACACGATTCCGGTACAGCCTGCACAGCGCTTGAGTTTCCTGGTCACGGCCGACGCGCTCGGTCGCTGGGCTTGGCACTGCCACCTCCTGTTCCACATGGACGCGGGCATGTTCCGCGAGGTGGTGGTGACATGAGCGCTTCAATCAAAAGGGAGAACACGATGCGGAAATTCAGCGCGCTGGCTCTGGGCATCGCCTTGTCGGGCGCCACTACCGCGTGGGCGCAATCAGCGCAGGCGGCGGACGAACACGCGGGACATCATGGCGCGCCGTCACCGGCGCCCGTCGCTGCACCAGCGATGCCAATGTCCGGAATGACGCACGAGCACATGGCAACTGGTGCAAAGCCCGATGCCGGGGATGGCATGAAGAAGGCGATGCCGGGCGCCGCTGCTGCCGATGATATGTCAGGCATGGCGGGCATGGACCACGGCGACATGAAAATGCAGGGTGGCACCCGTCCCGCTGCGACGCCAGCGATGCCGATGGATGGAATGAACCACGAAGCGATGAAAACTGGCGCCATGCCAGATGCCGACGGCGGCATGACGAAGACTCCTCCAGCCGCCGCTGCCGGCGACATGGTAGGTATGGACCATGGCGACATGAAGATGCAGGGTGGCAGCGCGCCCGCCGACGCCCGCGACCCAAACGCGTACTCGGACGGCTATACGCTCGACACGGGGAAATATGCACTCCCCGGGCCGGAGCGCTTGCGCCTGGCGGACGAGCATAGTTTCGGTGCCGTGCTCTTCGATCGCCTGGAGCGTGTGTATGGCAACGACGGTAATGGCACCTCCTACGACGCACAGGCCTGGTTCGGCCGCAACTACAATCGTCTGGTGGTCAAGGCGGAGGGTGAATACGCCAACAGCAAGCTCGAAGACGCCCGTACCGAAGTCCTATGGGGGCACGCCATCGCCAGCTACTGGGACACACAGCTCGGTGTGCGCTTCGATTCGGGAGAAGGACCCAATCGGACCTGGGCCGCCTTCGGCGTACAAGGGCTCGCCCCCTACTGGTTCGAGCTTGACGCGACTGCCTACGTGGGCAATGAAGGACGTACGGCACTGCGCCTGAGCGCCGAGTACGAGCTGTTGCTCACGCAGCGCCTGGTCCTGCAGCCGCGCATTGAGATCAATGCTTACGGCAAGGATGATGTCGCCCGTGGCATCGGCAGTGGTGTCTCCGACGCCGTTGCCGGCCTACGCCTGCGTTATGAGATTTCCCGCCAGTTTGCACCCTACGTCGGCGTCGAATGGGCCGGCAAATACGGCCGAACCGCTGACCTGGCCAAGGACGAGGGCACACGAACCAGCGATACCCTGTGGGTTGCCGGCCTGCGCTTCTGGTTTTGACAAGGACGCAGGAGCCCGCGATTGATTTGCCCACTTACCGCAATTGAAGACAACGACCAGAGAGATCAATGACCATGAAGAAACCAAGCATCCTCCTTTTCCTGAGCCTTGCATCCGCCGCGGCGATGGCCGCTGGCGACCACCAGGGCGGCCATGCGATGCATGGTGACCAGCACGCGAGCACGGTCGGCGTCCCCGGGAAAGCGGCTGACGTTACGCGTACCATCGACGTGAACATGGACGACTCGATGCGCTTCGTTCCGGATCACGTCACGGTCAAGGCCGGCGAGACCGTCCGCTTCTTCCTCAAGAACCGCGGCAAGGTGCCGCATGAAATGGTCATCGGATCAATGGCCGAGCTCAAGGAGCACGCTGAAATGATGCGCAAGTTTCCCAGCATGGAACACGAAGAGCCCAACATGATCACCCTCAAGCCGGGTCAGCGCGGCGGCCTGATCTGGAAATTTGACCGACCCGGCAGCGTCGATTTCGCTTGCCTCATTCCAGGTCATATGGAAGCCGGCATGGTCGCCAAGGTGACGGTAAGCAAGTAAGCTCGAGCCAGCTCGGTGGCCATTGATCCTTCGAGTGCCCCGGCCAGTCGCTTGCGCTCGAAGGCCAGTGCTCTGTGTACCATGTTCTGAAGGATGGTGTCTCCGGGCAGGACGATCCGTTCCCTGCACAGCAGATCCACCAACTCGTGCAGGATATAGACCGGCCGACTGGCGATGTGCAGCATGCGCCTCGACGTGGCGCTTGCGGGCATGGTCCGAGACCGTGAGGTCGGCGACCGCCTTGTTGTCGAAGTAGCGCCGGCGCAGATAGTCGACGTCGTCGCGCACAGCCGGCAGTTCGAAGCGGAAGGAGTGCTGGCGAGCACGGAAGTAGCCTAGATGCAGCAGAAAGTGGATCTTGGTGTGGACCGAGCGGCGTTGATCGAGGGCCTCGAGCTCCGGTGCCGTCAGCGTAAAAAAATAACGGCTTACAGTTTCTGTTTCTTGTGGAGGTAAAGAATTGGACGTACAGCGTCAGCCGTTTCCCGAGTGAGGCGTTAAGTCGCCATTACACACGAACGGAAGACAATGAGTTTTTCAGTAGCGATTGCCAGTTCCGGCGTGTACGTCAACAGCACGCCGATTGCGCAGGAGAAGCAGCGACAGCAATTCATTACTGCCCTGCGGGCCGTGGCTGCGATTGTCATTCTCTGGCACCACTTCGCACTCTATCCGCCCTTGCGGCAATGGGCGGCACCGCTGCTTGGCGATATGCTCGATTGGCTGGAATTCAACGCTCGGGCGACGCAGGTTTTTTTCGTGGTGGGCGGCTACGTCATGGCGCTCAGCATGAGCCGGCAGAACTGGAACCTGAGAAGCATGCGTTCGTTCGTCGTCCAGCGCTACCTTCGGCTCGTCATCCCCTATCTCGGCGCCATTGCGCTGGCGGTTTCGAGTTACCTTGTCGCGCGCGGCTGGTTGCCCGATTCCGTGGTCGGAGAACCCGTCTCTTTGCCGCAACTCCTCGCGCACCTGTTCTTTCTGCAGGACATTCTGGGTTACGAGCAATTGTCGGCCGGCCTCTGGTTCGTCTGCATCAACTTCCAGCTTGGCCTCGTCTACGCTGCCGGATTGTTGCTACGCGACACGCTCGCCCGGGACAAAGCTCCGTTCGTTGGTCTCCTCGGCTGGCTGTTGGCGGCCTTTTCGCTGTTTTACTTCAACCTGAACGAAGCCTGGGATCACTGGTGGCTCTACTTCTTCCCCTATTTCTTCATGGGTATCGTCATCCAGCGCGCGGTGCACGTCGGCGGAAGCAGTCGGGAATTCTGGTTCTATCAACTACTGTTCGTCGCTGCCATGGTGTTCGAATGGCGCTGGCGCCTTTTGAGCGCGTCCGTCGTTGGCTTCCTCGTGTTCAGTTCGCTACGCTCGGGGTGGGGGCAGCACTGGCCCCACAGCCGTACGATCAGCTGGATCGGCAATGCTTCTTACAGCCTTTTTCTCGTCCATTTCCCGGTTTTGGTGATCGTCGCCACCGTGTGGACCCGGATGGACTGGACGACGCCTGCCGGGGCAGTAGTCGGCCTGGTGCTGGCGTTTGCTCTGAGCCTACTGACCGCCGGCCTGTTCCATCGCTGGATCGAACGTCCGGCGGGGCGACTCGGCCGCAGGTAGTGCGCGGAAAACTAGGGGGATGGGGGATATTGCGAACGCGAAGTTGGATGCTGCGGGGAGTCCTATGTTTTCGTCACCAGATCGGAACGTGAGTCGTCACCAGCGACAGTTCGGGATCGATCTCGACGGAGTGAAATGTGAGCCCGGCTCCTTTTACTTTCTTTTTGGGGGGTGTAGGCCGGAACCTCAGAAAACTCCGGCGTCCCAACTCAAGCCCGGCGATCAGGCGTGCGCCCTGGTTTCCGATCTCTATTTCGATGTCAGTGAGCCCGGTCAATTCCTTCTTTCCACCGACCTGTGCGATGGTCGAGCGTAGCTGGTGATAGGGGTTCGTGGAGCGACGGAACAGCGACGCGACTTAAGCGCTAGCCTTCACCCGCGGCGATCGATGCCCGCCACGCGCGCATCACTTTCCGAGATGCCGTTGCGGTCGTCTCGTGGCGTTCCGCGATCATCTGGAACGTCAGCGGTACTACTCGCAACGAGGCTGCCATACGCGAATGGCAGCGCCTTCGCCTGAGCGCCCGCCAAAATCAGCTTGTCTCCAATGGTAATGCCGGTGCCCTGGCCAACTCCCGCCGCAACTGCCACTGCTTGACCAACGCATACAGCGCCGGGATGACACACAGCGTCAGCACTGTCGACGAGACCATGCCACCGACCATCGGCGCGGCGATGCGACTCATGACCTCCGATCCGGTGCCACTCGACCACATGATCGGCAGCAGGCCAGCCATGATCGCCACCACTGTCATCATCTTCGGCCGCACGCGTTCGACGGCGCCTTCCATGATCGCGTGGTAGAGGTCGGCGGCGCTCGGATCAACCCCTTCGGCACGGCGTTTGGCGGTGATTTCCTGCCACGACTGATCGAGGTAGATGAGCATCACCACGCCGGTTTCGGCGGCCACGCCAGCCAGTGCGATGAAGCCGACCGCCACTGCCACGCTCATGTTGTAGCCCAGCCACCACATCAGCCAGATACCACCGACCAGCGCGAACGGAACGGAGAGCATGACGATCAGCGTCTCGGTCAGGCGCCGGAAATTGAGGTACAACAGCACGAAGATGATCGCCAGGGTCAACGGTACGACGAGGGCGAGCTTGGACTTGGCGCGCTCCATGTACTCAAACTGCCCCGACCAGGTGGCGTAATAGCCGGGCGGGAAAGTGACCTTGTCGGCGACGGCTTTCTGGGCATCCTTGACGTAGGAACCGACGTCGCGATCACGGATATCGACGAAGACGTAAGCGGCGAGCAGCGCATTCTCGGTCTTGATTCCCGGCGGGCCATTGCGCAGTTCGATGCTCGCCAGTTGGCCGAGCGGGATCATTCCCGCCTGGCTGGGCACGAAAACCTCATTGGCGATGCGTTGCGGATCGTCGCGCAGGGCGCGCGGGTAGCGCACGGTCACGTTGTAGCGTTCGAGGCCTTCGACGGCGGTGGTCACCACCGCGCCGCCGAGCGCGCTGCCGATCACCTGCTGAAAGTCACCGACGGTGATCCCGTAGCGGGCCAGCTGCTCGCGTTTCGGCGTGATGTCCAGGTAATAGCCGCCGGTGACCCGTTCGGCGTAGGCACTCGAGGTGCCGGGAACGTCCTTCACCGCCTGTTCGATCTCGCGGGCGACCTTCTCGATCACCGCCAGCTCCTTGCCGAAGACTTTCACGCCGACCGGCGTACGGATGCCGGTGGACAGCATGTCGATGCGCGCCTTGATCGGCATCGTCCAGGAATTGGCCAGGCCAGGAAACTTGAGCGCGGCGTCCATCTCGGCAATCAGCTTGTCGACGTTCATGCCCGCGCGCCACTCCTTCTCGGGCTCGAGATTGATCACCGTCTCGAACATCTCCATCGGTGCCGGGTCGGTGGCACTGGCGGCGCGACCTGCCTTGCCGTACACCGACTCGACCTCGGGGAAGGTCTTGATGATGCGGTTGGTGGTCTGCAGCAGGCGCGCGGCTTCGGTCACCGACATCCCCGGCAGCGACGCCGGCATATAGAACAGCGAGCCTTCGTTGAGCGTCGGCATGAACTCCGAACCGATGCGACTGGCCGGAAAGACGGTGACGGCCATCACCACGCCCGCCAGCAGCAGGGTGACGATCTTGTGGCGCATCACCGCCTGGATGATCGGCCGGTAGACCCAGATTAGGAAGCGGTTCACCGGATTCTTCTGCTCGGGCATGATCCGCCCGCGAATAAAGAACATCATCAGCACCGGCACCAGCGTCACCGACAGGACCGCTGCGCCGGCCATGGCGAAGGTCTTGGTGAAGGCCAAGGGGCTGAACAACCGCCCTTCCTGACCCTCGAGGGTGAACACCGGCAGGAAAGAGACGGTGATGATCAGCAGCGAATAGAAGAGCGCCGGCCCGACCTCCTTGCAGGCGCGGATCATGGTCGCCGCGCGATCGTGTTTGGTGGCGTGCGACGGCAGGTGTTCGAGTCGCTTGTGGGCGTTCTCGATCATCACGATCGCCGCATCGACCATCGCCCCGATGGCGATCGCGATACCGCCCAGACTCATGATGTTCGAACCCATGCCCATCGTACGCATGGCGATGAAGGCAATCAGGATGCCGATCGGCAGAGTCAGAATGGC
>QPGA01000075.1 GCA_003332265.1 Candidatus Accumulibacter meliphilus
CCAAATCCAGGCGCTTGGTCAGGAAGCGAATCCGCCGGTCGATTTCGCGCAAGCGTCGCTTGCCGTAGATATAGTCGGCATTCTCCGAGCGATCGCCGTTCGACGCCGCCCACTGCACGACGCCGACCAGCTGTGGTCGCTCGACACGCAGCAGATGATCGACCTCGGCGAGCATGCGCGCGTGCCCGCCCGGGGTGATGTAATTGCGCGTTCCCGCCGGCAGCCGGAACGAGGGATCAAGCTGTTCCTGCTCCTCTTCTTCATCGCCGTCTGCCTCTTTGGTGAATGCCTTGTTCATGGTTTGTTTGAATCGTCCCGGGGCTGATCACTTGCTGCAACGGCCTGGCCGTGCGCCAAGATTAATGTGAAAGGCGCGTAAGCGACTCACGAATCTCCCTTCTCATATTGCGGGAGAAGGGCCGGGAAAGAGGGGGAAAGGGGGAAAGGGGGAAAGGGGGAAAGGGGGGACCGTTTTGGCCATCAGGCAAAAAAGAAAACAGCGCAGGTCCGCAAACCTGCGCCGCGATATCTGACTGCCAACGGGTCTTCGCTGCCAGCTCGGGCGCCGGCTGGGAAGCCCAATCAGTAGCCGATATTGAAAGCCGCCACGTCGATGCGCACGGTATCACGCCCGAGCGCCAGAGCGGTGTAGCGCGCGAAGCGCGTCGACCAATCCTTGCCGTCGATGAAGCGCTGCTCGCCGCCGTAACGGGCCACATTGAGAATCTTGTCGATGATCAGGACCTTGCCCATTGGGTTGCTGGGTTCGCATTCGAGATCGGCGAACTCCTTGTCAAACCAGCGGCGCGCTTCTTCGGGAGACCCTGTAGCGAGTTCGGTATGAGGGAACTTGAACTCGTATTCCCTCTCCCGCCCAAACGAAACGATTATGTGATAGACCATCTGCCTCCTCCCGGGGGTGCACCAAGGTTACAATTTGATCCTCTATTCTATTCGTAAAAAGCACCCCATGCCGCAAGTCCCCAGCGCTCGCGCCGAGTTTATCGTCGGCATGCGCGCCTTCGCGCCGCTGAGCATGAGTATCATTCCCTTTGGTGTGGTTTGTGGCGCCGCCGCCAGTACGGCAGGCATGACGCCGCTACAGGCGTCGGCGATGAGCTGGGTGATCTTCGCCGGATCGGCCCAGATTGCCGCCACGCAACTGTTCGCCAGCGGCGCGCCACTGCTGGTCATTGTGGCGACGGCGGCGATCGTCAACCTGCGCTTCCTGATGTACGCCACGTCGCTGGCGACCCTCTTCCGCAGTCAGAACCGGCGCTGGCAAGCGCTGATCGCCTATCTGCTGACCGACCAGTCCTTCGGGCTGACCATCGTGCACCACACCCGGCACCCCGACCGGCAAGCGGACCTGCGCTGGTTCTACCTCGGCGTCGCCGGCGCGACCTGGTTGTCGTGGCAGCTGGCAACGATTGCCGGCATCCTCCTCGGCAGCCTGGTACCGCCGAGCTGGTCGCTGGATTTCATCGTGCCGCTGACTTTCATCGCCATGGCCGTGCCGCTGCTCGGCGACCGCGCGATGCAACTGGCCGCTGCCGCCGGCGCTCTGGCATCGGTGCTGCTGATCCTGCCACTGAAACTCAATCTGATCGGCGCCGCGCTGATCGGCGTCGCGGTCGGCGTCGCCGCCGAAAAACTATGGGTCAGGGCATGAGCAGCGTCAGCGGCGAGCTGGCCGGCGAACTGTTCGTATGGTCGATGATCGCCGGCATCGGCGTCGCCACCTTCCTGATCCGCTTCGCTCCCATCGCCCTGCTCGCCCGCCTCGAACTGCCGGCGTGGCTCACCCGGGCCTTGCGCTACGTACCGCCAGCGGTGATGGCGGCGATCATCGCTCCGCCGTTGTTTTTTGCCGATGGCGCGCCTACCATTGACCCCAACCTGCCGCGCATCATCGCCGCCACCCTGGCAGCCGTGGTCGCCTGGCGAACGCGCAGTACCTTGTGGACCATCGTTCTCGGCATGCTCGCCCTGTGGGGGCTGCAAGCCCTGCTCGGCTAGACAACCCGGACCCGCCTTTCCCTACCCCTGACCCCTTCCAGTAAAGAAAGCCCACCATGCTCAGCGAAGAACAGACGACAGAAGCCCGCACCACCCTCGAAGAACTGCACGTCGAGCATCGCGACCTCGATCTGGTGATCGATCACCTGCTGCTCAGCCCGCCCCCCGACGAGCTGCTGGTACGCCGCCTCAAAAAACGCAAGCTGCTGCTCAAGGATCGCATCAACCAGCTCGAAAGCGCTCTCGAACCGGATGTTCAGGCCTGATCGGGAGCAAGTCCAAGGTTCGCAATCGAGCAATCGAGCTAGGAGTCGATGAGGGAATGCAGGAGTGAGAGGCAGAACATGCAATTGAACGTCGCCGGGAAACGCTGCCATGTCGGCACCGGGGGAAAACCGTTCGACCCTGCCGGCTCGCTCTACCCACCGCTGGTGCTGGTGCATGGCGCCGCCAACGACCGTGACTGCTGGCGCCAGGTCGCCGGCGGGCTGACCGCCGCCGGCTGCGCGCTGCTGGTCCCTGACCTGCCGGGACATGGCCTGTCGGCTGGCCCGGCCTTGCGCAGTATCGAGGAACTCGCCGACTGGCTGCCGGCCCTGATCGAGGCCGCTGGCGTCGAGCAGGCGGTGCTGGTCGGACACTCGATGGGCTCGCTGATCACCCTCGAGTGCGCCGCACGCCATCCGCAACGCGTCGCCCAGCTCGCGCTGCTCGGCTCGTCGGCACCGATGCCGGTCGCCGACGCCCTGCTCAACCGCGCCGAAACGCATCCCGACAGCGTCGTGCGACTGATGACCGAATACTCGCACAGCCTGCAGTTCCTGCTCACCGGCGGCGGCGGGCACGGCATCTGGGGACCCGGCGCGACCCTGGCCATCATGCGCCGCAGCCCAGCGGGCGTCCTGGCCATCGATCTCGCCAACTGCAACAACTATCTGCATGGCCTGGAAGCCGCGGCGCAGGTCGCCTGCCCGACCCTGCTGCTGGTCGGCCGCCGCGACCGCATGACGCCGCGCCGCAATCTGCCGCCGCTGCAATCGGCACTGCGCCAGGTGGTTCGCGCCGAAATCGAGAACTGTGGACACGCGATGATGAACGAGCAGCCGCAGGCGGTCATCGAAGAGCTGTTGAAGTTGGTCGGCAGCGCAGCGACGAAGGCGACGGCGACGGCTACAGCCAGGACAGCCGCCCGACCGGCAGCGACAGCGAAGGCCGCTCGCTAGTGGCGCCTCCTTAACAACGAGACTTTCAGCACGCTCCGCCTAACGGTCCTGACATGTCGGGATACCCCGGATCATGAAAGTCATGACCGTTTCCCCCTCTCACTTGCAGTGCGCATTCCGGCTTGCACGCCGGAATCGTTCGACGGGCAGGGAGCATGCTCCCTGAATTCCCAGTCTCACCCCAACCCTTATCCCGCGACCGGAGAGTGGAGATTCGTGAGCCGCTTGCGCGACTTTCACGTTGACCGGGCCATCCGTCGCGATGGTAGCGTTGGATTTCCTATCTTTTTACCGTTCGAAGTCCGAAACCGTGCGTGGATCACTTTGCGCATCCCGAATCCGGGTTGTTTGCCAACTCATTGAAATATAGTTAAACAATGGTTCGCAGCCAGCCTTTTGCGCTGTTGGAGAAAGCCTCAGGCTCGGAAATTTTCATTGGCGGCCCACGCAGGCTGACCACTCGTCAAAACACCACCAGCCATGGTTTTCCGCTGTCCAACTGGCGTCTCAGGCGAGCCAAGAGGGTTCTGTCGGAGAATTTTACAGTCATTTGCAATGCCTGCCTTGATTAGCCAGGGACGAATGATCGAGGAACAGCAGCGCGCAGAGAGTGGCGAAGGTCGGATGATCGTCGCGATGGCACCGTTGGATTTCCTATCCATTTTTTTTTCGACGGCTGAAACATTGTGTGGATCACTCTGCGCATCCCGAATCCGGGTTGTTGGTCAACTCCGTGAAATATAGTTAAACAATGGTTCGCAGCCAGCCTTCGGCACCGTTGGAGAAAGCCTCAGGCTCGGAAATTTTCATTGGCGGCCCACAGGCTGAGCACTCGTCAAAACATCACCAGTCATGGTTTTCCGCTGTCCAACTGGCGTCTCAGGGGTGCCAAGAGGGTGCTGTCGGAGAATTTTACAGGCACTTGCAATGCCTGCCTTTATAAGCAGATATGTTATTGAATAATATAGTTATTTAGCAATGGCACGGTTATTGCTTGTTGAGCAATACCTTCGGACGCTCATCGGAATCTCCCGGTGGCTGCCATCTTGTTGCTGTGCCATCTGTGTATGGGGGGATCTATGCGTAATTCCAGTCCTAAACTCACGAGAATTGCCCTGGCCATTGCCGGACTGTTCTGCTGCAGCGTCAACCCACTGATGGCGCAGACGGTGATCATCGGCGACGCAGGTGTGGAGGTCGTCGACGTTCCGCCGAACCTAGAGGTCGAAACGCTGATCCTCGGAAACACCGCGTTGGGCAACGGAACGCTCAACCTCTATGATAACGGTATTCTGACCATCGGCAGCTCAGTAGCCGGCCAGCTGATCATTGGCAACGAAGGCAGCGGCACGATCGTAATGCAAGGCGGTACGCTGGATGTTCTGAATAGCGACATCAACGTCAACGCTTTCATCATCGGCAACCAGGCCAGCGGCAGCGGCCTGTTCCAGCAGTCCGGTGGGACGGTGACCTCGGCGCGCCAGCTGCAGATCGGCAACGACGCCGGGTCCCAGGGTGTTTACCTGTTGTCCGGGGATGGCGTGCTTAACGCACCCCTGATCACCGTCGGCTTCAACGGCTATGGCTCGTTTGCGCAGACGGGGCCGGACACCACGGTCAACGCCAGCGGCGGCCTGTTCATCGGCACCACGGGAAGCCTCGCCAGCCCCGGCGGCGACTACACGCTTGACGAAGGTCAGCTCGTGGTCGGCGGCCTGGGCACGATCCTGGGCACGGCCGGCGGCGGCTATTTCACGCATCTCGCCGGCACGCACGATACCACCACCCTGATCATCGGGAACAGCGCCGGAGCCGAAGGCGGATACAGCTTCCAATCCGGCACCTTGTCCGTTGCCGGCGCTCTGATCGTCGGCAACGAAGGCGGCGGCGGCTTAACCCACGACGGCGGCGATGCGACCGCCGATCAAGTGTTCGTCGGCATGCGCGACGGCGGCGTGGGCAATTACGAGATGAACGGCGGCACGCTGACGGCGACCCGGGACCTCGTGATCGGCGCTGACGAGAGCCTTTACACCGCCGCCGGCAACGGCAGCTTCGTGCACAACGGTGGTGTCGTCGTCACCGGTGCGCTGCACCTGAACGGCGGCTACAACACGGGCCACACCGTCGGCAGCTACATCCTGAAATCCGACGCAAGTCTCGACAGCGGCGGCTTCGGCAGCATGTCAAACGCCAGCCTGTTCCAGCAGGACGGCGGCCAGCACACGAACACGGGTCTGTTCATCGTCGGCAACAGCGGCGGCTCGGACTACGACTCCGTCTACCTGATGGGCGGCGGGCAGGCCGACCTCAACGACCTCTGGGTCGGCGGCTTCGGTCGGGGGATCCTGAACCAGTCGGACGGCCAGGTCACCGTGTCTGGCGAACTGCGCGTCGGCGACGGACCGAACATCGATCCCACCCGCCGCTTCGGCGAATATAACCTCAGCGGCGGCAACCTGACCGCCATGGGCAATGTGATAATCGGCGCCGGTAACGGAGTCGACGCCGATCAGGGATTTGCAGGCGAACCCGGTGGCCTCGGCACGTTCAACCAGTCCGGTGGCACACATCTCGTAGGCGGAGAACTGAAGATCGGCCAATCCGGCAATGTGGCCGGCGGCATGGGCCTGTACACCCAGAGCAACGGTGTCTTGACCGTTAATGGGAACACGTTCATCGGCGGCAGCGGGCTGCCGGATGGACTGGTGGATGGCGTTGGTACTTTCACACAGACCGGCGGCACCCACACGACAATCGGTGACATGAATGTCGGCGGCGGGCTGGGCACCTACAATCTGAGTGGTACCGGCATACTCAACACCGGCATCACCTATCTGAATTCGGACAACGGCACGTCGTTCAACCAGTCGGGTGGTACGCACAATACTGGTTTCCTGAATGTCTACGGTGGTGACTATCGCTTCTCGGGTGGCACCATCAACGTCGCTGGCAATATGGGTGTTGGCGGGCCGTTCAACAGTGCAAGGTTTACGCAAACCGGCGGCGACGTTTTTGTCAACGATACGGGCTTTGGGTTGTTTGTCGGCGGCTTTGATGGAACCAGCAATACTGGCACCTACACACTGAACACTGGCACTTTGACTGTCGTCGCCACCACGCATGTCGGTTCGGGCGCGGTTGGAACGTTCAACCAGACCGGCGGCATTCACACCACTTCGCGTCTCGTGCTCGGTGAAAAAATCTCGGGCAACGGCACCTATAACTTGTCCGGCGGCACACTCAACGACAGTGCCATCATCGGCGACGCTGGCATCGGCGTCATGAATACCAGTGGCGGCACGCACAATGTCAATGGCACCCTCATCCTGGGCAATCAGGCGAGCGGCAACGGCACCTACAATTTGTCATCGACAGGCCAGGTGCTGGTGACCGGCAGTACGACCGTCGGCGGGGAAGGAACCGGTGCATTGACCATCTCCGACACAGGCAGTTTCACCGGAACAGGCTTCGTCAGGCTGGGTTCCGCACCGGGCTCCCAGGGCCAGCTGGTCCTGAGCGACTCGGGCTCATTGAGCATCAACTACACCGGGACCGGAGCACAGCTCCTGGTCGGCGACGAGGGCACCGGCAGCGTGTTGCAGAACGGCACGAGTAGCGTCACGACCGGCAGCCTGCGCGTCGGTGTGCAGGGCGGGTCGACCGGCACCTATACGATGGACGGCGGGACGCTGACCGTGCAGGATGGTAGCGGCGTTGCCGGCGGCATGCGCATCGGCCTGGGCGGCACCGGTACCTTCACCCAAAACGCCGGCACGCATGACACTACGTACATCGAGATCGGCGGCACCAACTTCGCGCAAGGCGGCGGCGGAACGGGCGTTTACAATCTGAATGGCGGCACACTCGTCTCCAGCGGCGCGATCAGCACCAACCCGCAGGGCGGATCGTCAGGGACCCTGAATGTCGCCGGCGGCACGCTGACCGCTCCCGTGATCATAAACAAAGACACGCTTAACTATTCGGGTGGCAGCATCACTGCCAGCATCAACAACAGCGCCAACGTCAATGTCTCCGGCGGTGCGGCGCGCACCCTGACCGGCGATCTCTCGAACAACACCGGCGGCACCGTGACTGTAGCCGCAGCGACGCCGCTCACGATCACCGGCGTGCTCACGCAGGCAGCGGGTGCGAGCATCAAGTCCGACTCTGATATCACCGTCGGCAAGGATTACAACAACCTGGGTGCGGGCAACGGCAACAGCTTTGACCGCCATGCGGGCGTCACCAACGTCGCCGGCGCCACTTTCACCTCGCAGATCATCGGCAACAACGCCGCACAGACGATCACTGGCAACGTAGCCTCTGGCGGCACCGACACCTTCACGCTTGACCTCGGCAATGTGCGCGGCGGCAGCGGGCCGGTGACGAAAAATTACCAGATCGCAAACAACGGCATCGGCGCCGATATTCGCGGCGCGATCCAGACCGCCGGTGCCAATGGCAGCAACATCACCGACGGCCGGCTCTCGGGTTCCGGCGTGACCGCCGGTAACTTCGGGCCGATCGTGGCCGGCGCCAACTCGGGTGATCTGGCGGTCACTCTTTCCGGACCGGGCGCTGCGCTCACCGGCCAGAAAGTGGCGATCGTCAGCAACTTCGACAACGTTTCCACCCAGATCATCAATATCACCGGCGGCGCCGTGTCGGCATTGGCGGTCGGTAATGCGACGCCGAACAGTCCATCGCCGGTGGCTCTCGACAATTTCCGCGTCGGGACAGCCGGGGCGGACACCAGCTTCAATGTCCAGAACCAGACCTCGGGCGCAGGCGCCGAGCAGCTCGGCATCAACAGCGCGGTCGCCAGCAGCGGCTTTTCCGCGAACAACGCCTTCGGGGCCGGGCTTATCGGTCCGGGCGCTTCGGCGACCGGCGCCGTTACCGCCAAGGCCAGCGGCAGCGGCACGGCCGGCGTCAATACCGGCACCGTCACCATCAACTACGCCACCGACGGCACCAACATCGACGCCGCGTTTACCCGTCAGGCGGCCAACCAGCAAGTCATCAACGTGCAGGCCACCGGGTACAACGCCGCGGTGGGCAGTGCCGCGGGCAGTGGTTTGCCCACTGATCCGATCAACCTCGGCAACTTCCACGTTGGCCAGGTCGGCGGCGCGGCCCCGCAGAGCCAGAGCATCGCCATCACCAACACCGTCGCCGGACCCTTCACGGAAAGTCTCGGTGTCGGTACGGCCAGCGTCGACAACGCCGCATTCAACCTCAGCAACAACATCGGCAGCGGACTGGTAGCCGCCGGGACCACCAGCAACGGCGCACTGTCCGTCGCCCGCGCAGGCGGCACTGCAGGCGTGAACACCGGCACCATCGCCATCCAGTACACCACCGATGGCACCGGCACCTCCGGGCTGTCGGCGATCAACAGCAACACCCAGAATATCACCGTCAACGCGTCGGGCTACAACCTCGCGCAGTCGAACGTCATCGCACCGATCAACATCGTCGGCCATACCGGGGATGGCGGCGGTTCGATCAGCCAGGCACTGAGCATCACCAACGTTTCGCTGGGCGACAATGCGTACCAGGAGGGATTGGACAGCAGCTTCGGAGGCTTCACTGCGGGCATCGGCAACACCATCAACCCGACTCTCACGGGCTCGATCACCAATCTCGCTGCGGGAGCGACCGACAACACTTCGATGACCGTCGCAATCAGCACACTGACGGCAGGTGTGTTCAACGGTACCGTGACGGTCGACCAGGCCTCGAACGGCCTGACGACCAGCGGGCTCGGGATTACCAACCTGACATCGCAGCAGGTCGCCGCAACCGGTGGCGTGACCGTCGGCGTCTTCAACTACGCCGAGCCAACGGTGAACAATGCGCAGCCCATCAATTTTGGCAATGTGCGGCAGGACGGCAGCGTCGCCAACCAGGCGATCAGCGTCACCAACACCGCGCCCGTTTCTGCGTTCACCGAAGCGCTGAATGGCAGCGTCGTCTCCTCGCCCACCGGCTTCACGGCGGTGGGCAGCTTCACCGGCTTGCAGGCGGCTTCGCCGGCGACGGCGAACACCAGCATCAGCGTGGGAATGAGCACCGCCGCGGCGGGACTGCAGTCGGGCAACGTGGTCCTCGGCTTCGTGTCCGACGGCACAGGCATCGCGGGTGACGGCACGACGACGCCACTGAGCAACCA
>QPGA01000076.1 GCA_003332265.1 Candidatus Accumulibacter meliphilus
CTCGAGCATGTGGCTGCGCACGAAATCCGTCAGGTTGCCGACCGATTTCATCGATACCGTTTGGTGGAAGAGGTCGAGCGCCTGCTCGTTGTCGATGCCGAAGCGGCGCCGGAACCAGGCACCGTAGGGTGGAAAGCTGTCGAAGACTTCGGTCGCCGGCCGCCGCAGCCGCTTGCGCAGCGCGGCGATATCCGAGCCGAAGTGGGCGAAATCGCCGGCAATCGACAGCTCGCGTTCGGCGGCGACGAAGAAGCGTGCCGGCTGCCCCTGCGCATCCTTGATCCAGAACACCTGCGCCAGCGTCACCGTCTGGTCGTAGCCGGCGTTGTGAAACACACCGAGGATCACCGAGTAGTTGTTGTGGTCGCGCAGCGCCACCGGCCGCGCCGTGCCGCTGACCTCGTTGCGCTCGGACTTGTAGTGGCCGAGGACGTAGGAGCGCAAGGACCGCTCGCGACTGTCGGCACCGGCCGCCTTGTTGTAGGCGATGCGCTGCGCCGGCACCAGCAGGGTGGTCACCGCATCGACCAGCGTCGACTTCCCCGAACCGATGTCGCCGGTGAGCAGCGAGTTCTGGCCGCCCGGGTTGAGCGTCCAAACGCGTCCGTCGAAAGTACCCCAGTTGAAGACTTCCAGGCGCTGCAGGCGAAAACCGGAAAGCGTGTCGTCGGCGACGAAATCAAGCCCGAGGCTCTGCGGCTCATTCATCGGTGGCGGCCTTGGTCTTTGTACTCTTCGTACTATTCTTCGTGCCCTTTCCCGCGTCGCCACTCTCCCCCGCCAATAGCGAGCGATAGGCGGCGAGGCGCTGATCGAATTCGGCCAGCCACTGCGCATCAACAAAAGACTTGAGGATTCGCCGCACCTCGAAAGTCGCCGTCTGGCCGCTTTGCACTTTCAGGCGGCGCACGAAGCCGAGCTCGACGACCTTGCCGAGATAGAAGTCGATCTGGTCGATCAGGCGCGCTTCGTTGCTGCCTTCGTGCAGGAAGACGCGCAGCAGCTCGACGACCTCGTCGCGCGAGAGCACCAGGCGCGTGTCGCCGCCGCCGGCATCGAACTCGGCCAGCTTCTTGCGCAGCAGCGCCAGCAGCAGGCTGACCGGAAACGACAGCGGACGCCGCGCAACCAGCCGCGGCAGCCGGACCCCCTCGCCATCCTCGGGCTGCGGACGCGAGCGCAGGAAGGCATAGCCTTCGGCCTCGTCGAGCACCAGTTCGAGGTCGAGCACCGCCACGTAATCACGCACCCGCGGCTGCAAATTGAGCAGCGCATTCCACAAGGCCGCGTCCGCCTCCTGATAGAGCACGCCCTTGAGGAGGGGAATGACCAGGGCGGAGAGGTCGGGGCTCTCCGGGGTGGACGTCGCTGCGGCCGAGCCATCAAGGTCGAGTTGTGCTTCCCGGTCGTCGTCTTCTTCTGCTGCTGCTGCCACCATGCTTACCTCACCAACATCACCGGCGACAGCCGCGCCGTCTTCTCGTCTGCTTCTCGTGCACTTCTTGATCTACTCGCGATACTATCGCCGGCGACTTGCAGGCACGCCGCCCGCGCCACCAAGCCAAGATGTTCTGCACCAGTAAGCGCTTGAGCTACTTGACTGCCTCGATGATCTCGATCTCGCGTTTGAGCAAGTCATTCACCAGATCGGACAAGTCGACCCCTTTCGCGTCGGCCTTGGCGGCGAGATAACGCTCCACCTGCTCATCGAGGTAAACCGGCAAGCGGACGACCGCATCGGAAGCGTAGAACTTGCCGCGCACGCCCTTGCTGAAATCGTAGTGATCCTTCATCGCGTCACCCTCACGGTGTGTACCGCTAGCGCGGCGTATTCTCGTAATCGCGTGTCTCGTCTCGATCGGCCTTGCGCGCCGAAATGATCCGCAGCTTCATCGCCGTCGGCGCGATCCACTCTGAACTGTGGACCACTACCAGCGTCTGGCCATTCGCCGCACGACCGACCGTCACCCAACGGTCCTCGTACGTACTGTGCTCCGCGTCGAATATCGTCAGGGCCAGCGGATCACGCAATACCGAACTGGCCAGCCGAAACGATACCCCGTGCTTGACGAGGTTCGTGCGCGCCTTTTTTGCGTCCCAATCAAAATCGTAGAACGTGGCCGCCATGGTTCAGATTTCCGGCAACAGGTTCATCGTCGTTTCCGTCACTGCGCTGGCTGCTCCGCGCTACTGCACGCCGCCCCCGACGAGGTTCTATAGCGAGGCTCAGGATACCACGGCCACCTCGAACACTCGACGCCAAGGCGAAGCGGATAAGCGCGCTCCCTTATTCAAGGCCAAGCCTGGCAACCAACTCACGAACTTGGCGCTCAAAGTCCGGCGGAAGGCCTGCGCCCAGGAGCGCGTCGGTAAGCTCACGCCCCCTATGCCAGAGGTAAGACAGCGATCCCGTACCCGCAAACCAGATCAGCAAGCGTGCCACCTCCACCGGATGCCGCGTGGGGAGGTCGCATCTCTCAAGGTCTGGGACGAGCGAGCAGTGCCTTAACGGCACCTGGGGCATGCGAACTGCCAACCCGACGGCCTCCTCGAAGACTGGCGGCAACAGCGGCAACCATTCCAGCATTTCCTCGATTTCCCCTCCTT
This sequence comes from Candidatus Accumulibacter meliphilus, assembly GCA_003332265.1. Classification (GTDB taxonomy): domain Bacteria; phylum Pseudomonadota; class Gammaproteobacteria; order Burkholderiales; family Rhodocyclaceae; genus Accumulibacter; species Accumulibacter meliphilus. The sequence continues at coordinate 2,608 of QPGA01000076.1, forward strand.
CAAGCGCTGCAGGAATGCCGTCCAAGCGGTCTTCCCAATACCGCTTGAGCCAGCGATGCCACAAATTGCTTTTCCGACTTTCGTCGAAGTGACGAAGATGTCTTTGCACGGCCGTCGTAAAAAGACATCGGACTTCGATGCTGCCGTGCCGAAAAAAGAGAGGGAGCCATCGCTCGAAAGGATCCAACACAAAGAAGACCAGCATTGCCGTGTAGTACTCGACAAACCGTAGACGCTGGTTAGCCAAATCGCTATCGAGTCTCTGCACAGCCGCAAGAAAAACCTCACCCAGGCACTCACCCAGAGGAGGGCTGAGGCGACCCAGTGTCAGAAAACCGTTCCAGACAGCCTGAAGCTCGTGACGGTCGACCGCGGAGAACAACGGGAGCAGATGCTCGCGTGTCCACATCTCATCGGCGGTCATCAAAAAGCCTAGGCGGCCGGCGAGAACAGATCGCCCGAGGCGTCCTGGTAGCGTTGGATCGTCGACGATAGCGGACAGCGCACGGCGATACTCGTCGCTGAGGTTCGTGGGTGGCATCTCCTGCTGCTTTCGCCAAAGCACAAGGCTGCCCAACCAAAACTCGGCAAGAATTCCGGCAGGACGGTTGATCGCGCTCTGAAGCCAAGCACCGTCGTTCTCGATGACATCATCTGGGTCGAGGTGTGGCCAAAGCGCAGCAGCTATTTCGTTGGCCCGCGACAGCACGTTCAGCGCATATGGCTTGCCTCCATCTTTTACTACTGCGTATAGCACATTGGCGACCGCACGCTCATGCTCCGGGAAAAGCGCGGGCTGGCCCAGTACGTTCAACGCGGCAAGATACTCCCTCTCATCTAACTCCATCTCGGACCATGCGTGGACCAGCACTGACCAAAGATCGCTACTCCATTCGCCAGCTTCGGCCAGCGCGTCTGCCAGACCCATGCTCCAGTTGAAGCTAATCTTGGCTGCGTCGCGTACGGTTCGAAGCAGCCCGTAGCGGTCCGGCCCGTGGGAAGTAATTCCCTGAAACGCCAACAGGTCGGGGAGCCAGTCAGCGGCCGGCCGAGACACGAATTCGTCCCCCGCCCACGGAGTGCGCCGGCCAGGGAGTACCGATTCGCGCCGATCGAATGACTCGGTATCCTCACTGGCTTTGAGTTTTGGACACCTCGCCAACAGATCATTGAGCGCTTGCCGTGCCAACGCACAAGTGTCGTCTGCGCCGTGCAGCACTTTCAACCACTCGAACTGCTCTTGAACAGTGTTCCACTCCCGGTTCGGGTCTTCCTCGTCCAGCGATTGATACGCCATTACGGCAGCAATCAGCACCTCCCGCTCTTCCCTGCAGGTGGCGGGATAGATCGAGCGTACCGCCCTGAAGATCTCCGGGTAATCCACAGCCGCATGCAACCCAATGTGCGTCAGCAGCCAGCCCAATTTGGCGTCGACCGGCAAGTCGGAGCGCGCTATCAACGTGGAAACAGCCAAGCGGCGAAGCAGCGCCGCCTCCGATCTGGCCAACTGATCGCACCACGCAGCCGCGACCATGGCCCGATTCTTCGCCAGCCATACTAGGCAATCCCGCGCCGCGTCTATCAGGATGTCAATTACCTCGGGACATTGATCACTATCCACATCGGGCTCAATGCTTCGTCGCCCAATGCTCGTCCAATCCGTATACGACTCCGGTGGCTGCCAAACGCGCAGGGCTGAATGCTGGTTTTCCAGACGGCCGATGATTTGTCTCAGGAGGGGTTCAGCTACCCGAATCAGATTGGGTCTGAGTCCCCTCTCCCAAAGTCCGTCGATGCCGTCCGGATGCTTAGCACACCACTCGCTATCGGCATCTGTCCCAAGGGACATACGTTCATCGGAGTCTGGCGGCCAGGTGAACTCTGGCGTGAGAATGAGCCGACTAAGCGTCAGGCGATCGAAGATCAACAATAGTTCGGCCAGGGCGTCGTACTGGATAGACCGCTGACCCAGCCACAACAACACATCCGCATCCGGCTTGGCAGGACCGGTCGACAGGAGCACCGCAATCCAGCGCGACCACACGATAGGGGGTATCGGCGTTACGTCGCCAAGAGCGAGCGCACGCCCGAGGTCAATCCAGAAGAGCGGATGTAGACGCATCTTGTGCCTGGCGATAAGTGCGAAAACATGATCCGCGAAACTCGCCGCGAAGTTGCTGGCGAGCCAATGTGCCAGACACAGGTCCCGGTCGCTCAGCCGTTCGGCATCCTGAAATAGAGCCGCCAGATGGCCACGATGATCGAGCCAGTCCAGCCATTCAGGGAGCCGAGCCCTGTCAGTGAAGAAGCGAGTCGTGTCCGTTTCCGTCAGCGCGTGGTCTATGGTCCCGGCTTCTTCGTCGCTGAGCGGGGGCAGTCTTTCCGCGAGCTCGGTCACTTCACGCTGCCAGTCAAGAACGCTGCGTGTAACCGCGTCCGCCAAGCATCGAACGCCTTTGTAAAGGGAAGTGTGATCGTCGAGACTCGACTGCGTGTAGCTAATTGGCTCGATTCCAAGCATCTGCCAACGCAGAAAATCGCCCTTGGCGTCGGTTGCTCCGACCAAGGCGAAGCGCTGTCCCGCATGGGCTTTGGGGAGCGCCCGCGCTAAGTAGCTGACAATGAGGTCGTTGTGACTATAACCGACGAAAAGGACCGTAAACTGGCGGAACAGGTCCAGGAGAAACCGTCGTGCCCAGCCCTCGACAAGGTAGCCCCGACCAAAGTCGGCATCGGTCAGCACCATCTCGGCGGGGCGGGTGATCTCGCCATGAACATGAACAACGCCATTGAAACAACTCCCCAGCGGCAAAGCAGGCGCACGAAAAGACACGGGCGCAGCCTCGCCAAAGACATCGCTTGCCGCTAGCTCGAACAATTGATCGTAGTTGGTGGTCACCACCCGCAGTTGCTCGGCAGCTGGGAACAAACGCAGGAGGTCGCGGTGCAGCGTAGTCGGTGCTGTACTTCCTCCGGAAAGCACCTGCGCCGCGCGCGAATGAACTTCAACCCCACGATCCTTGAGTCTGCCGAGAAACCGATCCTCAGGCTCGCTCTCCGATCGAACCTCACCGGTACCGACCGCAATCTGCTCCGCCAGCTGCGCGAAGTCCGGAAGATTGGCCGGATCGCCCCTCGACACACCCGCCCCGGCGAAAACCACCAGCCGGCGATCGCGCAAGGCGGCCAGGAGGGGTTCAGGAAAGTCGCATGGCCCGATCTTCACTCAAGCATCTCCATTCGGCGCTTAGCCGCTAACAAAGATCACCCGCGCCAGCCGCGCCTGCTTCGAGTACTCCTTGCCGTCCGCCCCGGCGCCGCGCCAGACGATCAGCTCGCTGACGTCTTCGTCGATCACGCTCTTGAAGCTGTCACCGGCGAGTTGCAGGTAGGCGACCAGCTCGGCGAGGCCGTGTTCGAGCGGACGCGTTGCGCAGAGCTCGCGCAGGGTCACCTGCGAGCGGCCCTGCAAGGCCTGGCGAATGTGTCGGGCGAGCTGCGCGCGGTCGACGACCACTTGCGAGAAGAGCACCGCGGCGTCGACATCTTCGTCGCCGGCCTCGATCGCCAGGTCGGCGATCGACGGCTTGATCGGTGGCGTGTACAGCGGCCGCTCCATGGGCAACTCGATGGCCGCGGCGGTGTCGGCGATGCTCATCACCTCGTTGCCCGGCGGTGGCGTCTCGCGCAGGGCAAGGGCCTTGGCTTCGATGCCGTGCAGGATGTCCATGATGCGGCGGTTTTCCAGCCAGGCCTGGTCGTCGAGGAAACGGCGCAACTGCTGTGACAGCTGGGCGACGGTGCGCTGCGTGTGCTCGCCGGCTTCGAGCCAGTCGTAGTGCACTCGGCGCGTGCGTGCGTCGGGCCGCAGTTCAGCCACTGCGGGCAGGGTCAGCACCCGTTCGAGCAAGGCCGAGAGTTCCTCCTGGCGGCTGCTCGACATCAGGAAATCCCAGAAGGCGCGGAAGCTGCGGCCCTGGTCGGAGTCGGAAATGGCGTCGCGCTCGCCCATGATTTCTTCGAGCAAGGCGCCCTTGGCACCTTCCCAGAGCGCGATGCGCTCGCGCACGCGGCGATCGAGGCCGCGGAAATTGTGCTCGACTTCGCGAAAGTCGGTGAGCAGCTCGCGCGCCATGGCGACGAACTGCTGAAAGCGGTCGCGCAGCGCGCTGTCGTCGAGCATCGGCATGTCGCCCGACAGCACGCGCGCGATCTCGGCATCGATGTCGTCACGGCGCCTCTGCAACTCGGCGATGCGCGTTTGCGGGTCGGTTTCGCTACCTTCACTCATCTGCTTGAGCAACTCGAAGAGGGTGAGCAGGCGCGACTCGGTGCCGACGAAGCTGCGCGCGGCAAGCGTATCGAGCCAGGCGATGGCCTTCTCGGTGGCCGGCGTGAGGTCGAAATGCGGTTCGTCCGAGCCCTGCGCGTAGAACTTGCGCAACCAGCCCTTGTCGTTGGCCGCCCAGTCGTTGAGATAGTCGAGCGCCGCTTTCGGGAACAGCTCGGCGCCGCAGCGATCGCGCAGCGCAAACAGCTCGTCTTCCAGCGCTTCGGCCAGATCCGCCTGTGCCATCACCCGCACATTCGGAGCGATGAACACGCGCTGCAGGAAGCTCGCCACCAGCGCAGCGTGATCCGAACGCAGCAGCCGCCAGGCCGGATGATTCTGGCGCAGCAGGTCGAGGGTGGCGTAGTCGAGGCTCATCTCTTCGGGCGCGTCATCGGTAAAGGCAGAAGGGGCATTGTCCGCAGGTCCTTGACCGACGGCAAGCGCCTAAATGTGAAAGTCGCGCCAAGCGACTCACGAAGCTCCCTTCTCCCCCTGCGGGAGAAGGGCCTGGGGAAGAGGGAAACGGTCATGACTGGCATGATCAGGGGAGTCTCGACATGTCATGACCGTCGTGAGGAAGATGTCCGCCCGGCCGCGGCGATCACGGTCCGGCCACGCGCGGCGGCGACTATCGTCGACATTTCCCCTCGCTGGCACTGGTAAAATTCGTCGCTCGACCGCCCACGACACCACTCCCGCGCATGCACAAGCTCCAATCGATCATCGAATCCAGCAGCTTCCAGAACTTCATCATCACGGTGATCGTGATCAACGCGATCACCATTGGTCTGGAAACCTCGCCCTCGGCGATAAACGCCGCTGGCGGCCTGCTGTTCGTTCTCGACCGTGCGGCGCTGGCCATCTTCGTCGTCGAAATCCTTGCCAAGGTGGTGGTTTATCGCCTGCGGTTCTTCCGTGCGGGCTGGAACGTTTTTGACTTCCTGATCGTCGGCATCACCCTCGCCCCCTTCGGCGAAGGGGCTTCGGTGTTGCGTGCCCTGCGCATTCTGCGCGCCTTGCGGCTGGTGTCGGTGGTGCCGTCGATGCGCAAGGTGGTCGACGCCCTGCTCAAGGCCGTTCCGGGGATGATCTCGGTATTGGCGCTGCTGCTGCTGGTCTTCTACGTCGCGGCAGTGATGAGCACCAAGCTGTTTGGCGACGCCTTCCCGGAGTGGTTCGGCAGTGTCGGCGCATCGTTCTACACCCTGTTCCAGGTGATGACCCTGGAATCGTGGTCGATGGGTATCGTGCGACCGGTGATGGAGGTCTATCCGCAGGCCTGGCTGTTCTTCATCGTTTTCATCCTGCTCACCACTTTCGCCGTGCTCAACCTGTTCATCGCCATTGTCGTCGATGCGATGAGCGTCACCGGACACGCCGAGCAGGAAGAAACCCGCGAGCTGGTGGACAACGAGCACCACGAAGTGATGACCGAAATCCGCCGCCTCAACGACGAGATGGCCGCCCTGCGCAGATCGCTCGAAGAGCGTGGCTGAAGCGGCAGCCACTTCGGGGCCGGACCAGACTTTTACTTGCGGTCATTCTGGAAACGCCTGCCCCTCACGTCATTGCGAGGAGGTGCAGCCGACGTGGCAAGCCAGTTCCATCCTCTCCCTATTTCCCGCCGCATTGACCTATTGACAAGGCCAAAAGCTAACGGTCATGACACGTGGAGACACCCCAAATCATGAAAGTCATGACCGTTTCCCTCTTCCCCTGACCCTTCTCCCGCGAGGGGAGAAGGGAGATTCGTGAGTCGCTGGCGCGACTTTCACATTAACGGTCATGACACGTGGAGACACCCCAAATCATGAAAGTCATGACCGTCTCCCCCTCTTCCCCGACCCTTCTCCCGCG
>QPGA01000077.1 GCA_003332265.1 Candidatus Accumulibacter meliphilus
GCCTCATCACAGGACGGGCTACTACACGATCTGGAAAGAAAACCAAAGAAGACCCAAGCAGCGAAGAAAAACCAGCTCTAGATCAAGCCCTCGAAGAACATCAAGAAACCCAAGAAAATCCAGTTTCACGTCCGCCGGTGGCGACCAGTTTCAGGTTGGCCGCGACACTCCACTGGAACGACGGCCCCAGCCGCCGCCGGGGGCGCTAACCAGACTAGCCTGCAGAGCCGGCTAGCCCCACCTGTGGCGGTCTGCAAAGAGCAAGGATCTGTTCAGGCTCTGCCGGCGCGCGCGGCAATCAGTTCGTCGCAGCTGTCGGCGATGACGGCCACGGTCTGATCGGCAAGCCATTTCGGTTGTGTTGCTGCGAAGCGGACGGCGGCCTCTTTGTAACGCTCGTCCGAGAGAACACGGCGCAGCAACTTCGGGTAGTCCTGATAGATTTCCGGCGCGCTGACAACGGCCGCAACGCCGAGTTGCTCTGCACGCTTGGCCAGCATGAGTTGTTCAATATGACGCGGTAGCAGGATCAAGGGGCAGCCGGCGGCCAACAGGGCCAGCGTTGCGCCAGCACCACCATAGCCCAGCGCGGCATCGCACTGCCTGCCAATTTCCGACAGATCAACCGGCTGGTCCAGCATCACCAGGTGGTACGACGCACAGGCTCTGCGTTGTTGAGGGCTCAAGCCCGGCGCATAAACAAGAATTGCATAGGGCGATTTCGCCAACGCTGCGAGCAGAGGTTCGATAATCGGGTAATCGGGGGACAGGTAAACAAACAGGCGCTGCTTACCCTGGCGAGGCCATTCGATTTTCGACGCGCCGTGCCCTGGTGGGGGCGCCGGCGCAGGCCCATGGTAGGTGACTCCCGAGCGTTGCGGGTAATGATCGAGAGCCTCGATGCCCAGGAGGAAATTGGCCTCGGTAGCGAAGAGACTTGCCACCTTGTCGCGTTCACGATTACCCATCTCACGGCGCAGGGTGTTGAGCGTATGCAACGCCAGCTTCTCGTTTGCCTGGATATTCTCCGCCCCGCGACGCTCCCACCATTGCATGTGTGGCAAGGGGTCGGTTTGCGGCGGCGCACAAAACGTACTGCCGTAAAGAACCCGTGCCATTCCCAAGCCTTCCGATGCCATCAGCGCGGTTGGCGCGTGGTCGAACACCATCAGATCCACGTCAAGCGCAGTCAGCAGCCGGCGCCAGGCCCATGCTCGTCCGCGTACGAATTGCGGGTCGGCATAGCCATGTGTCAGCAGAATATCGGCATAGGTCGCGGGCGATGGCGCACTGGCAGTGGTCCGACCAAGCCAGATCGGTGCCTGGTAGCAGGCGAAATGACCAGGGTCGAGCAGGGAACCGATACGTGACAGATCACGCAGGATGAATGAGACAGTGTGGCCACGCCGCTCGAATTCCCGCCCCAGGGTCGCGAGCGGCGAAAGATGGCCGAGGCCATATCCCAGTTCCCAGGCGAAGACGATGTGGCTCATGGTTGCACGCTGTGCTTGCGGGGGGTGAGCGGCGAGCTTACTATCGAGCGTCTGTTCAACATAAGGTCATGGCGGCCGATTGACGGGTCTGCGGCCCTGTAATCGGTATTGCTTGAGACGTTCCAGCCAGAAGAAAACGGGCCTTGCGGCCCGTTCAAAACGAAGATCGAGGTCAACCAGTCCTGATTCGCCGTCTCCTTCGCTCGACCCCGAAGGCGGCGGCCATGCCCAGGCCCAGCAAGGCCAGCGTGCCTGGCTCGGGGATGTCGTTACAGTTCCCGAGTGCGCACGGCGAAGCTGGGGCTAGCTGGATCGGGAAGGGGGGGTCGCCGACCCGACGCGGAATGATGTAGTCCCAAGAGCTTTGATAGGGTGCGTCGGTGGGCGCAAAGCCGGCGGCAAAACCGAAGTCCCCAATCGAGTTGTCCGGGAAGATCCCGCAGTTGGCACTGGGTGGGCCCCCTTCGCCGCCATCGCAATACCAATGGATTACCTCGGTGACATCGCTGAAAGGTGTATTCATCCAGTCAGGATGGGTCATCCAGTCGGCGTCGCCAGACCAACCGGTAAACGGGTTTGGGGTACCAACCGTCGCAATTTCGTAGTTCCAGCCAGATGGGGAGTAGATACCGCTGATTCCCATGTCGCTGTAATAGGGTAATTCCCAGTCGACAATAACGGGTATCGGGACACCGCCACCATATGGAGAATTGTCGAAACTATCGTTATGGACCTGAAACGCATAGTTCCAGGACGAGCCGGCTTCGGAGACCGAGCCGCTTACGTGGTCGGCCTGAGTCCACGGCGTAACAACTACTGCTGCTGCGGCCTGAGGTGCATTCAGGATGGTAAGGGTGAACACGCTTGCGAGCGCTAGCACCGTACTTGTCGGCTTCATCGGTCAACTCCTCTGGTGGATTACAGGATCAACCAAAGCACTTTTCATGCCTGTCTATAATGTCCACGAATAATCAATTGGTTAGTAAACTCTATCAAACGTGGAAGGGCAGGGCTGTAAAAAATTCCGACACTGGTAGTTTGCACAGATGCTTGGTTCAAGCGGGATCAGGGCTGTGCAATAGTTGCCTTCGTGATCAAGCAGTAGCCAGGGGGTCATCAGCACCGCTAGCTAGCCGCAGGGCTGGGGGCAGACAGTTGAGGCTGATCAACCCAGGGCAAATCCAAGCTCGATGCCTTCTTCAATGTGCAGCGAAGGTTGATCGCGCCGGCAGAGCGCGCGACAGTCAGCGAGCCGACAGACGACCAACGGCCGAGCGGCGGGGTGGTATATTTGTCACCGTCCTGGCTGGCGAGGATTGTCTCAGGCCGAACTTCGAGATTGACGCCGTTTGATGGCGCCTCATATACTCTTGCCGCCGTGGACGCGACTATTCGTTGCAGCGGGCCGGAAGACCAGAGCGCTTTTGGTGGGCTGCGGGCCTTGGAGCAGGCATGCGAGCAAGGCGCTGCTGCACTCGGGCGGCCGGGACCGGACCGTGGCGGCGTGCGGATCGCAGCCTCGGCCATTGTCAAGGAGCGTCGGCAAGCACAATCGCTAAGCACCGCGGCGCCGCACACCTTACCCTGCGGCATTTTTCCCAACGGCTACCTTGCCTCAGGCGCGCCCGTGAATCCGGCCAGCAGCTGTGATCCGTCCAAGGACGCCTCGCAGCAGGATTTCCGTATCAATGTGAAAGTCGCGTACGCGACTCACGAACGTCCCCTCCCGGTGCGGGAGAAGGGAACCGGCTGACGCCATCTTATGACTAAAATCCCGCCGCCAAGACCTTTGAAAGGCCCCAGACTGGTTCGCTTTCTATCTGATCTTGCGCTTGCAGATGGCGAGGTTTCGCATCAACATTTTTCTGAACGGCTTGGGCGACTGATCGATCTGCCGGACTCGATCGCTCTGTCGAGGGTGCATGGCCAGCTGGTGACGATGACCTCCGCGCCTGGCCCAGCGACAAGTGCCGCGGTTCCGACGGAGTCGATCGTAGCGGAGTTTCTCAAAGTACGCACGACCCTCGTGGAAACCATCGTCGATAGCTTTACTCCCGGTGCAGGCGCCTCGTGGCTAAGCTTTCCGAGGGTGACAGCGAGTACGCCGGCCGAGGAGATGGCGAGCTACAAGCGCTACCAGATGTTCTATGTGAATCAGCAACGGGAGATTGCTCTCGGAATCAACAAGCTCAGGGCCGATGTCCGGCTTGCTGTCTGCGGTCGTTCAGCGAGGCTGGCCAGGCTGGTCGTCCTCGATACAGGGCTTGATGAGGCCCTTTCTGCGCCTGCCCAGAACCTGTTTGCGGAAGTTCCACGGCTGCTTGGAAAGCGCTTTGAGGATCTCTACCAGCGCCATCAGGAGACAATTGTCGACCGGGAGACCGACGATGATCGACAGGTGTGGAGTCAACCGGGAGGCTGGCTTGCGCAATTTGCGGGTGAAATGCAAGGGTCGCTGCTGGCGGAGCTTGAAGCTCGCCTGCAGCCGGTTCTTGGACTCATGGAAGCACTTAAGGAAGAGGGTGAGAGCGCTTGATAAGTAGATTGCTTTTTGCGACAGCATTTTTGTTGGGAGCCGCGGCGATTGCTGCGATGGGGCTGACGTTTATCACTTCCGATCCATTGGGCCTGGTCGTGACCGTGGTGATTGGCGGCGTCTATAGCATCGGCTTTATCGAAATTCTGCAGTTCCGGCAAGCGACGTCGACGCTCTCGAATGCGCTGTCGGGATTGTCGGGGACGACGCAGGAAGTGGGTGCTGATTTTCTTGAGCGATGGCTGGCCAGACTGCATCCGTCGTTGCAGAACTCGGTGCGGCTGCGTATCGAAGGCGAGCGTGTGGGTTTGCCCGCGCCCGTGATCACCCCCTATCTGGTCGGTCTGTTGGTCATGCTGGGCCTGTTCGGAACCTTCCTTGGCATGGTCGCCACCCTGCAGGGAGCGGTTTTTGCGCTCGAAGGAACGAATGAGTTGCAGGCCATTCGCGCCGGTCTGGCTGCGCCCATCAAAGGTCTCGGGCTCGCTTTCGGCACCTCTGTGGCCGGCGTGGCGGCGTCCGCCATGCTCGGCTTGAGTGCCACCATCAGCCGCCGCGACCGAATGTCCGCCACCCGGCAGCTGGATGGCCAGGTCGCCACGACCTTCCGGGAATTTTCTCTGGTCTACAGCCGGCAACAGGCTTTCAAGGCGGTGCAGGCGCAAGCCAAGGCGCTTCCCGAGGTGGTGGAAAAACTGCATTTCCTGGCGGCGGCAATGGAGCGCATGGGTGACCACCTGGGAGAAAGCTTGATTGCCAACCAGGAGCGCTTTCACCAATCGGCAAGCAGCAGCTATTCCGAGCTCGCCGGCTCGGTCGATCGATCTCTCAGGGAAAGTGTTGCCGAGAGCGGTCGCCAGGCGATCGAGAGTGGACGGCTGCTCGGCGAGAACATCAGGCCACTGATCGAAGGCCTGATCACCAGCATCGGCGCTGAAACGCAAAGAACGCATCAGCACCTGACCACCACCGCCGAACAGCAACTTGAAGGCCTGACCAGCTCGCTCCTGGAATCCTTCGATAGGCGCTCGGCTGGTTGGGCAGAACGCCAGCAGCTGGCCGACGGGGAGCGACTTGAGCTTTGGACCCGTTCCTTCGAACAGGCGGGCGAGCGCTCGCGCACTCAACACCAGGCGCTGTCGGACTCACTGCAGCAGACGGCCCGTGCAATGGCGGATACTGCCCGTGCGACTTCCAGCGGCATGCTCGCTGAAGTGAGCACTCTCCTGCAATCCTCCGAGGCCTTGGTCGAGACCCGGATCAATGCCGAAGCCTCATGGTTGCAGGGGCATGGCGAGCGCATGAATCAGCTGACCGCGACCCTGAAGGCGGAGCTGCAGGCGCTGAGAAACGACGAAGAACGACGCGGCCAGGCCGCTGTTGCCAGTCTTGCCGGCCTGGAGTCGACGGTGGCTGCACAATTGGCGAGCCTGGCGAACTCACTCGAAGAACCCATGACCCGGCTCATTCAGACAGCTTCCGAAACCCCACGCGCTGCCGCCGAAGTGATTGCCCACCTTCGCCGCGAGATGTCGAACAACGTGGAACGTGACAACGTTTTGCTGGCCGAGCGGCAGCGGATCATGAGCGAACTCGGCAGCCTGGCGACCTCTCTGCAGCAGGCCACCAGCGGGCAGCGAGAAGCGGTCGAGTCCTTGCTTACCTCCTCGGCCACCCTGCTGGAGGATGTGGGTTCGCGCTTTTCCGGGCAGGTGGAATCGGAAGCGTCGAAGCTCTCCGGAATCGCCGAGAATCTGGCTGGCAAAGCCGCACAGATTGCCGATGATTTTGCCGGGAGCGCGATAGAAATGTCGAGTCTCGGCGAAGCCTTCACTCTGGCCGTCGGTCTGTTCAATGAATCCAATGGCAAGCTCGTCGAAAGCCTTGATCACATCGAGCAATCGCTGACGAACGCGACGACCCGCAGCGATGAGCAACTGGCCTACTACGTGGCCCAGGCCCGGGAGATCATCGATCACAGCATGCTTTCCCAGAAGGAGGTTTTCGAGGAGTTGCGCCAGCTTCGCAGTCACGGGAAGCGCACTTCCGAGACCCTGCGCGAAGAGGTCGGCTGATGGAAGAGCTGGAAGACGGCTTTTCCGAGGCAACGCCCATCTGGGCGATTTTCGGGGACCTCATGTCGGCACTGGTCGGCGTCTTCGTCCTGCTTCTGGTGTGGGCGCTTGGATTTCAGCTGGAGCTTGCGCAGTCACTGGAACGTGAAGTGGAGAAGCGCCAGATGGAGGAGCAGCGGCGAATGGCGCTTGAACAAGCACTGGCCGATCCGCTGGCAGCGGGCAGGGTGACCCTGCGTGACGGTCGCATCGGTATCAGCGGTAGCGTCCTGTTTTCGCTGAATTCCGACGAGTTGCAGGCAGAAGGGCGTGAGTTGCTGCGCACTCTGGTGGGACCGCTCAAGGTCTATCTGGACCAAAGAGACCAACTATTGATGGTCAGCGGCTTTACCGACGACCTGCCGATTCAGCACGGCAACAATCGCTACAGTGACAACTGGCAGTTGTCGGCGGAACGAGCGCTCACCGTGACCCGGGCATTGATCGAGGACGGCATGCCGCCAGCGATGGTCTTCGCAGCCGCGTTTGGTGCGCAGCAACCGGTCGTTTCCAATCAGGACGAGAAGGGCCGCTCGCAGAATCGTCGCGTCGAGATGGCGCCCGTGCCGCGGGCCAAGCAGCAAGGAAACGAAGCGCAGTCGTCGGATAATGGATAGGGGCGCTGACCCTGTTTCCGACTGCGGGATGCCTTCACTCGGGGTGGAGTTGTCCGAAATGGCCGCTGCCGATATCCGGCAAGTGATTGCTGATCTGGCGCGCAATGGTGCCGACAAGTTTGATCCGCTTCGCTTCAGAGTGATCGAATCGATGGCCGCGAGAGCCGCGGGGCAAAGAGAGTCAGTTCGCCTGATCCTGGAAAGGAAGGCGCTCATTGCGCTGGCTGACTACGAGGATGACTTCGCGAGCGCACAAGCGGGTGCCGCGACGATCGCCGCCGCTATCGCCGCGCAATTCCCCGCGTCAGCCGACATTGCCCGTTCCTTGTTCGAGGAGGGTAAGGTCCACGCAATGAAGCGACTTGCGGTCAAGCTGAAAAGAGAAAATGGTCGGGAGGCGGGTGCCTCAGCAGTCAGTGCTCTTGCCAGCTTGACAAAACAGATTGGCCAGAATTCGTTCGCTTCGGCTGACGAAGACAAGGGCATATCTCTTGACGACCTTTTGCGGCGACAGGAAGAGGCCGTGCTGCACTCCTCCTTGCTGGCCAAGTCGCAACCACGATCCAGTGCTGCGGTGGTGCCGGACAAGCTGCGCCCCAAACGTCCTGGCGGCCGCGGCAGTGGTCACCGGGCAGGGGAGTCGACTTCTGCGCGACAGCTGCGGGAACTCCTCGAGAAACACGGTTCCGACAAGCGGGTAAAGCGGGCAATCAGCGAAGGCCCCGAAGCCCCAGGTCCCCTGAATCCACAGGCCCTGGTGATACGCTCCCTGGCGACTCTGCGGGAGTTGTCACCGGATTACCTCAGCCGCTTTGTCGCCTATGCGGATACGCTCTTGTGGCTGGAGCAGGCCGGGGAAAAGAGCAAGCTTGCTGGTAACAAAGGAAAAACGAGCAAGCCCAAATCGAGCCGAGTTGATCGCGCCTGATCAGGCAAAGCAGTCGTCGCTCGGCAGCTGCCGCCGCGACGCTGGCGGTCTGCGTGGATTCGACACCGAGGGTGGGCGCGGAATCATGCCGAGTGGCTGTTTTGTCTATTGCGTTGTGGCAGGAGCCGACCCATTGCGGACCTTCAGCCAGCCGCCTGCTGAATGGCGGGTAACAAAGTCGAGCGGCCGTTCCAGCCGACTGCTTACTGGCAAGTTCTCGGCCATTCCTGCCGGTGGTACTTCTGCTTGGTTTCGGCTGCTATACGTTTTTTAGCTGACACGCATAGACACTGCGTCCAAGCACTCGCGAATGAGTTCTGGCGAGGCCCTACAGGCCCGAAAAATGTATCGATCTTAGCGGCCCTCCCTGCCGCGAAGTTGATGCTCAGCGACATCCCGCGTGATGCGAAGTAGGGGGAACATTACGTTCGACGTGTAGCGGGAGTGGCCGTGGGGCGAGTAGCTGTCGCGGCCAACCTGAAACTGGTCGCCACCGGCGGACGTGAAACTGGATTTTCTTGGGTTTCTTGATGTTCTTCGAGGGCTTGATCTAGAGCTGGTTTTTCTTCGCTGCTTGGGTCTTCTTTGGTTTTCTTTCCAGATCGTGTAGTAGCCCGTCCTGTGATGAGGC
>QPGA01000078.1 GCA_003332265.1 Candidatus Accumulibacter meliphilus
CGCTTCGATCAGTTCGCCCTTGCGGACCATGCACAGGATGAGAAGGTGCAGCGCCAGCTTGTGCGCGCGCTTCATGGACGATTGGTAGATCGCCCGCAACAGCCGGCCAACTTCATCTGATGACAGCGCAACCTCGCGGCTTCTGGCACTGGCGATAAACTTCGCTTCCACCGCCGCCGCGGGGTTGAACGTCATCTTCTGCCGTGCGATGGCATAGGCGAACAGGCGCTTCAGCACGTTGCGGGTTTGCAGCGCCATCTGATCAGCGCCACGCGCCTTGATGGCGTCGGTAATCTTGAGTACATCATCAACGGTCACGTCGTCGATCTGCTTCACGCCGATGGCAGGCAGCACATCCTTTTCCAAGACGCGCTTTATGTTGCGGGGCGTACTGTTCGCCGGTTCGGCCACTTCAGCGAACCAGCGCCATGCGAACGCTTCGACCGTGCCGGCTTCCTTGGTTTCGACCTCTTGCGCCTTCACCCTCGCCACCGTTTGCAAACACCATTTCTTGAGGAAGGCAGTTGCCAGCGCCTTGACTTCCGGCAGAGTATCGTCGGGGATCTTGTCGCCGCGCTTCAGTGCCATTGGCGATAGGCCGCGCTGCGCCAGCGTCACGCAGGATTCGCGCCACTGGCGAGCTTCGGCCAGCGAATAGGCGGGGTACTCGCCAAGGGTCAGCTTTTCCTGTTTCCCTGCAAGGCGGTAGCGGATGCGCCAGACTTTCGATCCGCCGGGCATGACTTCAACGAACAGCCCGCCGCCGTCCGATTCCTGATACGCCTTGTCGCCCGGCTTGATGCTCTTCAGCTTGGTATCGGTCAGCGCCATGTTTCGCCCCTTGATTGTGCCCATGAAGCAGCGCCACCATGGGCACACAATGAAGCCATGGGCACAATGGGCTGAATCCCTTGTATTGCTTGGCCTGTAGCCATTTTTCCCGCTCCTTTTTTCTCTTCGATTTAACTTCTCAGAAGCGGAAACGGCCTATTTACTACTGATTCCGCTTTTCAACTGTGCCCATTGTCACCGCCTATTTGCCGCCATGGGCACAACCATGGGCACAATTTTATGCGGATTCGTGCGGAACATGCAAGCCAATAGAAGACGAAAAAGCCCGCTTTTACACGGGCTTTCAATTGGTTAGCAGTACGTCGCGGAACGCTTCTGAAGTCTCGCTATTTGCCGATACAGAAACGCCCGAAGATCTCGCCGAGCAGGTCGTCGGCACTGAACTCGCCGGTAATCGTCGCCAGCGCCAGTTGTGCCAGACGCAGTTCTTCTGCGAACAGCTCCAGCCGCGGTAGTTGTGCCTGCGCCTGCTCGATGCGCCAGCGTGTTTCGCTCAAGGCACCCAAATGGCGTTCGCGAGCGATGAAAACGTCTTCAGCCGGATGCCAGCCGGCAATGTGCAGCAAGGCCCGGCGCAGGAGTTCCAGGCCTTCGCCCGATTTGGCCGAAAGAGCAATGGCCACACCATCGGCGTCTTCGACAGCGGCCGCGCCGCGGCCAGCAAGATCGATCTTGTTATGCACCGTTACTCGGGCAAGGTGGCCGGGCAGTTGCGCCAAAATGGCGCGGTCGGCGTCAGCAACGCCGCTGCGCGCGTCTACCAGCAAGACGACGACGTCGGCGCGCTCGATCTCTCGCCAACTACGTTCGATACCTATCTGCTCGATCGGGTCTTCGGTTTCACGCAGGCCCGCGGTATCAATCACGTGCAGCGGGATGCCTTCGAGCTGCAGGGTGCCGCGCACGACGTCGCGAGTGGTTCCCGGTAAAGCCGTAACGATCGCCAGTTCGTCGCCGGCAAGACGATTGAGTAGACTGGACTTGCCGACGTTCGGCTGGCCGGCGAGAACGACGTGCAGCCCCCCCTGCAGGAGACGACCCTGCTGAGCACGGTCGAAGACCAGTGCCAGGCGCTGCCGCAGGCGATCGAGACGGCCGAAGGCATCGGCGGCTTCAAGGAAATCGACTTCCTCTTCCGGAAAATCGAGGGTCGCCTCGAGTAACGCGCGTAGTTCTATCAGCTGCTCTAGCAAGGCATTGATTTCGTGCGAAAACTCACCCTGCAGCGAGCGCACGGCGCTGCGCGCAGCAGTAGCCGTTGCCGCGTCGATCAGGTCAATGACCGCTTCAGCTTGTGCCAGATCGAGCTTTCCATTGAGGTAGGCGCGGCGGGTGAACTCGCCAGGCTGGGCCAGGACTGCACCCAGTTCGAGACAGCGCGCGAGGAGCATCTGCATGACCACCGGCCCACCGTGGCCGTGCAGTTCGAGAACGTCTTCGCCGGTAAAGGAATTCGGTCCGGGAAAGTGGAGCAGCAGGCCAGTGTCGATGACGCTGCCGTCGCCGGCCTTGAAAGCAGCGAGCGTCGCCAGGCGAGCGACAGGCCGCTTGCCGCTGAGCGCCGCGGCGAAGTCCAGTAGCTTAGCGCCCGAGACGCGGACGATGCCAATGCCACCGCGACCAGGGGCGGTCGCGATGGCGGCGATGGTCGCTGCCGTTTTTCCCGGCTCAGACTTTGGGATCGTTGGCGGCTTTCGCGCCACCTGCCATCATCCGCGTGATCTGCCATTGCTGGGCGATCGACAGGGTATTGTTGACCACCCAGTAAAGCACCAGACCGGCCGGAAAGAAGAAGAACATGGCGCCGAAAATGAACGGCATCATCATCATCACTTTGGCTTGAATCGGATCCGGCGGCGTCGGATTGAGCCGCGTCTGGATGAGCATCGTCACGACCATGATCACCGGCAGGACGTAATAGGGATCGCTCGCCGACAAGTCGGTGATCCAGAGGATCCACGGTGCGTCACGAATCTCGACGGCGCCGAGAAGCGCCCAATAGAGGGCAATGAAGACCGGGATCTGCACCGCGATCGGCAGGCACCCACCCAACGGATTGATTTTTTCGCGCTTATAGAGCTCCATCATTTCCTGATTGAGCTTTTGGCGATCGCCGGCGTGCCGCTCCTTGAGCTTGACCAGAAGCGGCGTCACGTTGCGCATCTTGGCCATCGACTTGTAGCTGGCGGCCGATAGCGGAAAGAACAGCAACTTGATACCGATGGTGAGCAGAACGATCGCCCAGCCCCAGTTGCCAACCAGTTTGTGGATCGCCTTCAGGCACCAGAAGATCGGTGAAGCAACATATTTCAGCAGGCCGTAGTCTACGACCAGCCACAGACCCTGAGCGCCAATGCCACCTTCGGACTCGGGCAGTGCTAGATGGTCGAGGGTGCTTTGCAACTGCGGGCCGGCATAAAGGGGAACAGAAAAATCCACCTTTGCTCCAGGCGCTGCGACCGGCACGGGAACGATCACGCCGACCCTTATTGTCGGGGTGGTCGTGTTGTCGAGCTTGCGCATGAAGTACTCACGCGGCAGTTTGTCAGCTGGCACCCAGGCAGCGACAAAATAGTGCTGGATCATGGCGATCCAGCCGTTGTCGGCCTGCGTGACAAACTTGGCTTTGCCTGCTTCGACAGCGGAGAAATCGACTTTCTGGAACTTCTCCTGCTCGGTATAGACGGCGGGCCCGGTGAAGGTCATCACCATCCGGCTCTCGCCTTCAGGTGCCGCCGTATCGCGCTGGAATTGATAGTACGCGTGCGCCGCGACCTGCTTCTCGCCACCATTGTCGATCTCGTAGCCGACATCGATCAGATAGCTGCCGCGGGTAAAGGTATAGATCTTGCTCACCTTGACGCCATTGCTGGGCGCTGCCTCGAGGCGCAGCTGCAGCGTCTTGGCCTCGCCGCTGAGTTCTCGGTCACCGGGGACGACCGAGAAGACGGTCTTGTGGTTTGGCAAACCCTCGCCGATCAAGCCACTTTGCGCAGCGTAATGGTGTCGGCGGTCAAAAAGCGCGAAATCCTTGCTCTTGGACTCGGTGTCCTTGTAGTCGTGCAACACCAGGCGGACGATGTCGCCACCCTGTGCTGAAATCTCGGCGACGAAGAGGTCGGTCTTGATGGTAAAGGTTTCGCCGCTTTGCGCCACGGCCGCTGGGGCTGCGCCGGGTAGCGTCGGCACCGGTGAATGCAGGCTTGCTGACGGCTGCGGCGCCGCCACGTCGGTCGATCCGGGAGTCACTGCCCCAGCCGTCGGTGCTACTGGCGGCGGCTGATTGTATTTCTGCCACGCATCCCAGAGCATGACCAGCGAGAAGGAGAAGACCAGCAACAGGAGCAGGCGTCGGTTATCCATGAAAGCCTATACGATTCAATTGATGTTCACGGTACGGGGTCAAAACCACCCGGATTCCACGGATGACAACGGAAAATTCTCTGCAGGGCAAGGCGTGCTCCCTTGCCGGCGCCATGTTTTTCAACGGCTTCCGCCGCGTACTCGGAACAGCTTGGGAAGAAGCGGCAACGACGTCCGAGAAAGGGACTGATCGCGTAACGGTAAAAGCCTATCAGCGCGAGCAACAACTGTTTCATCGGCCCATCATCGAGGTGAAGTCATCTTGCTCAGCAGACGCTGGATCTCCAGCGCCAAAGCTTGCCGGTCAATTGGTTTCGGCTTCGCCGCCAAGCGCAGCACGAAATCGTTGCAGCGAAGGCGGGCACGCAGCAAGCGGAAATGCTCTCGTGCCAGTCGCTTGACCAGATTGCGATCAACCGAGCGGCGCAGAAGGCGCTTGGCGACGACCAGGCCAAGCCTGGCTCCGGCTATGTCGCCTGCGTCACGAGGGCGATAATGTAGCAGAAAATGCTGGCTTTTCAGCGCCTTCCGGAAACCAAAAACGGATGAATACTCATCCGTTTTCAACAGGCGGTAGCGCTTTGGAAAGGCTGCGGTGGCAAACGAAAGATTGCCGCCTGAATCAGCGCTGCCGTTCAAACGGCCAGACGATGACGACCTTTGGCGCGCCGGGCACGAATGACGGCGCGACCGCCACGGGTAGACATGCGGACGAGGAAGCCGTGCGTACGCTTGCGACGAACTACCGACGGTTGATAAGTGCGTTTCATGGTTAAACCCTTGAAGTCATTGCGAAGTAAACGCGTAATTAGACAGCCTGAGGGCAAAGCTTGTCAAGGCCATATTTTCAATGACGCTGTGGATAACTTCCGCCTGACGGGTTAAAATTGTCGTTTGAGCGCTCCGGACAAGATAACAATTGCGAAGCGCAGAGGGTCAGCGGCAGGTCTTCCTTACCAGCCTCAGATGGGTAGCCTGCACCAGGCGTGGATTGTGGTCCATCTCGATGATTTTCAAGCGGTCTTGTCATGGCGAGCGGTCGCCGTTACGTTTTTGCGTCGGCCCACTATTTCGGAATGTCAGTGCATGACTATTGATGGTTAGCTTCTGGTCTACCTGTCTGAGCCAGTTCGAGCAGGAACTTCCGCCTCAGCAATTCAGTACCTGGATCCGTCCCCTAGTTCTGCAAGGGGAGGAGGACTGCACGCGCGGCTTGCGCCTCCTGGCGCCCAACGGTTTCATTCTCAAGTGGGTCAAGGAACGCTATCTGGCACGGATCGAAGAATTGGCGTGCGAGCATTTTTCGATGCCGGTCAGCATCGTGTTGAGCCTCGGCGAGCGCGTCGCTCCGGCAAGGCAGCAGGCGCCAGGGACAAACAGCACTGCGCCGCGGAATGATAGCCGCCCGACGGCTGCGGTGACGGCGGCGGCCATCAACAGCAGCTCGCTCGCCGCGCGAGACCGGACGGCCTACGAGAAGACCCGCCTGATCAAGACTTTCACTTTTGAAAACCTGATCGTAGGCAAGGCCAACGATCTGGCGCGCGCTGCTTCGCGACAGGTTTCGATCAACCCGGGCGAGACGACCTACAACCCTCTCTTTATTTATGGGGGTGCCGGTCTCGGCAAGACGCACTTGATCCACGCCATCGGCAATCACATTCTCGATAACTTTCCCGAAAGCGTCGTTCGTTACGTCCATGCCGAGGACTATTATTCGGATGTCGTGCGCGCTTACCAGCAGAAGTCCTTCGACGTCTTCAAGCGCTACTACCGTTCGCTCGATGTGCTGCTTCTCGACGACGTCCAGTTCTTCAACGGCAAGAACCGAACACAGGAAGAATTCTTCTACGTTTACAATGCGCTGAGCGAAACGCGCAAGCAGATCGTGATCAGCTGCGACACCTATCCGAAGAACATTTCCGGCCTAGAGGATAGGCTGATCACACGCTTCGATTGGGGCTTGACCGTACAGATCGAGCCGCCGGAGACGGAGATGCGGGTAGCCATCCTCAAGAAGAAGGCCGAAGGGGATGGCGTCGCCCTCGACGACGAGGTGGCATTCTACATAGCCAAACACCTACGCTCCAACGTCCGCGAGCTTGAGGGCGCACTCAAAAAAGTGCTCGCCTACTCGGCGTTCCATGGCCTCCTGATCTCGCTAGACCTGGCCAAGGAAGCACTTAAGGACGTCATCGGCGCGGTCAACCGCCAGATCACCGTCGACAACATCCAGAAGACGGTGGCCGACTACTACAAGATCAAGGTGGCGGACCTGTTCTCGAAGAAGCGAACGCGAGTGATCGTCCGACCAAGGCAGATTGCCATGTGGCTGGCCAAAAATCTGACCACGATGAGCTACCCGGCCATCGGTGGCGCCTTCGGCGGTCGCGATCACACCACCGTGTTGCACGCGGTACGAACGATCGATGATCTACGGACCAAGGACAACGAACTCAACCATGATGTGCACGTGCTGCAACAGGTCCTCAAGAGCTAGCGCTAAACATGTATAGAGGTGTAGAAGTCCGTGGAAAAAGTGCCCACAGAAAGTGGATAAAGTGAACAAAAGGAGCCTGCGGACAAGTTATTAGATTTGGCCCACAGTCCAAGACAGGCTTTTTTCAGTTCTAAAAATAGACGCAAGACGTTGAATATAAACGAAAATAGAAAAGTATCAACAGACTTGTTCCGACTATAGTCTTTATAGGATTTATATATATGCTTCTTATTAAAACAAGACGCGACACTCTGCTGGCACCGTTGCAGGCCGTTTCGGGGATAGTTGAGAGGCGTCACACATTGCCCATCCTGTCGAACGTCTTGCTCGAGAAACGGGGAAATGTGTTGACCCTTCTGGCGACCGATATAGAAATCCAGATCACCAGTGCGAGCGGCGATGCGAGCGGCGATGGCGATGGCGCGGTAACGGTCGGTGCGAGGAAGCTGCAGGAGATTCTACGTTCCTTGCCAGAAGCTGCCGAAGTGAGCCTGGTTCTGGACGACCGGCGCCTGCAGGTAAAGGCTGGCAAAAGTCGCTTCAGCCTGCAGACCCTGCCGGCGGAAGACTTTCCGTGCCTGGCGGTGGCCGAGGGCGAAGTCAAGCGCTTCACTATCGCGCAGAAGGCGTTCCGCAGTTTGCTGGCGCAAACCCAATACGCGATGGCGACGCAAGACGTACGCTATTACCTGAACGGGCTTCTGCTGCTCGTTGACGGCAGCGAGCTGCGCGCCGTGGCCACGGACGGACATCGTTTGGCCTACGCCAGCATGCCGCTCGAAGACGCTCCCGAGGCCTTACGAGCCGAAGGTGCCGCGCGCCAGGAATTGATTCTGCCCCGCAAGACGGTGATCGAACTGAACAGGCTGCTCGCTGATAGCGACGAAGCGCTTTCGATCGAGATGCTGCCGAACCAGATTCGCTTCCAGTTCGGCCATATCAGCTTGATCTCGAAGCTGATCGACGGTCGCTTCCCGGACTACGAGCGAGTCATTCCTGCTAGCTTGAAGAACGTCGTTTCGGTCAGTCGCACGCTCTTGCTGCAATCGATGGTCAGGGCAGCGATTTTGACCAATGAGAAATTCCGCGGCGTTCGCCTGATGCTTGCCGAAGGCTCTCTCAAGATCATGGCCGCCAACGCTGAGCAGGAAGAAGCGCTGGAAGAGATCGAAGTCGAGTACGATGGGGAAGCGCTCGACGTCGGTTTCAATGTCGCCTACCTGCTCGATGTGTTGAACAACCGCTCGGAGGAAAGCATCGAATGGGGCTTCAACGACGCTAATTCAAGTGCGCTGTTGACCATTCCTGGCAACGAGCGATTCCGCTACGTGGTTATGCCAATGCGCATCTGAGGGGATACGCGGGTCGAACAGCAACATCAGTGCTTAATGTGAAAGTCGCGCCAGCGACTCACGAATCTCCCTTCTCCCCTCGCGGGAGAAGGGTCGGGGAAGAGGGGGCGACGGTCATGACTTTCAT
>QPGA01000079.1 GCA_003332265.1 Candidatus Accumulibacter meliphilus
GGCGACTACTGACACGGCCTGTTCAGAAGTTCTATGCACACGGCCCGGCGCGCTCGCTGCGCAAGCTGATCTGGGTCATGCCGGTCGTCGTCGGGTCCAAGCACGCCGACGAACCTGAGGCCGGGCATGTCTATTTGGTGTCGGGAGGACGCCTGCCGTGACTTTGCAAAAACGCGGGTTTGCCAACCACGCGCTCTTTCTAAAATCGACCATCTGACAACTGCGGCGAGACGCTTGATGGGGTTCCTCGCATGAGCAACGTCTACCGTCTACTCCCCAAGCTGACGCTCAACCGCCGGTTCGCGCAGGATTTCCTCGACGCCCCTGAGCCGTGCTGCGTGCTCAGCGTTATCGAGGAGCGCGAACAGGTGTTGCCGCTGGTGGTCTTGCGTCCCGGCGTCGTGCTTCCTTATGGCGTCACCGAACAAGGTTTCGATTTCGGCCATTCGGTGCTGGGCGGCGATAGCTACGAAATCGTGCACTTCGCGTTCAAGTTCCGCGGTTTCGGCACCTGGTCGAGCATCGCTGCTATTTCGTGCTCGCCGCCGATCCTGACCAGCACGTCACCGCGTTCAAAGCCGGAGTCGGCGAGGTGACGCTGTCCGGCCTTATGGATCACTACCCGCGTATCGCACGCTCAATCACCAGCAGGGCGACGTACGGCCGGGTGCTCGCGCAATTTCGCCGGCGGACGCAGCCGTCCGGACAGATGCTCAATTGTGCCTGCCGCAGCGAGCTGTCTTACCTTGACCTGACGACAGACCGGATGGAACTGTCGCCGGCGCCGATGCCCGAATCAAGCGATGGCGTATCCGTGCAGTAGTAAATTCTTATATGTCCTCAAATCGCAGATTCGCTCCCACTAAGCCAAAAAGTGCCAAAGTCATCAGCCCATCCTGCCCATCAAGGACATCTGGCTCTATCCTCTGCGGAACAACTTCCGCTCCCTTCTCGCTCGATAGCGCCGTCAGACTTGGGAGAGTCCCAGACGTAACAGTCGGATACTCCGCAACGCGGCTTGCCCGCGGGTTCACAGAATAGTTACCTCGCAACTCGGAATGTATACGCTAAAACGCTGTTTATGCTATCTTTTAATGCACTTGGCAGATTCCTCGGTAGTCCAAATCTTGTCTGCCCTGGCATGACCGAATGGTTCGGGATGCGAGACGGCCTACAGGAAAGCAACCGACTGCAAGATAAGTCCAACAAATCACATGTTTGATGGATTGTTGCCGTATGCTATCCGAGTGGCGAGGCTCTGGCCATCCAATGCCGATCCGGGCATCATGCATCACACCATCCCGTCAACCCAGTTCTCGGCTGTTCTCCGCAGGAAAACCTCTTTTCCCAAGCGCAGTCTTGGGAAAAACCTAGGCCTTAGAAGGGGAAGTCTACTATGAAAAAGTACAGGTCAATTGTGTATACACTCGGAATCCTGGCAACGATGACAGGCTCAGTTGTTCATGCCGATGGTTTTCCAGCCAACCAGTACATTACCGGCGACTGGGGCGGTGAGCGGGCGAAGCTCGCTGATGAAGGGGTTACTTTCAAACTCGGCTACTTCAGCGAGGGCGCCAAGAATACCTCGGGCGGCAAGCGCCATACGACGGCATACGCTGATCAGTTTTTTCTTGGAAGCTATTTCGATCTCGATAAGTTGATCGGCTGGCGCGGCGCGGAGCTCAAGGTGGAGATCACCGATCGCAACGGCACCTTGATCAACAACGAAGCCGGGATGCCGTTTCTGTTGCAATCACAGCAGATTTACGGGCGCGGGAACGTCACACGTCTAACACAATTCTCTCTGACCCAGAAGCTGTTCGACGATCATCTGTCGGTCAAGGTGGGGCGCATTTATCCCAGCGCCGACTTCTTTGCCATGAGTTGCGCCTTTCAGCATCTGACCTTCTGTAGCGGCGGCTCATCGAATTACATCAACAGCAGCTGGTATGGTGACCCGCTGAGCGCGCTTGGTGCGCAAGTCACATTCACGCCGGACAAGCACTGGTATTTCAAGGCCGGCGGCTACAATAACAATGAGGACGCCCTTTCAACGTCTCACGGACTCAGGCTCTGGCCTTCAGGTGGTTGGACCGGAACCATGCTGGTTGGCGAGGTTGAATACAAGGCAGATTACGGTAACGGAATCGACGGCGACTATCGCGTTGGCGTCGTTCGAAACGATAGCAGCGCCAGTAAAATTTATGACGAGGCTGGTTTTCCGGCTGGCCTGACGACAGCCCCCGTCGCAAGCGTGAGTGAAAGCCATGCCTTTTACGTCAATCTTGAGCAACAGGTGTATCGCACTGCTTTCGGCGGCGGCCTGCGAATGTTCGCAAGCATGATT
This sequence comes from Candidatus Accumulibacter meliphilus, assembly GCA_003332265.1. GTDB lineage: Bacteria > Pseudomonadota > Gammaproteobacteria > Burkholderiales > Rhodocyclaceae > Accumulibacter > Accumulibacter meliphilus. The sequence goes on from QPGA01000079.1 coordinate 2,348, forward strand.
CATCCGGACAAAAGGATAAGCCAGGTTGGCGAGGTTCTCGCCTTCGGTGGCTTTATCACCGGGCCCTTCGCCTCGCGACCACATGACCGTATCGGCCTTGCGCTTGGTCGCAATGCAGTCAGCAGCGAGCTGACTGCGGCACAGCGCCAGTACAACCAGTTGCGGCCCGCGGGCGCTTCGGCAGTGGGTGTGCAACGTTACGAGTACGTGGTCGAACTAAACTACAACATTGCGCTGACGCCAGGCATCGAAGTGATGCCAAGCATCCAGTATGTACGTCACCCGGATGGCTTGGCGAATGTGGCGAACGCCACCGTGCTAGGCGCGCAACTTAGTCTAAATTTCTAAAGCAGCTCGGCATGTTTGAACATGCAATCGCACCAATGACAGGTCGCTGAAAGAATCGACAAACGACAAGCGTTGAGGAGAGAAGGATGAAGCTACGTGTAGCGACGCAAAATGATGTTGGCCCAGACGCATAATCAAGGGGGCTTTCTGACGCAAATTAGTTGAGACGGATGTTTCGAGATAGGTCCTCGCTCGTGGAGGAAAGATATACGTCGGAAAAACTGCTGTAATGACGTACGACTTGGGAACTCACAATAAGGATTGCTCAATGAAACTAGGCATCGCTTCATTAGCAGCTCTCTGCCTTTCCTCGGCTGCGGTATCCGCGGAGACCTTTAGTGCAGACGTCTGGGCCGACAACTGGTTTGAAATGCGGATCAATGGTGCGCAAGTGGCCGAAGACAGCGTGCCCATCACGACCGAGCGCTCGTTCAATGCCGAGAGCTTTGAGTTCGTAGCCAACCGGCCTTTCGTCATTGGCCTCGTAGCCAAGGACTTCAAGGAAAACGACTCCGGTCTGGAATATATTGGCACTGGGCGGCAGCAGATGGGGGACGGGGGCGTCATCGTGCAGATCAAGGACGGCTCGGGCGAAATGGTCGCGGTCAGCAACGCTGAGTGGCGCTGCTTGGTTGTTCACAGCGCGCCGCTAGACAAATCTTGTGAACGCGAGGCAAACCCCGTTGCGGGCGAAGGAGCCTGCGCCTTTCAGGTAAGAGAGGAGCCCGATGGCTGGGATCAGGCAGGCTTTGACGCCTCGGACTGGCCGAAGGCAAGCGTCTATTCCGAACGCGAGGTCAGCCCAAAGGACGGCTTTGACCGGATCGACTGGGTAAGCGAGGCCAAGTTGATCTGGGGACCCGATCTTGAGCAAAGCAACACCATTCTCTGCCGCCTAGTAGTCGAGTGAGTCGCCCCGACAGAGCGGAGTCAGAGACATGGCCTCCTGTCCCGCCATAGTGGCGATGCCACAGGCGTTGTAGGCCAATGACGGGGGCACCCTCGGCGCTCACGAAGCCTGACCCTTTTTCGCTCACTGGAACGGATCCAGGAGATGCGCGGGAGTCTGCGATCTGCACGATGTCGGCAGTGATCGAACGAAGTGTGGCAGCGGCTCGGCGACACGCTCCGTCCGATGCAGATCTTTTCTTTTTTGGGGTGATGGATGCGCTTGGCGCGTGCGGCAGGAAAGCCTCGGAGCTGGGTCAAGGGCAGGCTGCGGCTTTTTGCAGCCTGGCGAAGCCTCCCTTGACGCAGCGGAGGGGCACGAGACTGAGGGTGGCAGTAAGCGCGGCAGTATCGGGCTTACTGCCATGGAGACCGGTACTCGTGTGTGTCGAATTCGCCGCGATCGCCGCTTCAGCCACTGACCATCGTGACCCCTCCCGGCGCACGCTCTGGGCGCGAGTGGGCGAGCGGGCGAGCAGGTCGGCGGCCGGCGAGCGCGCAAATGCACGCGCCGTCGCGCCTTCAGGACGCTGAGGACTCGTCCGTTGGGGCGATGTTCCTCGACGCCGAGCGTTTAGCCGCCGCTGTCGAGGCCTCGGTCGCGATCGTCGCAGCGCTTTCAGGTTCACTGCGCAGAGAAGGTCCGCTCAAGCGCAGAATGATGCAACGGTGCTGAAGTCGGTCGAGCAGCGCATCGACGAGCGGCTTCTTCTGAAACAACTCGTACCAGTCGGGCAGGTCGAGATTCGTAGTAATGAGCGTTGACAGCCCCAGGCTATAACGCTGATCCATCAAGCGGAAGAACGCGTTGACCTGTTCCGGCTTCAGATTGAGGTAGCCCAGCTCATCAATGGCGATCAACGGAAAGCGGCACAACTGGTTGAGCAGCCCCGTCGTCGAGCGGTCGGCGAGCGAGGAGATCGGAAGATCGAGCAAAACCTGCGCGTTGTAGAAGCGGGCGCGATAGCCATTCAGACACGCCTCGCGGAGCAGGCCCACCGCGATCCCGGACTTGCCCGTCCCCGGCGGACCGATCAACAACACGTTCTCGCCCCGGCGCAGGAATTCCAGTCCGGCCAGCGTCAGCACCTGCGCCTTGTTCACGCTCGGCTGACGCGCAAAAGGAAACGACTGCAAAGTCCAGGGCCAGGGCAAATGCGCCTGAGTCAGCCGGTAGGCCAGACTCTTCTCCCGCCGTGCCGCGTCCTCCGCGCCGAGCAAACGAAAGAGCACCTCCGGAACCGGCGTCCCCTGCCGCTCGGCCAAATCGAGCTCCTCATCGAGCACCGCCGCCATCCCTGACCAACGCATCTGCGCGATCAAGGCTTTCAAACGCTCACGCATCGTCGTCACCCCGGTCCAGATTGAAGAAATCCCCCGCCACCTGTTGCAGGATCATCCTCTCCAGGCGACCCAGGTCGAACAGACCGAACTGCAGCGCCTGCGCCACCGCCGCCAGCAAAGGCCCCTGCGGATAGGTCCGCTTGAAGTCCAGCAAGCGACGCAGGGGCCGTACCCCCCGACCATGCGCCTGCCGGACCAGCGCCGCCACGTACGCATCGAGCAGCGGATCGTGCCCCTGCAACAAAGCCGCCTCGCGCGGCGGCGTGCGCGGCCGGGGCTGCGGTGTCGGGTGATGCCCGGGCAGCTTCTGCTTCGCATCGCGCACGCCGAGCAGACGGGCATGCACGGCGAGCAGCTGCTCACCCCGGCAGACCCGCAGCTCGGTCGCATACAGATAGACGCTCAGCGCCTTGCCCACCCAGCGTTCGGGCACCGAATAGCGATTCGTCTCAATCGACACGAACCCCTGCAGATCGACCACCCGCTCGAGCACCTGATAGACCGGCGGCAGCACCGCCGGCAGCGGCTGCAGACAAGGCTTCTCCACGACGTAGGCGGCGCTCGGCGCCACGCCCAGCGCCCGCTTCGGTTTGGCGTTGGCCACGTTCTCGCACCAGGCCAGCACCTGCTCGTTCAGGTCGGCGAAATCGCGAAACGTCCGCCCGGCCAGGAAATTGCCTTCGATCCAGGAAAAAGGTCTTTCAATCCTCCCCTTGCGATCGGGATTGTTCACCGGGTGCGCACGGAAAGCGAAGCCCAGCGTGCGTGCCAAAGCCACCACCTCGGGTGCGAAGACGGCCTCGTCGCCAGCCCCGGCGACGACAATCACGCTGGTATTGTCGATGACGCAGGTCGCACAGCTGCCGGCCATGAAACGCACGGCGTCGAGCAGGAACTGTTTGGCCTCGAAACGCGTGAAACGCGCAAAGTACTGCACGAAGAGCCGCCGCGAATAGGCCAGGATCAATGACGCACATTGCGCCGTCAGCGGCTTGCCGGCCAGGATCACGCGATGCGGCGAGGTATCGTGCTGCATCTCCTGGCCCGGGGCGAAGTAATACTCGCCGGCACGTTTCGGCGGGGTGCGCAGATCGGCTTCGCGGATCCAGCGGGTCAGCGTGCTGTAGCCCGGACGAAGGCCCATTTCTGCGGCCAGCATCTCCTGGATGCGCACCCCATTGCCGCGCGCGCGCTCGAAGGCCGAGGGCAGCCAAAGCCGAACCGGCGCCGGACAGCTGGGTTCACGCGTGCCGGCCGCTGGCATACCGGGCGGGGAAGCCGCCGGAGAACGCAGGATGCGGCGAAGGGTGTTACGCGACAGCTTCAACAGCCGGCTGATCTCGCGTAACGCCAGACCTTGCTGATGCAGCGTCTGGACGGCTTGACGAATCTCGGGCGATTTCATCGGGGAAAACCTTCCTCAGGTGGCACTGGAGAAACGCCAGCGCCGGTTGCAAGGCGCCGACCGCGGCGGTGACGGCGGGCGGCAGGTCCGCTGGCGAGGGCGCCAGGGCGGACAAACGTCGAGCCAGGCGGGCGCTGACCGCGTCGAGAATGCGGATGTCGGCCAGCACCTCGCCTTCCGGACCCTCGCGCAGGCGCTCGGCGTTCTTCTCGTCGGCCTTGGCGGTCAGCGAATTGAGCAACAATTGCGGGGCCTCGACCATCCGCTCGCGCACGGTCCGGGAAGCGCCTTGATACTGCGCGAACCAGGTCGCCAGCTGCCGGGTGGTCAGCGGCGTCGTGCGCAAACTCTCGAGTAGCTGTTCGGCATGGGCGCTGTTGGCGCGCGCCAACGGGCCGAGAATCCGCACCGCTGCCCAGGTGGAGACCTTTCCCTGGCGTACCGCCTTCAACACCTCATCGGAAAGAACCGTGACGAGTTGCAGGCGACGACTGACCCAGCTCACGTCGCGGCCGCAGCGGCGGGCGATGTCATGCTGGCTCAGTGAGCCCATCGAGATCAATTCGCGCAGCAGCAGCGCTTCTTCGATCGGCACAAACGCGCGGCTGCGGGTACGCGCCAGGACGCCCAGCAGTCCTTGTACCGGATCGCCGTCCCAGCATTCGACCTCGGCCGTATCCTTGCCGAGTTGCCGTAACGCGGCGACGCGTCGATAGCCGTCGAGCAGGATCGCCGAGTTTCCCTCGCCGGCCACCGCGATGCACGGGACGAGCTGGCCATTGAGCGCGATCGACTGGGCCAGATGCGTGATCGCCGCCGTATCCAGCACCCGAAGCTCGGCGTAGCGCAACTCCAGGCGGTGCAAATCCAGAGTCTGGGCCGTAGCGGCCGCGTGATCCATGCGCTTGACCTCCTATGGCATCCAGCCTAGCAAGGCGGCCACCGCAAGGCGATCGAGTCCTCTCTTTGCAAGCCGCGGCAGGGGTCTCATGGCGAGGCGCAACCGGCTGAAATAACGGTGATTTCGACCATCCACGCGTCCATCTTTGCAAACGACGCGTCCACCACCGGCGACAAACGATAAGTGCCTGATGGCAAAGCAATTCCCGCCTTTGACGCGTCCATCTTTGCAACGCCGGTCGGGGCGGGCGCACGTTCCCGCTGCCGGGCCCGATTGCGTGCGACGTACTTCCGGATGCTGATCTCGATACGTGCGCCAGTAGTCGGGGTGGCGCTCTGCCCAGGCCTTCTGCGCGCACTTCTGGTTCTCGCGATAGTCGGGATCGCTCTGGCGCTTGGCCGCCTGCCAACGCCGCCGCCGTTCACGCTGGCAGGCGGCGGCGGAACAAAAGCATTGGTCGGGATTCTGCGGACGCGGCCGGAACGGCTGACGACACGCCTCGCACTGTCGGAATTCCATGGCGGTTTCTCCCCACACGACGTCGTGCGGGAAGAATGGGCCTGTGCCGTGCTTCCTGTCGCGGTGCCGGAGATCTGGCGAGGCTTGAGCGCAACCTGGCGGCGGGCGAACTGGGCGGACGCGGCGAGCTTGGCGAAGGGGGCTTCAGCGCGCGATCAGCAGAGCGGGCAACCGGGCTTCCGCCCGCTGACGCATGGCCAACCGGCGTGGCCTACCGACCGAGCGTGGGGGGCTACGAAGTTCGGTTCCCGGGAATCGCTGCGGACCTCAACCAGGGCTCACTGGGTCACGCTTGATGGGTCAGCTTTGGTGAGCAAGAGCGGGTCAGTTCCGGGGAGCGTCAAGGCA
>QPGA01000080.1 GCA_003332265.1 Candidatus Accumulibacter meliphilus
AACGGGGCGATGGCCCGGTTACTTGGGCACCGTCAGACGAAAGGGACGGTAACGGACAAACCGAACCTAATGCTACCGCGCTACATCTCGACTCTACTACGAACTTTACGGCCTCACCGAAGGTTTCTGGACCATCCTCGACAAGACGCAGTCGCTACGCAAATCGGGTTCGGTGGGCCGGCCGCCCGCGTTCTACGAGATGCGCATCGTTCGTGAAGACGGCAGCGACGCACCGGCCGGCGAAGTCGGCGAGATCGTCGGCCGTGGACCTTCGCTGATGGGCGGCTACTACGGTCGCCCCGACTTGACCGAACAGGCGATTCGCGACGGTTGGCTATTCACCGGCGACCTCGGCTATCGCGACGGCGAGGGCTATCTCTACCTCGTCGATCGCAAGAAGGACATGATCGACAGCGGCGGCGTCAAGGTCTACCCGAAGGACATCGAAGAAGTCGCCGCCCGCCACCCGGCCGTCAGGGAAGTCGCCGTCTTCGGCGTGGCGCACGAAAAATGGGGCGAAACACCCGTCGCTGCCGTCGTCCTGAATAGCGGCGCCTCGATCACCGCCGCCGAACTGCGCGACTGGATCAACGAACGCGTCGGCGCCCGCTACCAACGCCTGCACGCCCTGCAGATCATGGACGACTTCCCGCGCAACGCCGCCGGCAAGACGCTGAAGCGCGAAATGCGCGACGCTTATCAGGCGGCGGCAGGTTAGGGCGGCTGAAGTGCTTGGCCTGCGCCGCGCTGATCTCCGGCGCGGGCTACGCTTTAGGGGTTGTCATTGGGCGCGGAGTCAGCAGGCAATCGCCGTGCGCTGGCGGCCCCATGGCGAGCAAGGAAAACACTTGGCTCAGGGCTGCTGGCCCTTCGCCGCTTCCACTCCGGCGGTATTGTCCAGCAAACTCCTGGTGGCGATTTGCAGGAAGGCTTCGAGCCTGGTTTTCAACTCCGGGGCGAGGTCGATGGGAATACGTTCGGCTTTCGGATCGGCACCCAACTGGTAGCTGTAGAGGCGCGGCTCGAAACCCTTCGGCTCGATCAGGATGCGCTGCGGGGTGATCAGGGCGACGGTCAGATCGCCGCCCGAGGGCTTGATCACGCCGATGCCGAGGTCGCCTTCCGGCAGATTGAGCAGATCGCGTCCCCAGCACTGGTGGCGTACCGCGCCGCCAAGGCGGCCCATGATCGTCGGCACCACGTCCACCTGCGTGCCGACGTTGTGATTGTGGCTGCCGAATTTGTCCTGAATTCCCGGAGCGATCAGCAGGAGCGGGACATTGAAGCGGAAGAGATCCATTTCGGTCAGTTGCTGGTCGCTGCCGAAGCCATGGTCGCCGACCACGACGAACAGGGTGTGCTTGTAATACGCCGACTTGCGGGCTTTCGCGAAGAACTCGCCGAGCGCCCAGTCGGCGTAGCGCATGGCGGTCAGGTGTTCGCTGAAAGTGCCGCGATCGGTCACCGGCTTGACCGGCAGATCTTTCGGCAGCGCGTAGGGAGTGTGGTTGGAAAGAGTCTGCACCAGCGCATAGAAAGGCTTGTCGGTAGGCATCTTGTCGAGCTCGGCGGCGGCGCGGTCGAACATGTCCTGATCCGAAACGCCCCAGGTCGGGTCCATATACACCGGGTTGACGAAATCTTCACGACCGATGAAGCGGGTCATGCCCTGGTTGCTGAAGAAACCGGACTGGTTGTCCCACTGGAAGTTGCCGTTGTACACATAGAGGTTGTCGTAGCCGCGCGCACTGAGCAGCTGCGGCAGCCCCGAGAACCTGTGCGCTCCTTCCGGGGTGCGCATCAGGTACTCGAAACCGGGGAGGTTCGGAAAACAGGCCATGGTGGCGAACATGCCCTGGTGGGTGTGCGTGCCGTTGGAGAAGAAGCGGTCGAAGAGCAGGCTTTCTTTGGCCAAAGCGTCGAAGTGTGGGGTGATGTCGCCCGTGCCGCCCAACGCGCCGACGAAACGACCGGCGAAGCTTTCCATCAGAATCACCACCACGTTGCGAATCGGCAGCGTACGCTCGGCGGGTGGAGTGAAGTCACGGCGGATCGCCGCGCTGTCGGCGTCGACCAACTGGTCGTGCGGCGTGAGTAGCAGCTGGCGTACGGTCTGCAGCGCCTGTTCGTCGGGCATGGTCGCTTGCCAGGTATTGCTACGCTGTGAGGACAAGCTGGCCTCGGCCGCGGAAAGCAGCGTCAGCGAACCGTTCAGGCCCAGCTGATTGGCGAACATCGAATTGGTGGTATAGGCGTCACCCCAGCGCAGCGGCGGACCCTGACGCAAGTGGCCGCGAGCGGCGACCACGGCCAGCAGTGCGCAGAGGAGGAACAGGCCGGTTCGCCAGTACCAGGTCGGCGCGGCGCAGGCTGGTTGCGGCTGCGATGCCTCCGGCGCTGCCGGGATTGCCGGCCGGCTGAGCCGGTCGAGGCCCTTGAACAGTCTGGCCAGCAGCCAGGTGGCGGCCGCCCAGGCGAGCAGGTAGCGGCCAACCGGGAAGCCGTTCCACAACATGCTTCCCACCGTGGTCAGGTCTTCCTCGAAATACTGGAATACCAGGCCGTTCAGGCGCTGGTGGAATTCGCGGTAGAAATCCAGTTCGCTAATGCCGAGCAGCAGAGTGAAACTGGCGAAGGCGGTCAGCCACCCGCGCAGCAGGCCGCGGGCGGCCATGGCGCGGATGCTGAGCAGCGCCAGCAGCAGCGGCGCGAGCGCATAGACCACCAGGCGCACATCGAAACGCAGGCCATTGTGGAAAGCCTCGATGAAGGTCGCGGCCGGAGTGCTGCCGATCAGTTCGCGGTTGTAGACCAGCAGCGCCAGGCGCAAGAAGGTGTACAGCGTGAGCAGCGCGGCGGCGCTGAGCAGCGTGAAGGCGAGGTGACTTTTCAGGGTCGGGTGGCTGATGCGGCGGCTGAGCGACGGCTTGCGCCGGGTGAGAGTGGCGGTCATGGTTGCCTGGAAATTCAGAGTTTCAGAATGAGGCGGGGCGGGCGAGTTTCAGGATGCGCTGGCGCCCCTGTTCGGCCAGCAGGAAACTGCCGGCCGCGAGGGGAATGATGGTCTGCACGGAACGCAGGTGGGTCAGGATGACCTGCAGCTGGCCGCTGGTGTCGAGCAGCAGCACGCGCGCCATGTGCGTTGCGTCCTCGGTGATCCACAGGCCATCGGCAGTGCATTGTACAAAACCGGGTGCGTTGAGGCCATCGGCGACGACGATGTCCGGGCCTTTGGCCTGCCATTGTTTGACCCAGCCCCGGCGCTTCTCGGTATAGAACAGCCGACCGTCGGCGCACAGGCTGACGCCCTCGCCATCGTCCAGCCCGTCACGAAGCACGCTCAGTTCACCGCTGTCAGGGGTAAACCGCAACAGGCGGCCCGGCCGCGCGTCCTCGATGGCGTAGAGCACCTGGCCGTCGGTGGCGATGCCCTCGATGCCGTTGCCCTCGAAGAGCGTCTCGGTCTGGCCGTTGCGCAGCCAAAGCACCGGCAGCTTGCCGCCTTCCTGGCCGGTCACCAGACCGTCGCGGAAAATCACCTGGCCGTCCGGTTTGGAGAGCCCGCTCAGAATTTCGGAGAGGCTGCCGTCGGGCGTCAGTTTGAGGATCTTGCCCTTGCCGCTGGCGATCTCCTGGCTGATGTAGAGGTCGCCCTGGCCGTCCAGCGCCAGCGCGCTGACCATGGGAATATCGTCGCGATAGACCTGCACCTCCCAGCCCGCCGCGGCAGTCACCGGGTAGAACTGCCGCCAGCTGGCATAGATCAGGTACAGCGTCAGGGCGGCGCCGAAGACGGCGAGAGCAGCGCGCCAGTAAGGCTTCAGGAGCAAGGACATGCTTTCGTCTTTCCTTTGTGTTCAGTATCTGAAGTCGCGTCGGCGATCGGCAGGCTGTCGTTGTCGCCAGATTTTGCCGGCGTAAGCGGTGTCAATGATGGGTGCAAAAACGACGGTCGCTGCGACTCTGTCGAAATTTTTTGGTGATTGCTTCTTTAATGCGCGTCAATGCACGCGAAAGTCGCGTGGGAGCGAAGATAGCGAGCGAGAATTAGGCGAAGCTTAGGGGCCAGTGCTTACTGCTGATCCGGCGTGGACAGAAATCGTGCGCTAATGCTGGACAGCGGATAAGATCCAGATCCGCATTCCTGCCGCCAGAGGTTCTCCATGTACCCTATCCTCAACACGCGAACCGACAATCGCGGTGACGCCGCGCGCGGCGTTTTCGCTCCCGCAGCAGGAAGACCCGCCCGCCAGTGCGGGTGGTGCGCGAAGCGCATTGCCACCGGCCGCTGATCTCCACATGTCGCAACCCTCATCCGTCGCCCCATCGCCCAGGTCAGACGGCGGCCCAAAAATCGCCGCAGCCGTGTTTTTCGATCCGGCCAAAAAACGCTGGCCGCGTCTCCGCCTGGGCATGCTGCTGGTCGGTGTCGCCCTGAGCCTGCTGCTCGGCGGACTGCTGCTCAGTGTTCTGGCAGCGCCGGTTTTGCCGGCGCTACGTCTGCCGAACGTCAGTTTTCTGCCGCACGGCGCGCACGCCGTGCCGGATATCCCGGCGCTCGCTCCCGAACGACCCACGACCCGCCGCGAACGCGCCTTGCGTAACGAGCAGCTCAAACTCGCCCGCGAGCGTGAGCGCAGCCTGCGCCAGCTGCTACAGCCAGCGCGCGCGAACGCCGCGAACGCCGCGAACGTGGATCACCAGCCCTTGGCGATTGGCTTCTTCGTCAACTGGGACGATGCCAGCATGAGTTCGCTGAAGGAGAACCTCGGCAGTCTGGATACGGTGATCGCCGAGTGGCTGCACCTGGCGGGTGAGGACGGCACGCTGCGCGAGAACGATCCGCTGCGCACCGCACACGTCAGCGACTACATTCGCGCCCGCCGACCCGACCTGTCGCTGGTGCCGCTGGTCAACAACTGGAACGGCCATGAGTGGGAAGGCGCCAAACTGGGACGCATGCTCGCCGATCCGGCTGCACGCAAGCGAACGATCGAGCAGATTCTCGTCTTTGTCGAAGCGCATCGCTATGCCGGCATCAGCATCGACTTCGAGAACGTTGCCGCCAAGGCGCAAGCCGACTTCCAGCGCTTCATGGCCGAGCTGTATGCGGTGATGCATCCGCGCAAGCTGCTGGTGTCGGTCAACGTGCCGGCTGCCGACGCCGCTTTCGATTACCGCCGCCTGGTGCGCAATGCCGACTATCTGATCCTGATGGCCTACGACGAGCACTGGGCCGACGGCTCGCCGGGGCCGATCGCCAGTCTGCCGTGGTTCGCGCGCGTCCTACGCGCCAGGCAACGCGACATCCCGGCCGAGAAAATGATCGTCGCCATCGGCAACTATGCCTACGATTGGGGCCCCCCCGGCCAGCCGGCCGAGGAGCGCACTTTCGAAGAGGCCGTTCTCATTGCCAAGGAATCCGAAGGCAAGCCGCGGCTCGACCCCACCTCGCTCAACCCGACTTTCTCGTACGCCGACGATGACGATCGCCGCCATCACGTCTGGCTGCTCGATGCCACGACGGCCTTCAACCAGCTGGTCACCCTGCGCTCGCTGCAGCCGCGCGGCGTCGCCCTGTGGCGGCTTGGCAGTGAGGACCCCGCCTTGTGGAAGGTCTTCGGCAGGAAAGGTTCGCTCGACGCCGCACGCGCCGAGGAACTGGCCGAAATTCGTTTCGCCTATGGCGTCGACTACGAAGGCCAGGGCGAAGTCCTCGAGGTCACTGCGCAGCCGCAGATCGGCCGGCGGATCATCAAGTTCGACGCACAGCGCGGCCTGATCTCCGGCGAGCGTTTCAGCGCTTTTCCGTCGCCCTACGTCATCACCCGCCACGGTAGCGCCAAGCACAAGATTGTCCTCACTTTCGACGACGGGCCCGATCCCAAGTCCACGCCACTGATTCTCGACGCCCTGCGCGATGCCGGCGTGCCGGCGACCTTCTTCATCATTGGCGCCAACGGCCAGAACCATCCGGAATTGCTGCGCCGCGCGATCGCTGAAGGGCATGAGTTGGGCAACCACACGTTCACCCATCCCAATATTTCAAGCATCTCGCCGCAGCAGCTGGAACTCGAGCTTTCGGCCACGCAACACCTGCTGGCCAGCGAAGTCGGTCGGCACTCCCTGCTCTTCCGCTCGCCCTATGCCGTCGACGCCGAACCGGAAACCATCGACCAGGTTCGCCCCGTCGAACTCGCCGCCCGGCAAGGCTATGTCAACGTCGGCATGCAGATCGACCCGGACGACTGGAAGCGTCCCGGCAGCGACGCGATCGTCAAACGCGTCGTCGAGGCCGCGGAGCGCGGTGAAGGCAACATCGTGTTGCTGCACGATTCGGGCGGCGACCGCACGCAGACCATCGCCGCGATTCCGGGAATCGTCGAAGAACTGCACAAGCGTGGCTTCGAATTCGTCACCATTGCGCAGCTCCTCGGCCGCAGCCGCGACGCCATCATGCCACCGGTGCCGCCCGAAGAGCAGTTGCGCAGCCGCTTCGACGGCGCCGCGTTCGCGGTCATCAACTGGGCTGGCGCGGCGATCGACTGGCTGTTCGTGCTCGGCATCGTCCTGGGCATTGCGCGTCTGCTGTTCGTTGGCGGGCTCGCCGTGTACCAGCGCCACCGCGAGCGTCATCGCGTTTTTGATCCGGCCTATGCGCCATCCGTCGCGGTCGTCGTGCCGGCCTTCAACGAAGAAAAAGTGATCGTCCAGACCATCGCCTCGCTGCTCGCCTGCGACTCGCCGGGGCCCCTCGAAATCATCGTCGTCGACGACGGGTCGAGCGACGCGACCTATCGCGTGGCCAGCGAAAGTTTTGCCAGAGACCCACGCGTGCGCGTGTTCAGCCAGGCCAACGGCGGCAAGCCCGCGGCGCTCAACTTCGGTTTCGCGCAAACGACGGCCGAAATCGTCGTCGCCCTCGACGCTGACACGGTGTTCACCCGGGATACCGTCAGCAAGCTCGTTCGCCACTTCAAGGACCCGCGCGTCGCTGCCGTCGCCGGCAACACCAAAGTCGGCAATCGCATCAATCTGCTCACGCGCTGGCAGGCGCTCGAGTACATCACCAGCCAGAACCTCGATCGCCGCGCCTTCGCCGTCCTCAACTGCATCACCGTCGTTCCCGGCGCCGTCGGCGCCTGGCGGCGCGAGCTGGTCGAAAGTGCCGGTGGTTTCAGGCACGACACCCTGGCCGAAGATGCCGACCTCACCCTGGCCATTCGCAAGCTTGGCAAGCACATCGTCTACGAAGAAGAGGCCATCGCCCTGACCGAAGCGCCGGACACCGTGCGCGGTTTCATCGGCCAGCGTTACCGCTGGATGTACGGCACCATGCAAGCGGCCTGGAAACACCGTGACGTGCTTTTTCGCCGGCGGTACGGCGCCTTGGGTTTTGTCGCCTTGCCCAATGTCGTCATTTTCCAGGTGCTCTTTCCGCTCATCTCGCCGATCATGGACCTGCTCCTGATCGGCTCGCTGGGATCGGCCGCCTTCAGCTATTCGCACCACCCGGAGGAGTATTCGGCCGACAATCTCTGGCGCGTCCTTTTCTACTACGCGCTCTTCGTCAGCGTGGACTACCTGGCCGCCATCCTGGCCTTCACCATCGAACGCAAGGAAAGCTGGGGGCTATTGATCTGGCTGTTCTGGCAGCGTTTCTTCTATCGCCAGCTGATGTACTACGTGGCCATCAAGAGCACCATCACCTCGTTGAAAGGCGTGCTCGTTGGCTGGGGGAGGCTGGAGCGTAAGGCGAGCGTGTCCGCGCAGGCTTGATCGTCGCTTGGCGATGCCGGGCGAGCGAACGCTCATGACGGTCCCCCTCTCACTTGCAGTGCGCATTCCGGCTTGCACGCCGGAATCGTTCGCTGGGCAGGGAGCATGCGCTCTGACGGATCTTCCTAGGCTCCGTTGGCGCAATTCCGCCGCATGCATATGATTTCAGACCTCCCGGAACTTCGACTCAGACGCCGTAACTCCTCAATAACCCCGGGCATGGCCGTTCGCTGAATCTGGAATTCTTGCTTGCAGGTAGTGCTGGACACAGCTCGCGAAGCGTGGTTCAATTGCAAGCATGAGCACGGAGCCCCCTCGGACACTACCCCGTATCCC
>QPGA01000009.1:0-51885 GCA_003332265.1 Candidatus Accumulibacter meliphilus
CTCGACCGCGACGGACAGCCGGTCGAGTTGTCCCGTTATCTGGGCAAGCCGCTGCTCGTCAACTTCATTTACACGGCCTGTTTCCAGGTCTGCCCGACGACCACCCGCAACCTGCAGAAAGCGCTCGAAAATACGGTCAGCGTGATGGGCGCCGATCGCTTCAACGTCATCAGCATCGGCTTCAACCAGCCTTTCGACTCGCCGGCCGCCTTGCGGGATTTTTCCCGGCAATACGGCATCGATCTGCCGAACTGGAATTTTCTCAGCCCGGCAACGGCGATCGTCGACTCGTTGACGGCTCACTTCGGCTTCCGCTTCGTCGCCACCGCGGCCGGCTTCGACCACCTCAACCAGGTGACGATGGTCAACGCCGAAGGCAAGATCGTGCGCCAGGTCTATGGCGAGAAATTCACCGCCGAAGACCTCGCCGAACCGCTCAAGCTGCTGATCACCGGTTCCGCCATCCCGCCCGAGACCGGCACCCTGCAGGAGATCATGGAACGTATCCGCATCATCTGCTCGGTCTACGATCCCCGGACCGGAAGCTACCGCACCGACTACTCGCTTTATTTCATGTTCGCCGGCTTCCTGACCTTCGTCTTCTTCATGATCTACCTGTCGATCAACTTCTGGAAAAATCGGCGCCGCGACGAGCCCAAGGCGCGCTGATCGGCGAGCGCCAGCTCGCCGCGCGCCTGTCACTCCCGTGCTGGCCGCTCACCAAGCCGCTGCCAGAGGCGACTGAAATCAAAATCCATGGCGCAGCCCGACAGCTCGAAATGATGCGTTTCGTTCGAGAAATCAGCGACCTTGCGGTACTCGCCGGCAAACAACTGGTACACCTTGGCCTTGTGCGCCTGTGGGTAAACCAGCACATAGTGAGTCACCCCTTCGCTACGGTAGAGCTCGAACTTGACGACTTCGTCACGGCGGGCGGTCGGTCGGGAGACCACCTCAAAAATCAGCTCAGGCGCACGCGTCAGGCGATCGCCCGCGGGGGTGTAGCAGATCACCAGCACGTCCGGCCGGACGACAGTATCGTCGGCGAATTCGACGTCGATCTCGAACAGCGCCTGGCACTGCGGACAGTCGTCGAGCGATTCATCGAGTTGCCTGAAAATGGCGGCGCTGAGTTGCTGATGCGCCAGCGCAGGAGAAGGCGCCATGGCCAGCGGCGCGCCGTGAATCAACTCCCAATTGCCTTCCCAGAGCAGGTAGTCCTGCACCGTATAGCTTTCCGACACCGCCCGATCGCTCATCACCTTCTCTCCGTCTGGCGAAGTTTCTCCGCTGTGCTGCAAGCGTGGCTCCTCGCCAAAATAGTACGCTACATTAGCGCCTGCAAGTGTCGCGAGCTTGCAGCCAACGCAAACGCCCGACCATTGCCCGACCATTGCCCGAGCATTGCCTAACGGTCATTACACCTGCAGACACGCCAAATCATGAAAGTCATGACCGTCTCCCCCTCTTCCCCGGCCCTTCTCCCGCAGTGAGGAGAAGGGAGGTTCGTGAGTCGCATACGCGACTTTCACATTAACGTTCCCATGCGCTGTCGCCTCACTTCGCGATGCGCAAAAGCCACTCGCACGCCAGGCAAACCGCCCTTCCGGAGCAGCCATTGAGCGCCGTCGTTCTCTTCCGCCCCGAAATCCCGCCGAACACCGGCAATGTCATTCGTCTGTGTGCCAACACCGGCTGCGAACTGCACCTCGTCGAACCGCTCGGCTTCCGCTGGGAAGACCGCTCGCTGAAGCGTGCCGGCCTCGACTATCACGAGTTCGCACGCGTTTTTCGGCACGCCGACTGGGACGCCTGCAAGCAGGCCCTGAGTGGGCGGCGCCGCTTCGCGATCAGCACGCGCGGCGGACGCCGTTTCGACGATCCCGACTTCGCTACCGACGACGTCTTCGTCTTCGGCCAGGAGAGCAGCGGCCTACCGGCCGAGGTGATGGCCGAATTCGCCGCCGAGCAGCGCCTGCGCCTGCCGATGCGGCCCGGGCAACGCAGCCTCAACCTCTCGAATGCGGTCGCGGTGATGGTTTTCGAAGCCTGGCGGCAACAGGGTTTTGCCGACGGCGTCTAAGCCAGCATCAGTGGTCTCGCGCCAGGCCAGGACCGTCATGGCATGTTTTGTATTTGACTCGTGTCAAGTCGCCTCCAGCCCGCAGTCTATATAATCACCGGCTAATGATTATTCTCAACCACGCTTCAGAGGCCTCCGGCAGGTGAGCTTCCACGCAGCATTGCGCAACGGCACAAAGAGCATTTTTCTGCGTGTTGAAGAAGCCTTCGATCACCCGTTCAGCGGCCAGGACAACCCCCTGCGCCATCTCGGCGCGATGGGTCTCTATCTGCTGTGGATCGTCGTCGGCAGCGGTCTGTATCTCTACACCGTTCTCGACACCGGCATCGATGCGGTCTACCACTCCATCGGCCATCTCTCCCAAGAGCAGTGGTACCTCGGCGGCGTCCTGCGCAGCCTGCATCGCTACGCCTCGGACGGCTTCATGCTGGTGATGATGCTGCATCTGCTTCGCGAATGGTCCTACGGTCGCTATTACGGCTTCCGCCTTTACTCGTGGATGACCGGCATTCCGCTGATCTGGCTGGCCTATATCGCGGGCATCGGCGGCTACTGGATCGTCTGGGACGAACTCGCGCAATTGTCGGCCACCGCGACCACCGAACTGCTCGACTGGCTGCCGATCTTCAGCGAGCCTTCGGCGCGCAACTTCATGTCGCCGAGCGCAATCAGCGACCGCTTCTTCACGGTCCTGATTTTCATTCATCTCGGCGTGCCGCTGCTACTGATCCTCGGCCTGTGGGCACACGTCCATCGCGTCGCTCACGTCGATTACCTGCCGACGCGCCGGGTGATGCTGGCTACCGCCGCTGCTCTGACCCTGCTCGCCCTGTTCCGACCCGCGCTCAGCAACCCGCCGGCCGATCTGGCCAGCGTTCCCGGCACCCTGGCTTTTGACTGGTTCATCCTCTTCATTCATCCGCTCACCGACCTGACATCGCCAGCCATCGTCTGGTCGCTGCTCTTCGGCCTGACGGCACTGCTCTTCGCCCTGCCCTTGCTGCCGCACGGCAAGGCGCAGCCGGTCGCCGTCGTCGACCCGGCCAACTGCACCGGCTGCGACCGCTGTCATGTCGACTGCCCTTATGCGGCAATCTCGATGGCGCCGCACCCGGGCCGACCTGGCTACCAGCTGGCGATCGTCGACGCCGACCTCTGCGCCAGTTGTGGCATCTGTGCCGGCTCCTGCCCGTCATCAACCCCTTTCCGCCGTCGCGAGACGCTGATCACCGGCATCGACATGCCGCAACTGCCGGTCAACGCCCTGCGCCAGCAACTCGAACAGGCGCTGGCGCAACTCGCCGGCCGCACCCGCATCGTCATTTTCTCCTGCGCGCGCGGTGCCCAGGCCAGCCCTCTGGCCGGCGTCGACACCGCGGTGATTGAGCTGATTTGCACCGGCATGCTGCCGCCGGCCTTCGTCGAATATGCGCTGCGCGGCGGTGCCGACGGCGTCGTCGTCGCCGCCTGTCGCGGCGGCGGCTGCGACTTCCGCCTCGGC
This sequence comes from Candidatus Accumulibacter meliphilus, assembly GCA_003332265.1. GTDB lineage: Bacteria > Pseudomonadota > Gammaproteobacteria > Burkholderiales > Rhodocyclaceae > Accumulibacter > Accumulibacter meliphilus. Next base: position 3,585 of record QPGA01000009.1, read on the forward strand.
GAGCGCTGGACCAGCGAGCGCCTGCTCGGCTATCGTGAACCGCACCTGCGCCCCAGCGTACCCCCCTCGCGACTGCAACTACTGCTCGCCTCGGCGCACGACAGCGGCGCCCTGGCTGCTGCGGTGGCCGAACTCAGAACCCGGATCGAAACCCTCGGGGTTGCGACCGACCGCCTTCCACCCTACCTGCGGAGTGCTTCACATCATGCTTAAACCCGCCGCCATCGTCGGCCAGGTGATCCTCTACGGCGCTTTTGCCGCTTTCATCGGTTATTTCGCCACCTCGCCGACCTACGACCAGATTCCCGACGACGTCGCGCTGATCAAGCTCTCGATCAGCCACCTCGGCGACCGCGCGTGTCGCAAGCGGACACCCGAAGAGCTGGCCAAGATGCCGCCGAACATGCGCGCACCGATGGAATGCCCGCGCGAACGCTCCGACATCAATCTCGAAGTAGACCTCGACGGCGAGCCGGTTTTTCGTACCGTGCTGCACCCCACCGGCCTCTACAAGGACGGCGTGTCGACCGTCTACAAGCGCTTCGAAGTCAAGGCGGGCACGCACCAGCTGGCAGTCCGGATGAACGACAACCTGATCGTTCCCGGCTTCAACTTCGTCCAGGAGGAAGAGATCACCCTTGCCCCACGACAGGTAATGGTCGTCGACTTCAACCCGGATCAAGGTGGCCTGTACTTCAAGTGATCGCCGCCACTACGCATAACTCCAGACGCTGCCGCCGGCACAGGTCCCGGCCCACAGGCACGCAGGCGAGTTCCACGTCAAACAATTTCCCGAGCTGACATCAAAAATGGTCAAAATCATTCAACAAGTCATCCGCTGGCTGTTCATGCGCATCGAGAACGTGTTCAACGTCGCTTTCGGCGACAAGATGAACCCCTTCTACCACCTCGGCACGATCAGCTTCTGGCAATTCTGGTTGCTGCTCATCTCCGGCCTCTACCTTTACATCTTCGCCGACACCGGCGTCCATGACGCCTTCGAATCGGTCGAGAGCATCACCCATGACCAGTGGTGGCTGGGCGGCATCCTGCGCAGCGTGCACCGCTACGCCACTGACGGCATGATTCTGACCATGCTGCTACACATGCTGCGGCACTTCGCCTACGACCGCTATCGCGGCTTCCGCTCGTTTTCCTGGCTCACCGGCGTCGTCCTGCTGTGGCTGATCTACATCGCCGGCGTCAATGGCTTCATGCTCGTCTGGGACAAGCTTGCGCAGTTCGTGGTCATCGCCACCGCCGAGTGGTTCGACATTCTGCCCATGTTCAACGGCACCCTGATCCGCAACTTCCTGTTCCTTGAAAACGTCAATAGCCGCCTGTTCACCCTGCTCGCCTTCCTGCACATCGGCATCCCGCTGATCATCGGCATCGTGATGTGGGTGCACGTGCAGCGCGTCCCGCGGGCGCACATCAATCCGCCGCGCCCGATCGCCATCGCCGTGACCCTGATGTTCCTGGCGCTGTCGCTGGTCAAGCCAATCCTCAGCCAGGGTGGCGAAGCCGACATGGCGGTAGTCCCGACCGGCATTGCCTTCGACTGGTTCGAGTTGCCGGTGCTGGCGCTGGTCTACGTCACCGACCCCCTGCACCTCTGGTTCTGGGTCATCGGCCTCAGCGTCCTGCTGCTCCTCGTTCCCTGGCTACCGCCGAAGCGACTCGGCTCGGCCAAGGCAGTGACCTCGATCACCTTCCAGCCCGATCACAGATCGGTCAGCGCCCGCTTTGGCGAAACCCTGCTCGACGCCGGCCTGCGTCAGGCCATCAACCTGCCCTACGAATGCCGTAACGGCGGCTGTGGCGTCTGCAAATGCACCGTCCTGCAAGGCAAGGTCGACCCCGGCCTGTACCAGCCGAGCGCGCTGTCCGACGCCGAACTGGCGCAGGGCAAAGTGCTCTCCTGCTGCGCCACCGCCCTCGAAGACGTGACCATCGAGTACCAGGCCAGTGCTGCCAGCAGCCGCATCCCGGAGTACACCGCCCGCGTCGTCAAGATGGAGAAGCTCACCTACGACGTCATGCGCGTCCTGCTCAAACTGCCGGAAGGCCAGGCGATCAGCTTCAAGGCCGGCCAGTACGTGAACATCATCCTCGACGACGGCCAGCGACGCGCCTTCTCCTTCGCCAACCCGCCGCACGAACCCGAGTTCGTCGAGTTGCAGATCCGTCTGATGACTGGCGGCAAGTTCACCACGCACGTCTTCGAGACGATGAAAGTAGGCGACGAGATCCGCTTCGAAGGCCCGATCGGCGACTTCAGCCTGCGCGAATCCGAGCGCCCGATCGTCTTCGTCGCCGGCGCCACCGGCTTCGCCCCGGTCAAGAGCATGGTCGAAGACGCTTTCAAGCGCGGTCTCAAGCGCCAGATCCATCTCTACTGGGGCGTCAGGACTCTCAAGGATCTCTACCTTCCCGAACTGCCGACGCGCTGGGCGCAGGAACACGACAACTTCCACTTCATCCCCGTGCTCTCCGAACCCGAGTCGGAAACCGCCTGGAGCGGCCGCACCGGCCTGGTCCACGAAGCCATCCTCGAAGACTTCCCCGAGCTCAAGGAACACGAAATCTACGCCTGCGGCTCGGTGCGCATGGTCGAAGCCATCTTCCCCTTCCTCAAGCAGCACGGTGCAGAAGACGGCGCCTGCTTCTCCGATGCCTTCAGCGTCTCGGCCAGGTCGATGGCCTTCCAGCCCAGGCAGCGGTCGTAGCCCGCCGGGGGCCTGGAGAGACTGATCACCCGCGCCAGCCGCTTCGAGCCCCTCGCCCCTCGCGGGAGAGGGGTTGGGGAGAGGGGGCCAGCAGCCAGTCAACCGCCCCCAGCCAACATCCACCCCTTCGCCAGGACAAGCCCATGATCACCGTCATCGTCGAATTCAAGCTCCCCCAGACTCTGTCCAGAGAACAGGCCCAGGCCACTTTCCAGAGCACGGCGCCAAAATACCAGGGCATGCCCGGCCTGATTCGCAAGTACTACTTTCTTTCCGAAGACGGCAACCGCGCTGGCGGCATCTATCTCTGGAACACGCGTGCCGACGCCGATCGGGTCTACACGCAAGAATGGAAAGCCTTCGTCCGCGGCAAATACGCCAGCGAGCCGTCGCTCACCTTCCTCGAATGCCCGCTGGTCGTCGACAACCTCACGCAGGAAATCATTGCCGACCAGGCAGTTCAAGGCGAGATAGCGCCCGCCACTCGGTAACGCCCACCACTACAGAAAGGAAGCAAAAATGCCCGACAAAGCTTTTCAGGATTTTTATCCGGAGGATTTCAGTCATTGCTACGGATGCGGCAAAAGCAATGAACACGGCCATCATTTGAAGAGCTATTGGGATGGCGAGACGACCGTTGCCCGCTTTACACCCCGGCACTACCACACCGGCGGCGTCCCCGGCAATGTCTACGGCGGGCTGATTGCCTCCCTGCTTGATTGCCACGGAGCCGCATCGGCGGCGGCCGCCGCGTGCAAGGCAGAAGGTCGCGAAATGGGCGGCGCGCCGCCGATGCGCTTTGTCACCGCCTCGCTCAAGGTCGACTATCTCCGCCCGACGCCCATCGACGCCGAACTGGAAGTCCGCGGCGAAATCGTCGAAGTCAAAGCGCGCAAAGTCACCGTCAGCCTGTCCTTGACTGCCCATGGCGAAGTTTGCGCGCGCGGACACATGATCGCCGTGCGACTGCCCGATGCGGCAGCGAAAAAGCATTAGGCAGGCTGCGACGACGGCATAGCCGAAACCTTGGCCGGCTTAACGGGAAGCCCTGAACCATGCAGGCTGCCAGCGAAAAGCGCCGAAGCGGGGGAAGTCTCCCCCGCACCCCCTCCAGAGTCAGCGCACCCGAGCTCCAGAGGCCAGAGGAGCAGAGGCCAGAGCTACTCAACAGGGGAAGAACGCAACACCACCCGGAAACCGAAGTAGCGGCTACGGTAGCCGGGAACGCCCCAGCTGCGATAGGCGCAGCGCGCGAGGTAACGAGGGGAGCCCCACGAGCCGCCGCGAACGACCCTTGGAACGTCGTCAGCCGCGCGCAGATCCTCGCGGCCATCGTCAGGGTGATAGGGATACGGCTTGTAAAGGCTGCGCGTCCATTCAAACGCGTTGCCAATCATGTCGTACAGGCCGAAATCGTTGGCCATAAAGCAGCCGACAGCGGACGTGTCGCCGATCCCCGAGTCAGCATAGTTGGCCCGAGACGGGTCAACGTCATTACCCCAGGAGAAGACCGCACCCCGCAACCCGCCACGAGCGGCTTTTTCCCACTCCAGCTCGCTGGGCAGTGCAAGCCTCCACTGGTGCTGGCGCACGAGCCTGCCCGCGTCACTGCCCTCGAACAGCGGCGAACCGGCAAGCTGTTCGTTCAGCCACTCACAGTACGCGATAGCCTCATGCCAGCTCACCCACTGCACCGCTCGGCTGTCCGGGTTTCGCAACGAGTCAGCATCGCCGATCTCGTAGTGCGCCGCCTCGACGAAGGCGCGGAACTGCGCGACGGTGACCGGGTAGCGCGCGATAAGGTACTCCGGCGTCGGCGTCGGCGCGTCATTGATTTCGCGATCATCCACCTCGCGGCCGACGATCTTCGCCACCCGCTCCACATCCACCTTGCGAGTACCGATCCGGAACTCGGGGTCAGCCGCAATGCGCACAAAACCGAGCATCTCGTCGGCCGGCAGCCAGAAGCGCTCTTGGTCAAACCGCGGGTCGCCCAGCGCCGAAAGCACATCGCCCGCACGCGCACGAACAACCGGCATGGCAGCTCGCAGCGTCGACTCGTCTGCCAACAGTTCAACGATCCTCCGCGCGCAACCGCCGCGGGTGGCTTCGCCGCATTCGAGATCGGAAAGCGCCGCCGTGCCCGCCAGTTCGGCTGCCGAGAACTGCGCGTTCGGCTCGCCACCGACCCTGGCCAGCGCTCCGAGAAAATCGCGCGCCGACTTGGCGGCATTGCTCGCCCGGTAGCCAGCCAGCAATAGAATCGGCTCGCGCCACCATGGATCGTCGAGGCGGTCGCCGAGCACGGCAAGGATCGCTTCACGGCCCTCGTCGCCGGTGACTTCGCGCAGGTAGCGCGCCACCAGGAATTCCTGAAAAGCCAGATGAATGAAGCGATAGGCGCCCTGTCGCTCCTCCAGCACGCTGCCGCGCTGACGGGCGTGGCTGAGGAAGAGGTCAATGTGCGGCCGAAATTCGGCCTCCTCACGCAAGACCTTCTGCAACGCCCGCTCACCGATCTCGCGCCCCTGGTCACGCCCCTGCTGGTGCATGTGAAAAGCGAGATGCTGCGCCATGTCGCGAAACACCTTCCAGTCGCTGGCCAACTCGCGGATGTCGGCCTGCTCGCGTCCGTAGTCGACTTGCAGCAAGGCGCTGATCGCCTTGTCGAAGAGCTCCGCGCGCCCGTCAGGAAGCGTGCGGTTGTTCACATGCACGATCAGCAACAGGCGCACCATCAGCGGACTGTCGACCAGCACCTGCGCATCGTCGCCGAGGCGCGTGCGGCGGTCGTCCTCGAGCCGCCGAATGCCACCCAGGAGTTCCTGCACCCGCTCGCTGCGCAAATCGGCGTCCTGCGGGTGAATACAGGCGTACGCCTGGCGCACCATCGGTACGACGTGTTGCTCGAAATCGAGCGGCTGCACGGCAATCTCACGGAACCTCACGCCCAGCGCAGTACCGCCGCTGCGGTAGGCGATCGTGCGACAGGTGACAACGACGCGCATGCGCTCCTGGCCACTGACCAATTCCTCGACCGACGCACGCACTTCGGCGCGCTCTTCTTCATTGGCGACCTCATCGAGCCCGTCGAGCAACAGGATCACCGGCCGCCCGTCCCTGAGGAGTTGTACGAAGAAATCGTCGGGCAGATCGACGTCGGCCTGCTTCCTTATCAGGTGATACGAGATGAAGTGTGTCAGCGTCCTCTCGCGTGCCGGTGCGTTGGCCGGCCGCTCGCGGCGGAAGCGGGCGAACGACGCGAGCGGCACAAAGATCGGCAAGGGCAGTTCGCTGGTAGCGACCACCGCCAAACCGAGGCGCGACTGCGCCGGCTCCGCCTGCCCGGTGAGCAGTGAAGACGCCAGCGCCCACGCCATGTGCAGCAGTACTGTCGTCTTGCCTGACCCTGGCCCGCCGATGATCACCAGGCGGTTGCCGAGACCGAGCACCTGGTTGAGGTCAATATCGCTGTCGCGCTCACGCTCATCGGGTTCTGTTTTCTCGCCAGCGTCACCGCGGCTGCGGGGGCGAGGGAGAGACTGCGCTGCCATCTTGTCCTGCGCGTCACCGGGCCGCGGGATCGGTCGGGCACGCAGCGGCACATAGGCCGCCTCCAGCGGCAGGGACACCACCAGCGCGCCCCCCGCACGTTCGATGCCGCGCAGCTCGATGGACTCGGTATAGCTACGCAGCCAGCGCAGATAGCCGTCGACCGGGTAGGCCCTGCCGGCCGTCGGGCCGGCGTCGACCTTGGGTGACTTTTGCGACTGCTCAGGCTGGTGCGACGCGACTCGGATCGAGCCGCTTGCAAGCAGCTTATCCAATTGTTGATTGAACTCATGCTTCAGCTGGTCGGTGTTCGTGTAACGCGTTGGGAAGTGCTCCAGGAGCTTGAGCTTGTCCTCGAACGCCCACAAGCTTGCCATATCAGCCCGGTTGACACTGGCATAGCTGATCTGCACGTCCTTGAAATAGGTGAAGATCAAGGGCCTGCCGGTGGCCTTGAATTGCGCGTGGGCGGTCTCGAATTCTTCGTCGGTGTAGCGACCAACCTTGCTCCCGACCAACGTTACAAAAAGGTCGCATTCGCGAATCGCCTGGTTGTACTCGTCCTGCAACCGAGTCTTCGACATGGCATTGAGGAAGTCTTCCCAGAGCACCACCTCGATGACGACACCCCGCGGACGTAAAGCCTTGTTCTTGCGGCTGATGCAGAGCTCAAACTCCTTCCGCTCCTCGCAGAATTCGGAGGACGAGGCAAGGAAGAGCTTGTTCGTGGTCATCGTGGCGGTTCCTGGAGGCGTTTCGCGGCACAGTATAGCCAAACAGCAGCGAGAAAGAACGACGACTCCGCTCTACTGGCCGAGCCTGGGGCTCTCGCCATCCGTGAAGCGTTTGTCTGCCTACCGTGCAAGCCGCATCCGTGACCCACCAGTGGAGGACAAGTCCATGAGTCAGACGATGGCGCTGGACTGCCGCGTCGCGACGCTCCTCGCAGTGACGGCACGGGGTACGCGGGTGCAATGGCCGCAAGACAGCAGCTTTCGTGATCGACCGCATCGGAACACAGGCCATCACGTACTTGAACCTGGCGCCGTGGTCATGCGCTCGGTTTCGGAATCGGATGGCTTGCAAACACGTGCTCGCGCAAGCCCCAGGTATCGGCGTAGCGCACGTGGTTGATCCAGCCCTGCACGCTGGCATCGAGTTCGCCAAACGAGAGCTTGCCGGCCTGGTAATCGTCCAGGTTGCGAGCCAGCCGACGGGTGAAATTCACCGCGTTACGCCGTTTGAGCAAGCGGCGCGCGGGGTAGACGACGAAACCGAGCCAGGGGATGCCACAGCGCGTCGGCAGCACCTGCGCCTGTGGTTCGTGGATCGTCAGCCGCTCGCGCCCAAGACGGGCAACGATCGCCTCTTTCCACTCGGCAAGCACGGCCTTGCTGTCGCCGAACAGGGCAAAATCGTCCACGTAGCGCAAATAAGCGCCGCAGCCCAGTTCACGCTGGACGAACCAGTCGAAGTCATTGAGAAAGACGTTCGACCAGAACTGCGAGGTCAGATTGCCGATCGGCAAGCCGCGTGGACGGCAGGCGGCGAGCAGGTCGTCGCCCGGAAAATAGACGGGCGTGTACTCAGTCGTGAGCGCGCCGACGCCACTGGCAAGGATGCTGTCGACCAGCCACATTACCTCTTCATCCGCGATCACGCGCGCGAGCTTGGCGCGCAGCAGCGCATGATCCAGCGACGGGAAATGCTGGACGATGTCGGCACGCAGTACGTAGCGATGACGACACGCCAGCTCCTGCAAGCGGTCGACCGCGCGATGCGTCCCCTTGCCGCGACGATTCGCGTAACTGTGCGTGACAAAGCCCGCCTCACAGATCGGCTCGATCACATTGCACAGCGCATGATGGACGACGCGGTCGACAAAGGGCGCGGCGCTGATCTTCCGCCGCTTTGGTTCGTGAATAAAAAAATGACGGTAGGCGCCGGGCCGATAGGTCCGTGTTCGCAACGCGCTCTGCAAGGCGATCAAGCGATCGGCAAGCGCTTGCTCGAAGTCCGCTGCGCTATCTTTGCGGCGCTTGCCGCGTGCGGCCAGACGATAGGCGCGCCAGAGGTTGTCCCAGTCGGTAATCGCTGCGAACAGGGGTTCAATTTGTCGCGCTTCGTGAATTTGGCGCTCTTGCCGCATCTGCTCCGCCTGCCCAATCGAACACTTCGAGGATTATTCCCCCATGCCACCGACCAAAGAACTGGTGATCTTCACCCAAACCTACGACTTGCTGAGCTGGCTGCTTCCTCAGTGCGAACGCTTCCCAAAGAGCCAGCGCTTTGTCATCACGCAGCGTCTGCAGGGCGCAGCGCTGAATTTTCAGGAAGAGGTCTTCGAAGCGAATGCGCGCAGTGGAGCGCAGCGACTGCAGCATCTGCAGGCGGCCGACGCGCAGCTCAACAAACTGCGGCTTTACCTGCGCCTTTCGCGACAGTGGGACTGGCTGAGCAGCGGCCAGTACGAGCACGCCAGCCGCATGGTCGCCGAGATTGGCCGCCTGCTCGGCGGCTGGCTCAAGCAGACCCGTTCGGGCGTGCAGGCCAGGCCCGGCGGCACCACGCGCAGCGACGACTCGGATTCTGGATGAGCATCGTCGGGAGGGGCGGGCCACGGCGGGCGCGATGGCCTGGCCGTGCCCTGGTTTGACTATCTGCCCGGCGCAGGCGATGCCCCTGCTGTCGCCCTGCCTCGCGGCATGCGCACGGACCAGACCTGTCTGGCGCTGTTCTTCTTCCTTCGCCTCGGCGGGCAAAACCACTTGCGCGGATCGGCCCGCATTTCCGGAACGTGGTCGGCGCGGGTGCACCGTTACGCCATCCCGCCTCGCGGCGGAACCAGAAGAAGGGTGAGAAGGACGTGGGAAGAACGCAACACCACCCGGAAACCGATGTTGTTGTTACGGTTGTCGGGATCGTTCCTGTTGCGATAGGCGCAGCGCGCGTTGTTACGAGGGTTGTTCCACGAGCCGCCGCGAACGACCTTTCCAGACTGCCTGGCCGGATGTCGCCACCCGGCCAGTGAATGATAGCGAAAAATAGCGCCGCGGGGGAAGTCTCCCCCGCACCCCCTCCAGAGTCAGCGCACCCGAGCTCCAGAGTCCAGAGGAACAGAGGACAGGGCTACTCAACAGGGGAAGAACGCAACACCACCCGGAAACCGATGCCGTCGAAACGGTTGCCGGGACCGACCCTGAAGCGACAGGCGCAGCGCGCGACGTCACGAGGGAAGCCCCACGAGCCGCCGCGAACGACCCGCATGACATCATTCCCTGCATCAAGCGCCTCACGCTTTCCGTCGTCCGGGTCGTACGGATAGCCGAACTCGGGCTTGAATATGTCGCTTCCCCAGAGGCTACGCGTCCACTCCCACACGTTCCCGGCCATGTCTTCGCAGTCGTAAGGGCTGCGCCCAAGCTGAAAACAACCCGCCGCGCTGGTGCTTCCCACGTCTACCTCGGCGTTGGCGTGATCCGTTGCGAAATCCTCGCCCCAGGGATAAGCGCGCTGCGGAAACGGATTCTCGCAAAGCTCGGACGCGACCAACGCAAAACCCTGCGCGACCGTCGTCATCTGCAATCGCACCGGTAGCTGCTCGCCACCGCGCGCAGCCTTCTCCCATTCCGCCTCCGACGGCAGTGCCACACTCCAGCCCGCGGGAAGCTGGTTCTGCCACCGTTCAGTCAACCATCGACAGAAGGCTTGCGCGTCGTACCAGGATACCTCCGTCACCGGCCGATTCTCGACATTCTGCAAGCTTTCCGCAGAATGTTTCTGATAGCCGCTCTCGGTAACAAACTGCCTGAACTGAGCCACGCTCACCGGCGTCTGCGCAATCCAGTAGTCGCGACCAAGTCCAGCAAGGCGATGCAGCAGGGCGCCGTCGTCACCCGCCTCACCCATCCAGAACGCACCACCCGGTACAAGGCTGAAGCGCATCTCATCCACATCCAGCAGATGCTGGCGTGTCTCGCCAAGGCGCGCCAACAAGTCACCCGCCAGCACCCGCTCGCGCGCCGGCAATACCGTACTGCGCAGCACACACAACTGCCAATCACGCACCCGCCGGCGCTTGCGCTCGTGGCGTTCCTGAAGGCCTGGATCGGCGGCAGCCAGTCCGGTTTCAAACAGCACCTGTCCGGCCAGCAGCGCGCCCCATTGCGCCTCGCTGTCCGGCTCCGGCCCATCGTCCGCCGGCGCCGGATCCTTGGCGCATAGTTCGTCGACGAGTTCCCAGATTGAACTCGGCGTTGCGCGCGAGCGCGCCGCCGCGAGCAGCAGGACCTCGCGCCAGCGGTTGGGGTCGCTCCTACCCAGCCGGCTCAAGCTGTCCGGGTAATCGAAGCGCACCAGGTGACAGGCCGCCAGGTACTCCTGGAAGGAACGGTGCGGAAACTGGTACAAGCCCTCGCCGTGCGAAGTCAGCAGGCCGGCGCGGTCGCGCAGGTATTCCTCCAGTCGCAGCGGGCGCGTGTCGGCGCGTTCCTTGCCGGCGGCCAGCAAAGCCGCAATCAGGTCAGCCTGACGGATATCGGCCGTACCGATCAGCGTCGGCTGATCGAGATGCGCATGGTAGGCGAGCTTGTCCAACTCGCGGCGAATATTCTCGCGGCTGGCGTTCAACCACTCGCTCAGGCTCGGCTCTTCGACGATCGTTGCCCCTGTCGCCTGGTCGCGTCGCAGTTTCAGACCTTCCCACTCATCGAGCAGCATATCGACCGACTGCGCGTAAAGTGCCTCGCGGTTCTCCGGCAGCGAGCCGCCACTCTTGGTCTGCAGGCGCGCCATAAGCGTGAGCAGCAGCGGTCGCCCGGCAAGTTCGGCGAGTTCCTCACGCCGGGTCGCGCGCTTGAGCACTTCGGCACGCGCCTGCGCGTCGGCCTCGGTCAGGCGGAACAGGTCATGCGCCATGTGTGCGTACCAGGTAGCGATGAAACGCTCGATCTGCCCACGCGTGAAAGGCAGCAGCTCGCGCTCGGCGAAGGCATTCAGTTTCCAGTCCTGGCGCTGGTAAGCATAGGTGCGCGTGGTGACCAGGAAGCGGCAAGCGCGACGCATGCCCGCGAACTCCTGCACCGCCTGCTTCACCTGCTCACGCCGGCGCAGCGCGTCGGGCACTTCGTCGAGCCCATCGAGCAGGATCAGCCCACCCTTGCCCAGCAGTTCGGCGTGCAGGTCTTCGGCGTAAGGCTTGAGGTGCTCGGGCAACTGGCTGACGATGAAATTCCACAGCGCGTCGGCGGTCATGCAGCTGCCCGGCGGCGGCAGAGCGGCGGCGAAATCGCGCAGTACCACGCGTACCGGCAGCAGCGCCTGGTGCGACCAGGCTTGCGGCTTGGATTCTTTCTCCGCATTGTCCGGGTCCGGGTCCGGGTCCGGGCGTGCATCTGGCTCCGGCGGAATTGGCGCGCACAGGATTTCGAGGTCCGGCGCACGGCCCAGCATCTCGCCGGCCATGCAAAGCGCCACGAAATTGAGAAAAGTCGTCTTGCCGCTGCCGGGACCACCCATCAGCACCAGACAGCGCTCCTGGTCGAGCGCCTCGAGCGCCGACTGTCGATTAGCGTCGCCGCCTGAACCAGCACCGGCCAACGCATGGTTGCTGCCCGCGGCGGCGCGCAGCAGCCGCGCCGCGTCGGGATCTAGTGAATTCACGTCGCCAACATCGCGCGCTTCGGTCAACAGCGCCGTGTAAACCGACGACAGTTGCACCGGCTTGCCACTATCCGAAGCGAACAGCGGCAACTCGTTGGCACGCAGGCTCACCCAGTCCAGATACGCCTTGCGCAATTCCGCGCTGCTCGCACGCGAAAGCGCAGCAGACTGAAGCGCAGGCCTGACGTCCGCCGCCCCTGCCTCGCCCTGCTGCAACCCAAGTTTGATAACGCCTCTCTCGACCAGTTTGTCGAGTTGCTGGTTGAACTTGTACTTCAGTTCGTCGATATTCTTGTAGACAGTCTGGTAGTGTCCCAGCGCTTTCAGTTTTTCCTCGAATGTCCGCAGGCTCGTCAGATCAGCAAGGTCAATGCTGCGAATACTGGTTTCCGCTGCGTTGAAATAGGTGAAGATCAAAGGCTTTCCGATGGCCTTGAACTGCCCCAGTGCGGTTTCGAATTCTTCGTCGGTGTAGCGACCGACCTTGCTCCCGAACAACATCACGAAGAGATCACATTCGCGAATCGCCTGGTTGTATTCGTCCTGTAGCCGAGTCTTCGACATGGCATCCAGAAAATCCTCCCAGAGGACGACCTCGATGAACACGCCCCGAGCATGCAATTCCTTGTTTTTGCGGCCAATGAAGAGCTCAAACTCCTTCCGCTCCTCGCAGAATTCGGAGGACGAGGCAAGGAAGAGTTTCTTGGTGGTCATCGTGACGGTTCCCTGGAGGCGTGTCGCCGGACAGTATAGCCAAGCGGCCACGAGAAAGAGCGGCAACTCCGCCCGCCCACCCGGCGCTGCCGCTTTTGCCGTCCGGGAAGCACTCCCATACCAAGCACGCTGCATCGCTCCGCCGTGAATCAAGGACAACGGCCATGGCTCGCCACACGCCCACCGGCGGGCGCGGCCAAACCGATCACCAGGATAATCGCCACAAGCTGCGCGCCGGCACCCCGAACGCACGACACGGTGAGCACAGCCACGCAGCGTCGCCAACACGCGAGCAACATGTTCGCCACGACAAACCGACCACGCCAGCAGCACCACTAGCCCCTCGCCCCTCGTGGGAGAGGGGTTGGGGAGAGGGGGAGAAAGCCAATGCCCAAGCACGACTTCGTCAAATCCCTGCGCCAGAACATGACCGACGCCGAAAGTCTCCTCTGGCGCCACCTGCGAGCGCATCGCCTGGGCGGCGTGAAATTCAGGCGCCAGCAAGCGATTGGCCCGTACGTCGTCGATTTCGTGCATTTCGGTGCTCGTGTCGTCGTAGAAGCGGACGGCGGACAGCACAATGAATCGCTGGCCGACGAGAAACGCGATGCCTGGTTGACGGCTCAGGGATTCCGAATAATGCGCTTCTGGAACAACGACATACTGAATGACACTGCGGCGGTTCTGGAGGTGGTGATGGCGGAAGTGGAACGTGGCTCCCCCTCTCCCCCAGCCCCTCCCCCGCAAGGGGGGAGGGGAGCAGGCAGGTGAATGGCCGCACTGCCGACAACGGCGGGCGCGATGGCCTGGCCGTGCCCTGGTTGACTATCTGCCCGGCACAGGCGATGCCCCTGCTGTCGCCCTGCCTCGCGGCACGCGCGCGGACCAGATTGGCGACGCAGTAACCCGACCACGCCGATAGCACCACTAGCCCCTCTCCCCTCGTGGGAGAGGGGTTGGGGAGAGGGGGAGAAAACCAATGCCCAAGCACGACTTCGTCAAATCCCTGCGCCAAAACATGACCGACGCCGAAAGTCTCCTCTGGCGCCACCTGCGAGCGCATCGCCTGGGCGGCGTGAAATTCAGGCGCCAGCAAGCGATTGGCCCGTACGTCGTCGATTTCGTGCATTTCGGTGCTCGTGTCGTCGTAGAAGCGGACGGCGGACAGCACAATGAATCACTGGCCGACGAGAAACGCGATGCCTGGTTGACGGCTCAGGGATTCCGAATAATGCGCTTCTGGAACAACGACATACTGAATGACACTGCGGCGGTTCTGGAGGCGGTGATGGCGGAAGTTGAACGTGCTTCCCCCTCTCCCCCAACCCCTCCCCCACAAGGGGGGAGGGGAGCAGGCGGGTAAATGGCCGCACTGCCGACAACGGCGGGCACAATGGCCTGGCCGTGCCCTGGTTTGACTATCTGCCCGGCGCAGGCGATGCCCCTGCTGTCGCCCTGCCTCGCGGCATGCGCACGGACCAGATTGGCAGCAGTAAACCGACCACGCCGGAAGCACCACTAGCCCCTCTCCCCTCGTGGGAGAGGGGTTGGGGAGAGGGGGACAAAACCAATGCCCAAGCACGAATTCTGAAATACCGAGCTGTGCGCCTCGTCGATGATGATCAGATCGAAATGGCCGGCGCCGAAGCGACGCTGGCCGCCCGCCGTTCCCGTACTTCCCCCTTCACGCCCTCCGCGCCCACTGCGCTCCACCGCAATCTCGTCGATCAGCCCCATCATCGTCGGATAGGTCGAGACGAAGACGCGCCCGTCGGCGTACCTGTCGGTGACCAGATTCACCGGCGACGCGTCGGGCAGGTGATGCTTGAAGGCGTTGACCGCCTGCCTGACCAGCGCCACGCGGTCGGCGAGAAAGAGCACGCGCTTGACCCAGTTGCTGCGCATCAGCAGGTCGCAGAGGGCGATCACCGTGCGCGTCTTGCCGGCGCCGGTGGCCATCACCAGCAGCGCCTTGCGCTCGTGGTCGCGCTCGAAGCTTTCGGCGACGCGGCGGATGCTGCGCTTATGGTAAAAGGCGCCCGGCGATCGCCTCGTCGATTGCCGCCGCAGCCAGTGGCTTGCGCAGGCTGCGGCGCTGCATCAGCCACGCCAGCTCGTCCTTCTTGCCGAAGCCCTGCACCGCGCGCGGCGGGTCGTTGCTGTCGTCCCACAGCCAGTGCTCGTAGCCGTTCGAGTAATAGATCAGCGGCCGCTGGCCGAACTGCCGTTCCAGGCAGTCGGCGTAGGGCCGCGCCTGCTGCTGGCCGACGCGCGCATCGCGACGCGTACGCTTGGCTTCGACAACCGCCAGCGGCTTGCCGTCGTCGCCCCACAGCACGTAATCGACGAAGCCCCTGCCCTCACTGCTGGGCATGCCGCCGACCTCGAACTCGCGCGACGCGGGCCGGCCCGGCTGCGGATCGAGCAGCCAGCCGGCTTCCTTGAGCAGCAGGTCGATGAAAAAGTGGCGCGTTTCGTCTTCCGAATAGTCGTGCGTATCGGCCTCGGCCGCTGCCGCCCGTCTGGCGGCGGCGACTTCGGCACGCAGCCGCGTCAGCTCGTCGTCGAGCGCGGCCTTGTCGGCGTGCACCTGCGCGAGCGCCTCGTCGCGCTCGCGCAACTCGGCTTCGAGCCGCTGCAGGGCTGCGGCGCTTTGCGCTGGAGCCGGCGCCGGCATGGCTGAGGAGTTCGGCAGCGCGGCGGCGTCGAAAGCCAGCCCCGGCGCCAGCCGCGCCACGCGGCCATAAGTGCGTGCCAGCCAGAAAGCGACATGGAACAGCTCGCGCACGGCGACCAGCGCATCTTCGCTCGGCATCGCGCGCGGGCCATGGACGGCGCGGTTGCCGAGAGCCACGATCACCCGCGCCTTGCTGAATACCGCCTCGCCGGCCGCCTGCTTGAAACTCGGCTCGTGGATCAGCGCCGAGATCCGGTTCTGGTACGGCAGCTTGAGGGCGGGGTCGTGCTTGTAGGCCCAGGCCAGCGCCAGTTCGAGCGAGCGGCGGGCGTAGAAACAGGCGCTGCGCGGGTCGGCGTGCGCCGCCGCTTCGGCGCGTGTGGCGGCGTCGAACACCGCCGGCCATTCGCGATCAAGGAAGGAGAACGGGCTCACGGCGGCTTCACCCCGTTCGTTTCAGGCCGCGGCTGGCGGCAACTCGGCGTTCAACAATTCGACGTAGCGCCGGTAGCTGAACACCCGTCCGCGCTGGCGTTGCGTCAGCTCGGTGACGATGCCGAGCGCGCTCAAGTGAGCAAGCGATTTGTTCACCGTCGCTGCCGTCAGCCCGGCGGTCCTGACCAGCGCCGCTGCTGTGCTCAGTGGCTGGCGCTGCAACGCCTGATGCACTGCCAGCGCGGAGGCCGCTGCACGGCCAAGCGTCGCGATGCGGTCGCGGTCCGCGTTCACCAGCGCCAGCAGCGCATGCGCCGTCACCACCGCCTGCGTCGCACTCGCCTGCACGCCCTCGGCGAAGAAATCGAGCCAGCGCTCCCAGTCACCGCGCAGGCGCACCTCGTTCAACAGCTCGTAATACAGCGAGCGATGTGTCTTGAAGAACAGGCTGGGGTAGAGCAGCGGCTCGCGCAAGACGCCATCGGCGACCAGTTGCAAGACGATCAGCAGCCGCCCGATGCGGCCGTTTCCGTCGAGAAAGGGGTGGATGGTCTCGAACTGCACGTGCGCCAGCGCCGCCTTGAGCAGTGGCGAAGTCGCCTCCGGCTGGTCGTTGAGAAAACGCTCGAAAGCAGCGAGACACGCCGGCAGCTCGCCTGCCGGCGGCGGCACGAAGGCCGCATTGCCAGGCCGCGTGCCGCCGATCCACACCGCCGAGCTACGGAACTCGCCGGGAGCCTTGCCGCGCCCGCGCGGATGGTCGAGCAGCACCGCGTGCACTTCGCAAAGCAGGCGGCCGCACAGTGGCAAGCCGCCGCGCAGCAAGGCCAGCCCGCGCTCCAGCGCCGCAACGTAGCGACTGACCTCATGCGCATCGTCGAGCGGCACGCCGGGCTGCTCGTCGATCTCGAAAAGCAGCAGGTCGGCGAGCGACGACTGCGTACCCTCGATCTGCGAGGAGAGCACGGCTTCCTTGCGTACAAAGCTGTAGAGCAACAGAGCGGCGTTGGGCAGCAGCGCAGTAATCGCATCGAGCCGCCCGAGCGCCACCAGCGCGTCGTCGAAGCGCCGCCGCAACGCCGGCGTCCACGCCAGCGGCGGCTGCGGCGGCAGCGCTGCCGGGACGAAGGACTGGTAGGGCTCGTCGGCCGTCGAAACGGTGACGTACTGGCCGGGCGGCGGTCGGTGCATTACTGTGAAAGTCGCCTACGCGACTCACGAATCGCCCTTCTCCCCCTGCGGGAAAAGGGTCTGGGGAAGAGGGGGGCAGTCATGACTTTCATGATCCGGTGTATCTCGACTGTCATGACCGTTTGCGCGAACCTGAAATAAGCGTTGCCGTTATTTTAGGATGTGGGGGGAAAATAAAACAGGGCGATTTCTGCTTGCGGCTTACAGATCTACAGCTCGCCGCGAAAAGCGCGGTGCTGGAGGGAGGCGAAGAGAGCGTCGATTGCGACGCGTACCCGTAACGACCGTCGCCTTGACGCCGTGCACTTCGACCACCCGCGCCAGCATCGCAAGCTCGAGGCGGCACGCTCCTCCATGGAAGCCGGCGCCGGACAGTCGAATGATGAGGTTGAGGCCGAGCTTGCTGCACGGCGAGCCAGCGTGACCAGCCAGAAGTAAAAGTCAGCTGGATGACAGAGGCGTAACAGGACCGCGCCGACGTGTGGAACTACATCGCGAAGGAAAACCCGCGAGCGGCCGTGCAAATCGACCAGTTGTTCAGCGACGCGGCCGCCAGGCTGGCCGAATATCCACATCTGGGCCGGCCGGACAGAATTTCCGGCACCCGCGAGCCGATCCCTCACGACAGCTATCGCCTTGGGTACGAGGTCGCCGGCGAGACCTTCTGGAGCCTCGCGCTGGTCCATACCTCCAGGCGGTGGCCGCCTGAGCGCAAGTGAGGAAATCGGGGTCGTATTTTCGCCTGGCCGAAGGGCGCCACACCACCCAGGCCGATCAAAGTGGCATCTCTCACGCCGTCAATCAACGCCAGAATCGCCCGCCAGGCAGCTTCGCCCAGGCCTTCTGTCACTGCACTGACTTCTGGACCCGGCAGCTCAGTTGAGCTTGGCACCGGCATCAGCAGAAGCATTGTTCTTCCCCGCCGCTGCGTCGGCCTTGTCTGCCTTCCTGGCTTTCTCGGCTTTCTCGGCTTGCTCGGCTTTCTCGGCTTTCTCGGCTTTGCCTGACGTGCCGCCTTGGTCGGCTGCCTGGCTGGTCGGCTCGCTGCCGGGCGACTGATCGCCAGCACTGGTGGCGCCGCCGACCCTCAGGCGGTCCTTGACGGCGTTGAAGTTGCGCAGGGCCTACAAGTGCAGGTAGATCAGCTCCAGTTCATCGCTGACCGCCAAGGCGTGCAACTTTTCCGCCGGCAAGGCCTTCAGACGCTTGCGGTCAACCGCCAGGAAGCCGCTCAGCGCGAGCTTCTCGCCGCTGGGCAGCGTGAACCGTGCCTGCATCGGCTCCAGCAAGCTTCGACCGAGCACGTGCCGTGCCGAGCATTGGAGACCGGAACGGCAGTTTCGTAGATGAGCAACTGGGTGGCATGCAAGAGATCCCCTTATTGAATGATCGTGAATTGGAAAGCAGGCGCAACGGACGGAGGTTCGGACGGCTACTGAGCTGCCGCGCAACATCGACCGGAAGGCGCACAGCTTTTGCCTGTTCTCGCATTTTCGTATCGTGGTCCGGCATTCTTCTATCGGGTGCTGGCCACCACCGCTGCCCACACGCTTGCGCCTCAGCAAATGCTGCAGCCGTCGATTGCCGGCACCGGGGACCCGAAAATAGAGCTTTCCTGCCGGCTCGCCAATGACCGAACGCTCAGAGCTCGGGCCGCCCGCATCGCGGCGACGCGGCCACCACGCAGCGTCGGTTTTGCTGGCTCGCTGGAACAGCCGGCGAGCGAAGGCGCTCTTTACGGTACACTTTGCAGCTCGCGCAAATTGCCCGAAACAACCCCAGAAGATAGCCGATTTCGATGAGCAAACAAGACCTGTCCGCGCACACCCCGATGATGCAGCAGTACCTGCGCATCAAGGCGCAGCATCCCGGCTTGCTGATGTTCTACCGCATGGGCGACTTCTACGAGTTGTTCTTCGACGACGCGGAAAAGGCGGCGCGCTTGCTGGACATCACGCTGACGACGCGCGGACAGTCGGCCGGGCAGCCGATCCGCATGGCGGGAGTGCCGTATCACGCGGTCGAGCAGTATTTGGCGAAGCTGGTGCGGCTGGGCGAATCGGTGGTGATCTGCGAGCAGATCGGCGACCCGGCGACGAGCAAGGGCCCGGTCGAACGTGCGGTGGCGCGCATCGTCACCCCGGGAACGCTGACCGACGCGGCGCTACTCGATGAGAAGCGCGACACGCTACTGCTCGCGGTGTCGATGACGCGGCAGCTCGCCGGGCTGGCGTGGATCAATCTGGCGAGTGGCGAGTTCCGCGTCTGCGAAGTCGCGCCGCCGAAGCTGGCTGCTACCCTGGAGCGCATTCGCCCGGCCGAGATCGTCGTCCCCGAGAGCCTGACAACAGACTTCACGGCCGACGCGGCGCTCACCCGTCGGCCGGACTGGCACTTCGACGTCGAGGCGGCGGGCCGCGAGCTGCGCACCCATTTCGGCACCACGTCGCTGGCCGGCTTCGGCACCGACGGCCTGCGGCCGGCGATTGCCGCTGCCGGCGCGCTGCTGCGCTACGCGCAGGCGACGCAGGCGCGCGCCCTGCCGCACCTGCAAGCCCTGATCGTCGAACGGGACGCGACTTATCTGGGCCTGGACACCGCCACCCGGCGCAACCTGGAACTGACCGAAACCCTGCGCGGCCAGCCGGCGCCGACGCTGTGCAGCCTGCTCGACAACTGCAGCAGCGCCATGGGCTCGCGGCTGCTGCGGCATGCGCTGCACCACCCCTTGCGCGATCCGGCGATCCCGACCGCCCGACACGCGGCAGTCGCCATGCTGCTCGACGACGAGGAGTCCACGCTGCGTGCGCTGCGCCAGAGTTTGCGCGGCGTTGCCGACATCGAACGCATCGCCGGGCGCATCGCGCTGTACAGCGCACGGCCGCGCGACCTGTCGAGTCTGCGCGACAGCCTTCAGCAACTTGAAGCCCTGCGCGCTCCGCTGCGTGACAGCGCGGCGCCGCTGCTCGCCGAGCTGCATGCACAGCTGGCGACGCCGCTGGCCGCGCTCGAACTGCTGCAGCGGGCGATCCTGCCCGAACCGGCGAGCCTGCTCCGCGACGGCGGCGTCATCGCCAGCGGCTTCGACGCCGAGCTTGACGAGCTGCGCGCGCTCAACGACAACTGCGGCACTTTCCTGCTCGCACTCGAAGCGCGCGAACGCGAGCGTACGGGTATCGCCAACCTCAAGGTCGAGTACAACCGCGTGCATGGCTTCTTCATCGAAGTGAGCAACGCGCAGGCCACCAAGGTGCCCGACGATTACCGGCGCCGGCAGACGCTGAAGAACGCCGAACGCTATCTGACGCCCGAGCTGAAGGCTTTCGAGGACAAGGCGCTGTCGGCCAAGGATCGTTCGCTGGCGCGCGAAAAGCTGCTCTACGACGCCGTTCTGGCCGAGCTGCAATGCGAGCTGCCGCGCCTGCAGCAGATCGCCCAGGCGGTCGCTTACCTTGATCTGCTGGCCGCTTTCGCCGACAGCGCGCAGCGGCACAACTACTGCCGGCCGCTGTTTTCGTCCGAGCCGGGCTTGTCGATCGAGGGCGGCCGCCACCCGGTCGTCGAAGACCAGCTCCCCGGTGGCGCCAGCTTCATCGCCAATGACACGCGTCTCGGCGACGGGCGCCGGCTGCTGCTGATCACGGGCCCGAACATGGGCGGCAAGTCGACCTATATGCGGCAGACGGCGCTGATCGCCCTGCTCGCCCACGTCGGCAGCTATGTGCCCGCCAGCAGCGCCGTTCTCGGGCCGCTCGACCAGATCTTCACGCGCATCGGTGCGGCCGACGACCTGGCCGCCGGCCGCTCGACGTTCATGGTCGAAATGACCGAGTCGGCGGCGATTCTGCATCACGCGACAGAGCGCAGCCTGGTGCTGATGGACGAAGTCGGGCGTGGCACTTCGACCTTCGACGGCATGGCGCTGGCTTTTGCGATCTGCCGCCACCTGCTCGAGAAGAACCGCTGCCTGACGCTGTTCGCCACGCACTACTTCGAGCTGACGCTGCTCGCCAACGAATACGGCGACCTGGCGAATGTCCATCTCGGCGCCGTCGAACATGGCGAACGCATCGTCTTCCTGCACGCGGTCGAGGAAGGCCCGGCCAGCCAGAGCTACGGCATCCAGGTCGCGGCGCTGGCCGGCATTCCGTCGCCGGTGCTGAGAGCGGCGCGGCGGCAGTTGCGCGAGTTCGAGCAACGCGCGTCGATCAACCCCCTGCAACCTGATCTCTTCGCGAGCGCACTGGCCAACGCCGCCGACGCCAGCGAGCCGGCCATCGACCCGGCGCTCGAACGGCTACGCAGCGTCGATCCCGATCAATTGACTCCGCGCGAAGCCCTCGACGCGCTCTACGAACTGAAAGCGCTGCTCCAATGAAAACGATTACGGCCACGACCGGGGTTCTGCTGGGCACTCTCGGCCTGCTGCTGGCAAGCGGCTTGCATGCCGAGACCTGGCGTTTCGCGGTCATCGGCGACGTCCCCTACAACAGCTACGAAGAACGTCAGCTACCCGTAATGCTCGACGACATCGCCGCCGAACACCCGCAGTTCATTGTTCACGCCGGCGACTTCAAGGCCAGCCGGATGCCCTGCAGCGATGCGCTTTTCCGGGACCGCCGGGCACTCTTCGACGCTTCGCGCGTGCCGCTGATCTACGTCCCCGGCGACAACGAATGGACCGACTGCCACCTGATGACTGCCGGTGACTTCGATCCCCTGGAGCGCTTGCAGAAACTGCGCGAGCTGTTCTTCGCCACGCCGCGCTCGCTCGGCCAGCAGGCGCTGGCGGTCGAACAACAGCCTGGCGCCTATCCGGAGCAGCTGCGCTGGCGCCTCGGGCCGGTGCTCTTCGTATCGCTCAACGTGCCGGGGTCGAACAACAATTTCGGCCATCGGAAAACCCCCAGCCCGGAGTATCTCGCTCGCCACCCGGCGGTCATCGAATGGCTGGAACAGGGCTTTGCCGCCGCCAGGCGCGAGAAGGCCGCCGGCCTGGTAATCGTCATGCAGGCCAACCCCGGCTTCAAGCACGCGGTCGCCGGCCTGACGCATAGCGGCTACCGCCAGTTGCTCGAAACCCTGCGTCGCGAAACCCTCGCCTTTCCCGGCCAGGTGCTGCTCATTCACGGCGACACGCACTGGCAGCGGATCGACAAGCCACTGCGCGACACGAGCGGCACAAGCAACCATTCCGGGGATGCCGACAATCAGCCAATCGCCAACTTCACTCGCCTGGAGACTTTTGGCTACCCGCTGCTCGGCTGGGTCAAGGTCATCGTCGATAGCGAGAACCCGCAACTTTTCCGCTTCGAGGTGCATGCGCACCGCGCTCACTGAACCTGCCACCGGGCAGAGTGCGGCAGAACTCGGTAAAAGCACGCACAAGTGCATCGACAGGCATGCCGCCAGGCCCTAGACTTGCGCAGACATTCAAGCGGAGCGGATGATGAAGCTGATCTCTTTTCTGGGCAGAGTATGGGCAGCCGTCCTCATTGGACTGGCGTCGTTCAGCGCCAATGCCGCTGAAATCGTCGTCGGCCAGGTAGCCCCGTTCAGCGGCCCGCTGGCGCCGACCGGGACATCCATGCGCGCCGGCGCCCAGCTGTACTTCGACGCCGTAAACGCTAGCGGAGGAATTCACGGCGCCCAGCTCCGCCTGGTCTCCAAAGACGACGGCTACATAACCGCGGAGACCATTCGCCTGGCGCGCGAAATGCTGAAGGAAGAGCGGCCAGTGGCGTTCTTCGGCTTCGTCGGCACCGGCAACGTCGAAGCCATTCTCGAAAACGGTTTGCTCAGCGAAGCGGGCATTCCGCTAATCGCCGTGCGCACCGGCGCGGCATCGATCGTTCAGCGCAACGACCCGCTGCTGTTCATGACCCGCGCCACCTATGCGGCAGAAGTGAACAAGATCGTCGGTCAGTACGCCACCACCGGCTACAGCAGCTTTGCCATCCTCTACCAGGACGACGCCTTCGGACGCGACGTGCTGGGCAGCGCCGAGCGGGCAATCAAGGAAGCCGGCGGCTCGCTGGTGGCCACCGGCTCGTACGTGAAAAACACCACCGATGTCGGCGCGGCGGTGAAAACGATTGCCGCCGCCAAACCGCAAGCGGTGATCATGATCGCCAACACCGCGGCCAGTTCCGAGTTCCTGAAACAGTCACGCGAATACGGCAACTTCGCGCAGTACGTCGCGCTCTCGGTCACCGACGCCGCACAGGTCGTCAAGCGAATCGGCGCCGACAAGGCCGCCGGACTGGTCCTCACCCAGGTGGTCCCGGATCCGGACAGCCCGACGTTTCCCTTGATCAAGGAGATCCAGAACAATTTCGCGAAGTTCAAACCGCAGGACGTGACGGTCAATCACACCCTCGTCGAAGGCTATCTGGGCGCCAAGGTGCTCGTCGAAGCCCTGCGCCGTGCCGGCCCAAACCCCAGCCGCCAGAAAGT
The DNA here is from genome assembly GCA_003332265.1 of Candidatus Accumulibacter meliphilus. Classification (GTDB taxonomy): domain Bacteria; phylum Pseudomonadota; class Gammaproteobacteria; order Burkholderiales; family Rhodocyclaceae; genus Accumulibacter; species Accumulibacter meliphilus. Next base: position 27,000 of record QPGA01000009.1, read on the forward strand.
TCGCGAAGCCCTCGAAACCATGAAAAGCTATGACGCAGGCGAAGTGTTCATCAGTTTTTCCGCCAACCGCCATACCGGCTCGCGCTACGTCGATATCACCATTGTCAATCAGGCCGGCAAGCTGCTGCACTAAAAGCAGGCGCGCAAGGATGCGCTGCGCGGCGCCTACGCAAGGACGCCGCGCCAGGCTTCGAGCAGCAGCCGCACGACGCCGCTGACGAGCAGCGCGACGAGCACCGACAGGCCCATCGAGAAGCACGCCTGACGTCAGCCGATGCTCCTCAGCATCACCGCAAAGGTCGACACGCAGGGAATGTAGAAGGTGAGAAATACCAGGAATGTGGCGATCTGCAGCCAGTCGAGCAGCGGCACGATGTCCATTGTCCCCAGCGCCTGGTAGACCATCAGCAAGGACAGTTCCTTGCGCAGAACGCCAAACAGGATCGGCACGCCGAGGAGCGCCGGTAATCCGAGCCACCAGCTGGTGATCGGCAAGAGCAGGACATTGATCACCCGGTCGGCACCAAAATGGGTGAGCAGAGCCAGCAGCACGCTACCGGCGACCAGCAAGGGCGTGACGATGGTCACGATGTCGCTGGTGCGCTGCCAGGTGGTCGCCAGCACCGCGCGCCAGCAGGGCAGCGCAGAGGGCGGAATCTGCTGGATCATGCCCACGGCCACTTCCTTGTAACGGCTGGCGAGCAGCCGCCCAAGCAGCGCCAGGACGAGCTGCTACGCAGCCACCAGCGAGCGCGCTGCCGGCCTCGAATCCGTGCTGCACGACGTGCAGCTCGATCCGCCCGGCGTCTTCAGCCTCGCCGACCTGGCGCACTATCGCATCGCCGTGCTGAAACCGGACGATGCGATCCAGTGCGTATCGTTTCATACCCCTTCCTGCCGAAGCTGCATCTCACCCGCGGTCAGTTGATTGATAGCGAGGCCGCCTGGTACCCGGAAACCCGGACCTGGGCGCAGGCCGGGTTCGATCAACGCCCAGTTGCCCGGGGGATCGTCTGGGGCTCAAGGCGTGACGACTCGGCGCGCTGCCTGATGCTGTTCCAGCGCTGTCGCGCTTCCACCGGTCACCGATCCAACGCGTGCTGCATGAGACGGCACTGCCAAGTCCGCCGCAACGGGAACAATTCGTCGACCTGGCGCGGCTCCTTGGCATACACCTGATCTGAAGCCGTCGTCGGTCGGAGTGCGCCAATGGACGGTTCGGCTGGACGCCGGTTTGACGCTGCCCGTGATGACATCTACCGTGAACGCGTATCGAGCCCTACTCTATCTTCCTTCGTTGCAGTTCGTACTTGCGGACGGCACGGCTGACGGTCATGTAGTGAACCGCGAAATGCCGGGCGATTTCCGCCATCGTATAGGCACCAGCCCGGTAGGCCTCAGCCATCGCGACATCACGCTCGGGGTGGCGCATCGCGTACTCATCGAGCGACAAAGCCAGTGATCGCCTGTGAGCCTTCGAAGCCTCGCGTCGATTCGGAGCAAACTGCCGCAGCGAGCGCGAGGTGGTGCACAAAAAGAGTGGCAAGCGTACGCTCGAAACCGCTCTCGGAGTCACCAGTCGCCCTCCAGAACAGACCAGCCCGCAGCGACTCCTCGCCATCAATCGCGGCCATTGGTCGATTGAGAACCGCTGTCACTACGTCATCGACTGGAATTACGACGAGGACCGCAGCCCTATTCGCACCGGTCACGGCCCCGAGAATATGTCACGCCTGCGCCGCTTCGCCGTCGGCATCCTCCATCACTTCGCCGATGGCAAAACCAGTCTTGCCGAGAAAATGCACCGCCTCAAGCGCAACATCCGCTTGGTCTTCGACTATCTGCGCATGACCAAGAACTCTACCGGCCATGTCTCGTCTTGATCCGAGTGGGAGAACAAATTTACCGTGTGAGCCCGGCCGTTGCCGGACCCCGACCGTTGCCTTGACCCCGGCCGTTGTGCTCGTGTGACCCCGCCCGCGCGCGGGAGTGCGTGCTCGGGAGTGTGGATGTGCAACTCGCGGTGCTAGACTGTGAGGCGTTCATTTCTGGAGGTCGCGGCCATGGCTGGTACGATGCAGTTGACGGCAATCATCGAGCGTGAGGGGGGCGAGTACGTTTCAGTCTGCCCCGAACTGGACATCGCCAGTCAAGGGCCCACAATCGAAAAGGCACGTGACAATCTGCAGGAGGCGGTCGAGCTGTTCTTCGAGACGGCCGATCCATCCGAGATCGCCACCCGCCTCCATGACGAGGTGTTCGTCACCCGGCTTGAGGTCGCGGTTGGTTAGGCTTCGAGTTTTCTCGGGAAGGGAGTTGTGTCGGCTGCTCGGCGACCACGGTTTCGAAGTGGTCAGGCAGCGTGGCAGCCACGCGGTCATGCAGAAGCGTACGGCAGGCACCACCGTAACCGTCCCGGTCCCGCTGCACGACGAAATTCGCATCGGGACACTTCAATCCATCATCCGCCAGTCAGGCCTGCCCAAGTCCATATTCGAGCAAGGTTGAGCGTTCAGGCTTGAAGAGAAAGTGATTTGTCCCCGTTTCTGCAGCGCCGAAAGGAAACGAGGCAAGCCGTCGAACTATTGCGGGGGTGGCCGGCACCATGAATCGGTCAAGAAACGGGGTCTGTCCGTTATTGTTTGTTGGAATGCTAGACCTGACCCCGGCTCTTGCTTATGACCCCGGCTCTTGCTTAGACCTGACCCCGGCTCTTGACCCAGGCAAGCGGCTAGGAGAAATTGCTGACGACACTCGGCCGCCAGCGCAACTCAGTCGTCGTCGTCGAAGTCACCGTCGTGGGTGTGACCATGGCTGATTTCTTCGGCAGTGGCCGGGCGAATATTGGTCACCGTACAGGTAAACACCAGCGCCATTCCCGCCAAGGGGTGGTTGCCGTCGAGAACGACCTTGTCGTCGGCCATTTCAGTCACCCGATAGATCAGCACATCCTCGTCGTCGTCCTCGTCTTCGGCGCCCTCGGGGACTCCTTCAAACTGCATGCCAACCTGCAACTCCTCCGGAAACTGCGCGCGTGGCTCGACCTGAACGAGCGCCGCGTCGTACTCACCGAAGGCCTCGTCCGGCTGCATCTTGACGACCACCGACTCGCCAACCTTCTTGTCCTGCACCGCTTCTTCGATCAGGGGAAAAATGTCGTCGTAGCCCCCGTGCAGATAGACCAGCGGCTCCTGACCCGCATCGACCAGCTCGCCCTCGAAATCGACGACGCTGTAGTCAAGGGTGACCACGGTATTCTTTGCAACTTGCATGTTCATGAATTGAGTTCCTTCACCACGCGCAACATTTCGAGCGCGTGGCCTTTGGCGGTCACCCCGTAAAGCACGAGACGAAGAACGCCTTGTTTGTCGATGACGAAAGTCGAGCGGACGATACCGTACTTCCTGGCACCGTTCACTTCTTTCGCCTGCCAGACACCGTAGCGCTTGCACGCGACCCCTTCGCTATCGGACAGGAGAGAGACCGAAATTCCGTGTTTGTCTCTGAATTCGGCGTGCCTGATGCAGTCATCGCGGCTAATGCCGATGATCGTGCAATCGTGGCGCGCGAACTGATCCTCATGATCCGAAAAATCGGTCGCCTGCAAGGTGCAGCACGGCGTGTCATCTCTCGGGTAGAAAAAGAGAATGACATTACTCTTGCCCTGAAACTGGGCAATATCGATAAGCTCCATGTCCGCATCGGGAAGGACGAACATCGGCGCTGCCTGTCCTGCTTTCAGCATGGTGACCCCTCATAGACCCTTGCCGCCCGTACGCGAGCAAACGCGAGACGCTGATTCTAACCAAGCTTCCGGCAACTGACCACAAGAAAGCAGTGCCCGGATCACGCTACAATGAACTCCCGACGAAGATGCTCGCTGACTCCATACCCGCCAGGCACGCCTCAGACATCTTCCCTTATCCCAGCGATCCCAGCGGCGCGCGGAGCTGAAGGATACCCGCCATCTTCATGCGCAGCAAACCCGGAGAGCGACACATGACTTCCTATCGACCTTTGCTGCACGCCGCCCCCCTACTACTCCTGCTCTTCGCCACGCCGGCAGCAGCAGAGAGTGACGAGGCCACGCTGACCACCATCGAGCTTTCCGCCGAGGCCGCACGACCGGCAGCCAATGATCTGGCGCGCGCCTCGGTTTTTGCCGAGGCCAGCGGCGCAACGCCGAGCGAACTGGCGAATCGGGTCAATAGCCAGATCAGCGACGCCCTGAAGACCGCCAAGACCTACGCCAACGTCAAGACGCAAAGTGGCGCCACCCACAGCTATCCGATTTATGCCAAAGACAACAAGATCGAAGGCTGGCGAATGCGCTCCGAACTGACTCTGGAGTCGCGCGACAGCGCGGCTCTGTCAGAACTTCTCGGCAAACTCCAGACCTCGCTGGGCGTCGCCAACCTGATGATGCTGCCGAGCCCCGAAACCAGGGAGCAGGCCGAAAGCAAGGCCATCATCGACGCCATCGCCGCCTTCAAAGTACGCGCCAAAACAGTCGCCGACGCCCTGGGCACGAGCTACCGGATCAAGCTGCTGTCGATCAACAGCAGCGGTCGGCCAGCCGGCCCGCCGATGATGCGTGCGGCGGCCATGGCCTCGGCCGATGCCGCAGCGATGCCGATCGAGGCCGGCGAGACGCAGATCCGGGCGACAATTTCAGGCCAGATCGTACTCACCGAATAGTCGGAACGGGGTGCTTGACTGGTTTTCGCGGAACAGCCGTCGCGGCGACGGCAAGCTTGCCAGCCTTCGGCGTGACGGCTGGCGGGGCCCGAGGACGATCAGGAATCTGCACGAAAACTTCGTCCTGCTTGACCATCCCTAGTTCGAAGCGGGCACGCTCTTCGATCGCGTCGTAACCCTGCTTCAGGTCGCGCGCTTCGGCGTCGAGGCCGGCGTTGCGCATCTCGAGGCTCTGATTGATTTCCTTCTGTTGCTGCAACTGCCGGCCGACATCCCATACCCGCAGCCAGCCACCCTTGCCGATCCACAGGGGCGCCTGCAGCAAGGCAATGACGACCACCAAGCCGATAGCGAGCCAACGCACGGTGCGGGACTTCTATGCGCCGACAGGTCAGGACAGATTGTAGAAAGCGTCGCGGCCCGGGTAACCCGCCGTGTCGCCAAGATCCTCCTCGATACGCAGCAGCTGGTTGTATTTGGCGATGCGGTCGGAGCGTGACAGCGAACCGGTCTTGATCTGCAGCGCGTTCATGCCGACGGCGATGTCGGCAATGGTGCTGTCCTCGGTCTCGCCCGAACGATGTGAAATGACTGCCGTATAGCCAGCACGCTTGGCCATTTCGATGGCCGCGAAGGTCTCCGAGAGGGTGCCGATCTGATTGATCTTGATCAGGATCGAGTTGCCGATTCCCTGCTTGATGCCTTCCTTGAAAATCCGCGTATTGGTGACGAAGACATCGTCGCCAACGATCTGTACGTTCTTGCCAAGCCGACCGGTGAGCACTTTCCAGCCGTCCCAGTCGTTTTCGGCCATCCCGTCCTCGATCGAAACAATCGGAAAACGGTCGGCGAGATTGGCCAGATAATCGGTCAGTTCGTGCGCGCTCAACTGCAGGTTCTCACCTTTCAGATGATAGCGCCCCTCCCTGTAAAACTCGGACGCCGCGCAGTCGAGACCGATCAGGACGTCTGCGCCGGGAGCATAACCGGCATTCTCGATCGCCGTAACAATCAGTTCCAGCGCTTCCGCGTGGCTGCCAAGATTGGGAGCAAAGCCACCTTCGTCGCCGACAGCGGTCGAGAAGCCTTTCTTGTGCAGCAATTTCTTCAAGGCGTGAAAAACCTCGGCACCGCAGCGCAGCGCTTCGCGAAACGAAGTCTGGCTGACCGGCAAAATCATGAATTCCTGGAAATCGAGGCTGTTGTTGGCGTGTTCGCCACCATTGATGATGTTCATCATCGGCACCGGCATCTGCATCGGCCCGGAACCGCCAAAGTAGCGGTAGAGCGGCAAGCCCGATTCCTCGGCCGCGGCTTTGGCGACGGCCATCGACACCGCGAGCATGGCGTTGGCGCCGAGACGCGCCTTGTTGTCGGTGCCATCGAGATGAATCAGCGTCTGATCGATGAACGCCTGTTCCTGGGCGTCAAGGCCGATGATGGCCTCGGAAATCTCGGTATTCACGTTTTCGACGGCTTGTAGCACGCCTTTGCCCAGATAGCGCGCGGCATCGCCGTCACGCAATTCGATGGCTTCACGCGACCCGGTCGAAGCGCCCGAAGGCACTGCGGCCCGGCCCATGACGCCGGATTCGAGAAGGACATCACATTCGACAGTAGGGTTGCCGCGCGAGTCGAGAACCTCGCGGGCGACAACATCAACGACAGAGCTCATGATCTTTCCCTTGTTTGCAAAAATACTAGATTGGTAATCCCTCGACGACCAGGATATTCATTTCTGCCGCATTTTTGCGTGCGGCGCGCGCGGCCTGGTACTCGGCAGAATGATAGAACTTCCTGGCCTGTTCGAGGGAATCGAACTCGACGACAGTCGCCTTCAAAAACCTCCAGACGCCCGCCGCGTGCACGATAACGACCGCCGTATAGCGCAATCGCCGCTTGCGCCAGACTCTGGTACGTCGCGTAGGCCAGCGGGTCGCTGATCTTCGCTTCGGCCAACAGATAGGCCGCCATTAGCGCAACTCCTCGAAGCCGGCCGCCTTGACCAGACGGTCGAGCGCCACCAGCGTCGTCAGCAGGCTCTCCATGCGCGCCAGCGGCCAGCTGTTCGGCCCGTCGGAGAACGCCTTTTCGGGACAGGGATGCGTTTCCATGAACAGCCCGGCAACCCCCACCGCCACCGCCGCCCGCGCCAGCACCGGGACGAACTCGCGCTGACCGCCAGAGACGCTCCCCTGACCACCCGGCAACTGCACGGAATGGGTGGCATCGAAGACGACCGGGCAAGTGGTCTCGCGCATGATGGCCAAACTGCGCATATCCGAGACCAGATTGTTGTAGCCGAAAGATGCGCCGCGCTCGCAAACCATGATGGTATCGGCGCCAAGCGCAGCATCGCGGGCTTTGGCGACCACATTGCGCATGTCGGCAGGCGCGAGAAACTGCCCTTTCTTGATGTTCACCGGCTTGCCGGCGGCGGCGACGCTCTGGATGAAGTCGGTCTGCCGGCAAAGGAAAGCGGGCGTCTGCAGCACATCAACAACGCTGGCAACAGCGGCGACATCTTCCTCTCGATGCACATCGGTCAGCACCGGAACACCAATCTGGCGGCGCACTTCCGACAGTATCTGCAGACCGGCGTCGACGCCCGGGCCTCGTGCGGTCCGACCCGAGCTGCGGTTGGCCTTGTCGTAGGAGGCTTTGAAAATGTACGCTAGCCCGAGACGCGAACAGATTTCTTTCAGCTGCCCGGCAATATCGATGCACAAGGCCAGCGACTCGGCGGTGCATGGGCCGGCAATCAGAAACAGGGGCTGGTCGACGCCCGCCTCAAAGCCGCAAAGCTTCATGACTTGGCCTGGTAAGCCGCGGCAGCGCGCACGAATGAAGTGAACAAGGCGTGCCCTTTGCGCGGCGACGAAGTGAATTCCGGGTGAAACTGGCAGCCGAGAAACCACGGATGGGCGTGCGGGCCATCGGTCGGCAACTCGACAATTTCACACAGCTCGGTTATCGGTGCTCGACCCGAGACCACCAGGCCACTCTCTTCGAGCTTGCCGAGCAAGGTGTTGTTGACCTCGTAGCGATGGCGATGGCGTTCGATGATCTCCGCCTGGCCGTAAATCAGGCGTGCGAGCGTGCCGTCGCCGAGCTTGCATAGCTGGCCGCCAAGACGCATGGTGCCACCCAGGTCGGAATTCTCGTCGCGTTTTTCGAGCCGACCCGAGGCGTCCTGCCACTCGGTGATCAAAGCCACCACCGGGTACGCAGTATCCTGGTCGAACTCGCTGCTGTGCGCGCCGTTCATGCCGGCGACGTGGCGTGCAAACTCGACGACGGCGAGCTGCATGCCGAGGCAGATGCCGAGAAACGGAATGCCGCCTTCGCGGGCGTGGCGAATGGCGGCAATCTTGCCTTCGGTCCCGCGGCGCCCGAAACCGCCAGGAACCAGGATCGCGTCCATACCCTGCAAGGCAGCGCAGCCCTGACGCTCGATTTCCTCGGAATCGATGTAGCTGATCTTGACCTTGCTGTGCGTGGCGATTCCGGCATGCACCATGGCTTCGGTCAGCGACTTGTAGGATTCGGTGAGGTCGACGTATTTGCCGACGAAAGCGATATTGAGCTCCCGCTGCGGGTGCTCGAGGGCGTGCACAATGGTCTTCCAGACGCTGAGATCGGCCGCTTTGGCGAGAATCCCGAGCTTGTGGCAGACGATCTCGTCGAGCATCTGATCGTGCAGCATCGCCGGAATCTTGTAAATCGAGTCGGCATCGCGCGCCTCGATCACCGCCTCGCGCTGGACGTTGCAGAACAAGGCCATTTTCCGCTTGTCGTCTTCGGGAATCGGCCGATCGGTACGGCACAGCAGGATGTCGGGCTGGATGCCGATTTCGCGCAACTCCTTGACCGAGTGCTGCGTCGGCTTGGTTTTCAGCTCGCCCGCGGTCGGAATGTAGGGAACCAGCGTCAGATGCATGTAGCAGGCATTGTTGCGCCCTTCCTGCAGACCCATTTGGCGAATCGCTTCGAGGAAAGGCAAGGACTCGATGTCGCCGACCGTGCCACCGACCTCGATGATCGCCAATTCGGCACCTTCGGCGCCGCGCCGGATGTGTGCCTTGATTTCGTCGGTGATGTGCGGAATCACCTGCACCGTCTTGCCAAGATACTCGCCGCGCCGCTCCTTCTTGATTACCGATTCGTAGATCTGGCCGGTGGTGAAGTTGTTGCGCCGCTCCATGCGCGCATCGGTGAAGCGTTCGTAGTGACCGAGGTCAAGATCGGTTTCGGCACCGTCCTCGGTGACGAAGACCTCGCCGTGCTGGAACGGACTCATCGTTCCCGGATCGACATTGATATAGGGGTCAAGCTTGAGGTTGGTGACCTTGATCCCGCGAGACTCGAGAATCGCTCCCAGGGATGCGGCCGCGATGCCTTTGCCGAGCGACGAAACCACGCCGCCGGTGACGAATACGTATTTGATCATGGAGTGGGCTACAGCGGGAAAGCCAGATTGTAGCGGAAAACACGCCCTCCTCAAACCTCATCGAGGACGGCCGAGAACCGGGCTGGGCATCACTTCGGACCGTCAAAACGGCCCTCGCCGGCACGAATCAGCGAATAAACTCGCGGCTGACTTCGCGAAAAACGTCCGTCCCGGCCTGCCCCAACCATTCGAAGGCGACCATTTCACGCGACACGATGTCGGCGCCGTGCGCACGCATGCGCTCCAGCGCCAGCGCCTTGTCGGTACTCCGCCGCGACCCGACCGCCTCCTCGACGACGAAGACACGGCGGCCGGCGGCGATCAGATCAAGGACCGTCTGCTGGACGCAGACATGCGCTTCGGTGCCGGCAACGACAAATTGCGCGCGATCGCCACCGACCGCCCGAAAGAGGGCGCCTTCGGCAACAGCAGAGAAATGCATCTTCTCGATGAGGCAGTCGTCCGGCAGCAGACCACGCAAAGACGGCATGGTCGGTCCCAGGCCTTTCGGATACTGTTCCGTGCAGATCACCGGGACGCCCAGACGCTGCGCCAGTCGAGTCAGCCAGGAGCTGGCTTCAAGGACGGCTGCAGCGTCATGGATTGCCGGATAAAGGCGCTCCTGCAAATCAACCAGCAGCAAAGTGGAACGGTCAGCATGAATCAACATTTCATCTCTCCAGACGACAGGCGATCAAGCTTTGGACGCCAGGAACTTGCGCGCCCCCAAAGCGACGAGCAGCAGCCCCAGTGCGGCACCGCCCAACATCCAGGGCACGAAGGGACCGAGACCGCCAGCGTCCGGATCGTACACAAAGCCCAGCAGGTCAGTGCCAGGCTTGAGCTTGCCCTGCGCGGTGTAGACATCGACGACATGCTGCCAGCGCGCAATACTCATGGCTCCCGAGCCGACGCCCGCTGGTCGCGCCAGGTCCCGAAGCTGCCGCGCTTCGAAGAGCAGCTGCTCGCGGCTCTTGTTCTGCGTGTTGTATCTGGCCAAGACCCTATCGACCAGTTCCTCGGGGTGATCGAACGCATACTCCAGACCCTTGAGGCTTGCCGCGCGAAACGCACGCACCGTCTCGGGATGCGCTTGCAGAAAACTTTCCGAGGTGAACAGCAGCATGCCGTAGAAGTCGATCGCCGCGCTACGCGGCAGAAGCAACAGGTGATCACCGCCGGCGACCAACTCCCCTACAGCCGCGTCGCCGATGAAGACGCCGACCGCTTCTGCCTGCCCTGCCAACAGCGCCCGGCGCGCATCACCGATAGCCGGCAGGTGCTCGAACTTCCCCGACGGTAGCGCGTTCGCCGTGAGGAAAGCCAGGATCTCGTCCTCGGTGGCGTGACTGGTACCGACACGCTTGCCAGCAAGATCGCCCGCCGCGGCGATTCCTGCCTGTCGGCTGGCCAGCAGGCCGGCCGCTGAATGCTGGAGCAAGGCGGCGACGGCAATTACCGGCCGTCCGTTGGCACGTTCGACGAGCAGTGTCGAATCGAGCGTCCCGAAGTCGGCCCGCCCTTCGGCGACCTCCTGGGCCACATCGACGCCAGGCGACCATTCTCTGAGCGAGACATCGAGCCCGGCTTCGTGGTAATAAGCTTTCTCCAGGGCAGCAATGAAGGCCGCGAACTCGAACTGATACTTCCAGCCGAGCTGCACGGAAACTGCTTGCCGCGGCCGGGACTCGCCAGCCGCCGGCTGCGCTAGCGCTAGCGCTGGCGGCAGCCCGGCAAGCAAGGCAAAGGCAAACATCAGTCTGGCGGCGACCTGGGACAGGCGGCGAAGCGTGTGATCGGCGCCAGCGAAGAGGCAAGGAAAGGTTGTCATCGCCAGCGATGGTAATATGCGCGACGCTGGGCGCCAAGCACGAACTCGACATTGCCGCCACCCCGGAAGCCCGGCAAGGCCGCAAAGGACGAGCGAGGAACGAGAGAAAGAGAGAACTGGCCGAACGATGAACGATAGGGCGACTCTCTGCCCGCCACGGCGATCACAGGGTCGACAGACGGGCGCCAAGGCCGTCAAACTGGAAGCTGGGAGCAAGTGAAGAACAGCAGTTTCATCCTGGCAGGAGATTTTCGCAGATGAAAACAGCCGCAACTCGCGCCGCGCTGCTGGCCGCTGCCGTCTTGGCGCTCGCCCTGACCGGATGCGGCGAGAAGCCGGCGGACAATGCGCAAGCGGTCACGCCCGAGGTGGTAGAAACGACTCCGGCCGAAACCCCGCCACTGGTCAAGGCGGCCATTGCCGGCAACCTGACGGAAATCAGGGCGCTACTCGACGCCGGTGCAGAAATCGACGCGACTGACGCACTCGGCAGAACACCGCTGCATATGGCCGCCTTCTATGGCCATCCGCGAACAACGGCGCTGCTGATTTCGCGCGGCGCAAACATCGAAGCCAAGGACCGTATCGGCATGACACCCCTGCACGCGGCGGTGATTTCAGGGGGCAGGCGCGAGGTGGAAACGCTGATCGAGCGCAACGCCGAGGTGACCGCAAAAACCGACGCCGGACAGACGCCGCTTCACCTGTCGGCAGCAACCGGCCAGCCAAAGCTCTCACAGTACCTGATCGCACAGGGCGCCGATCCGAAGAGCACGGACCGGGACGAGAAAACGCCGCTCTACTACGCGTCGCGAAACGGCCACCCCATCACCACCGGCGTTCTCAAGAAATACGTCAGCAGCAAAAACTAAAGCGAGCGCAGAAGCACTCCAGCGCCCGGCCCCGGACAATCAGGCCTTCTTCAAAGCCTCGTCGCGCAGCTCGCGGCGCAGGATCTTCCCGACATTGGTCTTCGGCAACTCGCTGCGGAACTCAATCTGGCCCGGCACCTTATAGCCGGTCAGGTGCTCCCGACAATGGGCGATCAGTAACTCGGGAGTAAGCGCTGGATCCTTCTTGACTACGAAGATTTTGACGGCCTCGCCCGACTTCTCATGCGGCACGCCGACTGCCGCCACTTCCAGCACGCCAGGATGCAGAGCAACAACGTCCTCGACCTCGTTGGGGTAAACATTGAATCCTGAGACGAGAATCATGTCCTTCTTGCGGTCGACGATGCGCACGAAGCCGTTTTCGTCCATCACCGCTATGTCGCCGGTGAGAAGGAAACCATCGGCCATGATGACCTTGGCGGTTTCCTCGGGGCGATTGTAGTAACCCTTCATCACCTGCGGACCACGCACGCAAAGCTCACCACGCTCACCGAGCGGGACGTCGGCGCCCGCATCGTTACGAATCACCACTTCGGTGGACGATATGGGCAAGCCGATCGAGCCATTGTACGCGGGGATATCGAGCGGATTGATGGTCGCCGCCGGGGACGTTTCAGTCAGGCCATAAGCCTCGATCAATGGCTTGCCGGTCACGACTTTCCACTTCTCGGCGACCGCTTTCTGTACCGCCATGCCGCCGCCAAGCGTTACCTTGAGCTTGCTGAAATCAAGCGCGTGGAAAGCATCACTGTTGAGCATCGCGTTGAACAAGGTGTTGACGCCAGTGAGCACCGTAAAGGGATACTTGGCCAGCTCGGCGACAAAGGCCGGAATATCGCGCGGATTGGTGATCAGCAAGTTGCTGGCACCGACCTTGAAAAAGGTGAAGCAATTCGCGGTCAAGGCGAAGATGTGGTAGAGCGGCAAGGCCGTCACGACCAGATGCTGCTCCTTGCCAAGTGCCGGCTTGATCCAGGCGTGCGCCTGCGCCAGATTCGCCAGGATGTTGCGATGGGTCAGCATTGCCCCTTTCGAAACACCGGTCGTGCCACCGGTGTATTGGAGAAAAGCGAGATCGCCCTGAACGACGCTCACCGATTGCAGTTCCGCGGCTGCACCCTCGGCCAGCGCGGCCCGGAAATTCACCGCCTGCGGCAGATTCCAGGCCGGAACCATTTTCTTGACGTACTTGACAACGAAATTGACAATCGCAGCTTTCGGGAAGCCGAGCATATCGCCAAGCCGAGCCACCACGACATGCTTGACCGGCGTCCGCGCCACCACCTGCTCCAGAGTGACGGCAAAGTTCTCGAGAATGACAATAGCCTCAGTACCCGAATCCTTGAGTTGATGCTCAAGTTCGCGCGGGGTGTACAGCGGGTTCACGTTCACCACCACATAGCCCGCTCGCAAGGCCCCGAAAATACAAATGGGATACTGCAGGACATTGGGCATCATCAGCGCCACGCGCGCGCCCTGTGGCAGTTTTAGGACCGATTGCAGATAGGCGGCGAAATCACGCGACAACTTGTCGAGTTCCCCGTACTTGAGCTCGACACCCATGTTGATATAGGCAACCCGATCACGATACTGCGCAACGCTTCTTTCGAAAAGCTCACCCAGCGACTGAAATTCATTCAGTTCTATTTCGGCCGGCACGCCTTGCTGATAGCTCTTGAGCCAGATCTTTTCCATCTGCTCTCCTCCTCTGTCACGCTGTTGATAGGTGTACCGCTGGCGTCGCCTGGCTCGCCACCTCGCGGCTGCTCACCAGCGCAACAACTAGCGCACATCTGTTCGCTACAGTTTTAATTCTAAGGGATTTTTGCGGCCGGGACTGCACTTCAAGCGGAGCCGACATCGCCTTCAGGCGGTTCGAGTCGAGGCAGCCGTCCGACGACAGGCGGCAGTGCAGCGCACGCGGGAAGCAGACAGGATTCCAGCACACGAGCCACCGCACCACAGGCTGGTCAACGGCGAGCGCAGCGGGCGACGGCAACCGCGTCGCCAGAGGCCCAGTTACGAGCGCACCACGCACCGATCTCGAAGGACCGGGCTCAGCGTCTCGGCAAGCGTTGCCCAGCTCCGCTGCGGACTCAGCGTTCGAGGAGCTTCAGCTTGTCCGGTTGGTTGTTCCACTCGTCGGCATCGGCCGGAGGTTCCTTGCGCTCGGCAATGACCGGCCACCTCTTGGCCAACTCGGCATTGAGCGCGATGAAGGCGTGCTGCGAGTCGGGCACATCGTCCTCGGCGAAGATGGCCTCCGCCGGACACTCCGGGACGCACAGGGTGCAATCAATGCACTCATCCGGATCAATGACCAGGCAATTTGGACCTTCATGAAAGCAGTCCACGGGACAGACATCGACACAGTCCGTGAATTTGCACTTGATACAGTTCTCGGTAACGACGTAGGTCATTGTCTTTGATCTGGAAATTGAGATGCGCGCTACTATAGCCCATTTGCCGAGGGCGAGACAGCTTGGCGTCGTCCTTTGCTTCCCTTCCCGGGATTTTTTCGCTAGCATGAGCGGGCTAGCTGACCCTCGCCCCGTGGCTTCCGCCAAGCATGCGGCCCGCTTCCGTTACGCACCCCATCCAAGTCAACAGTCCCCCGCAAGAGGCTTCTTAATGAGCGAACACATCCACCATGTTACGGACGCCAGCTTCGGCGCCGATGTCCTTCAGTCAGAGCAGCCGGTTTTGATTGACTACTGGGCCGAGTGGTGCGGTCCCTGCAAAATGATTGCCCCCCTCCTCGACGACATTGCCAACGATTACGCTGGCCGTCTGAAGGTTGTCAAGTTGAACATCGATGACAACCAGCAGACGCCTGCCAGCTATGGAATTCGCGGCATTCCGACGCTGATGATTTTCAAGAACGGCCAACCGGCAGCCACCAAGGTGGGCGCCCTGTCAAAGCTGCAACTGACCACTTTCATTGACAACAATCTCTGAAGCCGTTACCCTGCGTCCGAAGGTTCGATGGGTGCAAGCTCTGGCCCATAGCAAATCAAGAATCCGCGCTGAGTCAATTCAGCGCTGAACCTTCAGCGGATCGTCCAAACGTCCTCTCCTGATCGTCGTAGCCCCCTCCCGCCTTCGCCGCACTGCGTTCAGTACGCGCTTCATTCGCGACAACGCGTGGCGCTTCTGGTTTTCCCCTTCCCGGTGTCCCCCTTCTTCGTCTCCAGCGCATGCATCTATCCGAACTCAAAGCACTCCACGTCAGCCAGCTACTTGAAATGGCGGTCACCAACAATGTCGAAGGCGCGAACCGCCTGCGCAAGCATGAACTGATCTTCGCCTTGCTCAAGAATCAGGCGCGAAAAGGCGAGACCATCTTCGGCGATGGCACGCTGGAAACGCTCTCCGACGGGTTCGGCTTTCTGCGCTCGCCGGACACTTCATATCTGGCCAGCACCGACGACATCTACGTCAGCCCCAGCCAGATCAGGCGCTTCAACCTGCATACCGGCGACACCATTGAAGGCGAGATTCGCACGCCAAAAGACGGCGAACGCTATTTCGCGCTGGTCAAGGTCGACAAGATCAATGGTGAAGTGCCCGAAGCGTCGAAGAACAAGATCCTCTTCGAGAACCTGACACCGCTGCACCCAGCCGAGCACCTGAAACTCGAACGTGAAATCCGTGGCGAAGAGAACATTACCAGTCGCATCATCGACATCATCGCGCCCATCGGCAAAGGCCAGCGCGGCCTGCTCGTAGCCAGCCCGAAGAGCGGCAAGACGGTCATGATGCAGCATATCGCACACGCTATAACCACCAACCACCCGGACGTCACGGTCATTGTCCTGCTGATTGACGAACGCCCCGAGGAAGTCACCGAAATGACACGTTCGGTGCGTGGCGAAGTGGTCGCCTCGACTTTCGACGAACCCGCCACACGTCACGTACAGGTCGCCGAGATGGTGATCGAAAAAGCCAAACGCCTGATCGAGCACAAGCGCGACGTGGTTATTCTGCTCGACTCGATCACCCGCCTGGCGCGCGCCTACAACACCGTGCAGCCGGCATCCGGCAAGGTGCTGACTGGCGGCGTCGATGCCAACGCCCTGCAGAAGCCGAAACGCTTCTTCGGTGCCGCACGCAACATCGAAGAGGGGGGGTCGCTGACGATCATCGCCACCGCCTTGATCGACACCGGCAGCCGCATGGACGACGTAATCTACGAGGAGTTCAAGGGAACCGGCAACATGGAAATCCACCTCGATCGCCGCATGGCCGAAAAGCGCGTCTATCCGGCAATCAACGTCAACCGCTCGGGCACTCGCCGTGAGGAACTGCTGCTCAAGCCGGATGTGCTGCAGAAGATGTGGGTCCTGCGCAAGTTGCTCTACAACATGGACGATCTCGACGCGATGGAGTTTCTGCTCGACAAGATCAAGGCAACCAAGAACAACGCCGAGTTCTTCGACTCGATGCGCCGCTGATCGACACTGCGATCATCAGCCGATTGCAGATGATCAAAAAATCACCGATAATCGCGTTCTTTCAAAAAAATGCTCTCGTGCCGATCGCCTCTCCCGGCGATGGCCGGACCGCACGAACACACAGGAGAAGCACCCGATGAAAGCCAACATTCATCCAGCATACAACGAACTCGCGGTGACCTGCTCCTGCGGCAACACCTTCACCACCAAGTCGACAATGAAGAAAGACTTGCATGTCGAGGTCTGCGCGGCCTGTCATCCTTTCTACACCGGCAAACAGAAGATCATCGATACCGCTGGTCGGGTCGAGAAATTCAACCAAAAGTACGGCGCGATGCGCAAGTCGGCTTAAGCCACGCGAAAGGGTCGACTGGAGTCGGCAGAAAAGGCAGCCGGAAGGCTGCCTTTTTCATGTGGGTTAGCGTGAAAGTCGCGTACGCGACTCACGAACCTCCCTTCTCCACCTCTCCACCTGCGGGGATGGGCCCGGAGAAGAGGGGGACGTTCATGACTTTCATGCGCTGGGGTATCTCGACATGTCATGACCGTTAATGTGAAAGTCGCGCAAGCGACTCACGAAGCGCCCTTCTCCCCTCGCGGGAGAAGGGTCTGGGGAAGAGGGAAACGGTCATGACTTTCATGATTCGGGGTATCTCGACATGTCATGACCGTTAGCAGAAGACGAGGATGAGCACTAGTTCAGCGGTGTCAGCTCAGCCGGAGCAGAAACGATTCAAGGGGATCACGCTACCGCCGAGTGGCTGGACTCTGGCGATCCTGCTCGTCCTTTATATTTTTACCGGGCTGCTCGGCCACGACCCGTGGAAAAACGACGATGTGGTGACCATCGGCGTGGTCCACGATCTGGTCCGCAACGGCCACTGGCTGAGCCTGAGCCTGGCGGGCGCGCCCTACCCCGACGCGCCCCTGCACTATTGGCTGGCGGGAGCGACCAGCTACCTGTTTGCCTGGCTTTTGCCGCTACATGAAGCGACGCGACTGGCCAGCGGCGCGTTTACGCTCCTCGCCCTGACCTTCATCTATCTCGCGGCACGTGAACTGCACGGCCGCGAGCAAGCCCCGGCAGCCCCGCTGCTGCTGGCGGGCAGTATCGGCTTCCTGTTCCACGCCCACGAAGCGCAACCAATGCTGGCAACACTTACCGCGCACACCGCCGCCTACTGGGGCCTTACCCAGCTCAACGGCCGGGCGCTGCGTGGCGCGTGTTGCTTCGGCGCCGCTCTCGGCCTCGGTTTCCTCACCAACGGGCTGGCAGCAATGCTGCCGCTGCTACCCGTGGCCGCCTTTGCCGCCTGGCGCGCCGAAAACCGCCAGCGTGCTAGCGTGATGCTGCTTGGCTCGCTGCTCCTGGCGGCTCTGCTTGCCGGCGCCTGGCTGGGTGCCTTACAGCGTGCGGCCCCTGACTTCCTGGCCGCTTTCTGGCAGGGCGAGCTGGCCGTGTTCGCTGGCGGCAATCAGCCACTGCTCAATCTGACGCGTCTTTCCGGTTTGCTCCCCTGGTACGCATGGCCGGCGTTGCCGCTCGCTGGCTGGACACTGTGGGCAAAGCGCCGGCAATTGCACACGCTTCCTTTGGCCTTGCCGATTCTCGCTTTCCTGGTGACCCTGCTGGCCATCATCACCTACCTTGGCGCACGTAGCGCGACTGCCTTGCTGCTGCTACCGCCGCTGGTTCTGCTCGCCGTCCCGGGCGTATCATCGCTGCGCCGAGGTGCGGCGAACGCCTTCGACTGGTTCAACATGATCACCTTCAGCTTCTTTGCCATTCTGGCCTGGATTGGCTGGTCGGCACTGGTGTTCGGCTGGCCGGAGAGGCTGGCACGGCAGGCCATTCGGCTCGAACCGGGCTTCGTCGGTCAGTTCAACTTGCCGGGCGTCAGCTTCGCTGTGCTCGGGACACTGATCTGGTGCTGGCTGATCGTCACCAGCCCACGCTCACCGATGCGCGGCATCATGCACTGGATGGCCGGCCTGACCCTGTTCTGGCTGCTGATTGCGACCCTCTGGATGCCCTGGATCGATTACGGAAAAACCTACCGGCCGGTGTCGGCGGCGCTGGCCAAAGCACTACCCGAGAAGCGCGGTTGCATCGCCGGACTGAACCTCGCCGACTCCCTGCTCGCCTCGCTCGACTATTTTGACGGCATACGCACCCTTGCGCTGTCCAGCCCCGCCGGAAAGAAATGTGATCTGTTGCTGACCACGCATGCTGCGCCAGGCGCTGGCAGCTGGCAAAAAGTGTGGGAGGGTGGACGGCCCGGTGATCGCCGCGATAACGAAAAGCTCCAGCTCTACCGACGCCAAGCAAAGACAACAGGTAAGCGCCAGCCAGGCGACAATCAGCAGTGAACTGCCGGCAGCGGCCTTCTCAAAGCCTGATGAAATGCTCGCGGTAGTATTTCAGCTCTTCGACAGACTCGCGGATATCCGCCAGCGCGGTGTGATCGGCCTTCTTGACAAAGCCTTTTGCCAGCTCGGGTTTCCAGCGCCGACACAGTTCCTTGAGGGTGCTGACATCGAGATTCCGGTAGTGGAACCAGGCCTCGAGCTGCGGCATGTACCTGACCATGAAGCGCCGGTCCTGACCGACGGAATTGCCGCACATCGGGCTGACCGACTGGCCAACGTACTCCTGCATGAAGGCCAGCGCGGCCGCTGCAACGGCCCCCTCGTCGAGCGCAGACGCCTTGACGCGAGCGATGAGGCCCGAGCGCGCATGCGTCTTCTGGTTCCACTCGTCCATGGCTTCCAGGCAGGCGTCATCCTGATGGACCACCCACGCCGGTGATTCGGCGATCGTCGTCAGCTGACTGTCGGTGACGATCATCGCCAGCTCGATGATGCGATCGCGCTCAGGTTCCAGGCCGCTCATTTCCATGTCCAGCCAAACGAGGTGATTTGCATCCTGTGCCATATAATCCGCCTGAACCGATAAAAAGGCTATTGTGTCACACTCGTATGCTCAATCCTTTCTCTCTCGCCTTCCTTGCCGCCCTGCTGGCGATGTTCATCCTGCGTCTCTGGCTGGCTCAACGCCAGATCTCGCATGTCATTGCGCACCGCGCAACGGTTCCCGCGAGCTTCGCCGACCGCATCGAACTTGCCGCGCACCAGAAAGCCGCTGACTACACGGTGAGGCGGACCCGCTTCGGCAGAATCGACCTGGCCGTCGAAGTCGCGCTGCTGCTCGCCTTGACGCTGGGAGGCGGCCTGCAGGCACTGCACGACTTCTGGTCGCCACGACTCGACGGCCTGCCCTACGGCGTCGCCCTGATCTTCAGTGTGCTGGCGATCTCGGCCATCATCGATCTGCCACTGGCGCTTTATCGACAGTTCGTCATCGAAGAAGAATTCGCCTTCAACCGCATGACGCCACAGCTGTTTCTCGCCGACCTCCTGAAGCAGGCGGCCCTTGGCGTCGCCATCGGCACGCCGGTGCTGCTCGCCGTGCTCTGGCTGATGGAAAGAATGGGCAGCCTGTGGTGGCTCTACGTGTGGCTCTTCTGGTGCGTCTTCAACCTGCTGATCCTGTTCCTTTACCCGACCTGGATCGCGCCCCTGTTCAACAGGTTCGTCGCCCTCGACGACGCGCCGCTGAAAGCGCGTGTCGAAGCCTTGCTGAGCCGCTGCGGCTTTAGCAGTTCAGGCCTTTTCGTGATGGACGGTTCGAAGCGCTCCAGCCACGGCAACGCCTATTTCACCGGCTTCGGCAAGAGCAAACGCATCGTCTTTTTCGACACCCTGCTCGGCCGCCTGCAGCCTCTCGAAGTGGAGGCCGTGCTGGCGCACGAGCTCGGGCACTTCAAGCATCGGCACGTCATCAAACGCATTGCCATGCTCTTTGCGCTATCGCTCGGCTTTCTCGCCATCCTCGGGCAGCTGATCGACGCCGGCTGGTTCTTCAACGGCCTCGGTGTCGAAACGCAGAATACGGCCCTGGGACTGCTGCTGTTCTTCCTCGCCGCGCCGGTGTTTACCTTTCTGCTGACCCCGCTGCTGAGCCTGCTCTCACGCCGCGACGAATTCGAGGCTGACCGCTACGCAGCCGACAAGGCTTCCGCCAGCGATCTCGTTGCCGCGCTGGTCAAGCTGTACGAAGACAATGCAGCGACCTTGACCCCCGACCCGCTGCACTCGCTGTTCTACGACTCGCACCCACCCGCAGCACTGCGTATTGCACGCCTGCAGCAGGGGTGAACCAAGCACCCGAGGATCTCGCCACCATGACGACCGCACACGAACTTGCCCGCGAACATTGCCGCCCCCGGCGCGGCAGCGAACACCTGCTCGAGCCAACGCAGGCAGCCAGCCTGCTGACCTGCCTGCCGGGTTGGCAGATTTCTGACCGTGGCGTGCTGCAGAAGGAATTCACCTTTGCCAGCTACGCCGCGACGCTGCTCTTCGTCAATACCGTCGCTGGCCTCGCCGAACGCGAAAACCACCACCCCGACCTGGAAGTCGGCTACGGCCGTGTCAAGGTCAGCTACAGCACGCACGATGTCGGTGGCCTGTCGCGCAACGATTTCACCTGCGCTGCAAAAATTGAGGCCCTGACAGGGTTTTGAAGCTGACCGGCACCGTCGTCGCAGCTTACGGCCGGCAATACCGGGTCGAGCTGGCCGATACCACGACGCTACTCTGCTTCCCTCGCGGCAAGAAGAGCGCCATCGCCTGCGGCGACGAGGTCATCGTCGAACAAAGCAGCACCAACCAGGGCGTGATCAGCTCGATCGAAGCGCGCCGAACCCTGCTCTATCGCTCGGACCACTTCAAGCAGAAACTGATTGCCGCCAACGTCACGCAAGTGATTGTCGTGGTCGCCACCGAACCCGCTTTTTCGGACGAGTTGATCACGCGCTGCATCGTTGCTGCGGAGAGCCAGGATATCAAGGTGTTGATCGTTCTCAACAAGTGCGACCTGAGCGAGCGGGTGGCCGCAGCCCGCGCGCCGCTGGCGCAGTATGAAAAGCTCGGCTACCCGGTCGTGACGCTCTCCGCAACAGAGGACAGCGCCCCCCTCCTGCCCCATCTTGCCGGCCATCTCAGCCTGCTGATCGGCCAATCCGGGATGGGCAAATCAACCCTGATCAATTCCCTGATCCCCGACGCCCGAGCAGCCACGCGCGAGATCTCGGAAGTGCTCAACACCGGCAAGCACACTACCACGCATTCCCGGCTCTACCGTCTCGGCACGGCCGCGGCGCTGATCGACTCGCCGGGGCTGACCGAGTTCGGCCTGCAGCACCTGTCGCCGGAGGACATCGCGCTGGCGTTCCTCGAACTTCGCCCGCTGCTCGGCAAGTGCCGCTTTCGTAACTGCCGGCACGACCGTGAACCCCACTGCAGCGTGCATACTGCACTCGCTCAAGGCGACATTGACCCACGCCGCTACGCGGTATTCCGCTCACTCTGCGCCGAAATCGGCTAACCCCACAGGAGTCTTTACGATGAGCGACATCAGTATTCGCCGCAGGCATGGAAAAACGCGCGCCCAGGCCCGTAAATCCGCTGAACACATGGCTGCCGAGTTGAAGGAGGAGTTCGACCTGGATTACGACTGGAACGGCGATGTCATGAACTTCAAGAGGCCAGGCGTTAGCGGCGAGTTGTCGCTCGACAGCAAGGAGGTCGCGCTCGAAATCACGCTCGGTTTGCTGCTCTTCGCGCTCAAGCCAAGCATCGAGCGCGAAGTACACCGTTTCTTCGATGAGAATTTTCCAGCCTGAGCTTTGCGTTCCCGCCCGAGGCCGGCGGCCAAGGCTGCTTCAGCTCGCGTGCAAGCTCTCGACCAGCGCGATGTACTGCTTCATCGCATCGTCAGACACAGTCCCTTTTAGCGCAGCCCAAGCGTCATACTTGGCGCGACCAACCATGTCCGTAAACCCTGGACGCCGGCCCTCGACATCGCCATCGGTGGCCTGCTTGTAGAGCGCATAAAGCTTCAGCAAGGAGGCGTTGTCCGGCCGCTCGCTGAGGGTTTTGGAAGCGGCCACGGCGGCCTCGAACTGGGTCTGTAAATCACTCACGCTGATCTCTCCGGTCGATAAACTGATGAATCGTCTTGCCATTATATGCCTTGGCCATTTTCTCGGGGAGCAGTTGCGATGACCGCGCGCGAAAAAGTTTCCCACGTCGACACCGCCTGGCTACGCATGGACCGACCTGAAAATCTGCTGCAAATCGTCGGGGCACCGGGACTGGCGCGAGCGCTGATCGACACGGCAAGGCTGGCGACGCGAGCGATAGAGGCGACTTCTTCTGGCAGCTGGTCTGAACCGCTCAGCGAAGTCAGCGCGAGCGTGATCAGCGTCGGCGGCAAGCTCTGGGGACAATACTTCGCGCTGCGCAAGGAGTCGGCGCCAATTGGCGACCTTGCCCGGATCGGCGGCGCCGTTGCCCGAGAAATCGGCAAACCGGCGCTGATGCCGGCGGACAGCCCGACACGCTTCAAGGGAAAGCCGGGCACGGTCAAGCGGGTCGCCTGGCCAAGCTGACCCGCGTCGCCCGCGCGAACAACGCGGCACGGCTACGGCGAAGTCTCAATCAGCCAGTTCGGCCCGCGCCGCTTCGACATCGAGGCGCTCCATCGCGTCCATCGGCGTGAAGGCCGCGGCTTCCTGATAGAAACGCTCGGCATCCTTCATTTTCGCCTTGCCAAACATCATCACCAGGGCATTCGCATACTCGATGCGGGTAATCGCAGAATCGGGGTTAAGCTTCAGAGCCGCTTCGAGGAGTTCGTTGGCGGTGCTCTTCTTGACTCCGTAGGTCACTCCCCCGACCAGAGCTCCGACCTTGTCGAGCACCTCGGCGTGATAGGCGCCCAGCGCGACACGTGCGTCGGCGTGCCGGGGTTGCAGTTCGAGAGCCTGCAGCAGACTGTGTTTGATCTTGCCGCCGAGGCCCTGCGTCAGCGCCTTGACCACCGAGATGCTCTGGCTGTAGCGGCCAAGGGCATAGGCGTGCAAATACCAGCAATTGGCGTCAGCCGGCGTTTTCTCCTGCTGCTCCTCGCAGCGCCGAGCGACTTCCATAAGTAGTCGACGCTTGTGCTCGTCATCGGTATCGAGGTAATTTGCATAGATGGCGGCAGCCTTGTTGGCGGCGTTGTAGCCGGCCATACCACAGGCCAGGCCGGACTCGACCGCTTTGCCAAAGTCACCCGCGTGATAACTGCGCCAGGCATCCTGGACCTTGGCGTCCTCGGGAAACGGCTCGCAGTCACCACAATGCAGGCGCTCCCAGCTCTTCTGCAGCGCCGCGCCAGGATAGGCGTAGGCTTTTTCGGGATAGGGAAATTTGTTCCAAGACATGATCTTCCTCCAGATGCGTGAGCAGTTTCCAAGAGCCTGCTGCTACGTCGTGACGTACTCACGCGACAGCTTCTCGAGCAGCATTTTCGATTCGTCAAGCAGAAATGGTGAGAGCATCGCCATCACCTGATACACACCGCGCCCGATGCGACCACTCTCGATCTTGCCGCGTGGATCGCAAGCGTACTCGAACGACAGCCAATAGCTGGCGATGACCGCCACGTTCGTCGCCAGCGCCCGCAGTTCCAGAGTTGTCGCCCGCATGGCACCCGTCGATACCAGGCCCTCGCAGAGAAGGGTTGCGGTATGCACTTTGTGCGCCATGATCTGCTTGAAATGGATCTCGAGCAGGCGATTGCGAGTCAGCAGATCATTCAGATCGCGGTAGAAGAAGCGGTACTTCCAGATCGTCTCGAAGAGTAGATGCAGAAACAGCCAGATATCTTCCACATCGGCCAGGCGCCGCGTCGGCGCGGCAAGTGTTTCCTCGATCTCTCGCTCGAAGACGACGAAAATCTCCTCAATGATCTCGTCCTTGTTGTGGAAGTGATAATAGAGGTTGCCGGGACTGATGTTCATCTCGTCGGAAATGACCGTCGTCGTCACGTTCGGCTCACCAAAGTCATTGAACAAGCGCAGGCTGGTCTCGATGATTCTTTCGCGGGTTCGCCTCTTCGGCTTTTTCTCCATCCGTCCCCCACAGTAAGCCTGATTGTCGACGCTGGTCAGGATAGCACCGCTGGCAAGCGCAGGGAATGCCACTCGCCTTGTTCCCGAGGGCGGGAGCAACGCGGTCACGTCTTTTGCGCCTGCAACCACAGCTCCAGGTCAGCCAAGGACGAATCGAGCGCGCTGGCGCTGGTCGCCAGATCCGGGCGGCGCTTGCGTGACAGGAGGGAGCGCGTGTGATCCTTGAGCACGCCGAGATTCAAATGGAAGCCATGGCGCGCAAGAATGGGCTGCAGTTCGTGGCGGCGCTGATAGAGGTCCTTGCGGGTACGCTGATAGGCATGCTCACAGAGGCGACTACGGCCGGAATAGCTGAAGACATTGGTAAAGAACATGTCAGCATCGTCGCGTGTCGGTTCGAAGAGCAGCACGTCCGCCCCTGCGAACTCGAGCCGGTAGCGGTCCATGCCGGTGCGCATTCGCGAGTGGATGATGGCGCGAAAAGTCTGTGCCAGGACGACCGGTAAACCGCCCTCGACCAGATGTGTGGGCGCCGA
>QPGA01000009.1:51906-92852 GCA_003332265.1 Candidatus Accumulibacter meliphilus
GCGAACTCGAGCCGGTAGCGGTCCATGCCGGTGCGCATTCGCGAGTGGATGATGGCGCGAAAAGTCTGTGCCAGGACGACCGGTAAACCGCCCTCGACCAGATGTGTGGGCGCCGACGCCGAACGTTCGTGCGCCGGCCGCTGCGCCGCTAGCCGAGAATCAAAAGGCACTAGCGGGTTGATACAAATCACCAGCTCGGCGCCTTCGTGCAGCGCAACGGAAGCGTGCAGAGTCTTGATCAAGGCGCCATCGACAAAATAGCGCTCGCCGATCCTGACCGGTGGGAACAAACCCGGTAAAGCCGCACTTGCCTGCACGGCGACGGAAATCGGCACATCGTCATACCCCGCCGAACCGAAGGCCACCGACTCACCCGTGTCGAGATCGGTCGCCACCAGAAAAAGCTGGTGCTTCAACTGGCGAAAATCGTTGCTTCGCCCACCCGTCGAAAAAAGCTTGCAGAGCAGCTTGTCGATTCCCGCATTATTGAAAACGCCGGTCGGAAGCGCATGACTGAGGCCCTGGAAAGCCTCCACCAGACGAAGGTGCCAAGGGTCGGACAGATACTGCCTTAAGGACGACCAGAAGATAACCGGCACCGACATGGCGCGCCGGATGTATTCACCGAAAGCCGGCCGTAACAACATGCCGGGGTCGAACACTTCGTTGTTGTCCTTCTCGACGAGCATCCTGGCCAGGGCCGCAGGCCCCAAGCCGTTGGCGACCGCAGCGGAAAGCAGGGCTCCGGAACTGACACCGACGTAGATGTCGAACTCGTTGAAATCGACGCCGTCGAGCGCCTCGGACAAGGCGGCCATTGCGCCCACTTCATAAATGCCACCGACCGGACCACCGCCGGCGAGCGCCAGCGCGATCTTTGCAGGCCTGCTTGTCGCAGTCATGGAGTAGCCCTTTTACTTGAGAAAGCGCGGTCAGAGGCAGCGCCGAAGGGCCCGCGGATGATCCGCGAGTCACGCGGACAGGATGCGCAAGGCGAGACCCGCCCTCGCGTACTGAGCCTGCTGCGCTCCAGAAAGCTTTGCGCGCAGCTTACGGAGCCAGAAGTCGTTCAGAAACCTGGCACCGCAAGCTGGCGACCGGATTACTCGGCGCCACTCTTGGGAAGCGTATTCAGCACGTCGGCGGGCGTTACCGGCACCACCGGCTTGGCTGCCGCTGCTTTCCGTACCGCAGGCTTGCGGACAGCAGGCTTGGCGGCGGCGGTAACCGCTTGCGCAACGCTCGCCGCCGCCCGCGTGGCCGACTTGACCGTGGTCCTGGGACTGGCCGGCTTGGCGGCAGGCTGCCCTTCCGTCAGCGCCTGCACCGCGGCGCTCAGATCAACGACGCGTCGGGACAAGCGATCGATATCCTGCTTACTCGGCACGCCGAGGCTTCCCAGGGCACGCGCCACGCGGTCCTCGAAAACCTGCTCAAGGCGATCCCAGGTCCCGGTTGCCTTGCCGGCCACATCGGCGATCTTTTCATCGGTCATCTTGCGCGTCTTGGCCTGAATGGTCTCGCCTTCCTTGACCAGCGCGTCGAACACCTTGCCGCCCTCTTCCTGTGCCTTGGCAAAAGCGCCAAGACCCGCCAGCCAGATTTGCTGGGCAGATTCCTTGACCGTCGATGCCAGTTGGTTCTCGTTGACGTCACCCGCCAGTTCCTTGAGTTTCTTGCCCATCTTTATCTCCTTGAAGGTACTAATCAAAAGGTGACAAGCTTTTTCGCTTGCCCTGGAAACCAAGTCTAGTGACAATATCTAGAGGACGCACACTAAAGGCCTGGGTTGCAAGCTCTAGCGACTGATAGTCCAGGCAAGAAAATGACATGAATTTCGGGAGACAGCAATGAATTACTTCGTCACGGGGGCCACTGGGTTCATCGGCAAGCGGCTGATCACCAAGCTACTGGCCCGCCCAGACGCGGTCGTCTATTTCCTGGTGCGCAGCGTCGAAGCAGACCGGCTCCAGGAACTTTACGAGTTCTGGAACAGCGACGAAAAGTGCGTCATCCCCATCGTTGGCGACCTGACACAGGCCAAGCTGGGGATCTCGAAAACCGATATTCGCAAGCTGAAAGGCAAGGTCGATCACTTCTTCCATCTGGCCGCCGTCTACGACCTCAAGGCCAGCGCCGAGGAGCAACAGCGGGCCAATGTCGACGGCACACGCAACACTGTGCAGCTGGCGGAGGAAATCGCCGCCAGGCACTTCCACCTCGCCAGCTCGATCGCCGCCGCCGGACTCTTCGAAGGCCTGTTTCGCGAAGACATGTTCGACGAAGCCGAGAACCTGGAGAATCCCTACTTTCGCACCAAACACGATTCCGAGGCCATCGTTCGCCAGGAATGCAGGATCCCGTGGCGCGTCTTCCGTCCGGCGATTGTTGTTGGCGACTCGCGGACCGGCGAGATGGACAAGATCGACGGCCCCTATTACTTCTTCAAGCTGATCCAGAAGATCCGCAAGACCTTCCCGGCGTGGATGCCGACCATCGGCATCGAGGGCGGGCGCATCAACGTCGTACCGGTCGACTTCGTGGTCGCAGCGATGGACCACATTGCGCACCTCAAGGGCGAAGATGGTCAGTGCTTCCACCTCACGGATCCGACGCCAATGCGGGTTGGCGACCTGCTCAACACCATCGCTCGCGCCGCCCACGCACCGGAAATGGCAATGCGCATCAACGCCGCACTGCTCGGCTTCATCCCGCGCTCGGTGCGCAAGGCGATGTTCTCCCTGACGCCCGTTCGACGTATTCGCAACGCAGTGATGAAGGACCTCGGCCTGCCTGACGACATCCTTGACTTCGTCAATTACCCGACCCGCTTCGATTGCCGCGAAACGCAGCGCGCACTCAAAGGTAGCGGCATCGCCGTGCCGGCGTTCGATAGCTACGCCTGGCGCCTGTGGGACTACTGGGAACGTCACCTCGACCCCGACCTGTTCATCGATCGCACCTTGCGCGGCAATATTGAGGGCAAAGTGGTACTGGTCACCGGCGGTTCGTCCGGAATCGGCAGGGCCGCCGTCCGCAAGATGGCCGAGGCCGGCGCAATAGCGGTCACCATTGCCCGCGACCAGCAGACCCTTGACGAAACCCGCGCGGAGTTCGAGGCCGCTGGCCTGCAACTCATCACCTACGCCGTCGACATCGCCAACAAGGAACAATGTGACGCACTCGTAAAAGCCCTCAACGAGGAACACGGCGGCGTCGACATCCTGGTCAACAACGCCGGACGCTCGATTCGCCGCGGCATCGAGAACTCCTTCGATCGCTTCCACGATTTCGAACGCACGATGGAAGTGAACTATTTCGGCGCGCTGCGGCTGACCATGGGCCTACTTCCCGGAATGCTGACCAAACGCAAGGGACAGGTGATCAATATCTCGTCCATCGGCGTCCTCACCAACGCCCCACGCTTCTCGGCCTACGTCGCCTCGAAAGCGGCGATGGACGCCTGGGCGCGCTGCGCCGCCTCCGAGTTTACCGACCGCGGCATCGAATTCACGACCATCAACATGCCCTTGGTGCGCACACCAATGATCGCGCCAACCAAGATCTACGAACAGGTCCCGACACTGTCACCCGAAGAAGCCGCCGACCTGATCGTCGAAGCGATCATCCACAAACCAGTGCGTATCGCCACACGACTGGGAATCTTCGGTGCCTTGCTGCACTCGCTGACGCCGAAGGCGGCGCAGATCATGATGAACACCAGCTTCCGCATGTTCAGCGATTCCAGCGCCGCCATGCACAAAAAAGGCGACTCGGCGCCGCAAACAGCCGACCAGATCGCCTTCTCGCAGATAATGCGCGGCATTCACTTCTGAGGCTCATGATCTGGTCAGTCGCGTACGCGGCTTTCCCATTGACATCCACATCCGCCAAACCACTCTGCTGTCCCTGGAAATCGTGATGCGCTCCCTGCTCTCTCCGTTTTCCCCTTTTCGCCTTTGCGCAAAACACACGTAAGCACACCATTCATGACGACATCCACCCCTGCCCCGGAAACCACGCCGGAAGCCTGCAGCCCCCCGACAAAGCCGACGGACAAACGCCTTCCCGGCCAGAATGCGCGCCAACTACTCAAGGACTTGCAGGAAAAATTCCCTGTTTTCCGCGACAGCCAGCCGCTGGCCATTGGCATCGACAAGCAACTCATGGCGCGGCTGCCAGGCCTCGAGCGCAAACCCTTGCGTATTGCCCTGGGAATCCACACTCACTCACTGCGCTACCTGAAAGCAAGCGAAAAGGCGGCGACCCGCGTCGACCTCGACGGCCAGCCGGCCGGCGAAATCACGTCCGAGCAACGCCAGCATGCCTCGGAGCTGGTCAAGGAGCGCCTCAAGAAACAGGCCGAGCAACGCAAGATGCAGCGCGAAGCGGAAACCCAGGCTCGTCAGTACGCCGCGAAACTCGGCCAGCTGGTCGAAAAGTTCGGCCGCAGCACGTGAACACCCGGAATAGCGCTCGGCGCTGATCAGCGCTGGCCGGCAGATCATGGATCACCTGCTCAGGGACAGCAGCCCACTTGAGTTGTCCGCCTGGCTGGACGAGGGCGCCGAGCGGCCGGGCTGGAATATCCTCCCAGCAAGCCCTTCGCCGACGCGCTCGGCGATGACCGCATGGCGACCGCTCAGAACCACTTTTCCGAGTATCACCTTGAGTACTTCCGGCAGCGGCTGTAGCAAAACTTTCCCAGCCGCCTGCACGCCGTCCTGCTCTTTGCGACCCGCGTCGACGCCGAGGCCTTCCGCAACAAGCATCCGGCGTGCGTTTTTGGCAAAGCCCTGACGCCAGCTGGCTGGACTGCCTGCGCCTGCCGTACAGCCTGAGCCGGGCGACGCTCGACGAGATTGCCACCCATTACGGGTAAGGTGCCGTGGCCGAAGAAATCTGGCTGACCTTCCTGAATGAGCGCTGGCGCGAAGCGCCGCTAACGGTCATGACAGTCGAGATACCCCGGATGATGAAAGTCATGACCGTCCCCCTCTCACTTGCAGTGCGCATTCCGCCTTGCACGCCGGAATCGTTCGCCGGGCAGCGAGCATGCTCCCTGAAGTCCCCGCCTCACCCCCGACCCTTCTCCCGCGAGGGGAGAAGGGAGGTTTGTGAGTCGCTTGCGCGACTTTCACATTAACCTAGATTCCTCTGTTAGCTGCTTCCAGCAGGTAAGAAAGGCGGCGGCAAGCCGAAGCGCCGCGAGCTTTTCGGTCTCGCCGCGAGGATCTTGCTGACGATGTAGCGGACCAAGGCCGGCCAGCGGCCGGTTTGGGGCAACTGAGGCGCGGTTGCCAGAACATGGTCAAGTCCCTTGCGGATGTTGGCGATGATTGCCTTGATCTGATCTCCCGCCGCATGGGAAATCGTGAGCAGCAGACGCGACTGGCCGGCGTGCTGGGTCAGGCGGGCGACGCCAGCGAGCAACATCGGGCGGCTGGTGATCGCCTCCAGGCGCGCCTTTGGGTGCGCCAGGCGAACGTACCAACTCCACCAGTTGTAGATCAAAGCCACGGCGCGCGCCGAAAGGTTGCAACGTTCCAGATCATGCGTGGTGTAGCCGCCCCAGCCCCACTGATTTTTCAGTTCGTCGAAGCCGTTCTCGCAATCCGCCCGATCGCGGTACAGCTGACCCATGGCTTCCAGCGAGTAATCGGCATTGGTGACCAGGACCGAATATTCCCAGAGTTTGGCCTTGTCTGAACCCTCGACGAACGGCAGCTCTTGCTGCGGACTCTCCTTACTCGTTTCAGCTCCCGGGCTGGACTTGACTCGCCGGCGCAGGACGACCACCCGTCGCTCACAACTCCAGCCAGTCAAGCGGAGCTTGCCTTCGACGGCGTCGAAGCCTTGGTCGACGCTCTCCCAGTCGCCTCGCTGCCAGAGCCGCTCGATCAGGCGCTTGACCCCGGCGGTCTGTCTGAGTTTGAAGAGGTACGGCTGCTCGATCTCTTCCATCGCGGCCATCATGCCTTCGTTGCCAAAGGCGTTGTCGCCTCGCACCAGGGCAGGACGCTCTTCGGGCGCGAGCCGATCGAGCAGCAAGCGCAGATGGGGCAGGCTGTGTTTGGCGGCCGTGCTCTTTCCGCCTTGGACTTCCACGTCGAGCACCAGGCGAACGTTGCCGATCCAATAGGTATGCAGGGTGTGACTTGGCCGGCCTGGCTTGGTCGGGTTGTAGCCGATCTCAGCACCGGCCTGGTGGCCGTAGAGCAGCTTGACAGTGGTATCGGCGTCGAGGATCCAGGGCGTACGCAGGGCTTCGCCCGTGCTTTCGGCCAGAGCCGCGTCCATCCAGGCGCTGCTCTTTGTCAGCTGTACGGCGCGGGCTGCGCGTTCTTCATCATGGCAGCGCTTGGCCTGTTCGGGGGCCAGATGCGCCAGTGCGAGGCGCAGGCTTTCGTCGCTGACGATCTTGGTCATGCCGAGGAGCTCTGGCGCGACGGCGTCGCCACGCAGCCCGGTCACGTGCGCATAGCGCCGCTGCCCATCCAGTATCGAGAGCAGCCAGGGTGCCCAGGATATTGACCACCGTCGGCGCGTTGGGGCTGCTGTAGTTCGTCGGACAGCTTTCCTTCCAGCGGGAGAACAGTCCGGAGACTTCGAGGAACTCGGCAAAGAAGGCCAGCTGGCCCAAAGCCGTCGCGCTGCCGCCTTCGTCCCACCGGACATGAAACCGGCCGCCCGGCGTTGCCACGCACATTCCCACCGCCGATTGCCCCACTTCCTGCAAGGCGGTACCCACCGCCTTGACGATCCCTTTTTGCTCAAAATTCATCTCACCCATCGGGTGACCCTCCTCATTCGCCGCAAACCCTTGTCAGGGCTGAGTTTGCATCACTTTTCGAGGGTTCAACTGAGGAAAATAGGATCAACTCGGTTACGAGGCCGGACGCTACATCAGCCTCGAACGGCTGATCGAGCAGAACAGGGAGCGGTACTACGAGACGCTCGAACAAAGCTCCCAGGCTTGGCATGAGGGTCGGCACGACCCCTGGCCGTACATCAACTACCTACTGTCGATCCTGAAGACGGCTTATCGCGAGTTCGCCGAGCGCGTTGGCGATACGAAAGCACCACGCGGTGCCAAGCGAGGTCAGGTGCTGGCAGGGATAGAGCGCCTCGCGGCGCAGGGTGGTGATTTCTCGATCAGTGCACTTGAGCAAAGCTGCCCGGGCGTCGGGCGCGACATGGTGCGCCGGGTTCTTCGCGAGCAGCAGGCGGCAGGTGTAGTCGAGTGCAAAGGGCGTGGCCCCGGGGCAAGCTGGGGGCAGAAGAGGTAATTACTCCGAAATAAGGGTAATAGAGAGGGTACTAACGCTAGCGCTTTTCGTGGCGTGTAGGTGCCGCCAGGCGGAGCACGCGCCAAGCATCGCTGCAACTGATTTCCCTGTCGGTCGCCCTGGTGTTTGTTAACATGGCCACTTCGAATCGGGAAGCCAGCGCATGGATAGGAGCGAGCAGCCGCCAACAGGACGACGCAAGGGACGTGGGCAGCGGCGGGGGCGGCGCGTGGACGGCGCCACGCGGGACGCTATCGCCGAGCTTTTGAGCGATTTACCGCTGCGCCGCGATCTGTTGATCGAATACCTGCACCGACTGCAGGACAGCCGCGGTTGCTTGCGCGCGGGCGAACTGGTGGCGCTTGCCGACCTGCTGCGCATCGGTGTCGCCGAGGTCTACGAGACGGCGACTTTCTACGCTCATTTCGACCTGCGCGACGACGACGAAGCCGTGCCAGCGCTCGCTGTCCGCGTCTGCGACGGGCTCGGCTGCCGACTGCAGGGAAGCTTGCAACTCGACGCCGCATTGCGCGCGCAGCTCGATCCCGCGCAGGCGAGAGTGTTGCGCGCGCCGTGCATGGGCCGTTGCGATCTCGCACCGGTGGTACAGGTCGGCCAGCGCCACGCCGACCGCGCCAGCGCCGCCAACGTGCTGGCCATGATCGAAGTTGGCGAATTTACAGCCTTGCCGGTCGTCAGCGAGACGCTGGCCGCCTACCGCGCAGGCGGTGGCTACCGGCAGCTGCTGGCGCTGCGCGACGGTAGCCTGCAGGCCGAAGCCGTGATTGCCGAACTCGAAGCAGCCGGCTTGCGCGGAATGGGCGGCGCCGGTTTCCCCGCCGCGCGCAAGTGGCGACTGCTGCGCGATGCGCCAGCGCCTCGCTACCTGGTTTGCAACGCCGACGAGGGCGAGCCGGGCACTTTCAAGGACCGGATAATTCTCGAAGAGCAGACGCACCCCTTTCTTGACGGACTGCTGCTCGCGGCGGCCTGTATCGACGCGCAGCGCTGCTGGATCTACCTGCGCGACGAGTACCCCGCGGCACACGCGTTGCTGCGCCGCGAGATCGCAGCGCTCGAAACAGCGAAGCTGATCGAACCGGGTTTCATCGACCTCCGGCGCGGAGCCGGCGCCTACATCTGCGGCGAGGAATCGGCGCTGATCGAGTCGATCGAAGGCAAGCGCGGCTACCCGCGGCAACGCCCGCCCTACGTCGCCGAGCTAGGGCTGTTCGGACGCCCGACGCTGGTCAACAACGTCGAAACGCTGGCCATGGTTCCGACAATTCTCGCCGGCGGCGGTGCGCGCTTCGCGGCGCTGGGCAGCGAGGGCTTTACCGGTCTGCGCAGTTACTCGGTCTCCGGCCGGGTGCGCGAACCGGGCGTCAAGCAGGCACCGGCAGGGATCAGCGCGCGCAAGCTCATCGACGACTATTGCGGCGGCATGGCCGAGGGGCATCGACTCCTGGCCTATCTGCCGGGCGGTGCTTCGGGGGGGATTCTGCCGGCGAGCATGGCCGACCTGCCACTACACTTCGGCGAGTTGGAAAAACACGGCGCATTGATTGGATCGGCAGCGCTGATCGTGCTCTCTGACCGCGACGACCTGCGCGCCGCGGTGCAGGCGCTGCTCGAATTCTTCGCCGACGAGAGTTGCGGCCAGTGCACGCCGTGCCGGCTCGGCACCGAGAAGATGCTGGCACTGTTCGAGGCGCCTGAACTCGATGTCGAACTGCTCAACGAACTGGCGGCGGTGATGCGCGATGCGTCGATTTGTGGCCTGGGGCAGGCGGCGCCGAACCCACTGACCACGGCACTGATGTATTTCCCACAGCAGTTCGCGAGTAAGCGCGATGAGTAAGGGAACAACGCAAGCGACGCCTGTCGGCTTTGCGCTCGACGGTCGCCAACTGACTGCTCTGCCCGGCGAAACGATCTGGCAGGCTGCCAGGCGCGCGGGCACGACGATTCCGCATCTATGCACGCGCGAGGCGCCGGACTATCGGCCGGGCGGCAACTGCCGGGCGTGCATGGTCGAGATCGACGGCGAGCGCAACCTGGTGCCGAGTTGCACGCGCCAGGTCAGGGCCGGCATGCAGGTGCGCAGCGACACTTCCGAACGCGCGCTGAACAGCCGGCGGCTGGTGATCGAACTGCTGCTCACCGAGCAGCCGTCACGCGCGCAGGCGCACGATCGGAATGCGCCGTTTTGGCGCTGGGCCGAGCAATTGGGGTTGCAGGACAGCCGTTTCCCGCCACGCGCCGCCATGGCCAGCGCAGCGCCCGCTCCCCTCCCCGACCGCAGCCACCCGGCGATGAGCGTGCAGCTCGACGCCTGCATCCACTGCCAGCTGTGCGTGCAGGCTTGCCGCGACATCCAGGCCAACGACGTCATCGGCATGGCCGGTCGTGGCGCGGCGGCGAAAATCGTCTTCGATCTCGACGATGCCATGGGCGATTCGAGCTGCGTCGGCTGCGGCGAGTGCGTGCAGGCCTGCCCAACCGGCGCGCTGATGGCGACGACGATGCTGGCCGCAGACGGCAGCGGCCTGCTCGCGACGGGGGAGTCGGTCGACCGCGTCGTGCCCAGCATCTGCCCTTACTGCGGCGTCGGTTGCCAGATCGACTATCAGGTGCGCAAGGAGCAGATCGTCGCCGTTACCGGTCGCAATGGTCCGGCCAATCGCGAGCGCCTGTGCGTCAAGGGCCGCTTCGGTTTCGACTACGTGCACTCGCCGCAGCGCTTGCTGACGCCGCTGATCCGCCGTGACGATGCGCCAAAAATTGCCGACGCCGCTTTCGACCCGGGCAATCCACTTACCCATTTTCGCGAAGCGAGCTGGGACGAAGCGCTAGAGCGCGCCGCCGCCGGGCTGCGCTCGCTACGCGACGGACACGGCGGCAAGGCGCTCGCCGGCTTCGGTTCAGCCAAGTGCAGCAACGAGGAAGCCTACCTCTTCCAGAAGCTGATACGCACCGGCTTGCACACCAACAACGTCGACCATTGCACGCGGCTGTGTCACGCCTCCTCGGTAGCAGCCCTGATCGAGGGCGTCGGCTCCGGCGCGGTTTCGGCATCGTTCATGCAGATCGACAAGGCCGAAGTGGCGATTCTCATCGGCTGCAACCCGGAAGCCAACCACCCGGTCGCCGCGACTTTCTTCAAGCGTGCCGCGCGCCGGGGCACGCGGCTGATCGTCATCGATCCGCGCCGCCACGGCCTGGCGCGCTTTGCCGATCAGACCCTGCAGTTTCGCCCCGGCAGCGATGTCGCGCTACTCAACGCCATGCTGCACACCATCGTCGACGAGGCCCTTTTCGACCCGGCTTATATCGCCCGTTATACCAGCGGCTTCGACGACATGCGCACGCACCTGGCGGCCTACAGCCCGGAAGCGATGGCCGAGGTCTGCGCTATCACCGCTGGCACGATCCGCGAGGTGGCGCGACTTTATGCGCGCTCGAAAGCATCGATGATCTTCTGGGGAATGGGCATTTCGCAACACGCCCATGGCACCGACAATGCGCGTTGCCTGATTGCCATGGCGCTGATGACCGGACACATCGGTCGCCCCGGCACCGGCCTGCATCCGCTGCGCGGGCAGAACAATGTCCAGGGTGCGTCGGATGCCGGCCTGATCCCGATGGTCCTTCCCGACTACCTGCCCATCTCGCTGGCCGCCAATCGGCATCGCTTCGAGCAACTGTGGAACAGCACGCTCGATCCGCAACCGGGGCTGACCGTCGTCGAGATCATGAATGCCGCGGCGGCTGGCGACATTCGCGGCATGTACATCGTCGGCGAAAACCCGGCGATGTCGGACCCCGATCTCAAGCACGCGCGCCAGGCGCTGGCGTCGCTCGAACACCTGGTGGTGCAGGATCTGTTTCTCACCGAAACCGCCATCTACGCCGACGTCATCCTGCCGGCCTCGGCCTGGCCGGAAAAGGAAGGCACGGTGACGAACACCAATCGACAGGTTCAGCTCGGCCGCCAGGCGCTGCCGCTGCCAGGCGATACGCGGCCGGACTGGTGGATCATCCAGGAACTGGCGCGCCGGCTCGACCTCGACTGGCAATACGACGGACCGGCGGCAATCTATGCCGAAATGCGCCAGGCAATGCCTTCGCTGGCCCATATCAGTCGCGAGCGGCTCGAGCGCGAAGACTCGGTCAGCTACCCGTGTGCCGGCGAGGATCTTCCCGGCGCCGATGTCGTCTTCGCGAACGGTTTCCCGACGCCGAGCGGTCGCGCCGGCTTCGTCGCCGTCGCGCTGCTGCCGCCCGACGAGCAGCCCAGCGAGGAGTACCCGCTGGTGCTGTCCACCGGGCGACTGCTCGAGCACTGGCATACCGGTGCCATGAGCCGGCGCAGCGCGGCACTGGACGCCCTGGAACCCGAAGCGGTGGTCACCGTCAGTGACCAGGACCTGCGCCGCCTCGGACTGGCCGACGGCGAGCGCGTCCGCCTGATCACCCGACGCGGTGCAATCGAGGCCACCGCACACGCCGATCCGGCGGTCGCGCCGGGGTCGCTGTGGTTGCCGTTCTGCTTCCATGAAGCTGCCGCCAATCGCCTGACCAACCCGGTGCTCGACCCCTTCGGAAAAATTCCCGAGTTCAAGTATTGCGCCGTGCGCCTGGAGCGCGCCGGAAGGTCATGAGACGCGTTCGGATGCTCAAGTTCCTGCGCTGGCCAGGCATTGCCGTCGCCCTGCTGGCGGCTCTTCTGTGGGCTGCCGCCCAACTCGGCCTGTTCACCGGCACGCCGCCGAGCGACCTGGGCGTTCGCGACGGCAAGCTCGCTCGACCATCGGCAACACCGAACAGCGTCAGCAGCCAGGCCAGGCTATGGCCAGATCATCCGCAGGGTGAGTACGCCGACATCGCACCGCTTGCGCTGCTGCGCAGTGACGGACCAGCCACCATTGCCAAGCTCAAAACGCTGCTGGCCAGCGAGCCGGGGGCGACCCTGATCGACAGCCGAGCCGACTATCTCTATGTGCAATACACCAGCCGACTTCTGAACTTCGTCGACGATGTCGAATTCTGGTTCGACCCGGCCAACAAGGTGATCCAGGTGCGCTCGGCATCGCGCATCGGGCGCAGCGACTTCGGCGTCAATCGTCAGCGCATCGAAGCCCTGCGCCAGCGGCTCGCGACTTCCTGATCCAAAGCAGAATCGGATGCCGCCGACAGCGGTGATAGGGAATAGTTCACTGTCCCGTCCTGACGCAGTTCTTGCCCGCTTGCTTGGCCACATAGACGGCCCGGTCTGCCGATTTGATCAGCTCTTCAAAACTTGCGACCGCAGGCGTTCTCGCCGCAACGCCGACACTGATACTACCGTGCCAGGGCTCACCGCCCGTTGGCACGCGCAGTGCGGCGACAGCTTTCCGGGTCAACTCGGCGATGTGCATTCCGCCCTCCCTCTCCGTATCAGGGCAGATGACCAGAAACTCATCGCCACCGAGACGGCAGACGACGTCGTCACTGCGAAAGGAATGCTGCAGCCTCTTGGCCAACTCGGTCAGCACCGCATCGCCAGCGTCATGACCACAGGCATCATTGACCTGCTTGAAGTGATCGGCGTCGATCATCATGCAAACCAGTGGCGAATCGTTCTCGACCGACTCCTCCCATAGCGATGCCAGTGCCCGCAGCGCGTGGCGGCGATTGGGAAGCCCGGTAAGGGCGTCGGTCAAAGACAGCTCCACCAGCTGAAGATTTGCTTCCGACAGTTCCAGCGTCCGTTGGCGCACTTTCTCTTCGAGCGAGCGATTCAAGGCCAGCAAATCCCGGTTCCTCGCCGAGACCTGATTGAACAGGCCATTCAGCGCGATGAGCAGGGGCTCGGTGGCATTGTTGCTGGCTTTTTCTTCTTCGTCATAGGCTCTGCTTGCTTCCACACCACTCCCGATGGCGGCCATCTGCCTGGCCATGTTCTGGTCTGAACCGAGGATGTGATAGGCGAGCCAGTGCGTCAGAAGATCAAGAATATGCTTTGCCGCATCAAGATTATCCGGCGAAAGGCCGGCATGCATGGCGCTTATCTCGCGCAGAAAGCTGCGATGCGCTTCAATGTGAGGGCTCAGATGACGCCGATCGATGCCCATTTCAGCCATTAAGGCTTCTTCTTCCTGAAAATGGTACCTGGCGTAATTGGCCAGCTTTGCGAAGACCTCTTCAAGATCATTGAAGGCGACTTTGTTTTCAGCCAGCAGGCCGCCAAACTGGTTGATGATCCCGACCAGATGTTGATGCTGCTGATCGACCTCTGACAGCCCGGTAACAAAGTGCTTGTCCCAATGAAATGATTCCATAGACGAACTGCCTCCGCGTTGATTTCCGGCTCCCGTAAGCGCTGCCGAGCGAACCCTTTGCGCAGCACGATGGCGACTCGGGCCGTAGCCGCTCGCGGCACGCGCCAGAGAAAAAACGCGGGCCCCGCAACTGCGGCGCCCGCGCGTCTTGGGGAGAAACGACTTACTTGCTGATCGCCTCACCCGGCGTAACGATACCCAGGAAGCTGTCGGCCTTGAGCGCTGCGCCGCCGATCAGGCCGCCGTCGATGTCTTGCTGAGCGAGCAGGCCGGCGGCGTTGTCCGGCTTCATCGAGCCACCGTACTGGATGCTGATCGACTGTGCGACATCGTCGCCGAAGAGCTTGGCCAGCAGGCCGCGCACCAGGGCGTGCGCCTCCTGTGCTTCGGCGTCGCTGGCGGTGACACCGGTACCGATGGCCCACACCGGCTCGTAAGCGACGACGGTGCGTAGCGCTTCGTCCGCGGAAAGGCCGGCGTAGGCACCATTGACCTGTGTCGTGAGCACGCTTTCGAGCTTGCCGCCCTGGCGCTCGTCGAGCGTCTCGCCGATGCAGACGATGGGGCCCATATCCAGCGAAAGAACCTTCTTGATCTTCTTGTTGACCGTTTCGTCGGTCTCGCCGAAGTAGCTGCGTTGCTCGGAGTGGCCAATGATGACCATATCGACGCCGATTTCCTTGAGCATGTCGGCACTGACCTTGCCGGTGAATGCACCCTGGTTTTCCCAGTGCACGTCCTGCGCCGCGAGCTTGACGTTGCTGCCCTTGACCACGTCGGCGACTTTGGCCAGTGCGAGATAGGTGGGAGCAATGGCGACGACGACATTCTTGATGTCTTTGGCGGCGGCGACCACTTCGGTGGCCAGCTTGACGGACTCGGCGACCGACTTGTTCATTTTCCAGTTGCCGGCAATAACGATTTTACGCATGGTATTCCTTCTGTTGGTTAGGCATGATTCGGCGAGCAGGACGGCCCCGGCACACTACCGGGGCCCGGGGTTCCGCTCGGCTTACTTCTCGGAGAGTGCGGCGACGCCCGGCAGGACCTTGCCTTCGAGGTATTCGAGAGATGCCCCGCCACCGGTCGAGGTGTGCGTGACTTTCTTCTCGGCGCCATATTTCTTGGCCGCGGTGGCCGTGTCGCCACCACCGATCACGGTCGTCGCACCTTTGGCAGTCGCCTCGACGATGGCGTCGGCCATCGCCTTGGTGCCGGCTTCGAAGTTGGCAAATT
Source organism: Candidatus Accumulibacter meliphilus (assembly GCA_003332265.1). GTDB lineage: Bacteria > Pseudomonadota > Gammaproteobacteria > Burkholderiales > Rhodocyclaceae > Accumulibacter > Accumulibacter meliphilus. Next base: position 66,755 of record QPGA01000009.1, read on the forward strand.
CGAAAACGCCCGCCGGGCCGTTCCAGATGATGGTTTTGGCGTTCAGGATGGCGTCGGTAAACAGCTTCGTCGATTCAGCTCCGCAATCAAGTCCCAGCCAGCCATCGGGAATCCCATCGACATCGTTGGCGACACCGGTATTGGCATCGGCGGCGAACTTGTCAGCGATGACGAAATCGCTTGGCAGCAGAATCTCCTTGCCGTTGGCTTTCGCCTTGGCCATCAGCTCGGGCACCAGCTTGGCGCCCTCCTCGTCGAACAGCGAGTCGCCGATCGGCATTCCGGAAATGACTTTCTTGAACGTAAACGCCATGCCGCCGCCGATGATGATCTGGTCGGCCTTGTCGAGCAGGTTGTTGATCAGCTGGATCTTGTCGGCCACCTTGGCGCCACCGAGGATCGCCAGCAGCGGCCGCTGCGGCGATTCGAGCACCGCCGAGAAAGCCGCCAGTTCCTTGTTCATCAGATAACCCGCCGCCCGCTGCGGTAGCTGTACGCCGGTCATCGACGAGTGATCGCGGTGGGCGGTGCCGAAGGCATCGTTGATGTAAACGTCGGCAAGCCGGGTCAGCGATGCGCGGAAGGCCTTGACCTTTTCGGGATCGGCCTTGATCTTGCTGACGCTGCCGTCGGCCCCCTTGACGGTGCCCTTGCCTTCTTCCTCGATATGGAAGCGCAGGTTCTCGAGCAGAATGACTTCGCCGGGCTTGATGCTGGCACAGGCGGCTTCGACGTCAGGACCGACACAGTCCGAAAGAAAGCTCACCGGGCGGCCGAGCAGGCCCTCCAGTGCGGTGGCCACGGGCTGCAGGCTGAATTGCGGCATGGCGTTGCCGTCCGGACGGCCAAGGTGCGACATGAGAATGACCGCGGCGCCCTTGTCCAAAGCCGACTGGATCGTCGGTAGCGCGGCTTCGATGCGCTTGGTGTTGGTGATCGCTCCCGTCACCTTGTCCTGTGGGACGTTGAAATCGACGCGGATGAGGACGCGTTTGCCCGCAAGGGCGAGATCTTCGATGAACAATTTGGACATGTTTTCCTCGAGAAAGAGTGTTGCTGGATTAGAGGCGGACTAACGGTCATGACAGTCGAGATACCCCGAATGATGAAAGTCATGACCGTCCCCCTCTTCCCCCGGCCCTTCTCCCGCAGGGGGAGAAGGGAGGTTCGTGAGTCGCATACGCGACTTTCACATTAAGAATCGAAAATGGCAGCTTGTCTCGGTTGCGGCTACAAAACGCCTCCCTCAACAGAACACCCATGCGCCACTGCGTTGAGAATCCGGAAGATCGGGGAAAGCGTTTTAACCACGCAGACGAAGTATCCTTGGCGCCGCTGTCGGAGTCAAATGCCTTTCGGCGATCGGCGCGAACAGTCACGCGGATAGGCCGGCATGGTTTTCTTCTCGCCCCGAAAACCCTGCCTTCAGACGCGCAGGGATAGTCCGAAAAGGGCGCCGGCCATCGCCACCTTTATGTGCCTACGGAATGTCTGGAACAAGCCGACACGTACTCAGCCAGCGGGCGAATCCTCGCTTGCGTTGGCGCTGCTGCCCGCCTTGACCACCAGCATGTCTTCCATCACCAGATACTCGAGATCCGAGCCGAAGAACATGTTCAAGGCGTCGGTTGGCGAACAGATCATTGCTTCGCCGCGGCGGTTGAGCGAAGTGTTGAGAACGACGCCGTTGCCGGTCAGTTTTTCCAGTTCGAGCATCAGGTCGTAATAGCGCGGATTGAATTCGCGTTGCAGTACCTGCGCCCGCGAGCTGCCGTCTTCGTGCACCACTTCCGGAACGCGTTCCTGCCAGCCTTCGGCAACCTTGAAAGTGAAAGTCATGAACGGGGCCGGGTGATCGCTGCCGAGCATCTGCGGGCCGACCGTATCGAGCATGCTCGGGCAGAACGGACGCCAGCGCTCGCGGAACTTGATCTGCGCGTTGATCCGGTCGGCAACGCCGGCAACGCTCGGACAACCAAGGATCGAGCGGCCGCCAAGCGCACGCGGACCGAACTCCATACGCCCCTGGAACCAGGCCACCGGGTTGCCGGCCACGAGCAACGCGGCAATTTCCTGCGCCACGTCGCGCAGCCGCTGCCCTTGCGGTTTTTCCGGATGGCGAGCACAGGCGGCAAGAACGTCTTCGTTGCTGTACGCCGGGCCGAGAAAGACATGCGCCATTTTTTCGATCGGCACGCCGCGCTGCACCGAGACGTAGCCCGCCGCGCCGACGGCAGTCCCGGCATCGCCCGAGGCCGGCTGCACGAACAGTTCCTTGACGTCCGCGCGGGCGATGATCTTCTGGTTGAGCTTGACGTTCAGTGCGCCGCCACCGGAGAAAGCGAGCCGACCGGTTGCGCGCAGAATATCGCCCAGGTAGTGCTCGATCATCTGCAGCGACAAATCCTCGAACAGCTTCTGCATGCTCGCCGCGTAATGGATATAGGGATCGTCGGCGCTGTCGCCGGCCCGCTTCGGGCCCAGCCACTCGATCAGCTTTGGCGAGAAGTAGTAGCCCTTGCCCTGCTCCTTGTAGCGGCGAAAACCGATGACATTGGCGTAGTCGGTGTTGACCGTCAGCTCGCCATTCTCGAACTTCGCCAGGCGCGAGAAATCGTAGCGTTCCGGGTCGCCATACGGGGCCATGCCCATCACCTTGTACTCGCCGTCCAGCATCTCGAAACCGAGATACTCGGTCAAGGCGCCGTACAGTCCGCCCAGCGAATCGGGGTCGTAGAACTCCTTGATCTTGTGAATTCTGCCGTTTTCGCCGTAGCCGAAGAAAGTGGTCGCGTACTCGCCCTTGCCGTCGATGCCGAGGATCGCCGTCTTCTCCTTGAAACCCGAGCAATGGTAGGCGCTGGACGCATGCGCCAGGTGGTGCTCGACCGGCACGATTTCGGTCGTTTTGAGATCGAAACCGAGCTGCAGCAGACACCATTCGATGCGTTTGCGGTAGCGAAAGTAGCGCCGGTTGCCTGTCAGGAGGGCGTCCAGCACCCGATCCGGCGCGTACCAATAGCGTTTGGCATAGTGCCAGCGGGCGCCTTCGGCGAGGCTGATCGGCGCGAAGGGAATGGCCACCGCGTCGACCTCGGCCGGCTTGATGCCGGCGAATTCCAGGCAGAACTTCGCCGCTTCGTAGGGCATGCGGTTTTTGGCGTGCTTGTCGCGGACGAAGCGTTCCTCTTCTGCCGCCGCAACGAGCTTGCCGTCGATGTACAGCGCCGCCGAAGGATCGTGCGTCAGCGCGCCGGAAAGTCCGAGTAGGATCAGTGCCAAGGTGGAGGTCTCACAGAGTCACACGTCGGCCCCGCTGGCTGGCCAGCAAGCGGCTGCGAACCGACGAAAGCCTCAAGTATACCCGTACCCTTGCGCCGACAGCCGATCAGAGCGGCGGCCTCTTGCCCTCAGCGCGTCCCTGACCTTGATCGCCGCCCCTGCCAGCGCGCAGGAAAATGTGCGCTGGGGCGTCCCGATGGCTTTCGGCTCCAACCTCACCGCGCTCGGCGACACCATGCCCTGGGTGTCGGAGACCTTGAAGAAGATTTCCGGCGGGACCATCAATCTGCAAGTCTTCGAGCCGGGCAAGCTGGTACCCGCCCTGGCGATCTTCGACGCCGTGTCTGCCGGCAAGGCCGAGGCGGGCTACAACTGGATGGGCTATGAGTTGGGCAAGGTTCCGGCTTCCGCACTGTTTGGCGCCGTCCCCTTCGGCATGGAAACACCGCAGTTCGCTGCCTGGATGTATTTCGGCGGCGGCGACGCGCTGCTCAAGGAAGTCTACAAACCGCACAACGTCTACCCGATCTTCTGCGGCTCGATCAGCCCGGAAGCGGCCGGCTGGTTCCGCAAGGAGATCAAGACCCCCGCCGATCTGAACGGCCTTAAGTTCCGCGCTGCCGGTTATGGCGGCAAGGTCTACCAGAAGTTGGGGGCATCGGTCACCGTGCTGCCCGGCGGTGAGTTGTTCCAGGCGCTGGAGAAAGGCGTGCTCGACGGCACCGAGTTCTCCTTGCCGACAGTCGATGACCAGCTTGGCTTCTACAAGGTCGCGGAGTACTACTACATGCCTGGCTGGCATCAGCCCTCGACCAACCAGTATCTCTACGTGAACCTCGCGGCCTGGAACAAACTCAAGCCACAAACGCAGGCCCAGATCGAGACCACCTGCACGGCGGCGGTAACCATCGCGCTAGCCAAGGCCGAAGCACTGCAGGGCGCTGTGCTGGCCAAGTTCGAGAAGGAAGGGGTCAAGGCACGCCAGTTCGACAAGGTCATGCTGGCCGCATTCGCCAAGGCCACCAGGGAGGTGATGGCCGAGGAGTCCGCCAACGACGCGATGGTCAAGAAGGTCTACGACAGCATGACCGCCTTCAAGGAACAGAACAGCAAGTGGCACGATTACGGTTACCTGCCGCGCGACTTCAAGTAATCGACGCCTGACGACCGGCGCTGTACGCCAATTGGAAGAACCGATGACCACACCAGCGCACAGCGCCGACGTCCCGCACGAAGCGGGACGGTCCGGAATTGCCCTCCCCACGACCGTAATTTCCCGCGCCACCGACCGCCTGATCGGCTGGTTTGGCGAAATTGCCTCGGCGCTGTGGACCGTATTGGTCCTGGTCATCGTGGCGCAGGTGGTGGCCCGCTATGTCTTCAACGAAGGGTCGATCATGATGGAGGAGCTGCAATGGCACCTCTACGCCATCGGCTTCATGCTCGGCCTGGCATTCACCGAGGTGCACGAGCGCAATGTGCGTATCGACGTGCTCGCCGAGACCTTTAGCCTGCGCACGCGGCTGTGGATCGAGTTGTTCGGCATCAGCACGCTACTGCTGACCTTCACTGGCTTCGTGGTGTGGTTCTCGGTGCCCTTCTTCATGAGTTCATGGGAACTGGGCGAAATCTCCGCCGCACCGGGCGGCCTGCCTTACCGCTGGTTCCTCAAGTCCTTCCTGGTCACCGCCTTCGTCTTGTTGGCGCTGGGTGGCCTGGGTCGTCTGACTCGCGTCTGGGCCGCGCTGTTCGGCCGCCGCTGACCCGCAACAAGGACCCGACATGCTTCCATTCTACGAGTTGCTAGCTATCGGCTTCATGGTGACCTTCGTCCTGTCACTGTTTAGCGGCTATCCGGTGGCCTGGCTGCTGGGCGGTCTGTCGATGCTCTTCGCCGCCATTGCCATCTTCCTCGGCGACCAGTTTGGCATGGACACCTTTCTGCTGACGAATTGGGCGAAGGTGTCCGGTATCGTCGACCGCCTCGACGCCATCATGTCCAACTGGGTTCTGGTATCGCTGCCGATGTTCATCTACATGGGCCAGATGCTCGACCGCTCGGGCGTCGCCGAGATCATGATGCGCAATTTCGTCAAGGTCTTCGGTGGTATCAGGGGCGGTCTCGGCTTGACGGTGATCGTCATCGGCATTCTGCTGGCGGCATCCACCGGCATCGTCGGGGCCTCGGTGGTACTGCTGGCGATGCTGGCGATGCCGGTCATGCTGCAGAACCACTATTCCAAGGCGGTAGCCTCGGGGGTTGTCGCGGCCTCGGGTACGCTGGGCATTCTCATCCCGCCGTCGATCATGCTGGTACTGATGGCCGACCAGGTGTCGGTCTCGGTCGGCGACCTGTTCATGGGGGCGCTGATTCCCGGTGTCGGCCTCGGCCTGCTCTACATGGTCTTCATACTGGCAGTCGGCATCCTCAGGCCCGACCTGGTGCCACCGCGACCCGCCGACGCGGAAAAGCTGTCCTTTCGGCAGATACTCATGGCCTTCGCGTCGACCATTCCGACCTTCGGCCTGATCCTGGTGGTTCTCGGTTCGATTTTCTTCGGCGTCGCCACGCCCACCGAAGCGTCCGGGCTGGGAGCTTTCGGGGCCGTCCTGCTGGCCGCTGCCAACCGCAAGCTCAATTGGCGAGTAATCCGCGAAGTCGGCATCGAGACGACGCTGACCACCTGCTTCATTTTTGCCATTTTTATCGGCGCGACCTTCTTCGCCTACACGCTGCGGCTGATCGGCGGCGACGAGCTGATCGCCGAATTCTTCAAGGGCCTGGGACTGGCGCCGATAGGGCTGGTGTTGACGGTCCTGGCGGTGGTGTTTATCGCCGGCTTTTTCCTGGACTGGTTCGAGATCGTGCTGATCATCCTGCCCTTGCTGGCACCCGTAGTCCGCCTCGCCGACATCGACATGACCTGGTTCCTGATCCTCATCGCCCTGATGTTGCAAACTTCGTTCCTGACGATCTCCGTGGGTTTCTCGCTCTTCTACCTGAAGGGTGTGGTGCCCGACGAGGTGACCATCAAGCACATCTACCTCGGCGTCATCCCATTCGTCCTTCTACAGGTGGCGATGGTCGCGCTGTGCCTGGCTTTCCCGCAGATCATAACCTGGCTGCCCGAACAGATGTACGGGCACTGAGAACAGCGGTAACCCCGGGCAGCCCGCTCAGGGAGCGACCGCAAGACGCGCCAGATAGTCCTGATGCACGGCCAGAGTGAGCGCATTGGGGCGCAGCGCCTTGACCACCACCAGCGCATCCTCTTTGGCGTAACCACGCTCGACGAGGATTTGCGCGACCATCAGGCCCGTCCGACCGGAGCCGCCCTTGCAATGCACGGCAATCCGCTCGCCAGCGTCAAGCAGTCGATGGACGGCCTTGCGCTGCGCCTGCCAGGCGACGGCAAAATCGTCTGCGGGCGCGCGATCATCCTCGATCGGCGCATGAAACCATTGCAGCCCGTTTTGCGCGCACAGCGTCGGCAGGTCGGACACCGCATTGCTCGCCATTTCCGCATCCGGCATCAAGGTGATCACGGCGCTGGCGCCGGCCGCCTTGAGTTGCTTGAGTGCGGTCTCGGTGTCAGAGTCCCTGGTTCCCGGACAAGGGGTCAAAATCAGACCACCGGCAGGAGCTGCCAAGGGCAACAGATCGGATGGATGGGCAGGCATGGGGCACCTTTCTATGGATGAGCAATGCCGCCCAGTTTAGCGCTGTTTGGCGCTGTTTCCAGTCCACTTGAATGCGCACCACGCCGGCTCGATACGGGTGAGCCTGATCATCACTGTAAGCGCCCGGGCGATCCGGCCCTGGCCGACGTTATTCGCGGGCCGGCCGGCAAGCACTCTGCACCCCACCCCTTGAACGAAAGGCAGATCGCCGAACTCAAATCGGCCTGCCGCCGCGAGTCCTGAAGCAAAGGAAAAATGATGCCCAAATTTGCCGCCAACCTGACCATGATGTTCAACGAAGTCCTCTTTCCGCAGCGCTTCGCCGCCGCGGCCAGGGCAGGCTTCAAAGCCGTCGAATTTCTCTTCCCTTATGACCATAGCCCGGCCGAAGTGGCCGGGTGGTTGCGGGAGAATGAGCTCGAAAGCGTTCTCTTCAACCTGCCGCCGGGTGACTGGGCCAGCGGTGAGCGCGGGCTGGCGGCCTTGCCGGGTCGCGAAACGGATTTCCGCGCCAGCGTCGCCCGTGCGCTGGAATACGCCCTGGCCATGGGTACCCCCCGGGTGCACGCGATGGCCGGTGTGCTGCCGGCACATGCCGACCAGGCCTACCGGACGGCCTGCCGCGAGACCTATCTCGAAAACCTGGCCTATGCCGCGCGGGAACTGGCAAAGCATGGGCGGACGCTGCTGATCGAGCCGATCAACGGTCGCGACATGCCTGGCTACTTCCTCAACAGCCAGGCCGATGGTCACGCCATCCGCGCTGCAGTAGGCGAGGCCAACCTCAAGGTGCAGATGGACTTTTACCACGCGCAGATCGTCGAAGGCGATCTGGCGACCACCTTCAGAAAGCACTTCGCCGGCATCGGCCACGTGCAGATCGCCAGCGTCCCGGCCCGCAACGAGCCGGACGACGGCGAGGTCAATTATCCCTACCTGTTCAGGCTACTCGACGAGCTCGGTTACGACGGCTGGGTGGGCTGCGAATATCGGCCGCGAGGCAAGACCGAGGATGGCCTGGCCTGGTTGCGGGCCGCCCTTCCTTCACTAAGCCGACGAAGAATCCCCATGTAAATCGTGGCTACCGGCGATAGCGTTTTCGCAAGCAGCGTCCGCGCCTGTGTCGAGGACGACCAGCCAGCGTCCACGACATCACCCAACGGACAGGGGCAGAAAACCGTGGGAGTGGTGGGAGCACGGCCAAGCGCGCTCCCACCTTGCTGCAAACTACTCCGACTAGCCGGGCGGGCCAGTCTCAGACTACGTCACGCCATTGCTGGCGTGGTGCTCAAGCGTTGCGCTCGCGCATCCACTTGCCAACCGTCGGCGCCAACACCTTCTGCGACAGGCCGCCGGTGTAGATACCGATGTGACCGGTGGCAATGGCGAACTCCGTGTAATCCTTGCTGCCGACATGCTTGCCGAGGGCAACCGTGCACGGTGGCGGCACGATGTGGTCCTTCTCGGCGAAAATGTTGAGGATCGGGATGGTGAGATTCTTGAGGTCAACCTTGCGACCGCCAACCTCAAGCGTGCCCTTGACCAGTTTATTGGCTTTCAGGAAGTCGCGGACGAACTCCTTGAACATCTGACCACCGGCATCGGGGCCACCGAACAGCCACTTTTCCATGCGCAGGAAATTCTGCACGGCCTGGCGATCGTCGAGGATATCGATCACGTCGGCGTACTTGCCGTAGTTCAGGATGAACGGAGAGGCCATCATGAACGACTCGTTGAGCACCGTGGCCGGCACGTTGCCATGCACAGCCACCATCTGCTCGACGTCGGCCTCGGCGCCCATGGTGAACATCAGGCCCTCGTGTGGCTTGTGATTCGCCTTGTAGGCGTCGAAGTCAATCGGCGTAACGGTCAGGACCAGATGGCTGATCTTGTCCGGGTTGAGCGCCGCATAGGTGGTTGACATGGCGCCACCCTGGCAGATCCCCAACAGGGCAATCTTGTCGACGCCGTGATGCTGACGAATGAAGTCGACGGTGTCATCGAGGTAACCGTTGATGTAGTCGTCGATGGTCCTGTACTTGTCGACCTGACGCGGGTAGCCCCAGTTGTTGAGGTAGACGTCAATACCCTGGTTCAGCAGATTGCGGACCAGTGAGCGATCCGGTTGCAGGTCGGCCACTTCGTAGCCGTTGATCAGCGGCGGCACGATGAGCAGCGGCGTCTTCATGATCTTCGCCTGCTCGACGAGCGCGTGGTAATGGTAAACCTCGATCCCGTCCTGCTCGAAGATGACGTCCTTCGGCGTGCTGCCGATGTCGATATCGTCGTCGGTCATCTTGGTGAGATTGCTGATGCCCTTGGTGAGCTTCGCGTTCAGGGCGGCGGTTTCCGCGGCGACGTCGGCGGGAAGAATCTGTATTGGGAAAGAAAACATAGGGGTAGCGTCCTCCTAAAAGTCTATTAGCTTGTCAGCCGGATCAACAAGAGTCGGGCGGGCTCTGCCTACTCGCTCTTGGCACGACGCGCTGCGGTGGTACGAGCGGCAGGCTTGGCTGCTGCTGTCGCGGGAGGCAAGGACTTCTTGAGCAGGCGGACCTCTCTCTTCAGGTCGTGGATCACCTGGTAGGTTTCGTCCAGCTCGCTGCGAGTGGGCATATCCAGACCGCGGAAAATGTCCTCGACGACAGCGCGTTGCGCCAGCTTGAACGCATGCTGAGCCTTGGTGAAATCGTTTTGCGTGTCGAGGAATTCCTGCTTGTTGAAGGTCACCAGCAGCGACTTGTCAGCGGTGCGATACCAGAGACCCATCAGCTGGCGTACGGCCGTGATCTTGTCGCCTTTGGCAGCAACCTTGCCAAGCTCATCCACGGTCGCTTCGACGGCCGTGGCAAGCGCCTCGGCGAAGCGCTTGTGAAACGCCAGACTGGTTTTGCGCAGATCAACGACCGCGTCGACCAGTCGCAAGGTTTTGGCGTGCTTCTCGCGCGAGGCACCAAAGAGGGGGATCTGACCGACGCCGGCGACGGCGCCGACATCGCCTTCCATCGACAGCAGGCGATTGAGACCCGCCGTGCCACCGAGCATCGCTTCGCCAACGTGCCCCGAAGAGGCCGCCTGCATCAGAAAGGACAGCCAGGGACCAAACGCATCGGGCATATCCTTGCTCATCGTCCCGGCAAGATCGCCGAGATGCGAACTCATACCCATGCTGCGCTGGAGCATGGCGGTCGATTCCTTGGCCCAGTTATCGGCAAAACCCTTGAGGTCGGGACGCCAGTCCTTGTTGGCCTCAAGGTTCGGCGCCACGACCTTCATCGACCGGAAAAAGAAATCCATTACCCGGGTCATTGCCGTCTGGCTGCCGGCCATGCGCTCCATAAGCATCTTCGCCGCATCATTGCTACTTTTGGTAGCCGCTTCGACGCCTTTTTTCACTACTTCCACGGTGCTTTCCGTACCGCTGCCTGGGAGATTCTGCAGCATCCCGGCCCAGTCACTCATCATGCGCTTCTGCATATCAGCCCAAGCGTTGACGACGCCGCCTAGTTGCTCATTCGGATTATTACTTTCCACGCGTTCGATCTCCTTCCAGTGTGTCGGACACGCCTACCGTGATGCCGGGCAAATGCCCATCGGTAGACAAGGTGCTCTACAACCAAACAGCGGCCGTCCGAAGACGGCCGCGATCATGCAGTCGTACTGGCTAAAGCCTTGTCACGCCAGTGCCACCACCGCATCTGCCTTGTGCTTGGCCTCACCCTGCTCGTTGGCGCAGGTTAACTCGAGGCGTACACATTTCTCGCCGTTCTGTTCCAGCTTCTCGACGACCTTGCCGGTACAGACCATGCTTTCGCCGATCCAGGTGATCGCCGTGAAGCGCACCCCGAAAGTGCGGATCGCCTCCTGCGGCACCCATTGCGTCAGCAGGCGACCGAGGTAGGCCATGCCCAGCATGCCATGCGCAAAAACGTCCTTCATCCCTTTCGAGCGGACGTAGTCCTGGTCGAGGTGCAGGGGATGGTGATCGCCCGAGCCGGTCGCGTACAGCGCCAGGGTTAGACGAGACACCGGCTCCGTGGTCAACGAAGGGATCTCGTCGCCCACGTTGATTGCGTCAAAATTCGGTATTGTCATCGACTTTCCCCTATGCCCTGATGACGATCACAGTGCGCAGATCGCACACCGCTTCGCCCTGCCGGCTGACCTTGACATCCTTGACGATGAACTGCAAGGCACCGTTCTTCTTGTCGTAGATATCCGTCACCTGGCCGTCAAAATCCAGCGTATCACCGGAATAAACCGGCTTGTGATACGTGAAAATCTGCTCGCCGTGCAGCATCTTGCCGAAGTCACAGCCCATGGTCGCGATGTAGTCGAAAGGCTCATCCTTGTCCATGTCCATGCAGAAAAAGAAAGTCGGCGGCACCAGAACGCCTGGCAGTCCCGCTTTCCTGGCGGCGGCTTCGTCAAAGTAGAGCGGGTTCGTTTCTCCCGTCGCCTTGGCGAACCACTTCAGTTGCCACGCCGTCGGGGTGACCGCGTGTGGCGGCACTTTCATGCCTATGTGTTTCTTGTCAATCAACATCTGCTTCACTCCTCGCCCACCCCGCAACCCAAGCTTACGGGGTGGGAATCCTCGTTGGCGACTCGATCAGAGAACTTCGATGGCAATCGCTGTTGCTTCACCACCACCGGCGCACAGGCCGGCGATACCGCGCTTGAGACCACGCGCCTTGAGCGCGTAGAGCAGCGTCACCAGAATCCGCGAACCCGTTGCGCCGATCGGATGACCAAGCGCGCAGGCACCGCCATTGACGTTGACCTTGTCACGCGACAGTTTGAGGTCGCGCATCGAGGCCATGGTCACCGCCGCGAAAGCTTCGTTGATCTCCCAGAGGTCGACGTCCTCGGTCTGCCAGCCAGCCTTCTTCAGCACCTTCTGGAAAGCGACTACCGGCGCGGTCGTAAACCACGACGGGTCCTGGGCAAAGGTCGCATGCGCGACGATCCGCGCCAACGGCGTGACACCGGCAGCCTTGGCGTCCGATTCGCGCATCAGTACAAATGCTGCCGCACCGTCGGAAATCGACGACGAGTTGGCTGGCGTAACCGAACCGTCCTTCTTGAAGACAGGCTTCAGCTTCGAGATCTTCGACGCATCGCATTTCATCGGCGTTTCGTCGAGCTCGACCACCGTATCGCCCTTGCGGGTGCTGACCGTGACCGGCGCGATTTCGTCCTTGAAGACGCCGCTGGTGACGGCATTCTGTGCCAGGGTCACCGACTCGACAGCAAAGGCATCCATCTCTTCACGCGTGAAAGCGTACTTGTCGACGCACAGCTCGGCAAACACGCCCATCGGCTTGCCTTTTTCGTACGCATCCTCGAGGCCATCGAGGAACATATGGTCGTGCAACACACCATTACCCAACCGGTAGCCCGAACGGGCGGTGGTCAGGACGTGCGGTGCGTTGGTCATCGACTCCATACCGCCGGCAATGGCGATGTTGACCGAACCGGCAAGCAGTTCGTCATGCGCAATCATGATCGTCTTTTGCGCCGAGCTGCACATCTTGGTCAAGGTGGTGCACGGCACCGAGGTCGGCAATCCTGCGCCGAGAACAGCCTGGCGCGCCGGCGCCTGGCGCACACCGGCCATCAGACAGCAGCCCATCAGGGCTTCGTCGATGTCCTCGACCTTGACGCCTGCCTGCTCGACGGCGGCCTTGATGGCGACGGAGCCGAGCTCGGGCGCGGTAACCGCTGAAAACTGGCCCTGGAAAGAACCGACGGGGGTGCGCTTGGCACCTACGATGACAACTGATTCACTCATGTAACACTCCTTTCATGCAATGGGTATTGGCGGAATCGCCAAGTCGAAGTTCGCGTGTAGGCAGCGATTACTTCGGAGCCATGCGAATGGAACCGTCGATACGGATCACTTCGCCATTCAGGTACGAGTTCTCGCAGATGTGCTGAACGAGAGCGGCGTATTCGGCCGGCTTGCCCAGGCGCGATGGGAAGGGAACCATCTGGCCCAGGGAATCCTGAGCGGCTTGCGGCAGGCCTTTGAGCATTGGCGTTTCGAAGATGCCTGGAGCGATGCACATCACGCGGATGCCGTGCGCGGCCAGTTCACGCGCCACCGGCAACGTCAAGCCAGCCACCGCGGCCTTCGAGGAGGCATAGGCTGCCTGACCGATCTGACCATCGAAAGCGGCAACCGAGGCGGTATTGACGATCACGCCACGCTCGCCCTTGTCGTTCGGCTCGTTCTTGCTCATGGCGTCAGCGGCCAGACGAATCATGTTGAAAGTGCCGACCAGGTTGATGCTCACCACGCGTGCAAAGGTGGCCAGATCGTGCGGGCCATTGCGGCCGAGCACTTTCTTGGGGGGTGCGACACCGGCACAGTTGACCAGCCCGTGCAGGCCACCAAATTCGTTCACCGCCATTTCGATGGCCGCAGTTGCGCTCGCTTCATCGGTCACGTCGGTCTTTGCGAAGCGAGCGTTTGCCCCCAGCTCCGCCGCCTGCGCCTCACCGGCAGTGGCATCGATGTCGACGATCACCACTTTGCCACCCGCACGAACCAAGTTGCTCGCCGTCTCCGCGCCGAGTCCGGAACCCGCTCCTGTTACCACAAACACACTACCGTTGATTTGCATTTTAACCCCCAAAAAAATATCGCGACATCACGCGATGTCGCGCTACTGGTCCATGCCGACGTCGATCGTTGCGACCCGACATCGTCACGGAAGAATACGACCCCCCCGCTGACCCGACGCCATCCTGGTGACGCCGCAGCCGTGCCTTCGAAAATACTGCCCAGTGAAAAAGTCGCACTGGCGGTCCACCTCCCTGCTGGCTGCGTCGCAGCGCCTACTTCCCGGCGGGGCCGGCAGCAGCGACGAGCAATCGTGGCATTGTCGAATGCCGAGTGCTACCGAGTCAAGCTCTGCTCCGGAGAGGCCGCTGGATTTCACGATCACGAATACGGCCCCTCACTTCCCCGGTGCCGTGTCTGGCGGGCTGTCAGCGGCTTTCCCTGGGCCGTACGGCGATTGCGAAGCGCTCATCAGGACAGCTGACGCCACGCATGCCTTCGGCACGCCCCCTGAACCATTCGCGGGCGCGCAGCATCGGGACCCCGACTTGACGTACTCTGCTCAACCCATCACCAGATTTGGCAGCCAGAGAATGATCTGCGGAAAGATCATGCACAGCACCAGCACCACCAGGTTGACCAGGATAAACGGTGCGACCGACCGGTAAATATCCGCCATACTGACATCCACCGGTGCTACTCCCTTCAAATAAAAAAGCGCAAATCCGTAAGGGGGGGTCTGCACGGCGACCAGGATATTGATGATCATCAGCACCCCGAACCAGATCGGGTCATATCCCATGGAAACTACTATCGGTGTAAACAGGGGTGCGCACATCAGCACGATAATAAATTCATCGATGATGAAGCCCAGCAGCAGCATAATGATCTGAAACATAATGATGATCGCTAACGGAGGCAGATCGAGGCTGCTGGTAAAATCGGCCACCATCCCCTGCACGCCCATCAACAGATGAAAATTGCTGAATACCGATGCACCAAAAATGATCCACATCGCAACGCTGACCAGGGTCGCGGTATGCATCCCGGCCGCGCGAAACATGTCAAGCTTGAAGCGCTTGAACAGAATAGCCAGAAGAATCGCGCCGACCACGCCGATGGCTCCCGACTCGGTCGGCGTGGCGATACCCGAGATAATGCTGCCAAGCACCGCGACGATCAACAGGATCGCAAAGAATCCGTCACGCGCAATCCTGAATTTTTCTTTGGCGCTCAGTGCGGGGACATCCTCCTGTTCATTGTCCAATGGCGCCCTGGTCGGATCCAGTCGGCAACTGATGACCACATAGATAATTAGCATAACGATGGTCAAAAGTGCCGGCATCATCGCCCCGAGGAACATCCTGCCAACCGAGTTCTGGGTAGTGGCGGCAAACATGATCATCGGGATACTGGGTGGAATCAGAATACCCAGCGCGCCACCCGCCATGATTACACCCAGGGCCAGTTGCCGGTTGTATCCGCGGTCCAGCATCGGTTTCAAGGCAATACTGCCGGAAGTCATGATTCCGGCACCGATGATACCCACCATCGCGCCGATCATCGAGCAGACACCGATCACACTGATCGCCAGCGAACCTCGCACTTTTCCGATGACCATCTGAGTGGCGTTGAACATCGCGTCACCGATTCCGGACTTGGTAAGCAGTTGCCCCATGTAGATATAGAGCGGGATGGCCAGCAGAACAAAACTGAAGTAGGTGGCCTCGAGCGTGGTAGGTATGACATTGAAAATACCGTCGCCCCAGACCATGTATCCAACCGACATGGCAATACCACCGAGTGCCAGTGCCACAGGCGCGCCCAGCGCAAAAAAAGTCAGGACGCAAAGCAGCAATACACCGGTAAGCGCTTCAATTCCCATCGGAATCCTCCTGTGCAAGGAGATCCTTGCCTGTGAATAGGTAGTATATGGCTGCCAGCATATCCCGGCCCAACTGGGCGATGAACAGTCCACACGCGATTATCGACATGATCCAGAAATGGTACATGGGTGGCGCCCACTCGCTCTCCCGTCGATAATCGAACTCAATCGCCTCCAGCAACTTCCCGATACTCATATCCAAAACGATCACCAGAAAGAATATGCCGAGCGCGTAAGATATCAAATCAAAAACGCGCCGGGCATTTTCGGAGACGTTGGTATATAAAATATCCACATTTATGTGCGCCTTTTTCTGCTGTGCGTAGGCACCGCCGAGCGCCGAAACATAGCCAAACATGAACAGGGATAGATCAAAGGCCCAGATGGTGGGACTGTTGAGAAAGTAGCGCGCGAAAACCTCATACGCGACCACAAATGCCAGCACCGGCATCAGGTAAGAGGCTGCCTTACCCATGAGCATGACCACAAAATCGATGCCGCGGCATATCATTTTCAAAGCAGTTATAGTCATTCAGACACCTGCAATGCCAAAGGTTATAAGTCGAAACGAGCGCATGAGCGGGAGCTCAGCGACCCTGCTGTCTGACGCCAACGTCCCTCAGAGGCCCAATGTGTATTTCATCACAAAAATTATTAAGGCGACAGTCCTCAGTCAACACAAGAAACCAAGGACCTTCGGAAAAAACCCGGGCTGCCTTGCTGGCTGCTCGCTTCCCGGACTGCATTTACTGTGGAAGCTCATCGAAAAGACGTTGCTGTTTCCCGCCTTCCGACACCGTTTTTGCGCGCTTAGTGAAGTGGTGGCTTTATCCCCTGCCGCCCTGCCCCACTGATGCTCGGACACCGGAAGCGAGAGCGACACCTTGCCTGCTTTTCAGATTATTCGAAAGGCACCCTTCATGGGCTACTTGCCAATGAAGGGTGCGCTCAAACCCGAAATCAAGGTTGCTTTTGCTTGTTCAGGATATCAATCAGCTCTTTGCTGTATTTGTCCTGCTTAGCATATTCCTCCCGCAGAGTGGCGCTGGCATCCGCCCATGCCTTGCGATCTTCCGCGGACGGTTCCGGGCTCCACATCAGGCCTTTTGATTTCATTTCGGCTACCGCTTCGGATTCCCATTTTTTGCCCATGGCAAGCTGTTCCTCAGCATGTATGACCGTGGCCTTGCGCACGGCCGCCTGCAAATCTTCGGGCAGTTTTTTCCAGGCAGCGCGGTTTACAATGATCGGCAGCACCTGTGCGCCTGCCAGCGGCAAACGGTACATGTACTTGGCCACTTCCACATGGTTGCCATCACGGTGATCAATCATGTTGCTGCCGATAGAACCGTCGATGACACCGGTTGCCAGGCTCGTATAGATCTCGTTCCACGCCAGAGAAACCGGGGACGCGCCCAGATTACGCAGGAACTTTCCATAGGCACCCGGCGCACGGATTTTCAGGCCCTTGAAATCGGCGATGGAATTGATCGGATTCTTGGTGATTATAAATACCGGCGGCTGAATGTACGGTTCCAGCCACACCAGTCCCTGCGAACCGTAGGCTTTTTCCAGCACTTTGTCCCAACCCTTGGCATGAAACAGTTCCTGCAGTTCGGCCGGATCATCGGTTCCGCCCGGCAGCCCGATCTCCACGATGCCGGCGGGCAGCTCGCCCGCATGCATCGACTGGAAAGGTGCTCCCATGGTGATCAGGCCTGATTTCACCGCGCTCAAAACGCCCGTCGTACCGACGCCTTCACCCGAATAGAGCACCTGTACTTTGATACGACCACCGGAAAGTTGTTCGATATTACTGCCCAGCTTTTCATAGAGCGTGCCGAACGCCGTGCCACGCCCGTAGAGGTTCGCGAAGCGCCAGTTATACTCAGCCGCGGACACCGGGACCGCCATAAGTCCTGAGACCACAGTGGCTGCCAGCGCCAAACTTGTCATTAGCTTTCGAAATTTCAGCATATCATCGTGCTCCGTGTTGTTACATCGGTTGTCGGCAGGAGATAAACCCCCCGTTTGAGTACATACCATACTCATCTTTGTAAAAAAAAACGACAGCTATGATAAACAAAATCTATTTAACGGTCATGACAATCGAAACACCCCAGATCATGAAAGTCATGACCGTTTTCCCCTCTTCCCCCGGCCCTTCTCCCGCGAGGGGAGAAGGGAGGTTCGTGAGTCGCATACGCGACTTTCACATTAACGGTCATGACAAGCGAGACACCCCAGATCATGAAAGTCATGACCGCCCCCCTCTTCCCCCGGCCCTTCTCCCGCGAGGGGAGAAGGGAGGTTCGTGAGTCGCATGCGCGACTTTCACATTAACGGTCATGACAAGCGAGACACCCCAGATCATGAAAGTCATGACCGCCCCCCTCTTCCCCCGGCCCTTCTCCCGCGAGGGGAGAAGGGAGGTTCGTGAGTCGCATACGCGACTTTCACATTAAAGCTTGACCTATGACTGCCAATCACTATTTTCATGTGATTGCCGAACGATACCTGTTTAGGTACTGCGTCGTTACCCCTGTCAGAGCCCTGTCCGTGCGACCGGGTTCGGCGTCGCTGTCCGCGGCAACTAGTCGGCGCTCATGCCCGGCGTGGCGCCGCGGCGGCCATCGCTGGAGATGTCTGCGGCGGCGCAGAGCGACTCGTCGATTGGGGAGGGAAATCCTGGCCATGTTTTTCTCCTTGCAATAAGGCTTTTCAAAGCAAGTAGTGTGCCCGGCTCGGCGGGAGTCGGTGCGCGAGACTCCACCAGAAGGCAGCGCTGTTGCCGTCACTTCGGCGCCGCTGTCGAGGAGAACGCGGCAGCGCTCGCCATTGAGAGACTCGACGGTGCCTTGCGAGGCGTTGCTTTTACCAATGAGACTGGCGACGAATGATCTCGCTGGCCGTTCGTAAAGCGCTTCAGGGCTGTCGATCCGCCGGATGATCCCCTGGTTGAAGACAGTGATGCGGTCGGACATGGTCAATGCCTCGCTCTAATCGTGGGTAACGAAAACAACGGTGAATGCCGAACTTCCGGTGAATATACTTGATTTCCAGCTTCATGTGCTCACGCAATACTTATCCGGCACGCCAAGCGGCTCGGCCATCAGCACCAGTTCCGGATTGAAAACCGGTGCCTCCGCCAGGATGATGCGCTGCTGCTGGCCGCCGGAGAGCCGCTGCGGATAGCGAGCGGCGACTTCGCCGAGACGTACCCGCTCGAGAACCTTCCTGATCTTGACCTTGATCTACGCGGCCGGCAGCTGGCGCACCGCCTGCGGGAAACACAGGTTTTTTGGCCACCGTCATATGCGGCAAAGGAGCGTAGTTCTGGAAGACCATGCAAATATTGCGCTTGTGCGGCGACAGCTGCTTGATCGCCGGATCACCGACGCGAATTTCGCCAGCGTCGGTGTTTCAAAACCTGCCCGCATCGTCAGAGGAGCTTGCTAAATCGCTGGCGCGACTTTCACGGCAAGCCACCAGCAATACGACAAGCGGCGAAGTCGCAAGGACTCGCGAACACGCTTCAGGCGCCGCGAGAGCCTTTCAGTTGACCTGAATCAGTCCGCCAACGGCCCGATGCCTTAGTATTTTCGCTTTGGCCGAAGCGCTTCGCGGCACAGACTGAGGGGCACTCTGGCATCCACTGGACGAAACCCCATGAGCGAGAATCCCAAGCAATCCATAGAGCCCCCCTTTGAGCCCGGCGCCAACGACGCAGCCCCACCGCGCGCCGGCTTCTCCCGCCGCCTCAGCGATCGCCACACGCTCGATTCCAGCGCGCTGGAAGACATCGACCGCATGACCAACATCGCGCTTGGCAAACTGTGCGGTGGCGTTTCACCAGCGTCACTGGCCATGGCCTACCTCGACTGGACGGTGCACCTTGCCTCATCACCCGGGAAACAGTTTCAACTGGGCGCCAAAGCGATACGCAAGGCGATGCGCCTGGGCAGCTATGCCCTGACTTCGGCAATCGCCGGCAACGCCGAGCCGTGCATCGAACCACTTCGCGGCGACCACCGTTTCGACCATCCCGGCTGGCAACGCTTTCCCTACAACGTCATCTACCAGGGCTTCCTGCTCAACCAGCAGTGGTGGCACAACGCGACCACCGACGTGCGCGGCATTTCGAAGCACAATCAGGCCTCGGTTGCGTTCACCGCCCGCCAGATCCTCGACATGGCTGCGCCGTGCAACCTCCCCTTCCTGAACCCCGAGATCGCCGAAACAACGCTCACGGAGCGCGGCGCCAATCTGGCGCGCGGCGCAAGCAACTACCGTGAGGACTTCAGGCGTTCGCTGCGCGACGAGCCGCCCGCCGGGGTGGAAGCCTTCCGCGTTGGAGAGAACCTGGCCATCACCCCCGGCAAGGTGATCTACCGCAATCACCTGATCGAGCTGATTCAATATTCACCGAGCACCGACACCGTTCAGCGCGAACCGGTACTGATGCAATCGGCGTGGATGATGAAGTACTACATCCTCGACCTTTCACCGCACAACTCGCTGGTCAGGTACCTCGTCGAGCACGGCCATACGGTGTACATGATTTCCTGGCTCAACCCGGGTCCCGAGCACCGCAATCTGGGCATGGAAGACTACCGCCGGCACGGCACGCTGGCTGCGGTGGACGCCATCGCCGAGATGCAACCCGGGCACAAGATCCACGGCGTCGGCTACTGCCTGGGAGGTATTCTGCTGATCATCACCGCCGCAGCCATGGCCCGCGACGGCGACGATCGCCTGGCCAGCGTCTCCCTGTTCACCACCATGACCGACTTCACCGAAGTCGGCGAAATCAACGTTTTCATGGATGCCAGCGAAGTAACCCTGCTCGAAGACATGATGTGGCAGAAAGGCTACCTCGATCACAAGCAGGTTTCGGGAGGCTTCCAGATATTGAAGTCCGCCGACCTGATCTGGTCGAAAATGGTCCGCGAGTACTACCTCGGGCACCGCGAGCCGATGTTCGACCTCATGGCCTGGAACGCCGACGGCACGCGCATGCCCTATCGCCAGCACTCCGAGCTGCTGCGCCGACTGTACGTTGACAACGAGCTCTTCGAAGGCAAGTACATGGTCGAAGGCCGCGCCATTTCGATCAGCGACATTCACTGCCCGATTTTTGCCGTTGCCGCCGTCGCCGACCATGTCGCCCCCTGGCACTCGGTCTACAAACTGCACCTGCAAAGCGATGCCACGGAACTGACTTTCGTCCTCACCAGCGGCGGCCACAACGTCGGCATCATCAACGAACCCGGCCACCCACGCCGCTCCTTCCAGCTCAGCGTCTGCCACGAAGGCGACCGCTGCATCGACCCGGAAACCTGGAAGGAACGTACCCCGAGCACGGCCGGCTCGTGGTGGCCGGTGTGGCAGCAGTGGCTGACGCGACACTCATCGGGCAGCGAAGCGCCACCGAGCATGGGTGCTGCCGACAAGGGCTACCCGCCGCTGTGCGACAGCCCGGGAACCTACGTGCTGCAGAAGTAGTCTGGATCCCTCGGCCGCCAGCGCCTGCAGAACGTCGACAACGAGACCAGAAGCATCTTCGTTGCTGGCGGGCTTCCATCAATCTACCGGGCCTTGGTGGCCTTGTTAGGTCGAGCGGCGCCGCGCTTGCAATCTCCCCTTGTTTCCGGAACAATAACCAAGCGCTTGCTTTCTTAGCGCGTTCTTGCCATCTTCCGGAACCCACTTCATGAACCTGAGCACCGGCACCGTCGTGCCTTCCCCGCCACCTTCCCCCTACCCTCGCTTGCTGGCCCCGCTCGACCTGGGCTTCACGACGCTCAAGAACCGCGTGCTGATGGGTTCGATGCACACCGGGCTCGAAGAGGAAAAGAACGGCTTCGCGCGCATGGCAGCGTTCTATGCCGAGCGCGCCCGCGGTGGCGTCGGGCTGATCGTCACCGGCGGCTTTTCGCCCAATCTGGCGGGGCGGGTCTACCACTTCGGTTCGCAGCTCAGCTTTCCCTGGCAGGTGCGCAAGCACCGCCAGATCACCGAGGCCGTGCATGCCGCCGACGGCAAGATTGCGCTGCAGATCCTGCATACCGGGCGCTACGCCTACCACCCGCTGAACGTCGCGCCGTCGAAGCTGCGCGCACCAATCAACCGCTTCACGCCGCGCGCGCTGAGTGAGTGGGGCATTCGCAAAACCATCGGCGACTACGTGCGCTGCGCGCAGCTGGCGCAGACGGCCGGCTACGACGGCGTCGAGATCATGGGCTCCGAGGGTTACCTGATCAACCAGTTCATCGCCCAGCAAACCAACAAGCGCAACGACCAGTGGGGCGGCGCTTTCGAAAACCGCATCCGCTTCGCGGTCGACACGGTGCGCGCGACACGCGAGAAAGTCGGCCCGAACTTCATCATCATTTTCCGCCTGTCGATGCTCGATCTGGTCGAAGGCGGCAGCAGCTGGGAAGAAGTGGTGCAACTCGCCCAAGCCATCGAAGCGGCCGGCGCGACCTTGATCAATACCGGTATCGGCTGGCACGAGGCGCGCATCCCGACCATTGCCACCATGGTTCCGCGCGCCGCTTTCGCCTGGGTGACGAAACGCCTGAAGGGTTCGGTGAGCATCCCGCTGATCACCACCAACCGCATCAACACGCCGGAAGTCGCCGAGGAGGTGCTGGCCTCGGCAAGCGCCGACATGGTGTCGATGGCCCGCCCCTTCCTGGCCGACGCCGATTTCGTCAACAAGGCGGCGGCCAACAGGAGCGACGAGATCAACACCTGCATTGCCTGCAACCAGGCCTGCCTGGACCACATTTTCAAGGGCCAGCTGAGCAGCTGCCTGGTCAATCCACGTGCCTGCCACGAAACCGAGCTGATCATCGAGAAGGCGCTGACACGCAAGAAAGTTGCCGTCGTCGGCGCCGGGCCGGCAGGCATGGCCTGCGCCACCACGGCCGCCGAACGCGGCCACGCGGTCACCTTGTTCGAAGCGGCGGACCAGATCGGCGGCCAGTTCAACATCGCCAAGCGGATTCCCGGCAAGGAGGATTTCGCCGAGACGCTGCGTTACTTCGGGCGGCGCATCGAAACCAGCGGCGTGACCCTGCAGTTGAATCAGCGCGTCGATGCCGAACGGCTCAAGGCCGGCGGCTTCGACCATGTCGTGCTGGCCACCGGCATCAGCCCGCGTCAGCCGGCCATCGCCGGCATCGACAGCGACAAGGTGAGCAACTACGTCGACCTCGTCGAAGGCCGCAAAGTGGCCGGCAAGCGCGTGGCCATCATTGGCGCCGGCGGCATCGGCTTCGACGTCGGTGAGTTTCTGACCCACGCACACGACGAGCGGAGCGAAAGCGAACGCTTCAATGACGAATGGGGTATCGACCCGAGCTACGCGCATCGCGGCGGCCTCAAGCCAGCGCTCGATGAGCCGGCGCCGCGGCAGGTCTTCCTGCTGCAACGCAAGTCGTCGAAAGTCGGTGACGGCCTGGCCAAGACCACCGGCTGGATTCGCCGCACCCTGCTCAAGAAGCGCGGCGTGCAGATGATCGGCGGCGTGAACTACGAGCGCATCGACGACGCCGGCCTGCACATCACCGTCGATGGCCAGGCACAGACGCTGCCGGTCGACAGCATCGTCGTCTGCGCCGGCCAGGAATCGCGCCGCGAACTGCTCGCCCCCTTGCAGGCCGCCGGCATTTCGGTGACGCTGATCGGCGGTGCCGACGTCGCCGCCGAACTCGACGCCAAGCGCGCCATCGATCAAGGCACGCGGGTGGCCGCGGCACTGTGATGATGGCTCGCGCGCGCAGGCATCCCCGGCAGGCCAGGGCATGCCGGCTGCGCCGCGACGCTCGGGCCTGAGCCGATGCCCAGGCGAAAAGCAGAAGCCGGGCTCGAGCCCAATCGCCGCGCCGAGTTGCTGCGCGCGGCCGCCCGGCTGTTCGTCGAAAAAGGTTTCGACGCCACCACCACGCGCGACATCGCCGACGCGGTCGGCATGCGCTCGGGCAGCCCGTTCTACCACTTCCGCAGCAAACAGGAACTGCTCAAGACGGCCATGGTGGAGGGACTCGACGCCGGCTACGCGCGCCTCCTGACCGCCATCGACGGCATCACCGACCCCGAGCAGCGACTGCGCGTACTGGTCCGTACTCATCTCGGCACTCTGCTCGAAAGTGAATGCCATGCGCCGATGCTGCTCGGCGAAACGCGCGCCCTCGACGCCGCCGCGCACGCCGAAATCGCCGCCGCGTTCGAGCGCTATCAAGTGCCGTGGCAGGCGACTCTCGACGAACTGCAGCACAGCGGCAAGCTCGCTTCCGCGGCGGCGCCGGTGCGGCTGCTGCTGTTTGGAATGCTCAACTGGTCGAAACACTGGTATCGCCCGGACGGAAAGCTCTCGCTCGATGAACTCGCGAATAGCGCGGTTGCATTGCTGCTCGGCGAGTCGCGAACAACGGTGCCAGCAACAGGCACGCCCTAAGTGCCATGTTGGCGAGACTTCTCAAACACCCCCCCGTCACTGCGAGGAGCGCAGCGACGCGGCAGTCCAGCACCACTTTCTCGCCATAGCCGTTCCCTCGACTTTCGATCAGCCAGCGCGACTTTCACGCCACGAGCACACATGAACGCAACGCCAGACTTCGATCTGCAGCCCACACTTATCGGCGAAAGAATTTCCCTTCGTCCCCTGCAAGCCGGTGATTTCGAGCCGCTCTACGCGGCCGCGTCTGATCCCGCGATCTGGGAGCAGCATCCGGAGCCTTTGCGCTACCAACGCGCCGTCTTTGCAGGCTTCTTTGCCAGCGCCCTCGCCTCCGGCGGTGCGCTGGTGGCTATCGACAATCATTCAGGCGCGGTCATTGGCTCGTCCCGCTACTACGACTGGAATCCCGACGCCAGGGAGGTGACCATCGGCTATACCTTCCTTGCCCGCAGTCATTGGGGCGGAAGCAGCAACCGGGAAATGAAGCAACTCATGCTCGGCCACGCCTTCCTGTTCGCGAAAGCCGTCTGGTTCCATATCGGCCGCGACAACCGCCGTTCGCGCAGGGCCATGGAAAAGATCGGCGGCCAACTGTCGCACGAGGCCAGAGTCGAAGCGAACGGCGTCGCACACGACTACGCCTTCTACAGGATTGAAGCGCCACAGTGAACCAGCGCGCCAATCATGGACAGCTCATTCCGACCGCGGCCCACGCTTCGCGCACTTGAGCCACACTCCGGATTCATGGCGTTCCAGCGTACGTCACAGCCTTGGCAGCCGATCTTCTCTCGGTTCGGTGTATCCGCTTGCAAACGCCAGGCTGAGTCAGTTTGCAAGTGCTGCGCTGACAGACGTAGAACAGACAGACGCAGACTCATTAGCACCTTAAAGCACCTTAAACATCTTAAGCAGCGAGGGGGCGGAAATGACTATTCGAATTGCGGCCGCGTTGACAGCGGCGGCCTTACTCGCCTGCTCAGCGTTGGCACGGGCCGAAACCACGCTCACCATCGCCACCGTGAATAACGGCGACATGATCCGGATGCAGGGGCTCTCGGAGGTGTTCGAAAAAGCCCATCCCGAGATCAAGCTCGACTGGGTGGTGCTGGAAGAGAACATGTTACGCCAGCGCGTCACTACCGACATTGCGACCAAAGGCGGGCAGTTCGACGTGCTGACAATTGGCACCTACGAGGCCCCCATCTGGGCTGAGCGAGGGTGGCTTGTGGCGCTCGACAATTTGCCGGCGGACTACGACCCCGATGATATCCTGCCGCCAATCCGCGAGGGCCTGTCGTTCAAGGGCACGATGTATGCCGTGCCGTTTTACGGCGAGTCTGCGTTCACCATGTACCGCACCGATCTGTTCAAGAAAGCTGGGCTCGAGATGCCCGAAAAGCCGACATGGGATTTCATCAAGGAAGCTGCCCGCAAGCTGGCCGACAAGAGCAATGAGGTTTATGGCATTTGCCTGCGTGGCAAGCCGGGCTGGGGGGAGAACATGGCGTTCCTCACGGCCATGGCCAACTCGTATGGCGCTCGTTGGTTCGATATGAGCTGGAAACCGCAGTTCGACGGAGAAGCATGGAAGGCAACGATCACCGATTACGTCGAACTGATGAACGAAGTCGGCCCGCCAAACGCTTCAGCCAATGGCTACAAAGAAAACCTGGCCCTGTTCCGGGCAGGCAAGTGCGCGATCTGGATCGACGCGACCTCGGCTGGCCAGTTCGTGACCAACGCGGACTCTGCTGTGGTCAACAGTGTGGGCTTCGCGCTCGCGCCGGACAAAGGCCTGGGCAAGAGCGCAAACTGGCTCTGGGCCTGGGCGCTGGCAATTCCCGAGAGTTCCGTCAATAAGGATGCGGCGAAGAAATTCGTGGCCTGGGCCACTTCGAAGCACTACCTGGAACTGGTCGCGTCGAAGGAAGGCTGGTCGAACGTACCTCCGGGCACCCGTCGGTCGCTTTATGAAAACCCGGCGTATCTCGACGCGGCGCCCTTTGCCAGGCTAACGCTCGCGTCGATCCAGGCAGCCGATCCGAACCATCCGACCGTCGAACCCGTCCCCTATACCGGAATTCAGTTTGTCGCCATCCCGGAGTTCCAGAGCATCGGCACCGCGGTGGGTAACCGCTTCGCAGCGGCACTGTCGGGAGCGATCCCGATCGATGAAGCACTTGGCAACGCCCAGTGGGTGACTGGGAAGGTCATG
>QPGA01000009.1:92873-110162 GCA_003332265.1 Candidatus Accumulibacter meliphilus
ATCCGAACCATCCGACCGTCGAACCCGTCCCCTATACCGGAATTCAGTTTGTCGCCATCCCGGAGTTCCAGAGCATCGGCACCGCGGTGGGTAACCGCTTCGCAGCGGCACTGTCGAGAGCGATCCCGATCGATGAAGCACTTGGCAACGCCCAGTGGGTGACCGGGAAGGTCATGGAGCGCGCCCGTTTCCTCGAAGGAGGCCATGCCGCTCAATAGCGCCTCCGCGATCCACCACTTACCTCACATGGCATGCCCGGATGCGGACGGTGGGCGATGGTTGACCGCCTATCACTTCTACTGAATTGAAACGACGTAAAACACCAGCAGCGCTGGAGGGAAAAATGACTCACACCGCCTTTGATCCTGAACGCCCAATAGCGGAAATTGACGACGAACAACTCCCCGTGCCCAAGCACAGGCTGCATGGCGCCGCTCACTTCCTGGGCCTCTATGGTTCCGAACACGTTGCTGCGACCGAATTCGTCATTGGCGCCGCATTCGTGGCCATGGGCGCGACGATCCACGACATTCTGATCGGGCTGCTCATTGGCAATACGCTGGCCGTGCTGAGCTTCTGGCTCATCACCGCGCAGGTCGCGGTGAAAACGCGGCTCAGTCTCTACACCTATCTCGATTACAACATGGGCGAGCTGTTCTCGCGGCTCTATAACGGTGCCAATGTGCTGATCTTCGTGGCCATCTCGGCCGCTATGATCACCGTGTCGGCGACGGCGATTCGGGTGCTCTTTGACATTCCTCCACAGATCTATCCGTATCCCACCAGCATCTCCTTCATAATCGTTGCCGCCTCAGCAAGCGTGATCGCCGTGGTGGTGGCCTATTATGGTTTCAATGTGGTGGCCGAGTTTGGCACCATGTGCACACCCTGGCTGATGGTGATGTTCACGGCGGGCGGCATGGTGCTGATCCCGGCGTTGAACGAAGCGCTGACCGGCTACACCACTTTGGCGAGTTTCTCGGATTTCGTGAGTTTGGCGGGAACGACCGTGTTTACCGGCATCAATGCTCAAGGGGAACCCGGCATCGGATTGTGGGAAGTGATCGGCTTCGCCTGGGCGGCGAACACTTTTGCGCATTTTGGCCTGATTGACATGGCGCTCCTGCGCTACGCCAAGAAACCGATCTATGGCCTGTGTACCGCAACCGGCATGATGTTCGGCCACTACATCGCCTGGATTTCTGCGGCGCTCATGGGGGCGGCGACGGCGGCGATCATGAAATTGAGTATCGCTGTTGTTGACCCCGGTGATGTTGCCTATTACGCGCTGGGTCTCACCGGTTTTGTGATCGTCATCATCGCGGGATGGACAACGGCCAACCCCAACCTCTATCGAGCAGGTCTCGCGGCTCAAGCGGTATTCCCTAACGTCGCACGCCAAAAAGTCACGCTTGCCGTCGGGACCGTGGTGGTGATCGGCAGCTGTTTCCCGTTCATCTTCCGCAGCATCCTGCCACTTATTGCCTACGCGGGACTTGTCCTTGTGTCGATCGGCGGCATGGTATTCGCCGAACAATTCATCTTCCCCCGGCTCGGCTACAAGACCAATTGGCACCGCCTGAAAGGCGTCAAGGACAACAAGCCAGCGCTGATCACCTGGGCGATCTGCCTGGTGTTCGGCTTTGGGTTGGACTTCCTGAATATCATCCCGTACGTCTATCTGTTCCTGCCAACCTGGGCTCTCTCGATCATCCTCTACACCATCTTGGCGAAGAAGGCCGGCGCTGATCAGAGCTATCCTGAAGCCGAGAAACGAGAGCAGGAATTCAATAGAAAAGTCGAAGAGTATCATGCCCAATTGGCGGCTCAGGAAAGCCATACACACCATATACATGTCAAAGACACGTCCGTTTTGACCAAAGTAATTCGGGCGGTGTGGATTTTGATCGGATTGGTACTGCCGGCTATTCTCGCATGGCGTGTCCTGTTCAACAGCCCGGACCTTTACGACTACTACGTCAATCGTGAGTTGTTTTATGACCTGACCATCTGGTGCACGCTCATCTACTTTGTTTTTGCCTACTGGGGTTTGCAGCGTTCGAAGGCGCTTCATAGATCCGCGATGCCGGGGGCGGCAAAGCCCGCAGTTTAAGGACGCGAAGCCACAGCGACCGGGGTGGGGTGACGCCACGCCCGCAATGTCGGCGCTGGCGCCTGGATGCGTTGAGGACGGATGGTTCAAGGAGAGGGGATGAATAAGGGATTTACAGTGGCGGGAATCGGCGAGTTGCTTTGGGATGTGTTTCCACAGCACAAGCGTCTCGGCGGCGCCCCGGCCAATTTTGCGTTCCATTGTTACCAGCTCGGCGCGAAAGCCTATCCGGTGAGCTGCGTGGGGACAGATGAACTGGGACTGGGCCTTCGCGACAAGCTTCGGGAAATGGGGGTGGACGCCAGCTATGTCCTGGAAAGCGACAGCTTCCCTACCGGAACGGTGCAGGTGACCCTGAATGATGAGGGCAAACCTTCCTATCGGATTTTCGAGAATGTGGCATGGGATCATATTGCGTTCACCAGCGACCTCAAGGCCCTGGCGGCGACCCTGGATGCCGTGTGTTTTGGATCGCTTTCGCAGCGCTCGCCGGTTTCGCGCGCAAGCATCCACGCCTTTTTGCGGCAGATGCCGGAGGCGGCGCTGAAGATTTTCGACGTGAATCTGCGCCAGTCCTATTTTTCGCAGAAGCAAGTTGAGGACTCGCTACGGCTCGCGTCGATTTTGAAGCTCAGCGACGAAGAGCTTCCGGTGCTGGCCGGCTATTTCGGTCTGCGCGGCGATGTAATGGAGCAGCTCAATGAGTTGCGTGAACGGTTTGACCTGGCGCTGGTAGCGTACACGCGCGGTCCGGATGGAAGCGTGCTGGTACGAGGCGACGAAGTGGATGTCGCCCCGGGAGTGGCGGGACTTGCGGTGGACTCGGTTGGAGCCGGGGACTCATTCACGGCGTCGCTCTGCATGGGCGTGCTGAAGGACTGGCCGCTGAGCAGAGTGAATGCGTTTGCCAACCGGGTCGCCTCGTTTGTCTGCTCGCAGAAGGGTGCAACCCCGTTGCTGCCCGAAGATCTGAAGACATTGTGAGCGACATCAGACCAAAGCGCTCAACAAATAGCCTGAGAAAATAACGATAAGGCTCACAGGGAGTTTGTCATGACGGAACCCGTTCAACTCAAGCAGGAAAATCTTCACCGCCTCGCCGACGAAATCGCTTGTCCATCCTATGACCGGAGCAAAGTCAAGGCCGGCATCGTCCATATCGGGGTCGGTGGATTCCACCGATCGCACCAAGCCTATTACACCGACGCGCTGCTGAGCGACTCCGATGCGTCCGACTGGGGCATCTGCGGCGTCGGCCTGCGCGATGCAGACCGCAAGATCGGCGATATCCTGAAAGCGCAGGACTATCTCTACACCTTGATCGTGAAGCATCCCCAGGGAACGATCGAAACCCGCATTATCGGTTCACTCATCGATTTCATGCTCGCCTGCGACGATCCCGGCGCCGTCATCGACAGGATGGCCAGCGCGGACACCAAGATCGTTTCGCTGACGATTACGGAAGGAGGCTACAACTTCAACCCCGCCACGGGCGAGTTCGACTTCGAGAATCCCGATGTGCGACACGATCTGGAACATCCGTCCAGCCCGAAAACGGTGTTCGGCTATCTCACCGCCGCGCTCAAGAAACGCCGCGCCTTGGGACTCCCGGCCGTCACCGTTCAGTCCTGCGACAACATTCAGCACAACGGCGACATGACACGCAAGATGCTTTTGGCGTTCGCCCACAAGCAGGACGCCGATCTCGCGCGCTGGATCGAGAGCGAGGTGTGCTTCCCGAATGCCATGGTGGACCGGATCACGCCCGTAACAACGCCGGAGGATATCGCCTACCTGCGTAGCGCAATGGGATTGGAGGATCAATGGCCGGTCACCTGCGAGCCGTTCACCCAATGGGTTATCGAAGACGATTTTTCCAATGGCCGGCCGGCGTGGGAAAAAGTCGGGGCGCAGTTTGTTCCCGACGTCACGCCGTACGAGAAAATGAAAATACGCTTGCTCAACGCCGGGCATTCGGTCCTCGGGATGCTCGGTTCGATCCACGGACACAAGACCATCGACGGCTGCATGGCGGATCCGCTTTTTGCAGCCTATGTGCGCCGGTTCATGGATGTCGAGGCAACGCCGGTGCTGGATCCGGTTGCGGGCGTCGACTTGGAAGCCTATAAGGACAGTCTGATCGAGCGCTTTGGAAACCCGAACATCAAGGACAGCGTGGCACGAATTTGTCTGGAAAGTTCAGCCAAGCTGCCGGTATTCCTGGTCCCGACGATCACCGAAAATCTGGAGCGGGGCGGCAGCATCAAATTCGCCGCCCTGGTCGTCGCCGCGTGGTGCTTCTATAGCGACAAGGGCGTCGACCGGCACGGCGCACGGCTCGATATCGTGGACGCCATGAAGGACGAGTTGCATCAAGCCGCAAAGGGGACTTCGGATGACACGCTGTCATTCCTCAAGCTGGAGCCCATCTTCGGCGATCTCATCGGCGACGAAACATTCACGGCGGTGTATTCGGAAATGATCGAAGCCCTCTATGAAAACCCCGACATCTCGGCGAGGATGAAAAAGCTGCTGTAAGCAGCGAAGGGAGGCCGTACACACATGAACCCCTTGGTCTTGGGACAGTATTTACTGCAGGCAGGGAATAAGCATTCCGCAGCGAGAGGAACAATCAAGAAACCATTTAAATAGCAAAGGATAAGCAGATGAAAAAGTTCGCCAATAAAACAGCGTATGTCACCGGCGGTGCGGCTGGTATTGGAAAAGTCGTCTCACTTGGTCTAGCCAAAGAAGGCATAGATGTCGCTATTGTCGATGTCGATTTAGAAGGCGCCCGGAAAGTCTCAAAAGAAATCGAAGAGATGGGACGCCGCTCTCTGGCGATTCAGTGCGATGTGACCAGCGAAGAGGGTGTTCAGAAAATGGTGGACACCATCGTTAGCGAATGGGGAAAGATCGATATTGCCTTTAATAACGCCGGTATTGCCGACAATACCGCAGCGACGGACATGGAGTATGCCGCATGGCGGCGGCTGATGGATATCAACCTCAACGGTGTTTTTCTTTGCTGCCGCGCTGCAGGCCGCCAAATGATCGCACAGAAATCCGGTGTGATTATCAATACGGCATCCATGTCCGGCTCCGTTGTCAACGTGCCCCAGCCCCAGTGTTCCTACAACGCTTCAAAGGCGGCGGTCATCATGCTGAGCAAATCACTCGCCGTAGAGTGGGCATCCCACAATGTGCGGGTCAACAGCTTGAGTCCCGGATATATCGGCACCGAGATGACGGTAGCCGCTCCTGAAGAATGGAAAAGCGTGTGGACGGCCATGACCCCGCAGCGGCGCATGGGAACTCCCGAAGAATTGGTGGGGGCAGTTCTCTATTTGGCGGATGACGCCTCCTCGTTCACCACGGGCATGGACCTGATGGTTGATGGTGGATATTCCTGCGTATAGGCGCCGAATACAGCAGTCCCATAGTGGAACCAACTGTGAATACTTGAATACAATCAAAGGAAATTGCGATGAGAAATATTGGTATTTATTACGCGTACTGGACCCAGGAGTGGGACGTAGATTTTCTTCCCTATATTAAAAAAGCGAAGAAGCTGGGTTTTGACCAACTTGAAATCAATGGCGGCACCATCGCCGTGATGACTTCAGACGAACGCGCCGCGCTTCGTGAGGAGGCTCAGCGCGAGGGAATTGTCCTTAGTTACGGCATCGGCCTGACCCCGGAGAACAATGTTTCTTCACTCGATGAGAATATCCGCAAAACGGGCGTCCACTTTATGAAAGAGATGATTAAAGGAGTTGCCGATATGGGCGGAGGAGGCATTGGAGGAACGGTGCACAGCTTCTGGCCCGCCAACGATCTGGAGAGCATCGAACAGAAGAAACTGATTCGGGATCAGAGCCTTAAAAGCATGCGGGAAATGATCCCTTTGGCAGAGGATCTGGGTGTAATTTTATCTGTCGAGGTCATTAACCGTTTTGAGCAGTACATGCTCAACACCTGCGCAGAAGCAGTAAGCTATGTAGAAGAGATAGATAGCCCCAACTGCAAAATCCTGCTGGATACCTTCCACATGAACATTGAAGAAGATTCCATCGGAGGAGCCATTGAACTCGCCGGCTCATACCTCAGCCAACTACATGTCGGAGAAAACAACCGCAAGCCTCCAGGAACAGGACGGATGGACTGGGGCGCGATCAAGACTGCTCTCGACAACATCAACTTTGACGGCCCGCTTGTGATGGAACCCTTTGTTCGCCCAGGCGGGACGGTGGGTAAAAACATCGCGGTCTGGCGCGACCTGATGCCCGGCGCGGATTTGGATGAAGTTGCAGCGCAGAGTGTTCAGTTCTTGAGACGCACCCTCTGCTCTTAATGTGAAAGTCGCGCACGCGACTCACGAAACTCCCGTCTCCCCTCGTGGGAGAAGGGTCAGGGGAAGAGGGAAACGGTCATGACTTTCATGACTTGGGGTGTCTCCACGTGTCATGACCGTTAAACGAATTAGAAATCGCCAACCCTTCCTGAGAGGCCGTCTTGAAACCGAGATTTTGGAATTTGCGGTCATAAGCAAAAGGGTCATGTGTGGACGGCCCCTGCATTGCAAGAAGAAATTGACCTGATTGCCAGGACAGCGTCCCGCGCCGCACATGATACTCCCGCATCGACGACCAACAGCCCGCCGTTCGACGTCTCCCAGTTTTACGACAGGAGGATCCACGACCACGTCGAAATCAACACCAGCGGCACACCGAAAGCACCGGCTGCCGCCATGATGTGTAACAGCGGAGTGTTTCGCATGACACCGGAGAACTCGCTCGGCGTCTGCTCGTCGGCGTAGGCTGTGCCCCGCAGCTTCGAGCGCCACTGCGAAAGGCGCAACGCGGCGGCGAGGATCGAGACCGTGAGAAGGAGACAGAGCGCTAGGCCGAGCAGGGGTATGTGCGGATGCAGCGGGCTCTGGCCGATCGGTCGTCCCTCTGCGCCAATCACGAGTGGCACGAAAAGGAAGGCTTGGCTGGTCAGAAGCCAATTGACCCTTGCATTCATCAGCTCTATCTCGAACCTGATCGCGGTTAGTATGAGCTCATAGATCTTGTCACCTGCCTCACTTCTTTCTGTGCCGGGCATCTGGGTACACTCTCTCTCTTGCCGTTTGCTTTTGCACAGTACTTCGCTTCAGCGTGCTTATCACTACAATACTACAATAATCGCCGCCAGGCATGCATGCTGCCAAGCGCGCTGAGGAGCCATTCGGTCCTCGAGATGCTCGGTTCGATCCACGGGCACAAGACCATCGACGGCTGCATGGCGGATCCGCTTTTTGCAGCCTATCGCCGGTTCATGGATGTCGAGGCCACGCCGGTGCGGAAGCCGGTTGCAGGGGCGAGTTGGAAGCCCATAAGGACAGTCTGTTCGAGCGCTTTGGAAACACGAACATCAAGGACAGCGTGGCACGCATCTGTCTGGAAAGTTCAGCCAAGATGCCAAAGTTCCTGATCCCGACGATTAGCGAAAACCTGGCGCGCGGTGGCAGTATCAAATATGCCACGCTGGTCATCGCCGCCTGGTGCTTCTATAGCGACAAGGGTGTCGACCGGCATGCCGTACGACTCGATATTGTCGATGCAATGAAAGATGAACTTCATCAAGCTGCGCAGGTGACTAAAGTGGTCGCATACGTAGGGCTTAGCGTACGATATGTTCCGTTTCGTGAGCTGACCCCATCAACGATGCAGCCCTACACTGGGGTTGGAGTTTCTGTGTCGTCGCGTCAGCGACAGCCTTGGTAAGCGTCTGCAACGCCGCTAGCGGCGGCGCCTCGGCGAGGTAAATCAGGCCTGTCGGCACTTGGCTGATCTCGTCGGGCAAGGCCTGTACGACGAAGTCGGCGGCGTGACGCGACTGCTCGACGACCCGCCTCGGCATCAGGGTCCATCCCAAACCGACGGAAACGCAACCCAGAATCCCGTCGAGGGTGCCGAATTCCATGGCCTCGGCGATAGCGTGACCGCTGGTGCGTTGCCAGGCGAGGGCGCGGGTACGATAGGCGCAGCCTTCACGGAAGAGGATCAAGGGCAGCAGCAGTGGATTGGCGTCGGCAGCATGAACGAGCACTAGTTCCTCGACGAGGAGTTCATCGAAGCACAGATCCGGGTGGGCGATCGGGCCGGCGACGATGGCGCAATCGAGCTTGTGGGTCAGCACCTTGTTGAGCAGCATCGCGCTGGTATCGGTTTCGATGCGCAGTTCGAGACGCAGATGCTTGGCACGGACGGCTTTCAGGGCCAGCGGCAAATGCAGCGCAGCAAAAGTCTCCATGCTGCCAATGCGCAACTCACCGACGCCATCGCCGACCAGACGAACGGCGGCGCCGCTCTCACGTTCGAGGTGCAGCATGCGACGCGCGTAGTCAAGCAGTACCCGCCCGGCGGGCGCCAGCGCCACGCCACGGCCGCTGCGGAAGAATAGCCTAGCACCCAGCTCTTCCTCGAGCCGCCGGATGCGACTGGTGACGTTGGACTGGACGGTGTTCAGCTTGCGCGAAGCAGCCAGGATGCCACCTTCATCGACGACGGCGGCGAAGGTACGAAGGGCGGTCAGCTCCATCCACATATCTCCATTAGAGAAGGAATCAATCTTGACTATTCAATTGTGCAGATAGTTTATAGCAGTTATTGTGTCGCCACCAACGGTCATGCCATGTCGAGATAGCTCAGATCATGAAAGCAATGACCGTCCATCTCTGCTCCCGGCCTCGCCCGCCAGTGGAGAAGGAGAGATTCGTGAGTCGCGTACGCGACTTTCACATTCAACTGAAGGAGACTTGGACATGAACGAGCAGCAAGAACGCCTGCAACGTCTGCACGTGCTGGGCGCCGGCATCTGCAGCCTGATGCTGGTCCTCGGCGTCGCTCGTTTTTCCTACACGCCGCTCCTTCCGTTGATGCAAGAACAGGCGGGACTTGGCGTCGGGGCAGCCGCCTGGCTGGCGGCGATCAACTACGCGGGTTACCTGAGCGGCGCAGTAGTGGCGTCGCTGATCAGCGACCTGGTGCTCAAGGATCGCCTCTACCGGATCGGTCTGGTAGTCGCCGTTCTCAGCACCGCCGTCATGGGTCTGACCACCGACGTAAGCATCTGGGCGCTGTCGCGCTTCATCGCCGGGCTGAGTAGCGCCGCCGGCATGCTGCTCGGCACCGGCTTGATTCTCAACTGGCTGATTCGCCACCATCATCGCAGCGAACTGGGTATTCACTTTGCCGGGATCGGCCTGGGTATCGCCGGCTGTGCGGCCGCCGTTGCGCTGATGAGCCATTGGCTGGACTGGCGCGCACAGTGGTTCGTGTTCACCCTCATTGGCAGTCTGCTGCTGATTCCGGCCCTGCGCTGGCTGCCGGCACCCGACCGCAGCACGGTCACCAAAGGCGGTCAGCAGATGCTCGACAATCCGCCGAGTGCCACTTTCATGCGCCTGCTGATGGCTGCCTATTTCTGCGCCGGCTTTGGCTATGTGGTCAGTGCGACCTTTATCGTGGCCATCGTCGACCACCTGCCCGGTCTGACCGGGCGCGGCACACTGGTCTTCCTGGCGCTTGGTGTGGCTGCTGCGCCGGCGTGCATTGTCTGGGACCTGATCGCCCGACGTACCGGTGAGCTGAACGCGCTGATCGTGGCGGCCCTGTTACAGATCGTCGGCATCCTGCTGCCGGTGATGGCTGACAGCCTGCTAGCGGCGCTGGCCGGGGCCTTGCTCTTTGGCGGCACTTTCATCGGTATGGTGAGCCTGGTATTGACCATGGCCGGGCGCTACTACCCGACGCGCCCGGCGAAGATGATGGGCAAGATGACGCTTTCCTACGGGGCCGCCCAGATCATCGCCCCGGCTGTCACCGGTTGGCTCGCGGGCAGCCTGGGCAGCTACGCCGCGGGTCTTTACCTGGCGGCCGCGGTGATGGCCGTCGGTACGCTTCTGCTGCTGATATTAAAGTTCGTGGAGCGCCGGGACCTGTTGTTGAGCACTGCGGTCGCCAGAGCCTGTCCGCAGAAGCGAGCACACGCATGACGCCGTTTCATGATTTCTGACGCGACTGAGGCGGTCGCGCCTGCGCACTCAAACTCGACGCAGTACCCTGCGCCGGCTTGCTCTACGACCACGCCGACCGCGGCACGTATCCCGCCGATACAGGCCTTGACGCTGTGCACGCCATGCGTCTGGCGTGCCGCCGCGCCAGGGCGCTCACACCGCTCAGACCGCCCCCACCGCCCGCAGCCGCTCGATCGCGGCCTCATTCCAGCCGAGTTCCAGCAAGATCGCGTCGCTGTGCTGCCCGAGCGCCGGCACGGCATCCATGCGCGGCGTGAAGGAATCGACCTGACCGGGTGGCAGCAGGGCCGGGATCGGGCCGGACGGGGTATCGACCTCGGTCCAGCGGCCGCGCGCCTTGAGCTGCGGGTGCTCCCAGACGTCGTGCATGTCGTTCATGCGCGCGTTGGCAATCTGCGCGGCGTCGAGCCTGGCGATCAGCTGCTCGGAGCTGAGGCGCGCGAAGCGCGCGTCGATTAGCGCGCGCAGCTCGTCACGTGCCTGCGTGCGCCGCGAGTTCGACGAAAAGCGCGCGTCGCTGGCCAGCTCGGGCAATTCGAGCACCTGCGCGCAGAAGACCTGCCACTCGCGCTCGTTCTGCAAGCCGAGCATCACCGTTTTGCCGTCACCGGCGGTAAACGGACCGTAGGGAAAAATCGTCGCGTGCGCGGCGCCGGCGCGCGGCGGTGGCGCCGCGCCGTCAAAAGCGTAGTACAGCGGGTAACTCATCCACTCGACCATGCTTTCGAGCATCGACACTTCGATGTGACAGCCGCGCCCAGTCCTGCCTCGCTGCAAAAGTGCGGCCAGGATGTTGCTCTGCGCGTACATCCCGGCGGAGATGTCGGCGACCGAGCAGCCGGCCTTGGCCGGCGCGTCCGGCAGGCCGGTCACCGAGAGGAAGCCCGACTCGCTCTGGATCAGCAGGTCGTAGGCTTTCTTGTCGCGATACGGCCCGTCGCTGCCATAACCGGAGATGTCGCAGACGATCAGCCGCGGATGTCGCTCGCGCAGCGCTTCGTACGACAGGCCGAGACGCGCGGCAGCGCCGGGGGCGAGGTTTTGCACCAGCACGTCGGCCTGTTCCAGCAGCTTGCGCAGGATCGCCTCTGCCTCGGCATGCTTGACGTCCAGCGTCAGGCTCTCCTTCGAGCGGTTGGTCCACACGAAATGCGACGCCAGGCCACGCACGCGCTCGTCGTAGGCACGCGCAAAATCGCCGGTTCGCGGTCGTTCGACCTTGATCACGCGGGCGCCAAGATCAGCCAACTGGCGGGTGCAGAAAGGCGCGGCGATGGCGTGTTCGAGAGTGACTACGGTGATGCCGTCGAGCGGGCGCATGGCAGGCTTCCTAGAACGAGCGCGGCAACCCGAGCAGGTGCTCGGCGACGTAGGAAAAGATCAGATTGGTCGAGATCGGCGCCACCTGGTAGAGGCGCGTCTCGCGGAACTTGCGCTCGATGTCGTACTCGGTGGCGAAGCCGAAGCCGCCGTGTGTCTGTAAGCAGACGTTGGCCGCCTCCCACGAGGCTTTGGCGGCGAGATACTTGGCCATGTTCGCTTCGGCACCGCAGGGCTGCTGCGCGTCGAACAGCGCGCAGGCCTTGAAGCGCATCAGGTTGGCCGCCTCGACTTCGATGAAAGCCTCGGCAATCGGAAACTGCACGCCCTGGTTCTGGCCGATCGGGCGGTCGAAGACGACGCGCTCGCGGGCGTAGCGGCTGGCACGTTCGACGAACCAGTAGCCGTCGCCGATGCACTCGGCGGCGATCAGCGCGCGCTCGGCGTTGAGGCCGTCGAGAATGTACCTGAAACCCTGGCCTTCCTCGCCGATCAGATTCTCTTCGGGAATCTCCAGATTGTCGAAAAACAGTTCGTTGGTTTCGTGATTGACCATGTTGGCGATCGGCTGCACGCGCAAACCATTGCCAATGGCTTGTTGCAGATCGACGATGAAGATCGACATCCCTGCGGACTTCTTCGTCACCTCGGCGCGTGGCGTCGTGCGCGCCAGCAGGACCATCAGGTCCGAGTGCTGGACGCGCGAAATCCAGACTTTCTGGCCGTTGACCACGTAGCGGCCGTCCTTTTTCACGGCGCTGGTCTTGATGCGCGTGGTGTCGGTGCCGGCGCCGGGCTCGGTGACCGCCATCGCCTGGATGCGCAGCTTGCCGGCGGCGATGTCCGGCAGGTATTTTTCTTTCTGCGCCCGGCTGCCGCTGCGCAGCAGCGTGCCCATGTTGTACATCTGGCCATGCACGGCCGCAGCGTTGCCGCCGCTTCGATTGATCTCTTCCATGATCACGCTCGCCGCCGTCAGACCCAGGCCCGAGCCGCCGTATTCCTCGGGAATCATCGCCGACAGCCAGCCGGCGCCGATCAGCGCATCGACAAAAGCTTCGGGATAGCCGCGCTGCTCGTCGATCTGGCGAAAATACGCGTCCGGGAACTGGCTGCAGAGGTCGCGCACGGCAGCGCGGATTTCCTGGTATTCGTCGGGCGTGTCGAGCATGGAGGCCTCGTGGTTTCTTGGCGGAATGGCCGCCCGCAAGCGACGGCCAGATTGTGCTTCAGACGCTGCCGCGGGGCAAGGCTGCTGCTGGACGGGCTTCGTGCCAGGGGTTGCGTGAACCAGATGGCGTCCACACCACCGGCAACAACAGCTGCACCAGGCCGAACAGCCACAGCGGCGCTGGCGGGTGGCTGCAGCAAGGCCAGCATCCCCCAGCCACCGTCATTGCGAGGAGGCGCGTGCCTGCTGTCGCGCCGCAACGTCATCCTCCATGTCATAATCCCGGCCCATGACCGACCCCAGCCCGAGCGGCAGCGCCGACGCCGCTGCCGCAGACTCTGCCGCCGCCTTTGTCGCCCGCTGGCGCGCGGCCGACGGTTCCGAGCTGGCCAACTATCAGCTCTTCGTCACCGACCTCTGTCGGCTGCTCGACGTCCCCTCCCCCGACCCGGCACACGACGATAGCCGCGACAATGCCTACGTCTTCGAGCGCCGCGTCAGCTTTCGCCACGGCGACGGCAGCTCGTCGAGCGGGCGCATCGACTGCTACAAGCGCGGCCATTTCGTTCTCGAAGCCAAGAAGATCCGCCTCGTCGCCGCCGGCAAGGGCTTCGACGATGCCTTGCAGCGGGCGCGCGGCCAGGCCGAAGGCTATGCTCGCGCGCTGCCCGCCGACGAGGGCCGGCCGCCGTTCCTGGTCGTCGTCGATGTCGGCCACGTCATCGAGCTGTACGCCGACTTCACACGCTCCGGCGCCACCTATACCCCTTTCCCCGACCCGCGCTCGCATCGCATCAAACTCGCCGACCTCGCCGAGCCCGGCATCCGCGAGCGCCTGCAGATGCTGTGGCGCGACCCGCTGGCGCTGGACCCGACGCGCGTCTCGGCGCGCGT
Organism: Candidatus Accumulibacter meliphilus; assembly: GCA_003332265.1. Taxonomy (GTDB): domain Bacteria; phylum Pseudomonadota; class Gammaproteobacteria; order Burkholderiales; family Rhodocyclaceae; genus Accumulibacter; species Accumulibacter meliphilus. The sequence goes on from QPGA01000009.1 coordinate 106,458, forward strand.
CACGCGCGCGATCGCCGGCCACTTGGCACGCATCGCCCGCACGCTCGAAGGCGCCGGCCATCACCCCGAACTCGTCGCCGGCTTCCTCACCCGCTGCCTGTTCTCGATGTTCGCCGAAGATGTCGGCCTGCTGCCCCGGGAGAATGGCCAGGGCGCCTTCACCACCTTGCTCGAGACCCTGCACAACAGTCCGCAGCAATTCGTGCCGCTGCTCGCCGCGCTGTGGCGCGAGATGGACGCCGGCGGCTTCTCCGTCGTCCTGCGCGCCACCCTGCCGCGCTTCAACGGCAAGCTCTTCAAGCAGCCGGAAGTGATCGCCCTGGACCGCGAGCAGATCGGCCTGCTGCTGCAGGCCGCGCACGCCGACTGGACGCAGGTCGAACCGGCGATCTTCGGCACCCTGCTCGAACGCGCGCTGACGCCCAGCGAGCGGCACGCGCTCGGCGCCCACTACACGCCGCGTGCCTACGTCGAACGCCTGGTCCTGCCGACCGTCGTCGAGCCGCTGCGCGGCGAATGGCGCAACGTCCAGGCGGCGGCCCTGCTGCTCGCCAACGAAGGCAGGCTCGACGCCGCGCGTGCCGAGGTCGACGCCTTCCACCACCGCCTGTGCCAGATTCGCGTCCTCGACCCCGCCTGCGGCTCGGCGAATTTCCTCTACGTGACGCTCGAACACATGAAGCGCCTCGAAGGCGAAGTGCTCGACCAGTTGCACGCTTTCGGACGCGGCCAGCAACGCCTCGAAGCCGAAGGGCTGACCGTCGACCCGCAGCAGTTCCTCGGTCTCGAACTCAACCCGCGCGCCGCCGCCATCGCCGAACTGGTGCTCTGGATCGGCTACCTGCAATGGCACTTCCGCACCAGCGGCAGCGGCCTGCCGCCGCAACCGATCCTCAAGGACTTCCGCAACATCGAATGCCGCGACGCGGTACTGGCCTGCGATGGCATCGAAACGGTCGTCGACGAGCGCGGCGTCCCGGTCAGCCGCTGGAACGGCGTGACCACGAAAACCCACCCGGTCACCGGCGAGCAGGTGCCCGACGAAAACGCCCGCACGCCGCTGCAGCGCTATATCAACCCGCGCCAGGCGACATGGCCGCAGGCGGACTACATCGTCGGCAACCCGCCGTTCATCGGCGCCGGCGGCATGCGTGCCGCGCTCGGCGACGGCTACGTCGAAGCGCTGCGCAAGACCTGGAAAGAGGTTCCCGAATCCGCCGANCTGGTGATGTTCTGGTGGCACCACGCCGCGCAACTCGTCGCGACGGGCAAGGCTCGCCGCTTCGGCCTGATCACCACCAACAGCCTCAAGCAGACCTTCAACCGTCGCGTGGTGCAGGCTGCGCTCGATAAAGGCATCTCGCTCGCCTTCGCAGTCCCCGACCACCCGTGGGTGGACAGTGCCGACGGTGCCGCCGTGCGCATCGCGATGACCGTCGGAGTGCCGGGCAGCGGCGAAGGCCGGCTGCTCAGCGTGACCGCCGAGCGCGAAGGCAAGGGCGAAGGCCTGGAGGTTGAACTGCAGGAGCAGCTTGGGTTGCTGCATCCGGACTTGCGGATAGGCGCCAATGTCGCAGCCGCGAAGGCGCTGAAAGCTAACGGCGGCATCAGTTCACCGGGCTTCAAGCTGCACGGCGCCGGCTTCATCGTTACCGCTGCCGAGGCCGCACTTCTCGAACCCGACGCACCGATCAAACCGTACCGCAACGGTCGCGACCTCACTGATCGACCACGCGGCGTGAAGCTCATTGATCTATTCGGCCTGACGGCCGAAGAAGTTCGTGTTCGCTACCCGGCAACCTTCCAACGCGTGCTTGAGCGAGTGAAGCCAGAGCGTGATGCGAAGGCTGGAACGCCAGATGGCGCTGGCTATGCCCGTCTTTGGTGGCTGCACGGCAAGCCACGGCAAGAGCTACGAAAGATGCTGACGGGTCTGCCGCGCTACACAGCTACCGTCGAGACTGCCAAGCACCGAACTTTCCAGCTTCTTGACGCTGAAGTCGCGCCCGACAACATGCTGGTTTGCCTCGCGAGCGCCGACGCCCTGCATCTGGGCGTGCTGTCATCTTCGGCCCACGTCGTCTGGGCGCTGGCTGCCGGTGGCCGACTCGGCATGGGCAACGACCCGCGTTACAACAAATCCCGCTGTTTCGAGCCCTTCCCCTTCCCCGCCGCAACCCACGAACAAGCCGCCCGCATCCGCGACCTCGCCGAGCAACTCGACGCCCACCGCAAGCGCCAACAGGAAGCCCACGCTACCCTGACCCTGACCGGCATGTACAACGTGCTCGAAAAACTGCGCAGCGGCGAAGCGCTCAGCGCCAGGGAAAAAACCATCCACGAGCAGGGCCTGGTAAGCGTGCTGAAGACCCTGCATGACGAACTCGACGCCGCAGTCCTCGACGCCTATGGCTGGAGCGACCTCACCAGCGCACTCGCCAACCCGGAGCAGAAAGACGCGGCCGGCGAAACCCTGCTCGTGCGCCTGGTCGCGTTGAACGCCGAACGTGCGGCGGAAGAAGCGCGCGGCCAGGTGCGCTGGCTGCGGCCGGAATACCAGCACCCCGAGGCAGTGGCGAGCCAGTCGCCGCTCGCTATCGACGATCCGGCAGTTAAACAGGCTGCGCTGGCCACCGCCGTGCCAGTAAGTCCCAGCGCACGCCAGGCCTGGCCGGCGGCACTGCCCGAACAGGTCGCCGCCGTCGCCAACGCCCTGGCAGCCGCAGCTGTACCGCTTTCGGAAGCCGAGCTGGCCGCACGCTTCACCGGCAAAGGGGCATGGAAAAAACGCCTGTCGCAGATCGTCGACACGCTCGAAGCGCTCGGTCGCGTCCGTCGGCAGGGAGCGCTACTGAGCAGCGCTGGCTAGTCGCAGCTGTAGCAGCGCATTCGTGATGAGACTTGCGGCTGGGTCGCGAGCGGTGGTGACAGCGGCCGCGCCGTTGGCGCGGGAACAATGAATCGACGCCCTTCAGTTTCCGCCGTGATGGTGGCCGCCGTGGTTGTGACTGCCTCCGTTATGATCGCCGTTATGCCCGCCCTTCCTGCTCTCGTTGCCGTTGCCGTTGCTCAACGCCAGTACCTCGGCGGCATCGACTTCGCTCTCCTTGAGATCCGCGAGTAGCCCTTCGTCCGAGAGATCGAGCGCACGCGAGCTGCTCCAGTCGCGATGCGCCACATCCCGTACGCGCTTGACGACCGCCTCGTCGTCGACCTCGATGGCCAGTTCGCGCCTGCTGTCGAAGCTGCCGGGGGCGAGGTTTATCGAGCCGATGATTGCGCGCTTGCCATCGGCCAGCATCATTTTGGCGTGCAGCTTGAGCCCGTGCAGCTTGTGGATCCTGGCGCCGAGATCCTGCAGAATGCGCAGCCCCTCGATCCCCTCGACGAGTTTGCCGGTCTTCAGCGTGTGCGCCGGGCGCGCCAGCACGTGCAGTTGCACGCCGCGGGTGGTGGCACGCACCAGGCGCTCGATGATCACTTCGTCCTGGTAGCGTTCGTTCTGCAGAAAAAGCGTTTCCCGCGCCGCATCGATGAAACGGGCCACGCGGTTGCGCCCATTGATGTTGCACCACACCAGATGCGAGTCCTCGCCGGGATCGAAGTGCTCGCGGTTCCAGTCGGCGTCGAAACACTGGACGATTTCGTCAACCTCGTGCCGGTGCGCGGTGAAAACACCATAGTCACGCGTCACCGTCAGGTTCT
>QPGA01000081.1 GCA_003332265.1 Candidatus Accumulibacter meliphilus
GTTCGACCGGTTGCGCCGAGCGGCTGACGTTGGCCACGCAGAGGATGACGTCATCGTCGTACTCGCGCAGGTAGGCCAGCACCTTGCGGTTGCCCGGATGCAGCAGAGTGAAAGTGCCGCGTCCGAAGGCCGAAGAGGTTTTGCGTACCGCCAGCATGCGCCGGGTCCAGTTGAGCAGCGACCCCGGCGTACGCAGCTGCGCCTCGACGTTGATGGCCTCGAAACCGTACATCGAATCCTGGATCGGCGGCAGGTAGACGCGCTGCGGGTCGGCGCGCGAGAAGCCACCGTTGCGGTCCGACGTCCATTGCATCGGCGTACGCACACCATCGCGATCGCCCAGGAAAATGTTGTCGCCCATGCCGATCTCGTCGCCGTAGTAGATGATCGGCGAACCGGGCATCGACAACAGCAGGCTGTTCATCAGCTTGATGCGGTCGCGGTCGTTTTCCATCAACGGTGCCAGCCGGCGCCGGATCCCGAAGTTGATCCGCGAACGCTTGTCGGCCGCGAACATGTCGTACATGTAGTCGCGTTCCTTGCTGGTCACCATCTCGAGCGTCAGCTCGTCATGGTTGCGCAGGAAGATCGACCACTGGCAGCTTTCGGGAATCTCCGGCGTCTGCTGCATGATCTCGACGATCGGATGCCGATCCTCCTGGGCGATGGCCATGAACATCCGCGGCATCAACGGAAAGTGGTAGGCCATGTGACACTCATCGCCATCGCCGAAGTATTCGCGCACATCCTCCGGCCACATATTGGCCTCGGCCAGCAGCAGCTTGCCGGTGTATTTTTCGTCGAGGCTGGCGCGAATCTCCTTGATTACCTGGTGCGTCTCGCGCAGGTTCTCGTTGCTGGTGCCGTCGCGCTCGATGAGGTAGGGAATGGCGTCCAGACGAAAGCCATCGACACCCATGTCCAGCCAGAAGCGCATGGTGCGAATCACTGCCCGGCGAACGCTCGGATTATCGAAGTTCAGGTCCGGCTGGTGGCTGAAGAAGCGATGCCAGTAGTACTGCTGCGCCACCTCATCCCAGGTCCAGTTCGACTTCTCGGTATCCGTGAAGATGATGCGCGTGCCGGCATATTTGTGCGGATCGTCGCTCCAGACGTAGAAATTCCGTTTCGACGAGCCTTTTGGTGCCCGCCGCGCCGCCTGGAACCAGGGATGCTCGTCCGAAGTGTGATTGACCACCAGCTCGGTGATGATGCGCAGGCCGCGCTTGTGCGCCTCACGCACCAGAACGCGGAAATCCTGTCGCGTGCCGTAGGTCGGGTGCACGTTGCGATAGTCGGCCACGTCGTAGCCATCGTCGCGAAACGGCGACGGATAGAAGGGCAGCAGCCAGATCGTGTTGACGCCGAGATCGGCGACGTAATCGAGCTTCCCGGTCAGGCCGTGGAAGTCGCCAACACCGTCATCGTTGGAATCGAAAAACGCCTTGACGTGCAGCTCATAGATCACGGCATCCTTGTACCATTGCAGATCCGCGGTGATGTGGGGGGCAGCGGCACCGCCCGTAATAGTCTCTTGCTCTGTTTTCACAATGGCTTCCTTGCTGCGGGTCGGCGAGTCATGCCCGCAGGCGACAGACGACGGGCGTCCAGCCTACCGCCAAAGCACGCAAGGCGCCAGCCGGGCTTGCTGGCACTTCGCAATCGCCCCCAAAACTGCGCCCAAGAAAAAGGGCCGGACAGGCCGGCCCCTCTTTCCCTCTTCAAGTACGCGCTAGCTCTAGGGCTTCTTGCTCTTTTTCTTGGTAGCCGGTGCTCCTTCGCCACCCTGCACGCCCAGATTGCCGCCAGTCCCGAGGCCGCCTTTGACCTCCTGCGCCTGGTAGTTCTTGACCGCACGCACAAGGTTATTGTACGAGTCAGTGAAAGCGGCGACGATCACCTTGCCCTGCGCGGTATTCGCGTAACCGCCGGCGGCCCCACCCAGGCCGCGGCCAAAGAGGCTACCGACCGCGCCAAAGTCGATATTGCTGGCACTGCCTTCGGCGGCCGCCAGCTGCACGCCGGAACGGTTGTCGATCAGGGTCAGCAAGGTACTGGCCTCCTTGACGTTCATGCTGCTGGCAATGGCACCGAAAACGCCCAGCGCACCGCTCACGCCGCCAAGCGCCCCCCCTCCACCTCCCGCATTGCTGTTGCTGAAGGTAATCGACGGACTCATCGAGTAATCGGCCGAGACCATCTGCCCCTTGTGGAACTTGGAGCCCTTGCGCAGTTCCCCCGAGTCTTCCAGGGCGCGCTCCTGCATCATGTTGTTCATCGCACGGCCGCGTTCGACGACCACGAAACAGTTCGATTGCTGGACCATCAGCTTGAGCACCGGCGTCGTCGATCCCAGGCCCCACTGGCCGGTCAGAATGCCATACCACGGTGCTTGCGTGTCCTCAACCACGGCAAGCGTGCCGAGCGAGCTATCGCATCTCTCGAGTTGGCCGTTGGCATTCTGGGCGTTTGCACCGCCGGCCGCCCCGGTGGCCGTGGTCTTGGCATCCTGTGACCCCATTTGCATGTTGGAGCAAGCGGCCAGCAAGGCAGTTGCAGCGGAGGCGGCAACCAGGCGTGCCGCACTACGAGAACTCAACATAGACATGTGTATCCTCCCTCTCAATTGGCAATTGGCAATTCGCTGAATGAGGCGTGCCCGAATACCGCCAGCAGTGCCCTCCTCACCCGCTGCCACTATAGCAGCATGGCTACCGCCTGCGCAGCACCTTCAGACGCTTGACCTGCTTGACCTCGACTCTTGGCTGCTTACAATCGTCACAGGCAATCATCAGGCTGCAACATCATGACCACTTTGCTGCGTGCGCTGCGCGCCGATATCACCACGCTGGCGGTTGATGCGATCGTCAACGCCGCCAACTCCTCGCTGCTCGGCGGCGGCGGTGTGGACGGGGCAATCCATCACGCCGCCGGTCGGGACTTGCTTCGCGAGTGTCAAGGCCTCAGTGGCTGCGCGACGGGTGACGCCAAACTCACCAAGGGCTACCAACTTCAGGCCGGGTGCATCATTCACGCGGTGGGTCCGGTCTGGCACGGTGGCGACAGGGGCGAGCCGGAACTACTGGCCTCCTGCTATCGTCGCGCCATCGAGATCGCTGCCGCCAATGCGCTGCGCACGCTCGCTTTTCCAAGCATCAGCACGGGCATTTATGGCTACCCGATCGAACAAGCGGCAGAGCTTGCCGTGGCCACGGTGCAGGCAACGACAGGTACGCTCGGCGGCATTGAAGAGGTGATCTTCTGCTGCTTTTCGAGCGGCGATTTGCGGATCTATGAGCAACTGCTGGCAGCTTTGTACGCTGACCCGGCAGACGTCATCAGCCCGCGTTAATGTGAAAGTCGCGCAAGCGACTCACGAACCTCCCTTCTCCCCCTGTGGGAGAAGGGCCGGGGTGAGACGGGGAATTCTGGGCGCATGCGCCCAGCCCGTCGAACGATTCCGGCGTGCAAGCCGGAATGCGCACTGCAAGTGAGAGGGGCGACGGTCATGACTTTCATCATCCGGGGTATCTCGACTGTCATGACCGTTAGCCACTACCCGCAGCACGCTCAGCAGCGAGTGCCGGCCGGGCACTGGGCGACGCTACTCGCCAAGGGCGTCACTGGCCGCCCTTCCTGCACCCAGGCGCGCATCCCGTCCTTGACGTTGTACACCGTCGCGTAGCCCGCCTGCTGCGACAAGAGCTGGCTCGCCGCACGCGTCCGGTTGCCGCTACGGCAAATAACGATCACCGGCTGGTCGGGCTTGGCCACGCCCTGCACCTTTGCCAGCCAGGCGGGTGCATCGACGACGCCGCGCTCGTCAACATAGGTAATCAGTTGGCTGCCCTCGACGACACCGCTTTCCTGCCATTCGCCAGGCGTACGGATGTCGATGATCGGCACCCCTGCGGCCCGCAGGCGCAGCAGTTCGGCGTTGTCGATATCGATCACTTCAGCGCGCAGCGGCAACGGTAGCGCCAAAAGCAGGAAAGAAAGGACGGCAGCGAGTGTGTGAAGCATGGCCAAACCTCCGGGAACTGTGATGCCTGCATCTTACAACGAGTACCGGCCGACAGGCATCCGGTGCGAGCTCTGCTCACGCCACGGCGCGAATTTTCGATGACATCGCTCTGAAAAATAACCCTTTTCAGGTCTGCACAGCCGCGCTAGTATGGACCTCTTTGGGGCCGGTAACCGCGACCCCGGACTCGTGCCGAAGAAAGGATGCGCTCGCCTTGAAACCGACCGATATCAGCGTCCCCGACTATTTCCACAAAGTCGTTGATTGCCAGTGGGCCTGCCCGGCCCACACGCCTGTTCCCGAATACATTCGCTTGATCGCTGCCGGTCGCTATGGCGAGGCCTACATGGTCAACTGGGTGTCGAACGTTTTTCCCGGCATCCTCGGGCGAACTTGTGATCGCCCCTGCGAACCGGCCTGTCGCCGCGGTCGCGTCGAGGACGAAACAGCGGACGGTCGCGAACGCAAGGAGCCGGTGGCGATCTGCCGCCTGAAGCGCGTGGCTGCCGACTACAAGGACGACATCCGCCACCTTCTGCCGCCGCCAGCAGCACAGAAAAACGGCCGGCGCGTCGCCTGCGTCGGTGCCGGGCCGGCATCACTGACCGTGGCGCGCGACCTGGCACCGCTCGGCTACGAAGTGGTGATCTACGACGGCGACGCCCTCGCCGGCGGCATGATGCGTACCCAGATCCCGAAGTTTCGGTTGCCCGAGGAAGTCATCGACGAGGAGACCGGTTACGTCCTCGACCTCGGCGTCGAGCTGCGCGGCGGCCAGTACGTCAGTTCGCTGAAGAATCTGATCGGCGAAGGCTACGACGCGATTTTCGTTGGTTCCGGCGCGCCGCGCGGGCACGACCTCGACATCCCCGGACGGAAAGAGGCAGCAAAGTCGATTCACCTGGGCATCGACTGGCTGGCCAGCGTCGCTTTCGGCCACACCACTTCGATCGGCAAGCGGGTGATCGTCCTCGGCGGCGGCAACACCGCCATGGACTGCTGCCGCTCGTCGCGCCGCCTTGGCGGCGAGGACGTCAAGGTCATCGTCCGCTCCGGCTTCGAGCAGATGAAAGCCAGTCCCTGGGAAAAGGAAGACGCGATGCACGAAGGCATCCCGATCCTCAACAACCTGGTCCCCAAGGCCTTCACCCACATCGGCGGACGGCTTACCGGCGCCACTTTCGAGAAAGTACGCGTCGAATTCGACGCGAACGGCCGCCGCAGCCTGGTGCCGACCGGCGAACCCGACGCACATTTCGATTGTGACGAGGTGCTGGTCGCCGTCGGTCAGGACAATTCCTTCCCCTGGATCGAGCGCGACATCGGCATCGACTTCGACAAGTGGGGATTGCCCAAGATCGACGAGGCAAGCATGCAATCGACCGTGCCGAACGTCTTCTTCGGCGGTGATGCGGCTTTCGGGCCGAAGAACATCATCTGGGCGGTTGCCCACGGCCACCAGGCGGCGGTGTCCATCGATCGCCTGCTCAACGGCGAGGACCTCGCCGAGCGGCCCGCGCCGCAGACCTCGCTGGTCTCGCAGAAAATGGGCATCCATCAGTGGATGTACGACAACTCCATTTCCACCGATCGGCGCCTGCGCGTGCCACTGCGCGACCTCAGTGCGGCGCTGAAGAACATCAAGATCGAGGTCGAACTCGGCTTCGATCCGCAACTGGCTTTCAAGGAAGCGCAACGCTGCCTGAACTGCGACGTGCAGACGGTCTTCGCACCGAAGCTGTGCATCGAGTGCGACGCGTGCATGGACATCTGCCCGATGGACAGCATCTCCTTCACCGTCAACGGCGATGAAGAAGACCTGCGGCAACGTCTGAGCGCGCCGGCGCTCGACAAGAGCCAGGAGCTTTACGTCTCGGCTTCCCTGAAGACCGGGCGGGTGATGGTCAAGGACGAGGATGTCTGTCTGCATTGCGGCCTGTGCGCCGAGCGCTGTCCGACCGGCGCCTGGGACATGCAGAAGTTCCTGTTCGCAAGCACCTACGCCGGGCCCGGCTGCCGCAATGCGGGCTCTCCGCCGCCTTTGCCCGAGCCCCCGAGCCCTCCTGTATCCGAGCAGCAGCCAAAGGTCAGGCGAAAGCCAAAGCCCGCGCCGGCTCCCGACCAGCAAACCGCCTGACGGCCATGACAGTCGATATATCACAGATCATGAAAGCCATGACCGTCCCCCTCTTCCCCTGCCCCTTCTCCCGCAAGGGGAGAAGGGAGGTTCGTGAGTCGCTGGCGCGACTTTCACATTAAGGAAAGACCATGCAGAAGATCGAAGCGGTCAATGATTTCGTCATCAAGTTCGCCAACATCAATGGCTCGGGATCGGCCTCGGCGAACGAACTTGTCGCGCGCGCCATCCTGCGCATGGGAGTACCGGTATCGCCGCGCAACATCTTCCCGTCGAATATCCAGGGACTGCCGACCTGGTTCGAAGTGCGCGTCACCGAACGCGGCTACCTGGGTCGGCGCGGCGGTGTCGATATGATGGTGGCCATGAACCCGCAGACCTGGGACCAGGATGTCCGGGAAGTCGAAACCGGCGGCTACCTGTTTTACGACAATTCCCGACCGCTGCCCCGCTCGCGCTCGCGAGATGACATCCACGTCATCGGCATGCCACTCACCGAGCTCTGCAACAACGCTTACAGCGACCCGCGGCAGCGGCAACTGTTCAAGAACATCATCTACGTGGGCGCTCTGGCGCATTTGCTCGACATCGAAGCGAGCGAAATCGAGAAACTCTTCGCCCAGCAGTTCAAAGGCAAGGAGAAGCTGCTCGATGCCAACGTCCAGGCGCTCGCGGTCGGCCGCGATTACGCGCGCGAACACCTCAAGCCGATCGGACTCAAAGTCGAGCGCCGCGACAAGGTTGGCGACCACATTTTTGTCGATGGCAACACCGCCGCGGCTCTGGGCTGTGTCTATGGCGGGGCCACGGTCTGTGCGTGGTATCCGATCACCCCGTCGTCGTCAGTCGCCGAGGCCTTCATCCGCTTCACGCAGAAATTGCGCGTCGACCCGGCGACCGGCCAGCAGCGCTGCGCCGTGGTACAGGCCGAGGACGAACTGGCATCGATCGGCATGGTCGTCGGTGCCGGCTGGAACGGCGCGCGTGCCTTTACCGCCACTTCGGGCCCCGGTATCTCGCTGATGTCCGAGTTCATTGGCCTGGCTTTCTTCGCCGAAATCCCGGCGGTACTGATCAACATCCAGCGCGGCGGCCCCTCGACCGGCATGCCGACCCGTACGCAGCAGTCCGACATCCTCGCCTGCGCCTACGCCTCGCACGGTGATACCCGGCACGTGCTGCTCTTTCCGGAAGATCCCTACGAGTGCTTCGAAATGTCGGCGCAGGCACTGGATCTTGCCGAGCGCCTGCAGACACCGGTGTTCGTGATGAGTGACCTCGATATCGGCATGAACCAGCGCCTGTGCCGCCCCTTCGCCTGGGACGACAGCGTCGAGTACGACCGCGGCAAGGTGATGACCCACGACGCACTCGAAGCCGGCACCGACTTCGGCCGCTACCGCGACGTCGACGGCGACGGTATTCCCTACCGCACCTACCCGGGCACACACCCCACCAGGGGCGGCTATTTCACGCGCGGCACGACCAAGAACGCCTACGCCGGCTACTCCGAAGCCGGCCCGGACTACATCGAAAACATGCAGCGACTGCGGCGCAAGTTCGAGACCGCCAAGTCCCTGGTGCCACTGCCGGTGCTTACTGCGGCCAGGTACCCGGCACGCTTCGCCGTCATCTTCTACGGATCGACCAGTCCGGCGATGCACGAAGCGCTCGACGCGCTGGCCGAACACGGCATCTACATCAACGCCCTGCGCATACGTGCCTTTCCCTTCCAGAACGAGATCACCGACTTCGTCGCTGCGCACAGCAAAGTCTTCGTTTTCGAGCAGAACATGGACGGGCAGTTGACCACCCTGC
>QPGA01000082.1 GCA_003332265.1 Candidatus Accumulibacter meliphilus
CTCGCTACAGGGTCTCCCGAAGAAGCGCGCCGCTGGTTTGACAAGGAGTTCGCCGATCTCGAATGCGAACCCAGCAACCCAATGGGCAAGGTCTTGATCATCGACAAGATTCTCAATGTGGCCCGTTACGGCGGCGAGCAGCGCTTCATCGACCGGAAGGACTGGGCGACGCGCTTCTCACGGTACACGGCCCTGGCCCTCGGACGCGACACCGTGCGCATTGACGTGGTGGCGTTCAATATCGGTTACTGATGCGGCGATCGAGCTGCTAGCGACGGCCAGGAATTGGCCGGTCATTGCGGCGCAGGTTTGCGGACCTGCGCTGTTTTCTTTTTTGCCTGATGGCCAAAACGGCCCCCTTTCCACCTCTTTCCCCCTCTTCCCCGGCCCTTCTCCCGCAAGGGGAGAAGGGAGATTCGTGAGTCGCTTACGCGACTTTCACATTGATCTTGGCGCACGGCCAGGTCGGTGCAGCCAGTTCTCAGCCCCGGGACCATTCCAACGAAGCATGAACAAGGCATTCAGCAAAGAATCCGATGGCGATGAAGAAGAGGAGCAGGAACAGGGCCTCGATCCCTCGTTCCGGCTGCCGGCGGGAACGCGCAACTACATCACCCCGGGTGGGCACGCACGCATTCTCGCCGAAGTTGACCATTTGCTGCGTATCGAGCGGCCGCAGCTGGTCGGCGTCGTGCAGTGGGCGGCGTCGAATGGCGACCGTTCGGAGAACGCCGACTACATCTACGGCAAGCGGCGGCTGCGGGAAATCGATCGGCGGATTCGTTTCCTGACCAAGCGCCTGGATCTGGCCGAAGTCGTCGATCCGGCCGGGCGGCAGGGCACCGAGCAGGTTTTCTTTGGGGCCACGGTGAGCATCGCCGACGAGGAAGGGCAGGAGCAGACCTACCAGATCGTCGGCGTCGACGAAACCGACTTCGCACGCGGGCGGATCAGCTGGGTGTCGCCGCTGGCGCGCGCGCTGCTCAAGGCGCGCGAGGGCGACACGGTGCGCTTTCAGAGTCCTGCCGGGCTGCGCGAGGTCGAGGTGCTGGCCGTGGCCTACGTGGCCATCGAAGAGTAAACCGGCTGAAGCGGCCGCGCAGGCAGGCAGCGCCGGCGGGGCTTGAAATCGCGGCGACTGCCCCCACGTGTTGGTCCATTGCGCGCTGGCAAGGCTCTGCTTGGGCCGCTGCGACGCTTTCCATCCACATTTTTCACGGAGTTTTCAATGGGTGAACAGAAGGAAACACTTGGTTTTCAGGCAGAAGTCAAACAGCTGCTGAATTTGATGATCCACTCGCTGTACAGCAACAAGGAAATTTTCCTGCGCGAGTTGATCTCCAACGCCTCCGACGCCTGCGACCGGCTGCGCTTCGAGGCGCTGAACAATGCCAGCCTCTACGGCGACGACAGCGAACTCAGGATTCAGGTCTCCTTCGACAAGGAAGCACGCACCATCACCATCGCCGACAACGGCATCGGCCTGTCGCGCGACGAGGCGGTCGAGCACCTGGGAACGATCGCCAAGTCCGGCACCCGCGAGTTCTTCTCGGCATTGACCGGTGATCAGGCCAAGGATGCGCACCTCATTGGCCAGTTCGGCGTCGGCTTCTATTCCTCGTACATCGTCGCCGATAAGGTCACCGTGACCTCGCGTCGTGCCGGTCTCGAAGCCAACCAGGCCGTGCGTTGGGAATCCGCTGGCGAGGGCGACTTCACGATCGAGATGGTCGATCGCGAGCAGCGCGGCACGGAAGTGGTCCTGCATCTGCGTGCAGGCGAGGACGAGTTCCTCTCGAGCTGGAAAGTGCGCGAGACGATTCGCAAGTACTCCGACCACATCACCCTGCCGATCCTGATGAAGAAGGAGAGCTGGGACGAGGAGAAGAAGGAACAGGTGGTCACTGACGAAGAGGAGACGGTCAACCAGGCCTCGGCGCTGTGGTCGCGTCCGAAGTCGGAGATCTCCGACGAGCAGTACAACGAGTTCTACAAGCACGTCGCGCACGATTTCGAAGATCCGCTGGCGCACGTGCATGCGCGCGTCGAGGGCAAGCAGGAATACACGCAGCTGCTCTACATCCCGTCGAAAGCGCCTTTCGACATGCTCGACCGCGGTGCCCGTCACGGCATCAAGCTCTACGTGCGCCGGGTGTTCATCATGGACGACGCCGAGCAGCTGATGCCGCTCTACCTGCGCTTTGTGCGCGGAGTGGTCGATTCCAACGATCTGCCGCTCAACGTCTCGCGCGAGATTCTGCAGCAGTCGCGCGATATCGAAGCCATCCGCGGCGGTTGCGTGAAGCGCATTCTCGGTCTGCTCGAAGGCCTGGCCGACAGCGACGAGGACGCCGAAAAGGCGAAGTACACCATCTTCTGGAAGGAATTCGGCCGCGTGCTCAAGGAAGGCGTCGGCGAGGACTTCGGCAACAAGGAGCGCATCGGCAAGCTGCTGCGTTTTGCGTCGACACAGGCCGACACCACCGAGGAAAGCGTCTCGCTGGCCGATTACGTGTCGCGCATGAAAGAGGGCCAGGAGAAAATCTACTACGTCACCGCCGAGACTTTCACCGCTGCCAAGAACAGCCCGCATCTCGAAATCTTCCGCAAGAAGGGCATCGAAGTGTTGCTGCTCTCGGACCGCGTCGACGAATGGGTGACCAGTCACCTCACCGAATTCGACGGCAAGCAATTGCAGTCGGTGGCCAAGGGTGGGCTCGACCTCGGCACGCTCGAGGACGCGGCCGAGAAGGAAGAAGCCGAGAAAGCGGCCGACGAGTACAAGGACTTGATCGAAAAGGTCAAGACGACGCTCGGCGAGAAAGTCAAGGACGTCCGCGTCACGCACCGCCTGACCGATTCGCCGTCCTGCCTGGTCGCCGACGAGTACGACCTCGGCGGCAACCTGCAGCGCATCCTCAAGGCCGCCGGCCAGCAGGCGCCAGCCAGCAAGCCGATCCTCGAAATCAACCCGCAGCACCCGGCGGTGCAGCGTCTCAAGTACGAGGAGACGCGTTTCGACGACTGGGCCAATCTGCTGCTCGAGCAGGCGATCCTGGCTGAAGGCGGCGCCCTCGAAGATCCGGCCGGTTTCGTCAAGCGCATCAACGATCTGATGCTGGCCCTGTCGCTGGGTAGCGCCGGCAAGTGAGCGTCGACGGCAGGCCGGCAGCAATCCTGCACGGCCTGCCGCCGATTCTCGATGCCGGGGTCAGGGTGCTGATCCTCGGCAGTTTTCCGTCGCCGGCATCGCTGGCCGCACAGCGTTACTACGGGCATCGCCAGAACCAGTTCTGGCGTTTGCTCGGCGCCATTCTCGACGAGCCCCTGGCCGAAGTCGACTACCCGGAGCGGCAGTCATGTCTGCTGCGCCATGGCTTCGGCGTCTGGGACGTCTATCAGCGCTGCCAGCGCCAGGGGGCGCTCGACTCGGCGATCCAGTCGCCCGAAATCAACGATTTTTCACGGCTGCCCATCGCTGCGCCGCAGCTGCAGCGGGTCTGTTTCAACGGCCAGACCGCCGGCAAGCTCGCCCCCTGGTTTCAGGCGCGTGGCTACGAAACGCGGCTGCTGCCGTCGAGCAGCCCGGCCTACACCCTGGCTTTCGCCAGCAAGCTCGAACGCTGGCGCGCGGCGCTACTGTAGCGCTGCGTGGTGGCGGCGTGGTCGTCAATTTGAGCGAAGCGAAGCAAGCACGTCATTGCGAGGAGCGTAGCGACGCGGCAATCCAGAGGTCTTGCCTTCGTGTGGTCGATGCGGCGGAAGATAGTGAGAGGATGGCACTGGATTGCCGCGTCGGCTGCGCCTCCTCGCAATGACGATGGCTGGGCATGAGCGCCGGCTGTGGCGACGAGCGCCTCGGCACGGCGCATGCGAACTCCGCCCACCACAGGGTTTTTGCGCTGCGTGCAGCTGTCGCCGAAGGCTTCGTCAAGCATGTCGCAGGACACGGGCGCGCCGAGGCCAAACCAGAAGGCTTCACTGCCCCACGCCGAGAATGTCGAGTACGCACTGTCTGTGTTGCGAACCGCTCTTGGCAGCGCACAGCTTGCGGGCCTTGTCCTGTCGCTGGCAAACCGCGGCGTTGCTGGCGTTGCTGGCGCTGCTGCAGTCTGCTGGCAGGGTCTCCTGGAGTACGCAGTTCCTGAACGGTGCTCCGGTCTTTCCCTTGCACAGCGCGTAGGCCGTCTTGCGTTGTGCGCATTGCGCCGGGATGCGCGCCTGCGTGCAATCGATCTGCTCTGCCTGCTGGTGCAGGCACTGCCCGAGCGCGCTGCCCGACTTGTCGCGGCAGGCCTCGTAAACCTGGCGATGAGCGGCCCGGCGCGCGGCGCACTGTTCGGGATCCTTGGCGCGGCTGCAGTCGGATGGGCCGCGTGTGCCGAGCATTCCCCGGCGATAGCCGGCGCCCTGCATGGCAGCGCTCGTGCCATCCATGGTCGTCGTCGTGTCCTTGCCGGAGCCTGCCTGGGCGATGGCCGGCATGGCGAACAGGCTGGCGGCAAGTGCTGCGACGAGTGTTGTAAGGAGCGGTGAAGCCATCGGCATGTTGTTCTCCTGGGGGGATGGCGGCGGGAGTTTTTGCTCCGCCGGCCGGTGGGAAGACTGGAAAGGGAGTGCGTTCGCAAGCGGCGCCGGGGGCCCCTGAGCGCAGTGCCGGTATCTTACCCGCTCTTGCCGCGTCCATTGGTTGTCGTCGAGCTTGTCCGGTATAGTTGCCGATTGTCGCCCAGGAACAGTCGTCATGCCCGAAGCCACCGTCAGTACCGTTTACGATCATCGCCTGACGCTCGCCGAGCTCCTCGGCTGGCTGGTTGAGGACGGCCTGGTCAAGCGGCCCGACGCCGATCTGCTGCTCAGGGACAGTCGCCTCAATCGCCTTTCTGCGCATCCCCTGGTGATCATCTCCGACCAGAAATGGAAATCCCTGCACGAGCCGCCGCGGCCCTTGAATCTCGAAGTGCTGGGTGGCTGGCTGGCCGCCAGAGTCGGGCTCGAATACCATCATATCGATCCGCTGAAAGTCGATTTCACGGCCGTTACCGAAGTCATGTCGAGTGCCTACGCGACGCGTTTTGGCATCCTGCCGGTGAAGGTGACGACGCGCGAAGTGCTGGTGGCGACGACGCAGCCCTTTCTGCGCGACTGGGAAAAGGAGATCCGCGCGATCGTCAAGAAAGACATTCGTCGCGTGCTCGCCAATCCGGTCGACGTCGCCCGCTATCTGATCGAGTTCTACAATCTGGCACGTTCGGTCAAGAAGGCCGCCCAGCTCGGTGGTCCGAGCGGCAATCTGTCATCCTTCGAGCAACTCGTCGAACTCGGCCGGACCAATCGCCAGTTCGACGCCAACGACCAGCACATCGTCAATATCGTCGACTGGCTCTGGCAGTACGCTTTCGAACAGCGGGCCAGCGACATTCACATCGAACCGCGGCGCGAAATCGGCATCGTGCGCTTCCGCATCGACGGCATGCTGCATCAGGTGTACCAGATCCCGATGAGCGTCATGGCGGCGATGATCAACCGCGTCAAGATTCTCGGGCGCATGGACGTCGTCGAGAAGCGCCGGCCGCAGGATGGGCGCATCAAGACGCGTACCGCCGACGGCCAGGAAGCCGAACTGCGTCTGTCGACCCTGCCGACCGCTTTCGGCGAAAAGCTGGTGATGCGCATCTTCGACCCGGAAGTGCTGGTCCGCGACTTCACCGAACTCGGCTTCACGGACGACGATCAGACGCGCTGGAAAACGATGTCCGAAAGGCCGAACGGGATTATCCTGGTCACCGGCCCGACCGGTTCGGGAAAGACGACGACGCTGTACTCGACGCTCAAGCAACTGGCGACGCCAGCGGTCAATGTGTGCACCATCGAAGACCCGATCGAGATGGTCGAGCCGGCGTTCAACCAGTTGCAGGTCCAGACGGTCATCGACCTCGGTTTCGCGCAGGGCGTGCGGGCGCTGATGCGCCAGGACCCGGACATCATCATGATCGGCGAAATCCGCGACCTCGAAACGGCCGAAGTGGCGATCCAGGCGGCGCTCACCGGCCATCTCGTGCTGTCCACCCTGCACACCAACGACGCCCCGGCGGCGATCACCCGCATGCTCGACCTCGGTGTCCCCTCCTACCTGCTCAGCGCCACCGTGCTCGGGGTGATGGCGCAGCGCCTGGTGCGCATTCTCTGTCCGCACTGCAAGCAGGAGCATGACGCGAATGCCATCGAGGAGACGATGTGGAATCAGCTGGTGGCGCCGTGGAAAGCCAACCGTCCGGCGCGTTTCCATCGTTCGGTGGGCTGTCTCGAATGCCGCATGACCGGCTTCCTCGGGCGCGTCGGTCTGTACGAGATCCTCATGCTCTCGCCGGACCTCAAGCTGGCGATCAGCGAAAACAAGGATATCGCCAAGATTCGCGAGCTCGCTTTCCGCGAAGGCATGAAGCCCTTGCGCATCTCGGGAGCGATGAAAGTGGCCGCCGGGGTGACCACCCTGGCGGAGGTGTTCAAGGTCGCGCCGCCGATCGAGCACGCCTGAAAACGGCAAGCGCCCATGCGCAGCCTTCGCATCGGTTCAGCGCCCTCAGCCCCTCCAAGCCCCCTCAGCCTTTGACGCAAACCACCTGGCGCAGCGTGTGCACCACCTCGACCAGCGAGCGCTGGGCGTGCATCACCGCGTCGATGTCCTTGTAGGCCATCGGAATTTCGTCGATCACCTCCTGGTCCTTGCGGCATTCGACGTGCGCCGTGGCGCGTTCCTGGTCGGCGACGGTGAAGCGGCGGCGCGCCTCGTTGCGGCTCATCACCCGCCCGGCGCCGTGGCTGCATGAGCAGAAAGCTTCTGCGTTGCCGAGACCGCGCACGATGTAGCTGCGCGCGCCCATCGAGCCGGGGATGATTCCCAGCTCGCCCTTGCGTGCCGAGAGCGCGCCCTTGCGGGTAACGAAGACTTCGCTGCCGAAGTGCCGCTCCTGCTGCACGTAGTTGTGGTGGCAATTCACCGCTTCGGCGTCCACGCTGAACGGCCTGGCGATCACCTGGCGCGCCGCGGCGACGACATGGCTCATCATCGCCATGCGGTTGCAGCGCGCATATTCCTGCGCCCAGCCGACGGCTTCGAGGTAGTCGTCGAAATGCCGGCTGCCTTCTTCGAGGTAGGCCAGGTCGCGGTCGGGCAGATTGGCCAGGTGCTGGCGCATGTCGACCTGCGCCAGCCTGATGAAAGTGCTGCCGATGGCGTTGCCGACGCCGCGCGACCCCGAGTGCAGCATGAACCAGACGCGCCCGGCTTCGTCGAGGCAGACTTCGATGAAATGGTTGCCCGAGCCCAGGGTGCCCAGGTGCTGGTGGTGGTTGCTGTCCTGCAGGCGCGGGTATTTCTCGACGATGCGCTTGAAGCCCGGCAGCAGCCTTGCCCACAGGCTGTCGACCAGTGGCGGCGGGTGTTGCGCGCCTTGCCAGCTGCCCTGGTCGCGTTTGCCGCGGCCCACCGTCCGTCCATGTGGGATCGCAGCTTCGATGGCCGTGCGCAGTCCGCGCAGGCTGTC
Organism: Candidatus Accumulibacter meliphilus; assembly: GCA_003332265.1. Lineage (GTDB taxonomy): Bacteria > Pseudomonadota > Gammaproteobacteria > Burkholderiales > Rhodocyclaceae > Accumulibacter > Accumulibacter meliphilus. The sequence goes on from QPGA01000082.1 coordinate 7,548, forward strand.
GGGCAGGTCGGCGGCGTTCAGCGTGCTGCGCGTGGCGATCATGCCGCAGCCAATGTCCACGCCGACTGCCGCCGGAATGATTGCCCCGCGGGTCGGGATGACGCTACCGATCGTCGAGCCCTTGCCGAGATGCACGTCGGGCATCACCGCCAGATGGCGAAAAATGAACGGCAGGCG
>QPGA01000083.1 GCA_003332265.1 Candidatus Accumulibacter meliphilus
AGGTCGGCAATCGTCTTCTGGCCCGCGAGGTCCAGCGAGTAACGTAGGTTTTCGCTGGCCAGGCTGGCAAAGCCGGGCGGTGCCAGCAGCTTGGCCGTAGCTTCCGGCTTCAACCTTGGGTAGATGATTTCGCGCAGTTCGCGCAGGTGATCCGGGCCGGCATCCACCTGCAGCAACTCGCCGTTCGGCTTGAGGACGCGGGCGAATTCGGCATGGACGGGAAAGCCGAACAGGCACAGCAGGCGGTCGATGCTGCCCGTCTGCACCGGCAAGCGGGCGTTGCTGCCAACGACCCAGTTCGGCCGCGGCTCCTGTTTCGCTGCCGCCAGGATCGCCCACTTGGAAATGTCCAGCCCGAGCAGAGCCAGCGTTTGTCCCTTCCCCGTCGCCGCTGCCAACCGGCGCAGGTAGTAGCCCTCACCACAGCCGGCATCGAGGCAAGCAGCCCTTGCCGTAGCGGGCAGATCCGCCAGTGCGGCCGCGCTGACTGCGGCCGCAATCGGCTGGTAGTAGCCAGCATTCAGAAAACGGCGGCGCGCGGCGACCATCTCCTTGCTGTCGCCCGGGTCGCGCGAGCGCTTGTGCTGCACCGGCAGCAAGTGGGCATGGCCCTGGCTGGCAATGTCGAAGCTATGCCCGGCCTGGCAACGCCAGGTCGAGCCGCACCGCTGCAGCGGTACGCCGTCGAGCGGGCAGGCCAGCGCCTGGAAGGGGGTGATGTTCATGAACGGTGGGGGCTGAAAGCCGGAGGAACGAGCTTGGTCAGTCGCGGTAGGTGGGCTTGGTGCAGGCGAGCGAACTCCCGGTGGCGCATTGATGAAGTGACGCGCCCTCGAGCCGGCCCGAGGTAGCGCGCGGCTCACGTCGGTCATTCTACGCCCGGCTACGCCCGGCGGATGCGCATATCGCATGCGATCGGCCGCCGCGCCTATTTCACCAGCGGGTGGCTGCTCAGCAAGAGGAGAAGCATCACCGCCAGAACGAAGGACAGGCCCTGCCAGAAGCGCAGCGGGTGGCGCTCGATGAGTGGCGGCGGGCGTTCTTTGAGCAGGACCAGGTTGGGGTGGCGGAGGTCGTGGGTGAACTCGGAGAGTTCCGCGTAGCGCTGGTTGGGGTCGGGGTGCACCGCTTTGGCCAGGGCGGCGTCGATCCAGGCCGGGATTTCGCGCTGTTCGTCGAGTACCGATTGGTAGCGCAGTTTTCTTTGTGCGGCCCTGCTTCTGGCCTTGGCGACCTCTGCCCCGTAGGGCAGTCGTCCGCAGAGCATCTGGTAGGTGATGACCCCCAGAGAGAACAGGTCGGAGCAGGGCAGGCCGGGTTCGCCGAGGAAGTATTCCGGCGCGGTGTACTGGACCGTGCCGAGAATGTGTGGCTGCAGGTTGGCCATTCCGGACTCGGCGAGTCCGGAGACGCGGGTGGCGCCAAAGTCGATGATTTTCACGGTGCCGGCAGCGTCGATCATGATGTTGTTTGGCCGCAGATCCTGATGCAGCATTTCCATACGATGGAAGGCAAGCAGCCCTCTGGCGATCTGTTCGACGATGGCGCGCACCGTTTCCAGTTCCGGGGCGGGATTGTCGAGCATCCACTGCGCCAGCGTCTGGCCTTCGACGTATTCGGTCACGACATAGAGATAGTGGCGTTTGCGCGTCTGCGGACAGGGTTTCAGCACCTGCGCACTATTGATCCGCCGCGCGATCCACTCTTCCAGAATGAATCTCTCCAGATACGCGGGGTCGTCGCGAAGATCGATGGACGGGGTCTTGACGATGACCAGCGCGCCGCTGTCGACATCCTCGGCGAGATAGACATGGCTGCGGCTGCTGCCGTGCACCTCGCGAATGATCCGGTAGCCATCGAAGATCATTCTCGGTTCGAGAACCGGCGCGGGTGGCAATTCCGCCCACTGCTGGTAGAGCTCGTTGGCGGCCTGTTGGGGCAGCGTTTCGATGCGCACGATCTGGGCGGTCAGATTGTCCTTGCTGCCGCGCGCATAGGCTTCCTCGGCAAGGCGTCTGGCCGCCGTGTCGAGATCGTCCCCGGCTTTCCTGAGGGTCTCGATGATGAACGCTGCGGGAGTGAATTCGTAGACGCCGTCGGTCGCCAGGATGAACAGGTCGCCTTCTTCAACCTGTAAATCCAGATAATCGATTTCGAGTTGCGGGCTGATGCCCATGGCGCGGCTGAGATAGCTCTGATCGGCGGAAACGATCAGGCGATGATCGTCAGTCAGTTGCTCCAGGCTGTCGTCACGGAGGCGATAAACGCGGCTGTCGCCGATATGGAAGACATGAGCGGTGTTGGACTTGATGATCAGCGCGCTGAGCGTGCACACATAACCACGGTCCATGTCATAGCGGTACTGGCTGTTCCGGCTCTGCGCATAGAGCCAGGAGTTCGCTGCGGTCAACACGCGCTGTGCCGAGGACTTGACCGACCAGGCTTCCGAAGTGCAGTAGTAGTCGTCGAGAAAACTTTTGATTGCCGATTCGCTGGCTACGTGGCCGACCTCGCTGCTGCTGATGCCGTCGGCCAGAGCGATGGCGATTCCCTTGCAACTGAGTTGCGGTTCGTCAGGAATATACAGCCCGTGAAAATCCTGATTGATCTCCTTGCGGCCCTTGTCGGAGTACTGGCCGACGGAGAGGGTGAGCTTGCTGGGCATTGTGCGTGATTTGAGTGCGTGGCTGGCGTGGCTGTCGTGGCTGGAGGGTCTCGCCTCGCGCCGACGGCGAGACCCTCTCTGCGACTGGCGCTCAGGCGGCGTTGCGCTTGACGCCGGTGTGCAGGCGGCCGGCGTAGTCGGTGTTACGCTTCGGTGCCGTGCGCACGTGCGTCGAGTAGAGAGTCAGGCCGACGAAGGCCAGGCCGCCCACCAGGTTGCCGAGGACGGTCGGGATCTCGTTCCAGACCAGGTAGTCATAGATCGAGAAGTTGCCGCCCAGCATCAGCCCCGACGGGAACAGGAACATGTTCACGATCGAGTGCTCGAAGCCCATGTAGAAAAAGACCATGATCGGCATCCACATGGCGACCACTTTGCCGGTCACGTTGGTCGACACCATGGCGCCGACGACGCCCGTGGAAACCATCCAGTTGCACAACACGCCGCGGATGAAGAGGGTCAACATGCCGGCTGCACCGTGGGCGGCGTAGCCGACCGTACGGCCTTCGCCGATGACGCCGATTTTCTGGCCGACGATATTCGGTTCGGTGCTGAAGCCATAGGTAAAGATGATCGCCATCATCACCGCCACGGTCATCGCCCCGGCGAAGTTGCCGACAAAGACCAGACTCCAGTTACGAAGAATGCCGCTCATGGTCACTCCGGGTCGCTTGTCGATCAAGGCCAGGGGGCATAGCGTGAACACCCCGGTCAGCAGGTCAAAGCCGAGCAGGTAGAGGATGCAGAAGCCGACCGGGAAAAGAATGGCGCCGGCGAGCGGCTGCCCGGTCTGCACATTGATGGTGATGGCAAAGGCGGCGGCAAGGGCGAGGATGGCGCCGGCCATATAGGCACGAACGAGGGTGTCGCGAGTGGACATGAAGATCTTCGCTTCTCCCGCATCCACCATTTTGGTGACGAACTCTGTGGGTGCTAGGTAGGACATGATGTTTTCCCCTGGGTGAGTGATTGAGCGCTTTTATGAATGGGCGTCAGTGCCGATTGCTCGTTTCTGTTTCTGTCTCTGCATCAAGCAGCCATTCGCCTGACTTGACTCTCACAAAGCACGTAGCGTGCCAGCCAAAGAAAGCCCAGTAACGGCAAGCTTTCCGTCGTCTCTGGCCGCCTCCTCGAAGCGATCTACGCCCTCCCCTGGGGCGCTACCATTCGCTCCGTGCCTGCTCCTGGTGCGGCACTGCAACAAGGCGCGACGGCAACGAAATCGCCGTGATACATTGTTCGCGTCGCGCGCGCCGCCGCGTCAAGTGGCTTGAAGACGCGCGATTGGCGGCCGGGCACGAATACTGCTTGATCTATCCGGTGCGCAAGAGGCATGAGCCTCTCTGCTGCGTTCAACCGCGCCACTTCCCCCTGACCAGGAGCAAGCCATGAATCGCATTGAAGTCACCGAAATGATCGTCACCGCCAAGATCCAGAAAGGAATCAAGTGGGCCGATGTGGCCAGGGAGGTCGGTCTGTCGAAGGAGTGGGTCACCGCCGGCTGCCTGGGCCAGATGACTTTCGACAAGGAGCAGGCGGCGACCGTCGGCAGGATCTTTGACCTCTCTGCCGAGGCCATTGCGCTGTTGCAGGTGGTTCCCTACAAGGGCTCTCTGCCAACTGCCGTGCCGGCAGATCCGCTGCTCTATCGCTTCTACGAGTTGATCAACGTCTACGGCACGACCTTCAAGGAGCTGATTCACGAAGAATTCGGCGACGGCATCATGTCGGCAATCGACTTCAACGTGAATATCGAGCGCGAAACGCACGCCGCGGGTGACCGCGTGAGCATCGTCATGTCGGGCAAGTTCCTGCCCTACAAGACCTACTGATCGATCGCCTCGTTGCGCAGATTCGACGCTACCTCAGGCTCTGGCGGGCCTCTCGGTGTGGCGTCGGTGCCGCGCGAGTGACCTCCGGTTAATGTGAAAGTCGCCTACGCGACTCACGAAACTCCCGTCTCCCCTTGCGGGAGAAGGGCCAGGAGAAGAGGGAAACGGTCATGACTTTCATGATGTGGGGTGTTTCCACGAGTCATCACCGTTAGCCGATCAGTCAGCCCCGCGGCTACGCGACCGGCCCTGGCAGGACGGCTCCGGGGAGTGCAGCAAGCGCACGGCGAGAACCAGGACCCACAAGGAAAGAATCAATGTCGCGAGGTGCTCGAACAGGCCGGCAGCAGGCACCGGATTTCGCGTCCACGACATGGGCAGGAGGCAAGTCAGCGCCAGGGTCCCGCTGCCGACAGAGTACCAGCGCAGGGCCGGCGACCAGGCGTGGCGCCGGCAAGCGATGCCCCAGGCGAGGGCCGCCAGGATGCCCGCGAGGAAGCCCAGCGTGGCGAACAGCCGGTGTAATTCCTGGCTCGTCGAGAACCCCGCACAGCCCGGGTCGCAGGCGAACACGCCGGCCCCTATCCGCCCGACGCCATCCAGCGCGACGAGCACGGCCGCCAGCGTGCTCCATCCCCACCCACCGTCCCGAAAAGTCGCCAGTAAAGCCAGGGCGAAACAGACATAGAGAAAACCGGTGAATCCGAAGGCCGCGATACGCATCATGAATTCCGTGGAGCTGCCATGTTGTGCGAGTTCGCTGATGTAGTGCGTGCGGTGACTGAACTCCGGGCGCATCGCTCCTGCCACCCCGATGAGTGCCAGCCAAAGGAGCGGGCTCACGATGCCGCAGATGAGGCCAAGTTTTCGCAGGCTCATGGCAGCACCGCCAAGGTTCCTCGTTCACGACGGGCGACGGGGTGCCCGGTGGCACAGCCGGCGCAAGGCAGTAAAGCGAACTGCAGCAATCGCTCAGCTTTCACGCGCGCTCCGGATTGCCGTAACGTCGAGCACGCGTATCCCGGACGGCCCCTGCTCGACGCAGGCGACCAACGCGCGCAGCATCTGCTCGCGCGTCACCAGGCCGAGGCGCCGAGCCGCTTCTCGGGTCGCCGGCAGTCGTTCCAGGATTGCGTAGCAGGGAACAAGCAGAATCGGCCAGCGGTGGCCGGGACCCAGCACGTACCACGGACGGAGAATGGAGGCACTGATTCCACTCGAGCGAATACGGTCTTCGGCAGCTTGCCGCGCGGCGATGTAGGCCTGCATCAGCGGCGCGGGATGGGCCACGCTGACATAGATCAAGTGCCGAATGCCTGCGCGACGAGCAGCATCCAGCGCGGCGTCGACCGAGGCCAGATCCACGGCCTGGAAACTGGCGGCTTTCGCCGGACTGGGGTGGCGCGTACCGATCAAGTGCACCAGGGTGTCGGCCGCGATGGCACTTGCAAAGGACGCCGAATCCAGGGCGTCTCCCAATACCGTCTCCGCGCCAGGCGGGATGCGGTGTGCGCTTTCTTTTCGGGCGAGCGCCTGAACCCGATGACCACGCGCCAACAGGGCCGGAACGAGAGCGCTCCCCATATACCCGGTAGCGCCAGTAACGAAAACGGAGCGGAGCATCATCGGTGCCTCTGCGGTCTGGGATCTGTGGTCTGATAGTGTTCATCTGTCGCGCCAAGAGCGCTCAGCCTGACCGCCGGCGGCTCGTCGCAGAGGACTCTTGCTGGACGGATTGAATCGCCGCGATGGCGGTCGCCAGTCGGATTTTAAGGCCGCTTCGTTAGAGGTCAATCGCTTTGCATGCTTTGCCGGGTGGAGCGATGCACGCTGATGGGCGAGCCTGGACGCTGCGGAAGGTCGTTCAACCCTTGTTGTTAGCGGTGTCACTGCTCAGCGGAGCGCCGGTTCAGGGCGGCGGGGGCATCCAATAGCCAGCCCCGCGCGGCCGCGTTCACCTTTGGCGCGAGGCCGGCTATCACGTCAGCTGTTTTTCCTGTCACTGCCAAACCCGCAAATGGCGATCGATCGGGTGGCAGAGCGCGTGCGCCAGGGCGGGCATGGCGTGCCAGCCGATGTTATCCGCAGGCATTTTGTGGCCGGGTTACGGAATTTCGAGCAGGTCTATTGCGATGCAGTGGATGCCTGGGCGATTTATGATTGCCATCCGCCGCGCTGCAAAACGGGCGGTGCAAGTGGCGCTCAGTACGAATACCGAGCTTGTCGTCCAGCGCAACGGCAAGTGCGTGCATGTGAAGCCAAAAGCAAAGCCAACGCCCCAATGAGCCGCCATGTCAACGCCATTGGCGGCCGCCTGAGCCTGCGCCTGCGCCATTGGTAGGGCCGCTCGCTGGAAATACTCCACCACGTTACGGAGATTGCCCGGCCGGGAAAGGGAGACGATGTCGCCGCGATGCTGGAGGCCATCCGCAGCGAGTTTCCTTCGCTCACGAACTTCGAGCGCGACTTTCCATCGCTCTGCTTCGCGCTCGCCACCGGCGTCGGCAAGACGCGGCTGATGGGGGGGGCCGGTGCTGCCTCAGATCAGCATTGCAGCGACAGGCTTATCGTCCATCCCCTGACGTGCTCGCCGAACAGGTCGCTGGCGCCCAGTCGCGCTCGGTCTGGGCGCTTTTGATCGGTCACCAGAGGCGTCTGTTCGCAGTAACAGCAGTAAGTCTAGCGGATTGAAGTCCCGTCTGGGGAGTTGTCCGTACGCCCCGGTAGCATGAGGAAGCGGCGTCGTGGTGACACGGGGTCGTGAGTTATAGTGGTCCCTGGAAATCAGACAGTGGTTTAAGCTGTGCTCCATGATGAGGAGCGAGAAGCGATGAGTGAAGTAGCGACGCGGAAGGTGCATACGCCGGAGTTCAAGGCCAAGGTTGGTCTGGAAGCTGTACGGGGGGTCAAGACGATCAACGAGATTGGGCGGGAGTACGGCGTGCATCCTGTCCAGGTTGGGCAATGGAAGAAGGCCATCCAGGAGAATGCCAAGACGCTGTTTGAAGGCAAGCGCGGTCC
>QPGA01000084.1 GCA_003332265.1 Candidatus Accumulibacter meliphilus
ACCCTCTACACCAGAGGCTTCAGCCGCTTCGTTACCTCCACGACTGCTCCAGTTGCTACCGGCCGGAGCGAAAGTTGCCGGACGGGATTCGCACCCGCTGAAAGACAGCGCCTTAGCACGGCGCACGTTGAACACGGGTAACCGGGGTCACAGCCCACGCTTGTTTCACGCCGTCAAACACCAGCGTACCGCTGCGGCCGCTTGTGCTGTCGTAGTCGTAAATCGTGTCGTAGCCACTACCGCGCCGGAAGACGTAGCTGTCGTTGCCGCTCGAGCCGTGTCGCGCGCCAGCAACAAGCGCCGGGTGCCTGGCCTTGCCTGGCATTTCGGCACCGGCGCCGATGCGAATGGTCGCTCGCCGTCAATCGCACTTCGCAAGTTTGACCACAGCTGCCGCGAACGCGGATACTCTCCCCACAGGCCAAGGGATTTCCTATCCTTCAGTGCATGGCAGCAAGCTGCCGGGCGCTACTGAAACAGTTCGGCGAAACACTGCGCTGAGGCACTTCGACCAGCGCTTGCGGCAATCTCCAGGAGGACTCCGATGAACACTGACCAACAGCCGAGTATCGGTCTGGCCCTGTCCGGCGGCGGATTTCGGGCGGCACTTTTCGGCCTGGGCACTCTCTGGCGGCTCAACGAAGGCGGGCTGCTACGCCGCCTGACACGGATCAGCAGCGTTTCCGGCGGCTCGATTGTCGCCGGCGTGCTGGCTCACCGCTGGCGGCAGCTCAACTTCGTCGACGATCAGGCCAGCAACTTCGAAGAAGTGGTCGCGCAACCGGTGCGCGAGTTCTGCAATCAGACCATCGACGTCAGCACCGCCCTCCTCGGCCACCTGACGCCGTTCCGGTCGTCCGGCGAGGTTCTGGCCAGGCGTTACGCCAAAGACCTGTTCGGCGAAACGCTGCTGCGTCAGATCGCAACACCCGCCGAAAACCACGCGCCACGCTTCATCTTCCACGCCACGAACATGCAGACCGGGCGCAGCTTCCGTTTTCGTCAAGACTACATCGCGGACCACGTCCTGGGTATTTCGTACAAGACTGACGTGCCTCTCGCCGAGGCCATCGCCGCATCCAGCGCTTTCCCGCCGATCTTCTCGCCGGTGGTGCTGAAGACGGAAACCGGCGCCTGGGAGAAGCCCCAGCGCAACTTGGCCAATCTCGACAAGTTGCGCCACCGAATCGTGCTTGCCGACGGTCGCATCCACGACAACATGGGAGTCGAAGCGCTGCTCGACATGCTTGATTTTGTTCTCGTCAGCGACGCCGGAGCGCCCTTCGAGATCGACGAGTCGCCCTTCGAGGACGATCTGTTGCAGCTCGGCCGGGTGCGCGACATCCTGATCGAGCAGACACGGGCGCTGCGCAAGCGCTCGCTGATTGGCGATTTTGAGAGCGGTGTTCGGCGCGGAGTTTACTGGGGAATCGGCAGCGCGATCGACGCCTTCGACGATAATGATGCGCTGGCCAGCGACAACGCCGTCACCGCCGCGCTGCAGGACATCCCGACCCGCCTCAAGGCCTTCACGGCGAAGGAGCAGGGGCAATTGATCAACTGGGGCTACGCCCTCACCGACAGCGCACTGCGCACACGCACGGAGCTACCGCTCGACGCGCCGCACGGCTGGCCGGTCGGGGAGTGGCCGCTGCACTGAGAGTGCCGACCATGATTAATCGCCAATATCTCGCCACCTGGAGCCTCGCCGTCGACGACGCGGGCTTTGCACAGGCGCTGGCCGCGCTGGGGGCCTGGCTGGCGGCGTCGCCGCTGGTCGTCGTGGGCAGCAGCGACGACTCGGCAGCCGACACGGCCGCGAGCATCGCCCGTTTTCTTGTCGAGGCCGGCCAGGAAGAGGAGCGGCCGCCGGATGAAGACCGGGAGCGGGAGCAGAACCGCGGCCTGCTCGCCTGGCAGCCGCCGACCGCCGACCCGCTCGATAGCTGGCCGGCGGCCAGTTTACTCGCCGCCGCGTGGTCGGCATTTGTTGCTCAGACGCATGCCGGGCCGCGTCTCGCCGTACGCAGCCACGCGCAGAGCTGGAACACGCTGCTGCCGATGCTGCAAACCCTGCAGCACCCTGCGGTCGGCGCAGCGAGCGTCTTCGTCGCCGACGCTTTCGCTGCTGACGGACGCATCGATTGGCAGCTGCCTTTCCAGATCGCAGTTCTGTCCGATGATCGCCTCGCCAACGCATTTGCCAACACGCCGGTGCCACGACCGCAACCCTGGCCCTATCGTTTCGGCGTCGCCGGCCGCGCCACGCCACGCCTTGAAGTGCTCGTCTTCAGTGGCTCACTGCGACAAACCGCGGCCCGCTTGCTGAGCCAGCGTTCGCCAAGCCGGGCCGCACTGGTGCTGATCCTTGGCGGGCTGGACGCCAGCGGCGACAGCTACGCCCTGCTCCGCGTTGTCGCCGGCGAGCTGGCAGCCGAGGGAGTGGTCTGCGTCGCGCCTTTCGCTGCCGCCGGCGAGCTCGCCGACGCCAGCAGCGGCCCGGCCTTGCCAGCACTGCAACACTTTGCCCACGCCCTGAGCCACAACACAGCGCTGGACATCGCCCTGGCACAGGCCTTCGGCCAGGGCATCACGGCCGTCCTTGGTGGCGACCTGCTGCACATCAGCACCCTGTCGCATTCGCTCGGCACGCTGACCGCCCGCCTGCGAGCCCTGCCCGAAGATGCCGAACTGGCAGTCAGCGAACACTCGCTGTGGCGCCTCGTCGACGATCCCGATCGCGTCACCGCCACGCTGACGCGCGGCACGCGCGGCGCCGCGGGGAGTGTTGAAGGCGGTGAGCGCGGCCAGCGCTCCGAACGCGCAGGAGATGCACTCTCGTCTGCGCGCAATGTCTCGCCGCATCTGCTGGCCAGAGGGATCGACGACTCCAGCGCCCGCTACGGCTATGATCACGAGTCCGACGAAGCGGCTTCGCTGGCCGAAATCGCCGGCGAGTTGCGCGACCGAGAGGCAGCGGCAGCGGTCGACCAGGCCGAGCTGCGCTTCATCCAGCACAGCTTCTGGCGCAAGCACGCGGAGCAACTGGTCGAAGAACGGCAGCGCCTGCAGGTCGGCGTACCGATCATGCTGCGCCTGCGCATCGGCCCGCCGGACGAACAATGGCACTCCGCCCCGGCAGCCTTTCCGGCACACGAACTACCGCGCAGTCAGCGGCCGCATCGACTGCAGGTGGTCTTTCACGAGCCGACGCAACTCGACGCGCCGCTGCTCGGACAACTGCTCTTGCCGCGCGTCGGACCGAGCACCGTCGCCGAGTTCGTTTTTACGCCGCGCACCGTGGCCGCTTTCGAAGGCCGGGTCAGTGTTCTGCACCGCGGCCGCGTGCTGCAGACAGTGCTCATCCATAGCCGCGTGGCCACCGCTGATGAAGCCATTGACGCCGGCAACGCCGGGGAAGTGATCAGCCAGCAGGTGGAAGCGCGCGTTCGCGAACACTGGGGTGAACTCGGCTCGCGGCGGCGTTTCGACGCCTCTTTCATCCTCAACCACAGCAATCAGCAGCGACCGCTACTCACCGGCATTGCCGGCAAGCGCGCCTGGGCCAAAGACCTGAGCGGTATCGACGAGCCGATCGCCAGCATCAACCAGCTACTCTCCGAAGTCGCGCACAGCGTCGCCGACTACAGCGACGGGCTGACCAGCGGCGACAACCGCAAGCTGTTCATCAAACTGGCACGCCTCGGCGCCGACCTCTACTCGAGCCTGGTGATCGACAACCTGCAGCCGCTGCAAAGCGAAGGCATGGACGTCGACGAGGCCACGCACATTCAGCTCGTCAGCACCCGCGCCGACGCCGTCGTTCCCTTCGAGTTCATCTACCAGTACCAGCCGCCCGACGACGATGCCGCTGTCGACTTCTGTCCGAACGCCCTGCAGGCCCTTGCCGACGGCGCTTGTCCGCAAGCCTGCGCCGGTCAGCAGGAACCGCGCCGACACGTCTGCCCGATGGGTTTCTGGGGTCTGCGCAAAGTCATCGAAAGGCATGTTTACAACCCCGCCATCGACGTCCCCAACCAGGCCGAGGTGATCGTCCAGGCCGAACCGGTGGGCGCACGCGTTCGCCTGCAACTCGACCAGGGCGCGCTGGTCGCTTACAGCCAGGAGGTCAAGGCCGGCGAGGTGGCGCCGCTGCTCGCGGCCTTGCGCCAGCGTTTGCCGCAAGCGGTGCATGTCGCCGGCAACTGGGAGGAATGGAAACAGGCGGTCAGCGGCAGCCACCCGAGCCTGCTCGTCGCCTTCCCGCACAATACCGGCGAACGCCAGGACATCGCGCTGGAGATCGGCGGCATGGCCTTCAAGACCTTGCGCCTGCCGCGCGAATACGTGCATGTCGAGGGCGCTTACCCCTTGCTGCTGCTGCTCGGCTGCGACACCGCCAGCAGCGCGCAGCATTACGCCAACCACATCCGCTATTTCCGGCAGGCGGGCGCAGCAGTGATCGTCTCGACCATCGCCACGGTCTTCGGCCCGCATGCGGTCCGGGTCGGCGAGAAGCTGCTCGAAGTGCTGCTCGCCATCAACCGCCAATCGACCGCCGACGAGCAGTCCGGCACAGCACGCCAGCCGGACGCCGTGCCTTGCCTCGGCGAAGCGCTGCGCGCAGCGAAACGGCAAGCGCTGCTCGACAGCCTGCCCATGGCCTTGTGCGTCGTCGCCTTCGGTGACGCCGACTGGCGGCTCTGACGGTCATGCCCGCTGCCCCGCTTTTCCGGCCTTTCTCCCGCAAGGGGAGAAAAGGCGATGCGCGAATCGCTTGCGCGACGTTCACATTAACTGGAGACCAATGATGACCACGCCGAGCGACCTGGGTAAGGACAGCAGCTTTTTTCGCATCGAAATGCTGCCGGCACTGCACGGCGACTGTCTGTTCGTCGAATACGGCGACAGCTCGCGCACGCGCCGGCTGCTCATCGACGGTGGCCCGATTGCCACCTACAAGCATCTCGAGGCACGCCTGGACGCACTGCCGGCCGGCGACCGGCGTTTCGAACTGGTGGTCATGAGCCACGTCGATACCGATCACGTCGAGGGCATCGTGCGCCTGCTCGCCAATCAGCCGCTGCCGATCCGGGTCATCGACCTGTGGTTCAACGGCTGGAACCATCTGAGCAGCGGCGGACGCGTCCTGGGCGGCAAGCAGGGCGAGTTCCTCAGCGCCCTGATCGTTCGCCGTTTTGAAGACGACCAATGGAACGGGGCGTTTTCCGGGCAGGCAGTGGTGGTTCCTGACGACGGCCCGCTTCCCGAACGCACGCTGGCGGGTGGCTTGAGGCTGACCCTGCTGTCGCCGACACCGGCGACGCTGACGCAGATGCGCAAAGCCTGGGAAAAGGACCTTGGCCCAAGCGTCACCCCCGGCGACCTCGACGCCGCCTGGCAACGCCTGGCGCAGCTCAAGGCCTACCTGCCCGGGCAAGGCCTGCTCGGCACCACTCCCGAACTCGACAGCCTGCTCGAACGCCAGCTGAAAGTCGACAAATCCGCGGCCAACGGCAGTTCGATCGCCTTCCTGGCCGAATTCGCCGGCAAGTCCTGCCTTTTCCTGGCTGACGCCTACCACGAGGTGATCACCGCCTCGCTCACACGCCTGCTGCAACAACGCGGCCAGCCTATACTCAAGGTCGACGCGGTGAAAGTCGCCCACCATGGCAGCGCCGGCAACGTCAGCGACGAGTTGCTGGCGCTGATCGACAGTCCGCGCTTTCTGGTCAGCACCAACGGCAGTCGCTTCCGACACCCCGACGCCGAAGCGATGCAGCGCATCATCGCCCGCTCGCGGCATCAACCACCGACGCTGTGCTTCAACTACGCCAGCAAGACGACGCGCAGCTGGGCTTCGCCCGCTCGACAGGCTGAACTGGCGTATCGTGCCGAGTACAATCCGGTCGCCAATGCGCCGTATCGCATCGAGCTTTGAGACCTCGAGCTGCGCCCGAGGCCGTGGCGAATGGAGTACAGTGCAAAACTGACGGGAAAATCACAAAACGCGGGCGATGCTTCTGCAACTGCTCGGGCAGAGGGCTCCCTCCCCAGACCTGCCGCATGCCCACCGCAACGCTGCAACAACTGGTGCGAGAAAATGAGCGAACAGACTTCGCCGCCGGCCCCACCGACGCTGCTCCTGGTAGATGACGAGCCGTCGATCCTTAGCGCCTTGCGCCGACTGTTCCGGCCCTGCGGCTATCGAATTCTGACCGCCGAAGGCGGTGCCGCCGGACTGGATCTGCTGGCCCGGGAAAACGTCGACCTGGTGATTTCCGACATGCGCATGCCGGAGATGGATGGCGCCCAGTTTCTTGAACGGGTGCGTGCCGAATGGCCGCGAGCGGTGCGCATACTGCTCACCGGCTATGCGGACATGACCTCGACCGTCAACGCCATCAACAAAGGCGAGATCTACCGTTACATCACCAAGCCCTGGGACGACCACGATATCGTGCTGATTGTCCGCGATGCCCTGGAACGGCAACAGCTGCAGGGTGAAAACAGCCGCCTGCTGGCCTTGACCCAAAGCCAGAACGACGAGCTGAAAGCACTCAACAGCGACCTCGAGGCGCGGGTCAGGGCACGCACTGCCGAGATCGAGCAGGTCAATGGCTTCCTCAATATCGCCAACGACACGCTCAAACAGAGTTTTCTGGTCTCGATCAAGGTTTTCTCGACTCTGCTGGAGTTACGCGATGGATCGGTCGGTGGGCACGCCCGTCGCGTCGCCGACCTGGCGCACCAGCTGGCAATCAAACTGGAGCTCGATGCCAAGACGCAACAGAATATCTTCATCGCCGGCCTGCTCCACGATATCGGCAAGATCGGCTTCCCCGATGCGATGTTTGCCAAGCCGGTGCCGAAGTTGAAAGGCGAGGAATTGGCACGTTACCGCAAGCACAGTCTCGTTGGCGCCAACGCACTGCTGCCGCTGCCCGATCTGAAGCCGGTCGCCGACCTCATCCGGGCGCATCACGAGCACTTCGACGGCCAAGGCTTTCCAGATGGCCTCGCCGGGCTCGCGATCCCGCTCGGTGCGCGCATTCTGGCGGTCGCCAACGACTATGACGGTCTGCAGATCGGCACCCTCTCCGAGAGACGTTTCAACGCCGACGAAGCCAAGAGCCTGCTCGTCAAGTCGTGTGGCAAACGTTACTGCCCGGTGGTCATCGACGCGCTGCTGAATCTCCATAGCGCACCGAGTGAAGATTTGGCGCACGAGTTGCAGGTACCCGTGGAAAAGCTCCAGGTCGGGATGGTACTGGCCCGTGATCTGATAGCGCGTGACGGTAGCTTGCTGCTTGCCGCCGACTACCTGCTGGATGCCAAGCTGGTACGCGAGATCCAGGCCTACGCGAAGCGTGAATCCTTGTCGCTGGTACTGCACATCCGCCGCGACAGCATGCCGCAGTAGCTTCGAGGAGGAGCCCCGAAA
>QPGA01000085.1 GCA_003332265.1 Candidatus Accumulibacter meliphilus
GTTCTGTACCGCACCGGGCGGCGCAAGTGTACCGATCTTGGTGGGCTGTTCCAGAGCATGCCCGTTACAGCGGTGTGCGGCATCATCGGCGCGCTCGCCATTTCCTCCTTCCCATGGACCTCGGGCTTCGTCAGCAAGTCGATGATTTCCCAGGCGGCCGGCGACCAGCACCTGAGCTTTGTCTGGCTGGGCCTGGCGGCGGCTTCGGCGGGTGTTTTCCTGCATGCCGGCATCAAGTTCCCGTGGTTCGTCTTCTTCCAAAAGGATTCCGGGCTGCGCCCCGCGGACCCGCCGGTAAGCATGCAGATGGCGATGCTGATCTTCGCCGCCCTTTGCATTGGCCTGGGAGTGGTTCCAGGCCCGCTCTATGCCCTGCTACCCTTCGCCGTGAGCTACGAACCGTACAGCGGTGCACACGTGGTGACGCAACTTCAGCTGCTGCTGTTCTCTGGCCTGGCATTCTTCGTCATGCTCCAGTTCCTGCAGCGCACGCTGACCATCTCGCTCGATTTCGACTGGTTTTATCGCGTCTTTGCCCGTCGCCTCACTGAAATGCTGACGCCACTGTTTACCGGCCTAATCACCGGAGTTGAGCAGCTCGCTGGCGCACTGGCAAGTCGCGGTGGCAAAGCCCTGCGCCGGCACCATGGCCCTCGTGGCGCCCTGGCACGGACCTGGCCCACGGGCAGCATGGCGCTGTGGGTAACTATAATGCTGCTCGCCTGGCTGGTCCTCTATTACCTGCCCTGATCAAGAACCCGGCATCGATTCCAGATGAGCTGAAGAGCCAAGGAGGCGGTATGGAAAATTGTGCTGCCAAGCATTCGGCCGAACACAGCGCACGCACAAAGCGCCTGCTGATCCCGGTAGCCGCCAGCGAACGCTCGCGCTGGGGCGTGCGCTATGCGCTACGCCAGCAAGGCAGTGGGCAGTCGGTCCGCGTCGTGCTGCTGTTCGTTGCCGACCCGGTCAGCGCCGCGGAAGTCGTGCGCTTTCGTACGCACGTCGAGAGGGCCCGCGCCCAGGCCGCGAGCGGCGCGCAAGTCCTGCACGACGCAGCGCAGCCACTGGTCGCGGCAGGCGTTTCGTGCCAGGAGGTCTACCGTGAAGGCGACATCGTTGCCCAGATCGGCGATGTCGCCGAACAACTGGACTGCGACGCCATCGTCCTGCCACGACCACACGCCCGCATCACCAAACTCCTGGCCCGCGACGTGGTCCGCGAAGTACTCAAGCGCGGAGGGAAAGGCGTGCCGGTGGTAACGACAGATTCCCGGGGGCTAGCCGAGCCGGATTCGGATGGCGGGCGCTAAGGGCATTGCCGGAGGCGCGGACGGAAGCGCTTCGGTGGAGCGAGCGTGCCAAGCGTGCTGGCGCTGGAGCATCCGCCGCGGCAACGCCTTAGAACATCGCGCTATTGATCCACAGGTGCGTCGCGATACTGGCGGCGTAGCCGAGGGCGATGACCGGCGTCCATTTGAGGTGCCCGAAGAAAGTGTATTTGCCGCGTGCCTGACCCATCAGCGCCACCCCCGCGGCCGAACCGATGGACAGCAGGGAGCCGCCCACACCGGCGGTGAGCGTCACCAACAGCCACTGCCCTGTAGACATATCCGGCATCATGGTCAACACGGCAAACATCACCGGGATATTGTCGACGATCGCCGACAGGAGACCGATCGCGATATTGGCGTTGGTCGCACCCCAGTCGCCATACATCAGCTCGGAAGCCATCGCCAGGTAGCCGATGAAGCCGAGGCCGCCGACGCATAGCACCACGCCGTAGAAGAAGAGCAGGGTATCCCACTCGGCGCGGGCAATCTTGTTGAATACGTCGAAGGCCGGCAGGCTGCCCAGACTTTCGTCATGCCTGATCTCGGTCCGGAATTGACGGCTGGTCATGCCGTACTCAAGGTGCACGGTTTTCTTCAGGTAATAGCCGAAGAACTGCAGATAGGCGAGGCCGGTCAGCATGCCGATGACCGGTGGCAGATTCATGAAGTTGTGGTAGCTGACGGCGGTGGCGATGGTCACCAGGAACAGCGCAATGATGCGCCTGGCGCCACGCTTCATCAGCACGGCCTTTCCACCCCCGTGCGGTTGTACGTTCGGGACCGTCAACGACATGATTGCGGCCGGCAGCAGCCAGTTGACCAGCGCGGGAATGAACAGGGCAAAGAAGGACCCGAAACCGACTTCACCCTGCGGCGTCTGGATCCCTTTCTGCCAGACCATCAGGGTGGTGATGTCGCCAAAGGGGCTGAAGGCGCCACCGGCGTTTGCCGCCACGACGATATTGATGCAGGCAAGCAGAACAAACTTGGCGTTTTCGCCGCCGACCGCCATGACCACTGCACACATCAGCAGCGCAGTCGTCAGGTTGTCCGCCACCGGGGAGATGAAGAACGCCAGGACGCCGGTTATCCAGAACAGTTTGCGCAGTCCGTAGCCCTTCTCGATCAGCCACGAGCGCAGGGCCTCGAACACATTGCGCTCGCTCATGGCATTGATGTAGGTCATCGCGACCAGCAGGAACAACATCAGCTCGGCGTATTCGAGCAGGTTATGCCGCACCGCCATTTCTGCAGCATGGTTCATGCCGTGGCCGCTATAGACAATGGCGATCAGTGCCCAGATCAGGCCGGCGGCCAGGATCACCGGTTTTGACTTGCGTAGATGGGTGAATTCCTCCGCCATCACCAGTGCGTAAGCGAAGCCAAACATGGCCAGGGCTGCGAAACCGACCCAGTGTGCGGTCAGGTCAAGGCGCTCGCCCCCCCCGGTCGAGGCCCATGTCAGAGCCGGCGACAGAAACAGCAGAGGGGGAATAAGCAGGCGCGAAGGCGTTGTCATTTTCTTCTCCGTGATTATCGACTGTCGCCGTGGCTAGCTTTCGACGTTCCAACACGCAGCAGCCAGGATCGCCTCTACCTTAAGGGGGGCCGCGTGTGGGGTCAAGTCATTGTTACGGCTTGGCAATATTGGCTCGCGCGCAGCGCTGCGCGCACGTCCTGCGCGCATGTCCTGCGGAATTGCTGTTGCCCCTTCGGCCAAGATCACCGTTGCAGACATCGCGCAGATCGCCAACTTGCGTGCATCTCCTGGATCCGTTTCAGCCAGAGAAAAAGGGTCAGGTTTCGTGAGCGCCGAAGGGCTTGCCGAGCATCGCTTTCATCGCCGCCAGGCGATCGGAAGTGGCGGCCTTGTCCGCTGGCGGCGCGCTCTTGCCGCCGGAAACGCGCAGGTCGTCGCCCATCTCGGCGACGAAACGCGAAGGCTCGCACGGAATGCTTTCGCGGCCCTGCTTGCGTCGCTCGCAGTAGCTCAGGTGCAGCGAACGCTGCGCGCGCGTGATTCCTACGTACATCAAGCGGCGCTCCTCCTCGATGCGGCCGTCGGCCTGCGCTTCGCGGTGCGGCAGAATGCCCTCTTCGATGCCGATCAGAAAGACGTGCTTGAACTCCAGGCCCTTGGCCGCGTGCAGGGTCGATAGCTGGACGGCATCGACCTCGGCTTCGTTCTTGTCGAGCAGGTTGATCAGGGCGATGGTCTGGGTGAGGTCGATCAAGGTCTTGCCTTCTTCCTGACCTTTCTTGCCCAACCAGGCGCAGAACTCCTGCACGTTGCCCCACTTTGTTTGCGCAGCGCGCTTTTCGTCGTGCTCGTTGAGCCAGTCTTCGTAAGCGATGGCATTGAGCAACTCGGTCAGCAACTGCGCAGCCGGATCGCTGCCAGCGCGCGCTTGCAGGCGATTGATGAATTCGCAGAATCCGAGCAGCGGCCCCAGTTGGCGTGGCTGCACGCGCTGCGCGAAGCCCTGTTCGAAGGCAGCCGCGAACAGGGACAGGTGACGTTCGCCGGCGTAGCCACCGAGGGCCTGCAGAGTGCTGGTGCCGACACCACGCCGCGGCGTGCTGACCGCGCGGATGAACGCCGGATCGTCGTCCTCGTTGGCCAGCAGGCGCAGGTAGGCGACGAGATCCTTGATCTCGCTCTTGTCGAAGAAGGACTGGCCGCCGGACAGCAGGTAGGGAATGCGCTGGTTGCGCAGAAACTGTTCGAGCGCCCGCGCCTGGAAGTTGCCGCGGTAGAGGATGGCGTAATCCTTGAACGAGCCGCGATGTTCAAAGCGATGCGCCTGCAGCTTCATGACCACCGCTTCGGCTTCTTTTTCGTTGTCCTGGCAGATGCTGACGGTGATCGGATCGCCATGGCCGAGGTCGGACCACAGCTTCTTGTCGAATAGTTTTTCGTTGTGCGCGATCAGCGCATTGGCCGCCTTGAGGATGCGCACCGTCGAGCGATAGTTCTGTTCGAGCTTGATCAGCTTGAGCTTTGGATAGTCGCGCGGCAGCCCGCGCAGATTCTCGATGTCGGCGCCGCGCCAGCCATAGATTGCCTGATCGTCGTCGCCGACCGCCGTAAACGCGGCGCGTGGCCCGGCGAGCAGCTTGAGCAGCTGGTACTGGCTGGTGTTGGTGTCCTGATACTCGTCGATGAGCAGATAGCGCAGGCGGTTCTGCCACTTCTCGCGCACTTCCGGATGGTTCTCGAAGAGCGCTACCGGCAGCGCGATCAGGTCGTCGAAATCGACCGCCTGATAGGCCTGCAGAGTGGCCGAATAACTGGCGAAGGCATTCGCGGCGAGTAGTTCGGTGTCGTTCTGCGCGTCCTTGCGGGCCTGATCGGGCGAAACCAGCGCGCTCTTCCAGTTCGAGATCAGCGACTGCAGCTTGCGGATGACCGCCTTGTCGACGCTGGCTGCCAGCTCGGAAACAATGCCGAAACAGTCGGTGGCATCGAGGATCGAGAAGTTCGGCTTGTAGCCGAGCGTGCGCGCTTCCTCGCGCAGGATGCGCACGCCGAGCGCGTGAAAAGTCGAGATGGTCAGGCCCTTCGACGGCTTGTCGGCGAGCAGCTTGTTCACTCGCTCCTGCATTTCCTTCGCCGCCTTGTTGGTGAAGGTGATGGCGGCGATGTTGCTCGGGCTGAAGCCGCAGGACTCGATCAGATAGGCGATCTTCTCGGTGATCACCCGCGTCTTGCCCGAACCGGCACCGGCGAGAACCAGCAGCGGACCGTCGAGGTAGCGGATCGCTTCGCGTTGCGGGGGGTTGAGGGCGGACATCGGGCGAGTGATAGCAGCGTGGACGGAAGCGGGGGGCGATTCTAGCATGCTGGCCGAAGGCGCCTGCACTCGCCCTGACGGCCATCCTTGCTGTGGCTATCGGTGCGGCGATGGGCGCGACTGCCGGAATTTCGCCGTCATTGAGCCCTGATCGCGCGGGGCCAGGCTGAGGCGACCACACGTTCTGTCCTTGCCACTGACGCGGTTTCGTCGGAACATGGCGGGCGTTGCCATCGAGCCGCCTCGCCATCCCCTGTGCCAGTGAAGAAAGCGCCCGTCGAAGTGTTTGCCGTCCCTGATCTGGCCTCACCCCTGCCAAGCGGCTCACTTTTTCGACGCCGACACCGTGACGCTCCCGATAGCCCCTCGCCCCTCGTGGGAGAGGGGTTGGGGAGAGGGGGCGGCGCTTGAAATCCCCGCCGCAGAACAAGAAGCAAGCCGCAGCCATCCTGGATGCCTTGATGGGCGCGGCGCGGCGCCGATTCCCCCTCTCCCCCGACCCCTCCCCCGCGAGGGGGGAGGGGAGTAGACCGCCAACGCTTTGCTCCTCGCCTACCCTGAGCCCCACCGCCATGTCGCCATGTCTCCGCTGATTCGCCGTCTGTTGCTTGCTGTGCTTGTCGTTGTGCTGATCGCCGGGGGGGTGTGGTGGGCAACGCGAGCGGAACCGGTAGCGGTGGTGTTCAGGGAAATCGAGCGTGGGCTGGTCGAATCGACGATCGCCAACACCCGCGCCGGGAGCATCGAAGCCTGCCAGCGCACCAAGCTGTCGACCATCACCGGCGGCCGCATCGAAGTGCTGGCGGTGAAGGAAGGCGACCGGGTCGAGAAAGGCCAATTGCTGATGAAGCTGTGGAACGACGATCAGCAGGCGCAACGGGCGTGGTACGCGGCGCAGGTGGCCACCGCTCGCCAGCGCGTCAATGAAGCCTGCACCGTCGCCGCCAACGCCGAACGCGAGGCCGAGCGGCAGGCAAGCCTGCGCGCCAAAGGCTTTGTTTCGCAGGCCAAGGAGGACAGCGCAACAAAGCCTTTGGCGCGCAGGGGCGCCGGCTGCGCTGCCGCCAAAGCCGACGTCCTGCAGGCCGAAGCGCGAGTCCGCCTGACTCGCGTCGAGGAAGGCCGGACGGTGCTCTACGCGCCCTTTGCCGGCACCATCGCCAAAATTGTCGGCGAGGTCGGCGAGTACTCGACACCGTCGCCGCCGGGGGTGCCGACACCGCCGGCGATCGATCTCATCGACGACTCCTGCCTGTACGTCAAGGCACCGATGGACGAAGTCGATGCGCCGCGCATCGCGGCCGGGCAGACGGTGCGCATCAGCCTCGACGCGCTGCCCGGGAAATCCTTCCCGGGCAAGGTCAGGCGCGTCGCGCCTTACGTTTCGGCGCTCGAGAAGCAGGCACGCACCGTTGATATCGAAGCCACTTTCGACGACCCGACGGCGCCCGGCAAGCTGCTCGTCGGCTACAGCGCGGACATCGAAGTGATCCTCGACCTGCGTGCCGACGTCGTCCGGGTGCCAAGCTCGGCGCTGCTCGAAGGCGGGCGCGTGCTGGTCGCCGGTGCCGACGGCAAGCTCGAAGAGCGCTCGGTGAAGACTGGCCTCGCCAACTGGGAGTTTGCCGAAGTGCTTGAAGGATTGGCGCCGGGCGATCGTGTCGTGACCTCGCTCGAACGCGCGGGCGTCAAGGCCGGTGCACATTACGCGGTCGATGCCCAGGCGACGGCAAGCGGCCGCTAACGGTCATGACCACCCCGCTCTCACTTGCAGTGCGCATTCCGGCTTGCACGCCGGAATCGTTCGCCGGGCAGGGAGCATGCTCCCTGAATTCCCCGTCTCACCCCAACCCTTCTCCTGCCGGGGGAGAAGGGAGCTTCGTGAGTCGCAGACGCGACTTTCGTATCAAGCAATGAGCGCGGCGCTGATCGAACTGGCCGGCATCGAGCGCGTTTTTCAGCTCGGTGACAGCGAGGTGCACGCGCTGCGCAGCCTTGACCTGAGCATCGCCGCCGGCGAGTACGTCGCAGTGATGGGCCCGTCCGGCTCGGGGAAATCGACCCTGCTCAACCTGCTCGGTCTGCTCGACCGCCCCAATGCCGGCACCTACCATCTGGAGGGCCGCGACGTCACCACCCTCTCGGCCGAAGAACAGGCGCGAGTACGCAGCGAGCGCATCGGTTTCGTCTTCCAGAGCTTCCACCTGGTGCCACG
>QPGA01000086.1 GCA_003332265.1 Candidatus Accumulibacter meliphilus
ACCCTCTACACCAGAGGCTTCAGCCGCTTCGTTACCTCCACGACTGCTCCAGTTGCTACCGGCCGGAGCGAAAGTTGCCGGACGGGATTCGCACCCGCTGAAAGACAGCGCCTTAGCACGGCGCACGAAAAATTCAGGCCAGAAATCCTCCGGTGAATCAGCCAACGGCGTTTCCGTAGAAGCCGTCGCATCAATTTCCAAGGACCTGTTCGATCTTATCGTCATATTTGCAGAGATCGCATTCCTGGCTATCGTTGTCTACGTCGTCACACGCTTTTTCGTCAGTCACTATATTTTCCGCTGGCGTACGGCGATGAATGATTACTATACCTCGCAATGGCCCCAGGTTCGGCATATTGAAGGTGCATCGCAGCGCATCCAGGAAGACACCATGCGCTTTGCGGAAATCATGGAAGGCCTCGGCGTTTCGATTGTCGATGCGGTCATGACCTTATTCGCGTTTCTGCCGGTATTGTGGGCGCTATCGACCTATGTCAGCGAACTGCCCGTCGTCGGAGCGATCGCACATCCTCTGTTTGTTGCGTCACTGGCATGGTCGGTTTTTGGGACGGGTCTGCTGGCGGTGGTAGGCATCAAGTTGCCAGGCCTCGAGTTCAAGAATCAAAGGGTCGAGGCCGCCTTCCGCAAGGAACTGGTTTACGGCGAAGATGCTGTTTCACGAGCCCAACCGCAGACACTCAGGGAGCTGTTTTCCAACGTCCGCAAAAGCTACTTCCGCCTCTATTTCAACTACATGTACTTCAATGTTGCGCGCATGCTGTACGTGCAGGCTGACAATATATTCGTTTATGTGCTTTTGATACCGACAATCGCGGTGGGTGCAATTACCTTCGGCATATTGCAACAAATTCTGACCGCCTTCAACCAGGTCAGCAATTCGTTTCAATATCTGGTTAATTCCTGGACGACTATCGTACAGTTGCTGTCGATCTACAAGCGCTTGAGCTCATTTGAGGCGGCAATCAGGCATGAGCCCCTGCCAGCGATTGATCAGCTGGGCACGTGATTATCTTGTCCGGCTCTGAACAATAGGCAATGTGCGGGAGCCCTATTGGCCTTCGGGCCCAAATCCCACGTTTTGAATTCGTGCCAACCGTCGTATGTGCCAAGCCTCCGGGATAGTAGTGGCATATCAATATCGTCGCACCCTTGCTCATCAGTTCGGCGAGCGCCGCTTGATGATTGGCATGTTTCTCCGTGTACTTCCTGGACGCGAGAAGGATGCCGCTCTCGTTCAGCCAAATCGTCAGCGGGTGTCCTCTGGCGCGCTGAAGCTCGGCAAAATGAAGAACGTGACCAACCCGCCTTGTCGCATCGCTCGATAAAGCGATGAACAAGGGGTCCTTATCCTCGGCGAAGACCGGGTTCGAAAAACCGGAAACGATTAGCGCCAAGGCCATCAAGACAGTCCTGAAGAACTGCATACGTACCTCCGTGGAAAACAGTTGGAACATTCGATCGTTGGTAATCACGACAAACGGCCATCCCGAGTATGCCCGCCCAACGACCAATGGTCGTGTGGCATCTTGTCGCATCTCAGATCAGCTCTCGATGTGCCATACCGTCAGAACGACGAGGCGAAGGCGCTGGGTGCACGTTGGGATCGTCAGGAACAGCCCTGCTTTCTCCCGGTCACGGACGAGGGGCTCAAATGGTGGCTGGTGCTACTCCCCAGACCCTCGGCGCTGCCGGCCATCCGCCGTTTTCAGGCGACGGTAAAGGGTCCGTTCTGACAGGCCAAGGTAAGCTGCGAGCGCTTTCCGGCTGCCTTTGAAGTTGCGTACCGCTTCTTCGAATGACAGCGAATTGCTATCCGGGAAGTCGCGCGTTGCAGGCGGCGGACCGTCGGATGATATCGGCAACGACCTGGCCGCCGCCAACTCGAGTGGCAAATGCTGCAGATGTATTTCATCACCATCGCACAGCAGGCAGGCACGTTCGAGAATATTGCGCAGTTCACGCACGTTGCCCGGGTATGGGTAGCGACGCAGCCAGTCGGTCGCCTCCGATGACAGGCGACGGCGGAGGCGGCTGCCAGAGACGCGATCGAGCAAGGTCTCGGCCAGTAGCAGGACATCGTCAGCGCGCTGCCGTAACGGCGGCAGATGAATCGGGAAGATATTCAGCCGGTAGAACAGGTCCTGCCGGAAAAGACCTCCGTCCACCATTTCGACCAGTGGGCGATGCGTGGCGGAGACAATCCGGACTTCGGCCTTGCGCAGTTCCGGGGAGCCCACCCGGCGATAGGTGCCGGTTTCCAGCAGCCGTAACAGCTTGACCTGGATCGAAAGCGGGATGTCGCCCAATTCGTCGAGAAACAGCGTGCCGCCCGACGCCGCCTCGACCAGCCCGGTGGTTCGTGTCGTCGCGCCGGTAAAGGCCCCGCGCTCATGGCCAAACAAAGCGCTCTCGAACAGCGTTTCCGGCAACCCCGAGCAATCAACGGCAACAAAGGGCTGGTTGGCGCGCTGGCTGAGCTGATGGATGGCATTGGCGACCAGTTCCTTGCCGGTACCCGACTCCCCCTGTAGCAACACGGACGCGTCCGAAGGCGCCACTCGCGCGACCAGTTCCATCATCCTCACGAAGGCAGGCGAACGACCGATCAGTCCCTGGGCATCGGCAAGCCTTGGCGCGCTCGGCAACGCCTCAAGCTTCTCGATGTAATAAGCGATTGTCCCGCTGGCATCGCGGATTGGCGACAGCTCGATGTTTTCGAAGCTCTCGCCGCGCGAAGTGTGATGCAGGTGCAGTACGCGCTCGCGCTGGCCCGATTGGAGGCTGCGCTGTAGCGGACACGATTCACCTGCCTGGTCGCAGGGCACGGTGTATCGGTGCGACACCTCGAAGCACTTGCGGCCAACGACCTCGACCTGATCGACCCAGTTGGCTCGATAAGCCGCGTTTGCGGCCAGAATCCGATAGTCGCGGTCGCACAGGATGTGCGGTTCAGGAAAGGTCTCCAGGAACGAAAACAGTTCGGCCAGAGATGCTTGATCAACTGCCATGAGATGTCACCAATTCTGCCAATTCGACTGGCAAATACTGCCATATTGGCAGGAGACTATAAAGAAAATCGTCCTCGCCTGGTCTGCTGACTCGTAGGCTATTGGTTTTTAGTCGTTTTACTTTTCGATTGAATGCTGGCACGGATCTTGATTAGGGGTTACTAATATTCGGTCGTTTGCGTCGGTTGACGAATCAGCGAGACCGGCTGAGAGCCGATGACACGGCGTTTCGCCACAGCATTCGGCCGCTTCGCCCTGAGGCCACAAAACGGATATGAAAGGACAAATCATGCAAATCGCCGTCACCAGCCAGAACCGCAAGACGATTACCGAGCACGCCGGCAAGTGCCGCAAGTTCTGGATCTACGATGTTGAAAAAGGCGTGCTAACCGGAAAGCGCCTCGTGGAAGTTTCCATTGAACAGAGCTTGCACGCCAGCGCCGGGCAGCTTGCCGAACCGCTGGCCGGAATAAATACGCTGATTACCCGCGGCATGGGCCCCGGCCTCTATGAACGCCTGATACAGAGTGGGATCCTTCCCGTGGTGACGATGGAGGACGATCCCGATGCCGCCGTGTCCGCCATGCTCAGCAACACCCTCAGCCGATTGCCCGTTGCGCGGCGGATTGATCCTTCCTGCCATGCGCACGGCCATTTCTCCCACACCGCGAGGCAAAGCCCATGACCACCATACCTCCGACCCTTGACATTGGCGCCCTGAAGCGCCTGCGAATTCTCTGTGTCTCGGAAACCGGCTGGTTCGATACCGCCACTGTCTTTGACGACATTCGCGCCGCTGGCGGTGCCCAGACTGACCAATACGCCATCCCGTGGCCGCCGTTCGGATCACTGCACGCCGATAACGCAGCCGGCTTCTCGGCGCTGCTGGAAACCGAGGCGCTCGATGGCAGCGTGCGCCGCCTGCTCTTCGATACCGGTTGGAACCCCGACTGGATGGACCGCCGCTTCGCCGAAGAGGGCATCGACCGCCTGCTGCAGGAGGGCAAGATCGAGGCCTTGATCGTCAGCCACGAGCATTTTGATCATTTCTGGGGGATTGGCTCGACGCTCAAGCACTGTCCGGATATTCCGATCTACCTGCCGGAAGGCTTCCATTCCGCCGGCCTGGCATTCATCCAGCAACAGGGCCACACCGGCCGCGTGATCACCGTGCCCAGCGAGCAAGCGCTGGTACTACTTCCGGGTCTGGCTCTGGCCAGTTTCCCGATGAGCACGCTGTTGCAGGTGAACGGGGAAAACGTCCTCTATGCCAACCTACAAAACCAGGGTTTGACGATGATTACCGGCTGCGGCCACGGCGGGGTCCTCAACTTGCTGGACTACGCGCGTCGTACCTTCGCCGGTGGCGAGCACATCCACGCGATCTATGGCGGCTTGCATCTGTCGCCCCTGGAAGATTGGGACAACCAGCGCGACGAGATCGTCAAGGCCCTGGCCGGCTACGGCATCGCCAGGATCGGTTGCAACCATTGCACCGGGCGTACGGCCGTCGAGAAGATGCTGGCCAGCGGCTTGCCGGTACAGCGGGGAACAGCCCGCAACGGTTCACAGACCGATTTGTTCCTGGGTAACGGTGACGTGCTGGATCTGGGACAGGAACGTGCATCGGCCCCCTAAGCTTGCCGTATGGAATCTGGGGGTGGCGGCGCGAACCGCGTGCTCGAGGTGTTGCTCTGCTGCCTGAGTCCTGCTTACGCGTTCTTGAACAACGCTTCCAGCCATCGCAAGTCCTGCTGCAACAAGTCTCGATTGCAATCGCGCATTCCCTTGAAAGGAACGTCGATTCCTTGCTTGCGCAGCTCCTCCTGGAGGATGCGCATCAAAACGCCCGATGCTGCGGCAAGGCGCCCCGGATCAGCCGTGTCGCACTGCACGTGGACGGCACAACCCGGGCTCTGCGAATTTCCTCCGAGGATGGCCAGCAATCGGCAGTGGTTGTTCTGGTAGTCCCGAAGTGTGCCGACCAGTTCCAGGCTGATCGCCAGGCAGCACTGGCAGCCTGCCGGGGTATCGAGCACTTCACGGATGGATTTTCCGGGCGGTATCTTCCGGGAAAGGCCCATGAAACGCATCTCCGGGCAGGGAATCTGAACGATGCCCACGTCGTATTGCATGCAGAGTGCGAGGAGCGCTTTGTTGAGCGCCGGATAGCTGGCGGCGCCGGCATCGCGGGCATTCTGGTTAAGGGCGCATTCGATGACTGCCACCAGTCGACGACTTCGCTGGTCGCGGGGAGCAAAACCCAGCGCCATGGCGATTCTATTGACTACAGACATTTTGACATCGGCGAGTTGATTGGCGGCACACAGCTGTCGGCTTCGGCATTACACCTGGCAGTGTAGCCGTTTCGGACAGCGGATCGCCGCCGGCACCCGTCACCTGCCATCCTGGTGGCCATGCCGCCGCGCAATCACTGGCACAGGACAGTGGCACATTTCCTGGCCGCAAGCCGAAACCCGGCGTGCGGCGTTGTTCTTTCTTTGGAATCCACATGACGTCTAGACGCATCCACACCCTGCACCGTCCGGCTGCCAGCCAGACATCTCTTCCACCGTTGCTCTTTGTCCATGGCGCTTACGCCACGGCGCGCTGTTGGGACGAGTATTTTCTGCCCTATTTCAACCACCGAGGATTCGACTGCCATGCGCTGGACCTTTCGGGCCATGGCGACAGCGAGGGCCGCGAGCGGCTTGACCGGTTCGGAATCGACGATTATGTCGAGGATTTGACACAGGTCGCACAGGAGCTGCCTGCACCGGCGATCGTCATCGGTCATTCGATGGGCACGGTCGTCGTCGAACGCTTTCTCGAACAAAGTGCAGCGTGCGCAGCAACCCTCATGGCTCCGGTGCCTCCCGGGGGCATACTCGGCGCATCGATGAAAATTGCGCTGACTCAACCCGTTTTCTTCAGCGAACAGCTTCACCCTGCCGGCGGCGAGCAAAGCGCGCGCACGATGCGCGGCGTGTACTACTCACGCGAGACAGAGATCGACGATCTGATGCGCTTCGCCGGTTGGTTCCAGTCCGAGTCCCGCCGCGCCATCCTGGACCTGTCGCTGCTGGGGATGCGCATTGGCAGGCGCCGGCCGGCGCTGCCGGTTCTGGTCGTCGGCGGCGAGGCGGACGCGGTCTTCCCGCCTGCTCTGCTGGGCCTGACTGCCTTGCGCTGGCAAGCCGAAGCTGCGGTGATCCCGGCTGCGGGCCATACGCTGATGCTCGATGCACATTGGCAAGCGGCCGCCGACAACATGGCTGACTGGCTCGCGAGGATGCTGCCAGGCGCGACCGCGCAAGCGCGTGATTGACAGAAATTCTCAGGGGACTTGGAATGTTGCCATGGATAGTCGGATTCAGCTTATTGGGCAGCGTCGGGGCTGTGGGTGGCGCGGCCTTGTTTCTGTTGTTTCCCGAAGGCATCCGAAGAGGTCTCGTCCCGTGCCTGATCAGCTATGCGACGGGCACACTACTCGGCGCGGCTTTCCTTGGCATGATTCCCGCAGCCCTGAAACAAGCACCGGCAATTGCTGTCTGCGCGACAGTACTGGCCGGTATGGTGCTGTTCTTCATACTGGAGAAGCTTGTGCTCTGGCGCCATTGTCACGACGGTGGCTGCGAGGTGCATGGCCGCGCTGCGCCGCTTATCCTGATCGGCGACGCTTTCCACAACTTCGTCGACGGCATGGTGATCGCCGCAGCCTTCCTGACTTCGATCCCCCTTGGGATCGCCGCGGCGCTGGCCGTGATCGCGCACGAGATACCGCAGGAGGTCGGCGATTTCGCGATCCTGTTGGACAGTGGTTATGGCCGCCGGACGGCGCTGCTGCTCAATGGCCTTTCATCAGCCACCACGTTGCCCGGCGCTGTCCTGGCCTATTTCTGGCTCGGTGAAATGGGCGCCGCGGTGCCCTATATTCTGGCGCTTTCAGCCGCGAGCTTCAT
>QPGA01000087.1 GCA_003332265.1 Candidatus Accumulibacter meliphilus
GGCGATCGTCCCGCCGTCCAAAAAACCTTTCGACATCCTCCTGACTGACTCCATCCCCCCCGTCCTTTGCCGCCAGCCAACCACAATCTGACCGCCTCGGCCGCAAAAGCGGGCGTTACCGGCAAACGGGCCCGATTCGGCTGGGTCATGCTTCAGGGCTGTGAAACGCTGGTGAACATAGACTCCGGAACGGGTTACGTCGAGGGGCTTTCAAAGATTGAAGCCATTCTGGTGGCGCGGCTGAAAGCGCTGGGCGCGGAAGTCAAACTTGTGGCATCGGAGGAGCCCGCCGTCGGCAATATCATCGTTGGTACCCTGCAAGGCAAGGGCACCAGGAACGTCATGCTGATGGTTCACTACGACACGGTTTTTGCCACAGGCGAAGCCGCCAAGCGGCCGTTCAAGATGGTCGGAAACAAGGCTTTTGGTCCCGGCGTGGCCGATGCCAAACCCGGTTTGCTGTTTATTCTGAATTCCCTTGAAATGATGAAGGAGCGCGGCTTTGATCGATACAAGACGATTACCATTGTCTTCAATGCCGACGAAGAAAAGAGCTCGCTGGGTTCCAGAACAGCCATCAAAAAACTTGCCGCCGACCAGGATCTGGTGCTGTCCTATGAGCCCCCAGAGCAGGAGCAGGTGATTATTGCGACCAACGGAATCGCTTACGTTCACCTTGATGTGAAGGGACTTTCTTCACATGCCGGATCGGCACCGGAAAAAGGGCGAAATGCAGCGATGGAAATGGCCAACCAGATTCTCCAGTTGAAAGATCTGGGGGATCCAGCCAAAGGCACGACGGTCAACTGGACGGTGCTCCAGTCCGGCGACCGGGTCAATATCATCCCCGACAAAGCCTCGGCCAAGGCCGATATGCGACTCTCCGAATTGTCTGAACTGGAGCGTGTGCAACAGGATGCCAACCGCATTATCGGGAAGAAGCTGATCCCCGAAACTGAAGTGGCGGTACGTGTCGAAGACCGCCGGCCGCCGTTCAGCAAGAACGCCAATACCGACGCACTGGCTCTTTCCGCCAAAGCCATCTATCAGGATCTTGGCAAAACACTTGAACCCGTGGCCATGCGTTTCGGCACCGATGCGGGTTTTGCCTACAACCCGGCCAATCCCAAACCGACCGTTCTCGAAGGCATGGGCATTGTTGGCGACAAGCTGCACAACCCTGACGAATGGGCTGATCTCGACAGTATCGTTCCGCGGCTTTACCTGAGTGTGAAGTTGCTGGAGAAAAGTCTGTCAGAAGAATAAGACATCTCGTTGCACGGTTGCTGCCGGCGCCCTGTTCTGCAACCGTTGGTCGGGGCAACGATGCTGACATTTCTCTAACGCATTGAAAGAACCGGTAATGCGAGAACGCGCGGGGTCAGCACTTTACTTTTGCCAAAGGCACGGGGAAAGACCAGACCCCATAATGTAGTGATCCCATAAGTAGCGTGGTGGGGCGGCTGCAATCCCTCCTCGTTGTCTGGGGGCCGCCTCAGGGACGCTGCGGCAGAGCGAGCCAGAGTTCGAGGGAGCCGGGGCGTGGCTTGTTCGGACTGGTGGAGAAGTCTTGCACCACGAGCTCGCCAGTCTCGTAGCTGAGTTCCTTCAGGATCGCGCGGACGTCCGTGGCCAGCTGGCGCGCGCGCGGCTCGTCGCCAGCGTAGAAATACCGGATCGAACGCAGGCCCGTCGTCATGCTGCGCCGTTCCTCACCGGGGACCAAGTAGTTCTTCAGCTGGAGATCGGCAGCGATTTTCTGGGCGTCCTCGCGCGAGGCTCCGGAAAACTGAAACCAGATCGTCCCTTGCTCGAGGGGCACGGTCCCAATGGTCGCCGTCAGGCGGTTGACAAGGTCTGACGGAACGTCGTCAAGAAATTTCTTGTCCCCCGCAAGCGTCTTGTAGAGTTTGTCCCAGGGCTTCGCCTGGGCGCTCGATAGGCTAGCGTTGTCGGCAGGCTGGGGAAGTGTGCCAGCGACCTCTTTCAACCGGTTCAGCAACGATGCCGCGCCGGCGTCCGCCAGCGCCTTGAGCGCGGGCTCGATCTGGTGCGATAGCAGTGCGTCGAGGGCGGTGGCGCGGTAGCCGGCGGCAATCTGGTTCTCGGCGGGCTGGACGCGCAGCCGCGCCCAGTATTGAGTCCCCGATGGACGCTGGTAGTCCCTCGGGCTGCCGAGTACCTGGACCAGGCTATTGACCGTGACGAAGCCTATGTTCGTAGCCGTCCGGTAGGTGTCCTCGGTCGGCATGTCCTGTCGCAGCACCGTCGGGCTTGTCACCCGGTACTGACCGCCGGGCTGCACCGCTGCCGGATCGACGGCCGCCCCGTCGTTCAGCGAAGCGAGGCGGGGAGCCTTCTCCGAGCCGATCCACATGAAGCCGTCGACCCCGCGCTGCGGCGCAGGGGAATTGTCCTCCACTTTTTTGGCGATCTGCTGCGCTGCGTCGCTGGGCGTCTCCGCCACAGCGTCCGCCAGAGCCTGGGACGTACCCTGGTCGGGCAGATAGCGCTTAATCACCTCACTTACGGCGCTGGAAGCGAACGGCAGCGCCTTCTGCACGTCGGAAGCAAAGTCGGCAAGGCGCTGGTCGGCGTTCCGCTGTGCCTGCTCGCTGGCGTTCTGCGCGTCGAGCGCCGCCATGTTCGCGTTTTTGAGCGCGTCCTCGGCCTTCTGCTTCGCGGTATTCGCTTGCGCCCGCAGAAGCTGCGCCTCATCGCGTTCGCTAGACGCTTGGAACCACAGAAAGACGACGAATGCCAGTAGTGCCAGAACGATCGCCAGCAGTGCCAGAAGAGCCGGAATCAGCCGGCGGTTACGCTCTAGACGCAGCACGGCCTCGCGTCGCTCGGCCTCAGCGCGTTTGAGCTGCTCGTCCCTGGCGACGGTCTGCGCTTCTCGTCGACCTTCCTCCTCTAGGACTGCTGCGTGCTCCGCTTCCAGCCGGCGTTGCTCCTCCGCCGCCGCTGTATGCTGCGCCTCGACGCGAAGCTTGGTCTCGTGGCCGAGCAGGTTGCGATGCTTGATGGACGCCTCGTTACTCGCCTCCATCAGCTCGGTCACCCTGAGCCACTCTGGCTGTCGCTCAATCGGCAGCCCCGGCTCCGTGGTGATCAAATGGCGCAGCGCCCATGCCGGTCGGCGGCGCACCTCTTCGAACCACGGCCAGCGCAAGTCCATCGTCGCTGGCGGGAGGACCAGCTGGTGATCCTTCTTGAACTCCAGGGCTCGCGCGGCAAGCGCCCGCCATGCCAGCCCTTCCTGAAACTCTCGATGTAGCCAACCGTGCGGCCGACCCTCCTGATCGGCGGACGAGTTGGCGAGACGCGGCCACGAACGGATCAGCGCCTCGTGCACGATATCGATGTCGTGGCTCTCGTCAAGCGTGGGCCGTTCTGCAGTCGACGGGCGCAGGAATGAGACGCCGTCGGCCCGTAGTTCGTCGAGGATCGGGACCAGTAGCGTTCCCGCCGGGTCGGCCACCGCCCGTAGGCGGTTCAAGCGCTGCTCGCGACGAACGCCGCGGCCTTCGCGGTCGATATCGGTGAGCGCTCGGAACAGGTGCTGCGCTACGGCGCTGCGCTCCTGGTCGTTCTCCACCGCTTTGGCGAGGGCCTCGTTGGCATGCTTCGCCAACATTTGGCTGAGGCCGCTGCGGAAAACCCACTCCCCGTCGTCTCCCGGCGACGCTGTCTTCCACTCATCCTCATAGTGCTCGAGACTCAGATGCGGCGCATGCTTGTTCCACAGCCGCATCAGTGCATGCTGCACTAGCGGCAACGGGTCCTTCTCGCGCGCGGCATCGCGTACCAGCCGGTCGGCCAGCTCCCACGCCACGCTGCCGCCGAAGGCTGCCGCGGGTTCACGGATCGCCCGCAGCAGGTCGGGTCGCTTCATCTGCGGGAGCAGGTACTGCGTGCGGTTCACCACTTCCGCCAGGTCGGGATAGCGCGCGCAGTCGCCAAAGAACTCGGAGCGCATGGTGACCACGGCGCAGATTCGCGGCAGCACGACGCAGGGTCCGTCCGATGAGCGCGGCGCTTCGGCTGGCAGCGTTTCCAGGCCTGATTCGGCTGCCGTTTCGTCAGAATCCATGTCCTCTGGATCGCGGACGGCCAGTCCCACGAGCACTTCGGCAAACAGCCGCGCCTCGTCGGAGTCGGTCTCCCGGGTGTAACGGAACAGCTCCTCGAACTGGTCGATGTACAGGCAGAGCTGGTCGAATCCCGCGGCGGCGACAAAGTCTTCCAGACCGGCCGCGGCGAGTCCGCCGCGGGCGAGGATGATGCGCAGGTCGGCGAAGTTCGGCGCGCCGACGGTTGCCCTGTTCGTGCGCACCCCGACATCTGCCGCAAGGCCGTGCAGTGTTGCAGCAAGCGTACGCAGCGGCGTGCTGCCCGGCCGCATCGAGACGATGGCCAGGCGGGTGCCCTGGCGGTGGCGGCGGCGCTGCAGCTGTGGCAGCACCTCGGCGAAGATCAGCGATGACTTACCCGAGCCGGAGCTGCCATGCACGACTACCAGACGGTTGCGCTGCAGCCTGCGCATGATTGCTTCGGCCATCGTTTCGCGGCCGAAGAAGACGGGCCATTCCTCGCGTTCAAAGGCGCGCAATCCGGGATAAGGCCGTGGCGGGAGCCCGAGGCAGCTTGGCGAATCGGATGCCGGTGGGGTCAGATTGCTCATAGCCTGTACCCGTCGGCAGCCTGTGCGCTTGCACGCCGCTTGATCCATGCTTCCACGTTGCCCGGCCACTCAGGGCTGGCTCCCTCGATCCAGTCGATCTGGAGCTTGCTGGCGCGGCTTTTGCGCGCCTCTGTGCCGAGCGTTCCGGTGCGGTCGACAACTGCGCAGGGCAGCGCCTTCTGGTAGAGCGACCGCACGTAGTTACGCCGATCGTAGCCTATAACGTAGAGGTCGGCGTCGAGCGCGAGTCCATCGACGCCGACGAGCAGCATGGCCTGGCACTGGCTGGCGGTCCTGGCGAGCTGTTTGCGCTGACGCTCGTCGTCGTCGGCATCCGGCGGCTCGGGCTCGCCGGGGAGAACCTGCAGGCCCAAACCCTTGAGGACGTCTGAGGTGGACTGCCAGAAATTGCCATGCTCCTGCCGGGCATAAAGGTAGATCGTCGCGTTGCCGGCCTGCAGCTGCCTGACTTCTTCCTGCGCTGCCTTCTGCTGCTTGATCTCCGTTTTGAGCTCAATCAGTCGCTTCGTGAG
Organism: Candidatus Accumulibacter meliphilus; assembly: GCA_003332265.1. GTDB lineage: Bacteria > Pseudomonadota > Gammaproteobacteria > Burkholderiales > Rhodocyclaceae > Accumulibacter > Accumulibacter meliphilus. Next base: position 5,221 of record QPGA01000087.1, read on the forward strand.
GTAGATTGCCAGCTTGCGAATTTCGTCCAGGAATCTATCGTTTGGTGGAACAGGGCGCCGACCTCTGTAACGCAAGCCACCGCCGTAACCCCAGGGCATCTGGTCCTGCCGATCGTGGAACGTGAAGCCCGGCAGGTCGTTCTTGCTCTGGTCCTTCAAGGCGGGCGGCCAGGGTCTGTCCTTCGTACCCCAAACCCGGGCAACGGCGATACGATTCTGCGGGCTGCCGCGCTTTTTCGGCTGGCCAGCAGTCCAATGCGCCAGCTCTCTCGCGCACCAGGATGACTTCAAATACGCGGGCGTCATCAGAATCTGCAGTAGCGCCGCATGGTCGAGCGCCGCCGTCAGCTCCTCATCAAGCGGCGCCATCGGGTTGACGGCTGTTGCTGGATTCTTGCTGACGTCTAGGAAGATCGAGACCGGCTCCTCCAGGATGCCAACCAGAAACTTGTGCAGGCCGTGGACAAACTCGACCGACCAGTGCGCCAGCAGAGAATCGCCCGTTCCCTCGATGTCGCCGTGCGAGTAGGACACGAACAGATCATGGCGATAGCCATATTCGTTCAGAAATGCCGTTCCTTCGTCCGTAGGAGCCGGATCTCCGCCGGCCCTTCCTTGTATTGGCATTCGATGTCATCTCCGTGGAGCAGGCGAGATCTCTACCCGTAAGCCATGAGCAAGACTCTCGCGCTGCGGGAGTGCTGTGGCGGAAAGAACGGAGGATTCAGGCGGCAATTTCTGAAGTGCTGGGTTTCTCAAGGCCAACATTGCAACGCTCGTGAGATGAATACTACGCAACGCGAACTGAGCATGCAATGCTGTAGTCTGCGTCAGTATCAACGGCTATCCGCGTTGAGGACTGAGGGTTCTCTGACAGCGAAGTTCCATAAACGCGTGCACACCGTGGAGGGGGTTCGCGTTAGGGGGATCGCGACCTGGTAGCGGATTTCGTAAGTCAGTAAAGCGGAGGCCAGCCGAGGCACTGAGAGCTTTTTGTTTTCGCCGCGAAAGTCCTGCTGGCGATGTCTCCGGTAGCGCGTAGCCTGACGGTCATGACATGTCGGGATACCCCGGATCATGAAAGCCATGACCGTTTTCCCCTCTTCCCCGACCCTTCTCCCGCGAGGGGAGAAGGGAGATTCGTGAGTCGCTTGCGCGACTTTCACATTAACGGTCATTGCAGTTGCGGCCGCCCCGGATCATGAAAGAAAATTCGAGTTGGGAAGCGATGGGTAGAGGTCGCGCAAAGCTTTGGCGGCTCGACCCCGAACTTTAACGTGACCCGCTGAACCGACTCGTACCCCGGATTGCTGCCATCGAGCGCACACATTAAAAGGGCCGTTGGCGACCTGTCGCCTTCAGGCAACTTCGGTTCTGGCACCCACCGC
>QPGA01000088.1 GCA_003332265.1 Candidatus Accumulibacter meliphilus
AGGGTGTCGTTACCCGCGCCACCGCGCATTCGGTCGGTGACGCCGGTGCCGTTGATGGCGTCGTCGCCGTCGCTGCCAACGAGGTCGAAGCCGCGGCTCAGCAGGTCTGCGTAGCTGATGCTGTCGCCATCGGCAAATTCGATGCGCTCGAAAGGCTTGATGGCCAGCGGATCGACGGCGTTGAAATTCTCGAAGTGGAGCGTATCGCGCGGGTCGCTCCCCACCTGCAGGGCCAGCGAACCCAGACCGAGCGTGAGGTCGTCGGCGGTCACGCCGGCACCCAGGCGCAGGACGGTGCCGGTCCCGCCGGTCGTCACCCGATCGCTACCGTCGCCGAGGCTGTAGAGGAGCGTGCTGTGGTCGCCGCTGGCGGTGATCGTATCGTCGCCGCGTCCGCCGGAAAGCGTGGCGTAGGCGCTTGTCGTCAGCAAAATGTCGGCGCCGCGTCCGCCGGTCACCACTTGATGGCCGCTCGCGTCGACACTGTGGGTTCGGGTTTCCGCATAGCGGCCGAGCAGCTCACTGACACTCAGCGCCTGGCCGCCGATCTCGAAGCGTTCGATGGCCCCGTCGACCCCATCGATGATCGCCAGTTGGTCACCCGAACCGTAGGCAAGCAACAGCACGGTATCGCCAGTGAAGGTGCTCACCCAGACGCTGTCGGTGCTCACGCCTTCAAAACGTACGGTGTCGGAGCCGCTGTCCTCGTAGATCGCCTCGACGATGTTCCCGGCTCCCTGGGCGCCGTCGCCAGGGCGAAAAATGTAGAGGTCGTCGCCGCCACCGCCATCGAGATCGTCGACGCCACTGCCGCCGATCAGCACGTCGTTTCCGGAATCGCCGCGCAGGCCATCCGAGCCGGCACCTCCGAGCAGGGTATCGTTACCGCCATCGCCATGCAGAATGTCGTTACCATCACCGCCGTCGAGCAGGTCGTCGCCTTGTGCGACCATAGAAAGCAGAGACCCCAAGGCCTCGTCGCCGGCGAGCCAGTCGTCTCCCTGGCCGCCGTAGAGAAGGTCGTTGCCGCCACCACCAATCAGCGTGTCATTCCCCGCGCCCCCGTCGAGTGTGTCATGGCCGTGATACTGGCTGTCGAGCTGGCTGTAGTCGCCTTCGAGGTGGTCGTCGCCGTCGCCCCCGAAGAGTTCGTCGTCGCCACCGTCGCCCCACAGCGTGTCGTTGCCAACACCCCCACTGAGAGTGTCGCGACCGTGGTACTGGCCGGGCGTCGTGCCATCATCACCGCTTAGTTGATCATTGCCCGCCGCGCCATAGAGTTCATCGTCCCCGGCGTTGCCCTGAAGCACGTCGTTGCCGTCACCGCCATCGAGGTAATCGTTGCCGTGGTAAGCGGCCGGCGTGATTCGATCGTCGCCCCACAAGGTATCGTCGCCGCTGCCGCCATGGAGTACGTCGTCGCGGCCGTTACCTTCGAGGTGATCGTCGCCGTCGCCGCCATCGAGGAGGTCGCTGCCGTGGTATTGCCCTTCCAGGCCGACGCGGATATAGCGCTCCACGTCGCTTTCGTTGGCCGGCGCGGCGCCAGCGTCCCAGTTGAAATCGCCGAAGAGGTGGTCGTTGCCGGCGCCGCCATAGACGATGTCGGCGCCGGCACCGCCGATGCCGATGTCTGCGCCGCTGCCCAGTGACAGGTAATCGTCGCCGGTCTCGCCAAGAACCACGTCGTTGCCGGCGCCAGTGAGGATGGTGTCGGTGCCGCCGTCGCTGGCCAGCGCACCCAGGCGGGCGAAGCGCGTGGTGATGCCCGCGATCAGCTGTTCGCCGAAGAAGGTGTACTTTTGCTTGCTCGAATCGAATTCGAGGTGGCCGTAGGTAATCCCGCCGACGAAACCAAGGTAACTGGGCACCACACCGTCACCCTCGATCAGGTCGATGCTGCCGCCGCCAATGATGAGGTCCGAACCGCCGCCACCAAAAAGGAGGTTGTAGCTGGTCAAGCCACCCACGATCAGGTCGTCGTCGGCCCCACCGTCCAGGGTCGCCGAGGCGGTGATGAGCTGGCTCTGCCTGGCTGCTGCGATGGCCGCTGCGGTGTCGATGACCGCGTCGCCGTAGACCCGATCCCTGCCCGCGCCCCCGAAGAGCAAGTCGTAACCGCTCGCGCCGGCCAGCTCGTCGTCGGCCGAGCCACCAATGATCTGATCGTTTTGGTCCGTGCCGATGATCGACCACGAGGTCGTTGCCGAGCGCTTGTCTGCGTGTTGGAGCACCCCCGCAACGAGGACCAGACTATTGGACGCTGGCGGCGGCACGACCGGCGCGCTGACGCCCAGCGTGATGCCCAGCGTTCCGTCGGTGAAGTTCTTGACCAAAAGGCGGTCGCTGCCGGAAACAATAGTGAGCGTTGTGCTACCGTCGCCTTCGCTGCTGAGGGTGTATTTGTACCGCTTCAGCGGATCGCCGCTTTCCCAGAGACCCAAGCCGGCCGTGCTTTCCTGGCCGCCGCTGAGGAGGTCGCTGCCGATCTTGATGCTGCCCAGGCCGTCGCTATCGTCGACGGTGTCCCAGCCGTCGCCGGTGGCGAAGACGTAGGTGTCGTCGCCGAGGCCGCCATTGAGGACGTCGTTGCCTTTGCCGCCGGTGAGCTCATCGTTGCCGGTGCCGCCGACGAGGGTGTCTTTGCCTTCGCCGCCTATCAGTGTGTCGGCGTCGGCGTTGCCTTCGAGGTAGTCGTTGCCTTTGCCGCCGTCGAGCGTATCGTTGCCGGCTATGCCGTAGAGGTGGTCTCCGTCACCGCTGCCCTTGATGGCATCAGCAATATTGGTGCCAAAAACGATTTGATGGTCGCTGGTGGACACTCCACGACCATCAATGGCCAGCCTTAGTGTCTGCCCTCCAGGCAGTGTGGTGGAGAGATCGACGAAATCCCAGTTGCCGTCGACCGCATTGGTATCCCAATCGTCGTCATAAGGTTTGTCGCCCGCAGAGGTGCTGATGTGTTCGTCATCGTCCCGCTGTCCGCTGGAATACTTGAGCTTCCAGCTCAGCATGGCGGCCCGGTCCTGGAGATAGAGGTCGCTCAGCTCGCCCAGTCCGGTCGCCGAATCGTTACGGTCCAGTGAACCGTCGCTATTGGCGACATCGTAGAGGGGGTCGTATCCTCCAAGGACGAAAGGATTGAGTTCCGTGAGAGCGTAGCGATACGCCAGCTCGGACTTGGCGAGTTCGAACAAGGTTTCGCCGCTCATGCCCACCAGTGAATCGACGGTAATCAGGCCGATGGCGTTCTGATAGGTGGCGCTGTCCGCGATAGTCTTGATACTCGTGTGCAAGGCCTGGCGCTTGACGATGTCTGCGTAGCCGGTGGCGGTATCGACCTTGGGGGAAAGCTGCGGGTCGTTGCCGGTAAAGAGCTTGCCAAGGGCATTGACCATGTTTTCCAGGGCATCGGCGTCGTACAGCTTGTCGGCGGCGTTGAGAGCCTGGCTTGCAATTGCGGAGCGCCACGACACCGCGACGCTAGGGATTGCATTCGCAAGCAATTCGCCCAGCGCACTGCCAACCACATCGGTAGGGCTGACAGGAAGCGAATCCTCCTGGTTGGCGATTGCCTTCATGATCGTCTTGTAGCGCTCGAGAGTGAAAGTGGCATCGAGCGTCTTCAGCAGGTCGACCACGGTCAGCGAATCGATCAGCGGTGTGATGCTATGGGTTTCGCCAAAGTCGCCGACAAAGTCCCGAAACCAGGTCGGTGCCACGGCTTCGAGAATGCCCAGCCCGCGGGAAGTGGGGAGGTCTTCGACCCAGACCGTCATCGGCTTGACATGGTAGCCGCCGTTGGCCACGAGCTCAGGGTCCCAGAATTCGCCGTGACCGTTTATCTGGGTGATTTTGTCGCTCAGAGTCGCTTCGCCGACGATGCTGTCGAAGGCATTGGGGTCATGACCGAACACCCCGTTGCCGCTACTGTCCGCCCAATTGACCACTGATTCCTTTAGCCGCTGCGTGCCGAGACCGTGATAATCGTCTTGAGCATCGCCCATGCCGGCGCCCAGCGTCTGGTTGCCGATCAACTTCATGGCGAGTTGGTGTTTTTCGGTGCTGTAGAGGTTGCCGGCCGGCAGTCCGCTGGGGTTGGCCTGCGCCGCGGCGCGGAAATCGGCACGGTCGCCATCCGGTAGTCCCGCCCACCATAACGGCGTGCCTATCCCGTCCCAGGCCATCATCGATTGGTAGAGATCGATCAGGTCGAAAATATCGCCACCGTTTGGCGCTCGATAGCCTTCCGCCGTGTTGATGCCGCCCAGGCCAGCAGCGTTGTAGTTGAAGGTGTCGGCGATGTCGGCTTCATGCATCAAGGTGAAGGCCGACGAGAGATGGCCGCCGAGGCTGTAGCCGGTGACGTTGACGGTATGCGGGGTGTTCATGAAATTCAGAGCGGCGGCGCTTGTTTCAAACTGTCCGGTGCTGTTGTTGAATGTCTTTCCCGCTTTCAACTGGGCGTAGAACTCTTCCATGCTGGCCAGTTGGGCCAGAGCAAAGCCGTAATGGTTGATGTCCCCGTCCGCCGCGTCGGCTCCGTCCCGGCTCCAGTCGCCACCTTTGCTCTCGGTCTGGTATTCGGTGCTGCGGAAGGAGATCGTGTATTCGGCGGGATTCGCCGTGCTGCGAAACACCGTGGCCGAGAAGCCGCTTTTGGTCATTCGAATAGTGGGTGACGAGTTCGTAGTTGTCCGTGAACCAGTTGATCTGCACCTGAGTCAGGCGGGTAGCGCCTTCGCCGTCGGGATTGTATTCGGGGTGGTTTACGCCCTGGCTGAGTATCGTTTCAAGCGAATACAACAAAGTTCCAGCAGACGCTTGGCTCGCCGGATCGTTTGAACTAGCCCAGACGTTCCAACGATCCAGGTAGCTTTCGGCAACCGATTGCAGGATGGCGTTGTCGAGGAGTTGTTTGATCGAGACAGTCATCACTTTTTCTCCCTGGGCGTGGGTTTATATTTGTCGGTGGATACGAATTCCTGCAAGAACCGCTGGTTCAGATCGGGAACAGGCTTGAGCACTTCTCGAATGAGATACGTATATTCCCATTCCTTGCCCTTGCACCACAGGGCGTTCCCCCACCAGATACCAGAGCTGGTGTTCTTGTCCCGGCCACTGACCTTGAACGCCCGCTTGACGGCCAGAACCTCGTTGGTATCGAGATCGACAATCAGGTGCTCGCCGGCAGCGATGGAGTAGCGTCGTTCGTTTGGTCTCTTGATGCCGCGCCACGTAAAGCCGTAACGCGCACGGCGTTGAGTGTCTTTCTCCTGGACAACGACGAAGGGCAGTCTGTTAATCCCATACTCCTTGCTATAAGCTTGAACTCCATTTCTGTAGCCGTTTGGCGGGTTGTCATTCCGGCCCCTGAAGTAGCGGACCACAGTGCCGAAGTGCTCAAGCGATGGCTGCTCTAGAAATTCGTAAACGCCTCTCAGGGGTTGAACAAAGTCTGCAATCGTCCCCCAACCGAAGGAGTTATTATCTCCGGATCCGACCCCCGTCGGCTCCTCCAGGCGGTAGCGGTCATAGTCAATCGGCGTGCCGTAGATTCGTTTCCGGGGCCGCAGCTGAAACACGCCTTCGACGTTTTCCACTCGCTTGAACACATAGTCCCCCGCCTCGTGTTCGCAGAGGTGGCGGAAATAGGCCTCGTCCACCGAAGGTGCGCCGGGAATCAGCGCCACGATGCGCGCCCACCAGAAGGGGAAATACGGCGCTTCCTGCGGCACGCTGTCCGGCAGCTTCAGGCTGTGGGCGTAGTCGTAGGCGGCCTTTTCAACCGGGTCGGTGGGGATGTCCCAGCCGCGCTCGTCGTAGAAGAAACCGGGGATGTCGAAGAAGGCATGGAAGAGAATGACCGCCGCAAAGGTGAGCGCAACGCGCTTCCAGAATCTCGTTGCGCTGCCAGAAGGCCGTGGTGATTTTTCAGCCGGCGGAGTCATGCGACTTTCCTCCATCGTGTGTCGTTGCCGGTAGCGGCTCTTGCATGGCGATTCCGAACATTGCTTTTCGGGCCTTTCGTCAAACCGACGACCGCGCGCAAGTCGTCGCCTTCGCGTTGAGCATGGAATGCCTTACAGTCCGTGGTGCCGTCGAGCTTGCCGACCAGCGAGGTCGCTCCGACCCCCTGCAGCATCGTAGACAGGCTGTTGATGATGTTTTCCAGTACGTCGCCTTCGGCGTGGCCCTGGCTTGCCTCGATCGACTCGGCCCTGGCGGCGGAGGCGGCTTTGAAAAGCGTTTCGATCTCGGCTTGCGTGGCGCTCGGGGCGAGGGTCTTGAGGAGGTTCTGCACGCTCAGCGAATCGACGATCAGGACCAGGCTGTGCGTATCGCCGAAATCATTCTGGTTGTAGTTGGCGACGAGC
>QPGA01000089.1 GCA_003332265.1 Candidatus Accumulibacter meliphilus
ACCGTCCAGAAGGTCGTTGCCGCCATTGCCGTAGAGGGTGTCGTTGCCGCTGCCGCCAAACAAGCGGTCCGCGCCGTCACCGCCGTTCAGTGTGTCGTTGCCGCCCGCCCCAAGCAGGTAATTATTGCCGCCTGCGCCATTGACGTTATCGTTTCCGCTGGTACCCAGATAAATGTCGTCGCCGGCCGCTGGTGTCGTCGTGAATTCGGCACCGATTGCGGCACGAGTCGTTGCCCAGGTGCCGCTCGCCTCGGCATCCGAGATCCAGGTGGCGAGCTTCTGCTCTCCGTGCCACCCCATAGGATCGAGGCTTTGCCCGGCGTGCTTGATCAATTCGAGCCGATCAATGAATGCGTTCGGTTTGTCGCTCTGGTAGGCGGCGTCGAGCCGGCTTTCCATGGCGCTGAAATCGACCTGCACACCGTTCTCGTCGACGGTCAGGTCAATGTCGCCCAGGTAGGGCTTGAGCCGCGTCTGCAGGAGTAGCCCGCCATAGACGGACGCTTTCAGGGCGGCGTAGGAGGCGTCGAGCAGGTTTTCGCGGGTGTTGAAGAAGTCGATGCTCAACGTCGTTCCGGTGGCAGGAACGGGGAGGAAGGTCTGGCCGTTGAAGCGTTCGAGAATGCTGAGTTTGTCGAGCCAGGCGTGCCAGGCGGAGCTGCCGCTGGTGACGCCGGCGAAGTTAACGGTGAGGTTGACGCCAGCAAAGGCCCCGGTTGCGGTGGTAGCCATACTGCTGGTGTCACCCCAGGCCTTGAGCAGGTCATCGAGCCGGGCAAGCTGGCCGCTGCGAGTGTTTTCGGCGGCGAAGGCAGCGAGCTGGCTGGCGAGTGCGCTGCCCGCGGCGTTTTGCAGGCTGGCGGCTTCGCGCAGGCTGCGGACGAGACCAGCGCCTTGCATGTCCGGCAGGTTGCGGGCTTGTTCGGTCAGCGCGATGGGGTCGGTGAACTGGCTGTAGAAGGGGTTGTTGGCGAGGTTGATGTCGCCCAGTTGGGCGGTGACCTCGCCGAGTGTGCCGGTGCTGCCGTCGCTGCGCACGTAGCCGCCGAGGTCGGCGATCTGGTTGCCGTTGGCGAGGAGCTGGCTGTTGGCGGTGCTGGCGACGTTGAGGGCGATGATGCCTTGCGAGGCGAGGGTGAAGAGCTCGCCGGCCTGGCTGATGCCGTCCTGGTTGAGGTCGCGCCAGAGGCGCAGACTGGCGAAGCGGGCGTCGAGGCTGTCGACTTTGCCGTCGCCGTTGGTGTCTTCCTGGGCGAGCGCGGTGAAGCCGTCGGCGGCAACGCCGCTGGCGCTCAGCGGGGTGCTGTCGCCGAACAGTTCGCGCCCGTTGTCGATGCTGCCGTTGCCGTTGCGGTCGAGGACGAGGAAGGCGTCGTCGGACTTGACCCAGCCGGTAGCGGTTTTGACGCCGTTGCCGTTGTGGTCGAATAGGATGGGGTTGCTGGTGTTGATGCCGATGGTTTCGAGGCCGTCGTTGTCGAGGTCGAGGATGAGAGGGTCGACGCGCAGGGGGGAGGCGGTTTGGGAGGAGAGGAAGGTGGTGTTGGCAGCGGGGTCGAAGACATGAGCGAATGACAAGCTTAGGCCTTGAGCAAGAGGACACTCTATGACGCTACTGAAAAGGCTGTCCCATGCATGTGCCTTCATCTCAGCCGGAACAGCAGTCTTATAGAGAAAAAGGAGACCTCCAGCGATAGACGTGGCCAATAGAAAACCAGGGGCGGCGGCAAGCGTTGATCCCGCGGCGGCAACCCCTGCCAAATATCCGAACCCAGCTAGTGTGCTGGCCGTGGCATCAAATACTTCTGCAAGTTCTTCACCAGTTGCTGTGCCGTCCTGAAGCTTTGCCACAAGATCAGTCATGCTGGCTGTCCATGCAGCTTCACCTAACAGAAAACTTGCTGCCGACTCCCCTGCCGTTAACCCATAGCGATTGGCGATAAATCCGCCAATTACTTGGGCAGCGCCTGTCACTGCCTCTACCGTTTCGATCGTGGACATCGCCTCGAATTTTTCCACCATTTGACTTAAGAAGTCATTCCCATCAGCCATATCAGTTTCCGCCAAAAAAATAGCCAAATCCGTACGAGCAGCAACCAGCCAGAGTTAGGACACCACCAATCTGGTAGCAGCGAAGTTGTAAGTGAGCCATGCGCGCATCGTCGCTAGGTTTCGCTTTATTTTCAATTGCAAGGCGGTAGTCACTCAATAGAGATGGAAACCTCTTGAAGCCGCCCGGAGGGATACCTGCCGTTCCCCAAGCTACGACAAGCCCGACACCTATTAGCACCAAACCCAAATTCTCCAGACTCATGCCACACCCCTTGAACACGCATCCAACGTCCGTTCGAACAACTTCGGGATCAGTTCACACTTCCTGACCGCTTTCGCCACGCCATAGCCGCCGCCGCGCCGGTAAACGTCGCTATCCTTTGCGCTGGTGCAGAGCTCGATCTCGTCGCCGGCCACTGGTGTCGTCGTGAATTCGGCACCGATTGCGGCACGCGTCGTTGCCCAGGTGCCGCTCGCCTCGGCATCTGAAATCCAGGTGGCGAGCTTCTGCTCTCCGTGCCACCCCATCGGCTCCAGGCTTTGCCCGGCGTGCTTGATCAATTCGAGCCGATCAATGAAGGCGTTCGGCGAGTCGGCCTGGTAGGCGGCGTCGAGCCGGCTTTCCATGGCGCTGAAATCGACCTGCACACCGTTCTCGTCGACGGTCAGGCCAATGTCTTCCAGGTAGGGCTTGAGCCGCGTCTGCAGGAGTAGCCCGCCATAGACGGACGCTTTCAGGGCGGCGTAGGAGGCGTCGAGCAGGGTTTCGCGGGTGTTGAAGAAGTCGATGCCCAACGTCGTTCCGGTGGCAGGAACGGGCAGGAAGGTCTGGCCGTTGAAGCGTTCGAGGATGCTGAGTTTGTCGAGCCAGGCGTGCCAGGCGGAACTGCCGCTGCTGACGCCGGCGAAGTTCACGGTGAGCTTGACGCCGGCAAAGGCGCCCGTGGCGGTGGTGGCCATGCTGCTGGTGTCGGCCCAGGCTTTGAGCAGATCATCGAGCCGAGCGAGTTGGCCGCTGCGGGTCGTTTCTGCGGCGTAGGCGGCAAGCTGGGTGGCGAGTGCGCTCCCTGCGGCGGTGGGCAGGCTGCGAGCTTGTTCGGTGAGCGCGATAAGATCGGTTAACCGGCTGTAGAAGGGATTGCTGGCGAGCTTGATGTCGCCCAAATGGGCGGTGACCTCGCCGAGCGTGCCGGTACGGCCGTCGCTGCGCACGTAGCCGCCAAGGTCGGCGATCTGGTTGCCGTTGGCGAGGAGCTGGCTATTGGCGGTTTTGGCGAGGTTGAGGGCGATGATGTTTTGCGAGGCGAGGGTGAAGAGTTCGCCGGCCTGGCTGATGCCGTCCTGGTTGAAGTCGCGCCAGAGGCGCAGATTGGCGAAGCGGGCGTCAAGGCTGTCGACCTTGCCGTCGCCGTTGGTGTCTTCCTGGGCGAGCGCGGCGAAGCCGTCGGCGGCAACGCCGCCGGCGCTCAGCGGGGTGCTGTCGCCGAACAGTTCGCGCCCGTTGTCGATGCTGCCGTTGCCGTTGCGGTCGAGGACGAGGACGAGGAAGGCGTCGTCGGACTTGACCCAACCGGTGCCCGTCTTGACGCCGTTGCCGTTGTGGTCGAAGAGAATGGGGTCGTTGGAGTTGATGCCGAGGGTTTCGAGGCCGTCGTTGTCGAGGTCGAGGATGAGTGGGTCGACGCGCAGGGGGGAGGCGGTTTGGGAGGAGAGGAAGGTGGTGTTAGTGGTCGGGGATACGTTTCCATAGATTGAAGCGGTAGATCCATGCCATGCAGTGCCAACATCATTAACAACCCACGCATTCTGATTGGCCACCATACCCAATACAGCCACTGCAATACCGCCCGCTGCAAGCGGCAACGTGATCGCAGCACCAACACCAGCGACCGCAAGAGCGCCGCCGGCAAATGAGAGGCCGTTGCCAGCGATATTAAGCAAGTCGCCAACCTCCACTTTGTGCTGCTCTTGGACGTCCACGGTTGCCTTGTAGAGCGTTACAAGTGCAGCACCTGGGGCGGTCACATAGGCGCCTATAGGGGAAATCCCCGCCACATTCGCAATAATCTGGCCAGTTGTTGAGACTATCGTGAGGCTTGATGGATCGGAGTTCGTTAAACTGAGGGCGCCATCCGTTGTGCCAACCGCACCAGATATAACTGCGACAGTAATTTCTACGCGATCCGTCATTTCCATCCCCTGATCTGCATAAACCCAAGAACAACAATCATGACCACTCCACATATTTGTAAAATACGCCAGACACTCAAGTTGCGCGCTCTGTGCTGATTAAATCTTTCTTCATTACCGCGATACTTAAACGCGATGTAAATCGCAAAACAAATCAGGCTTGCCGCAACACCAATACCCACATAGGTAAGATATTCAGTCATGGGGCCTTCTAAGAAAGACATAATCGGAGTAATGTGTATATAATATCCTGGGCATCTCGACTCCGGTGCTTCTGAGCTCGAATGTCGTCGGCGTCATCGAGGCGTGAGGCCCAATTTTCATACGCACTTCGCCATCCCACTCGGCACCTTTGCGCTACAGGCGCAAGCTACTCGTGGTTTGGGCGTAACCGGCGTAACCGGGGTCGTAACCGGGGTCAGACCACGGTTGTCTCACGCCGTCAAACACCAGCGTATCGCTGCGGCCGCTCGTACTGTCGTAGTTGTACATCGTTTCGTAGCCACTACGGCGCCGGACGACGTAGCTGTCGTTGCCGCTACCACCGTCCAGATAGTCGTCACCACCTCCACCGTCCAGAAGGTCGTTGCCGCCATTGCCGTAGAGGGTGTCGTTGCCGCTGCCGCCAAACAAGCGGTCCGCGCCGTCACCGCCGTTCAGTGTGTCGTTGCCGCCCGCCCCAAGCAGGTAATTATTGCCGCCTGAGCCATTGACGTTATCGTTTCCGCTGGTACCCAGATAGATGTCGTCGCCGGCCACTGGTGTCGTCGTGAATTCGGCACCGATTGCGGCACGCGTCGTTGCCCAGGTGCCGCTCGCCTCGGCATCCGAAATCCAGGTGACGAGCTTCTGCTCTCCGTGCCACCCCATCGGCTCCAGGCTTTGCCCGGCGTGCTTGATCAATTCGAGCCGATCAATGAAGGCGTTCGGCGAGTCGGCCTGGTAGGCGGCCCCGAGCCGGCTTTCCATGGCGCTGAAATCGACCTGCACACCGTTCTCGTCGACGGTCAGGCCAATGTCGTCCAGGTAGGGCTTGAGCCGCGTCTGCAGGAGTAGCCCGCCATAGACGGACGCTTTCAGGGCGGCGTAGGAGGCGTCGAGCAGGGTTTCGCGGGTGTTGAAGAAGTCGATGCTCAACGTCGTTCCGGTGGCAGGAACGGGCAGGAAGGTCTGGCCGTTGAAGCGTTCGAGGATGCTGAGTTTGTCGAGCCAGGCGTGCCAGGCGGAGCTGCCGCTGCTGACGCCGGCGAAGTTCACGGTGAGCTTGACGCCGGCAAAGGCGCCCGTCGCGGTGGTGGCCATGCTGCTGGTGTCGGCCCAGGCTTTGAGCAGATCATCGAGCCGAGCGAGTTGGCCGCTACGGGTGGTCTCTGCGGCGTAGGCGGCAACCTGGGTGGCGAGTGCGCTGCCCGCGGCGGTAGGCAGGCTGGCGGCTTCGCACATGCTGCGGACCAGGCCGGCGCCTTGCATGTCGGGCAGGCTGCGAGCTTGTTCGGTGAGCGCGATGGGATCGGTGAACCGGCTGTAGAAGGGATTGCTGGCGAGCTTGATGTCGCCCAATTGGGCGGTGACCTCGCCGAG
>QPGA01000090.1 GCA_003332265.1 Candidatus Accumulibacter meliphilus
CGCCCATCAAAAAATACGAGCCGTTCGCGAAGGGAAACGTGGTCGAGCGGATTCACTCTCAGTCCGCGCGCGAACAGGATCACGCCTTCGGCGTTGCGGATGTCGCGGTCGAGAATCCACGTCGGGTCGATGAAAAAGCTGCGCCGGGTAACGGTGGCCGTGAGCCCGGCGACGGGTGCTGGTTTCTCGACGGCCGCGACGACGCGATCGCGGTGCTCATTCTGCTTCCTGGCGAGTTCGCCGGTCTTCTCCATGTGTTTGAGGCGTGATTCGATGGCTTCCAGAAGATCCGGCTCGGCAATGTCGTAGGTCGGCCCGACGACGCCGAGATCCTCGGCGTGTACGATGGGCAGTGAGGCCGCGAGCAGCAGGGCGAAGAACGGCAGTGGGGCGCGAGTCGACATGGGGCCGATTCTGGTCTGCCATCTGCGCCTGTGGATTTCGAAATGCGGTTTTCCCGGGCGCATTTCGCCTCGGCAGCCCGCGAGGGTTGCCGGGCCTACGCGCTCCGGTTCAGGCTGCCGTCGCCAGCCCACTGGAAGGGAATTCGGTAGCAATGCGCCCGATTTCGCGTCTGGCACAGAAACACGTCCGGGAAGACGCTCCCCAGGCGAAGGATCTGCATCCTCGCCAACTGGAGTCGATCGACCAGCAGGGGCTCGGCCTGGCGGGAGGGAATCGCTTTCCACGGCTGACCGTACTCGACCGCGATTTCCGTTACCTTGCGAAACGGTGCCAGAGGATCAAGCGCCAGCCAGTTTCGGTGCGACAGCTCGTCGAGAATCGACTTGCTGTCCAGACCACAACCACTGAGCGCATCTGGCCACTTGAGACAGAGTACGCCGGAGGGGTCGATGTGGATCAGGGTCTCGGCAGATTTCTTGCCCGCCTGAAGGTCGTGGGCAAGCGCCCGCAAGGCTTCGCCGACAGCACCATCGAGCTGATCGCGGGCCGTCGCTGGCGGGTTAAGACTGGGCTCTGGGTTGCCAGAAGGCTCTGGCATCCAGCGGGCCGCAGCGGAAGCCGGTGACTCGATCGGCGGCAATAACCTCGGTGTCGCGACGTCAGGGGACACTGCAACTGGTTCGTCCTGGTCGAGAAGCCTGCCCGGCACGGAGGGTGGCGCGGGCTCGACGAGCAGTGCCACCTCACGAAGCCTGATCGCCGTCAGTCGGATGTTCGGGATCTTCTCGGCCAGCACCGCCGGGGCGATCACCCAGTAGCGATGGCCGTCGGCACGATCCTCGCGAACACTCGCCAACTGGCGTTCCACAAGCATATCGAGAAGGCTGTTCGGCGTTCTCGGCAAGCCGGGGATCTTCTCCTGATGAATGAGGGCGGCGATTTCCTCACCAGCCGCCGGCCAGACCAGGTAGAGATGCCCGCCGATGTGCCAGAGCCGTGCGCCCGGTTGATTGACGCCCCATGTTCCCTCCCGGACCAGCCGACGCATGATGTCCACCAGAAAGCGTTCGACCGGCAGGCCGATCTCGTAGCCGGTGAACGCGACGCCGAGACTGCGCAGGTCGCGCTCGACGCTGGCCTGATCCGCGCGAATGACGAGATCGTGAATCGGGTTCTCGGCGCTGGGCGAGCCGTTGATCGTTTCCATCATCCAGAGCACCAGCTCGGTATCGCCCGCGGCGATCCAGGCCAGCCCCTGCGGACTGATGATGCGTTCGGCAATCAGGGCAGAAATGGCCTGGTGCTTCTTGCCACGATTCTCACGCCAGTGCAGGAAGTAGCGATCGACCTGATGACGGCCGGCCCAGCCATAGAGATCTTCGACGAAAGGGTTCCAGACCAGCGCACCATTCCGGCTGGTGACGGCCAGGTCGGTGACCGGCTTGCCGACGTCGTGACAGAGGGCGGCGAGGAATACCGCCAGATGCCACCGCGGCTGGAGCTCGCGTCGACGTCGCGGCGCCTGCTCGCCGGGCAGCAGCACGCGATCGCCGGACTGGAGCGACCATAGGGCGACTTCGGCTGCGTGACGCAGGAGTCCGCCGGCACCTCGGTGATGATGGGTCTGGCTGGCCGGCAGGAGATGCGCATAGGAGGCGAAGCGGCAAAGCGACTGTCGATAGAACTGCTCGAAGATCTCTGGCGACGCGAGTCCGGCTTCGCGGATTTGGCCGATCAGCTCCCGCTGCGTCTCGATGAGTTTGTCCGGGTGGGTTGCCGGCAGGCCCTTCATGAACGGCGGGTAGCGCGGAATCTCGTCGTCTTCCCTGGCCAGCTCCGTTGGACGGGTCGAGGGAAGGCCTGCGCCCGGTTGTGGGCCTTGTTTATCCGGCTGCATCGCTTTCCTGAAAAAGCCGAACATCGGTCAGCCCTCCCCTTGGCCCGTATCCAGGCCGGTTCGCTGTAAGCCGCGACGAATCGCAGGTACTCGGCGAAGACGCTGGCGCGCCTGATCGGGGTCGAGATCGAGAAGGTCGCAGATCGCGTAAAACGAATTACCTGCCCTGGACCTGTCGTGAAAAATCCAGATCAGGGCGTCCCGCTGCGGTCCTGCGACGCTGCTGGCCGACTTCTCGACCGATCGCGCGTTGCCCTTCGCATCCTCGATCGCCTGATGGAGAACGGCGATCCACAGACGCTTCAAGCGTTGGGCGATCTCGCATACGGCGGAGTCGCGGAGGATTCCCCAAGGCCCGGTGCGTCGCACGTCAGAAGACCCGATGCGCTTTCCCGACGATCTGCTGCCGAGCCACCCAGCCGGTCAGCCGGTAGCGCGAATCGAGGCTGTCGGAATGCGAACCGGCAACGTAGTAGCGCCCGTCGGGAAGGGTGCCGACCGGTCCGATCTCAAGCGGTTCGCCGGTTGTGGCGTGCTCCTTGGCACGACCGACCGGCTCGCCATCGACAAAGAAAGCTCGGCCTGTCGCGGTGACCAGCGAGCCAGGCAAACCGATCAGGCGTTTGAGGAACAGGCTCCCACGCGGATAGGGCCAGTTGTCCTCCCACCGGAAGGCCATCAGCTCCCCGCGCGCTGGCATCACGTTTTTCTCGACCAGGAAGAGCGTGCCAGGAAGGCTTTCAGTGATGTTCCAGGCGAGCAGATAGGCGCGACCAAACGCCAAATGGGCGGCGATGACCCAAAGCAGCAGTGGAAACCAGCGTCCCAGGAGATCGAAAAGGCGGATGGACATGCCGACACTGTATCGGCGCCGCCAGCGTCAGGATTTTGAAATGCGCCCTGCCGTGACGCTTTTGAGCGGCAGGTAAATCGGGAATTCGTGCAGGCTTGGGAGGGTGTTAGCGTTATGCAGGCAGACGCTTGCATTTTTACGGACCTGTGAGAATCTGGATCGGTCACTAACGAATTGGAGGCCGCCATGACTATCGCTGCTGCAACACCACCAAGCGCCATCTTCAGCACTTTGCCGCTATTGGCGCTGCTGCTGGTCATCATCGCCATGTTCCGCTGGAATCGGCGATCGAAAACCAACACGAAACGCCAGCTCGACCAACTGGAGCGCGAGTTCAAGGTCATCAGAAACGAGATCTTGCTGGTCACCACGAACGCCGTTCCTGGCGAGCGGACGGTCAGAACGATCGGCTACGTGGAGGCACTGTCCGAAGCCGAAGCGGCATCCGACTGGGAGTACCGGCTGGCGGAGAAACAAGCGTTGTTGGACCTGGCGCGCCAGGGGATTGCCATGGGGGCCAATGCCATTGTGGGACTTCGCAAGAGCAATGCCCACTATGACCAGGCCGGATCACAATGGCGAGTGTCGCGCGTCACGTACCAGGGGACGGCTGTCGTCGTGGACCGGAAAATGCCGAGTGCTGAATCGGCGGCGTGAACGGGCCGCCGTGGATGCTGGTATCGACACGTCGCTCTACGGCACGGCCAGCTTGATTGATCGCCGGACCAAACCTCGGGAAGAAGCGAGTGCGTCCTCGGGCAAATCACACGGTGACGCGAGCGGTGATCCGCTGGGGCACGGTCGACAATGGCCTTGCCATCGCTGAGCGCACGCGGCGTTGCTCGGCGATGGCCCGTGTTGCCGACCTCTCGAAGCGGTGGTCAGCAACCGGGCGCGGACGCCCGAACCTGGCTTGATGACAAACGAAGAAAAGACCGTCAATATTCACGTGACGCTTGTCGCGAAATTTTGCTGGGGCGGGGGTACTAACTGAAGTGGACAAGTCTCGCAGCGGCAGCATCTCTCAGATTTTCGCCCATCCGGAGCGCCGGGGACAACTGGCTGACTGGTGGCACAAGACGGTCTACGTAGAAAACAAGCCCGGGCGGCACGAGGGTAAAAGCGCATGAGCAAAAAAGCACGCAAGTGGCCCATCCAGAGTAAAGCGCGCTACCTGTCTGCACAGGAGGCCAGCGTCACCGGTGAGGTTTCGTATATCCAGCGCCTCGCCTTGCAGCGCGATGCTCGTGTAGTAACCCTGGGTTCGCTGGTCTTCTTCTCGACTCAAAGCGGCGACGCATGGCTGCTCGACACGGAAGATGGTTTGGCACTTAAGCTTGCTGAGGATGGCGATCCCTTGCCCAATCGAATCATCGAGACGACGGAACGGTTCATGATCGAATGGAACATGAACTACCAGATCGAAGATAGCGCGTTCATATATCTTGACGCTACTGGCAGTCGGCGGGTGATCGTCGGCTATCCGATCGCGGAGATCCGTAAGGCAATTGAACGGGGGCAGCGGTGACGAGGGGACTTTTCGTCCCAACAGCGGTTAGTGGTCCACCGGTCACTTCCCTTTGGGCACGTGGCGGCAACGTTGAGCGCTCAAGGGTGAGGGGGAGTTCGGTATGAGCATCGGCGTTCGGGTCATGTTTGTTGGCGGTGATCGCATCATCCGCGTGCCCCTGCGTCGCTTCGATCGCCTCTTCGATCAAAACTTCAATGAAGCCATGCCTGAGTATGCAGGCCAACGTGTTCGTTGTGCGATGGTCTATGTGGAACTCGCCGATCGCAAGCCCGTGGAAGTGGTCCGCATCGACTACATGGTGCTTCCGCTGGACCCGGAAGGGCGGGTCGACGCGGACCTTCAATCGCGCAAGCTGATGCTGGCCGGGGAACTGTTCGGCTTCGGGATGACAGGCACCGCCGAACGGGTCGTCGACTTTGGGCCGTATTTGGCGGAGAAGCAGTATCACGCTGAGTACAAATGGAAACCCACGGAGAACGAAAAGCGCGCACTCGTGGACCTGGCGCTTGAGCACTGAGTGTTGGCTTTTTTTATTCGGGCCGGTGGGCGGGCCGAGGGAAAAGTGTCTCGCAGTGCGGGTGGCTTCATGAATGGAATCTCAATGACCCGGTTCTCGAAGAGATGACGGCAAGGAAGGAAAAGAAAGAACAATGCAGGCTGGACATCTGACATTCACGTTTCTGCTGCTGGCAAGCATCGCTGCCCGCGCGGAAACCCTGGTTGGCACGGTAGTGGGGGTGGCCGACGGCGATACCGTCACTGTTCTCGACGCTGACCATCAGCAGCACAAGATCAGGATCGGGGGGGTCGATTCCCCCGAAAAGGCCCAGCCATAGGGGCAGCGGTCCAAGCAAAACATGTCGGCGCTCGTGTTCGGCAAAGAGGTCAACGTCCAGTGGAACAAGCGCGACCGGTACCGCCGTATCGTGGGCAAGGTGATGGTCGCACCTTCCGACTGCCCTACCTGTCCAAAGACCTGGACGCAGGCCTTGCGCAGATCACGATGGGGCTCGCCTGGTGGTACGAGAAATACGCGATGGATCAGTCGGCCGAGGACGCGGGGCGGTATGAATTTGCGGAACACGAGGCACGCGCCAAGCGCGCCGGGCTTTGGGCGGA
>QPGA01000010.1 GCA_003332265.1 Candidatus Accumulibacter meliphilus
GCGGTGGTGGTGTGCAATCTGGACGGCCGCATTCTTCTCTACAACAGCCGCGCCCGGCTGCAGTTCAGAACCCTGGCGCAAGGCAGCACGACGGGTACCGGGGGCGCGTTGATCGGCCTCGGCCGTTCGATCTTCTCGATCCTCGAACGTAACCAGATCGATCACGCGCTTGAAGTGGTGCACCAACGCCTGCAAAAAGGCGCCGGGGCGGCGATCGCCAACTTCATCACCACCGCTCGCGGCGGCCAACTGCTGCGTGTGCAAATGGTGCCGGTGCTGTCGATCGCCGACGACTCGCCGGAGAACGACATCAGCGGCTACGTGCTCACCGTCGAGAACATCACGCGTAGCCTGGAACAGGAGTCGCGCCGCGATCAGGTCCTGCAATCGCTCACCGACGGCAGCCGCGGCAGCCTGGCCAATATCCGCGTCGCGGTCGGCAACCTGATGGACTACCCGGACATGGAAGCGGCGGTACGCGAGCGCTTTGTCGGTATCGTCAGCGACGAGGTCGTGCGCATGAGCCAGCGCCTCGACCAGACGATGAACGAGTTCGCCGATTCGTTGAAGACACGCTGGCCGCTGGAAGACGTCCTCGGCATCGACATCATCGCCGCCGCCCAGCGCCGCATCGAGGAGCAACTCGGGCTACCGAGCAAAACCGAGGAAATCGACGAGGCACTGTGGCTGCGCGCGGAGAGTTTTTCGCTGGTCTTTTCGATCTGTTGCCTGGCTTTCCGCCTGCTCGAGCATTACCAGATCAAGGAACTGCGTTTCCGGCTGCAACCTTTCGGCAAACTGGCCTACCTGGACGTCATCTGGAGCGGACAGGCGATGTCGTCGGAGACCTTTTACACCTGGGAAACGGAACCGATGCAGGTCGGCACGGAGAACTCGCCGCTGTCGCTACGCGACGTCATCAACCGGCACGGCGGCGAAGTCTGGTACCAGCGCGACAAGGCCGCGCACTGCGCCTTCTTCCGACTGGTCCTGCCGGTGGCGATTCCCGAAACGCAGGCTGAAAGCGAGGCCATCGACGCTAGCCAGATGCGCCCCGAGTACTACGATTTCGACCTCTTCCACTTTCGCGATCAAAGCATCGACCTCGACCGACCGCTGGCGGATCTCAGCTATACGGTCTTCGATACCGAGACCACCGGCCTCGAACCGGCGGCCGGCGACGAGATCATCCAGATCGGCGCGGTACGCATCGTCAACAACCGCATGCTGCGCCAGGAGAACTTCAACGAACTGGTGGACCCCGAGCGCCTGCTGCGCCCCGAAGGAATCCGTATCCACGGCATCACCGACGACATGGTGCGCGGCCAACCAAGCATCGACGCGGTGTTGCCGGCCTTCCACGAGTTCTGCAGCGATACCGTTTTGGTCGCGCATAACGCTGCCTTCGACATGCGTTTCCTGCAACTCAAGGAAGAACGTACGGGGATTATTTTCAGCCAGCCAGTGCTCGATACGCTCCTGCTCTCGGCCGTGCTACACGCCAATCAGGACTCACACCAGCTGGAGAAAATCGCCGAACGTTTGGGGATCAGCATCGAAGGCCGACACAACGCCCTCGGCGACGCCGTCGCCACCAGCGAGGTCTTCCTGAAAATGCTGCCGCTGCTCGAACAGATGGGCATCAGCACCCTGCGGCAGGCGCTGGAAGCTTCGCAGAAGACTTATTTTGCGCGGGTGAAGTACTGACACGCAACTGCGGCGCGTACCGATCGACAGACCGGTACGCGCCGGCAGCGCTGTGGGGGCCTACTCGACCGTCACCGACTTCGCCAGATTGCGCGGCTTGTCGACGTCGGTGCCGCGGACCAGCGCCACGTGGTAGGCGAGCAGTTGCAGCGGCACGACGTGCAGCAAGGCCGACAGGGCACCGTAGTGCTCGGGCAGGTGCAGGACGTGGATGCCGTCCGACTCCTGCATCTCGCTGTCGGCGTCGGCAAAGACGTAGAGTTCGCCGCCACGGGCGCGCACTTCCTGCAGATTGGATTTGAGCTTTTCGATCAGCGCGTCGTTGGGAGCGACGGCAATCACCGGCATGTCGCGGTCGACCAACGCCAGGGGGCCGTGCTTGAGTTCGCCGGCCGGGTAGGCCTCGGCGTGAATATACGAGATTTCCTTGAGTTTCAGCGCACCCTCCATGGCGATCGGGTAATGACGACCGCGGCCGAGGAACAGGGCGTGCTGCTTCATCGAGAACTGCTCGGACCAGTTGCGAATCTCGGGCTCGAGTTCGAGGATCTTGGTCACCGCGATCGGCAGGTGCCGCAAGGCGTTCAGTTCGGCGACTTCGGCCCGCTCGCCAAGGCGACCACGCAGCTTGGCGAGGACCAGGGTCAGCAGATAGAGGGCGGCGAGCTGGGTGGTAAAGGCCTTGGTCGAGGCGACGCCGATTTCCGGACCAGCGCGGGTAATGAAACGCAGGCTGTTCTCGCGCACCAGGGACGACTCGGGAACGTTGCAGATGCACAGCGTGCGCAGCATACCGAGCGACTTGGCATGCTGCAGGGCGGCGAGGGTATCGGCGGTCTCGCCCGATTGCGAGATGGTCACCAGCAGGGTCGTCGGGTCAGGCACCGAGTCGCGGTAGCGGTATTCGCTGGCGACTTCGACCGAGCACGGAATGCCGGCGATCGATTCCAGCCAGTAGCGCGCCACCAGGCCAGCGTGGTAGCTGGTACCGCAGGCGATGATCAGCACCTGCCGGACATCCTTGAGAACTTCTTCGCTGGCCGCACCAAACAGGCCTGGCTGGATGCTGTTCGCGGTACCGAGCATTTCGAGCGTGTTGGCCAGCGCCACCGGTTGCTCGAAAATCTCCTTCTGCATGTAGTGCCGGTACTGGCCAAGTTCGACGGCGTCTGCAGAGAGGTGTGATTCGCTCTCGGCACGTTCGACCGGGGTGCCGTCGATGGTCGTGATGCGGTAGCTGTCGCGCATCAGTTCGGCACAGTCGCCGTTTTCGAGATAGACCATGCGCCGCGTGACCTGCAAGAGCGCCGAGGCGTCCGAAGCGGCGTAGCAGCCATCGTCGGTGAGGCCGAGCAGCAGCGGCGAACCTTCCCGGGCCACGACGACGCGGCTGGGATCGGCTTCGCGCAGTACGGCAATGGCGTAGGCGCCCTGCAACTGCTTGATGGCCTTGCAGACGGCAGCCAGGAAATCAGGGGTAGTCTTCAACTCGTAGGCGATCAGGTGGCCGACCACTTCGGTATCGGTATCGGAGGTGAACTCGTAACCGACGGCCTTGAGGCGGGCGCGTAGCGCCTCGTGATTTTCGATGATGCCGTTGTGCACGACGGCCAGCCCCTCCGAGATGTGCGGATGGGCGTTGCGCTCACTGGGGACGCCATGCGTCGCCCAGCGGGTGTGGGCGATGCCGGTGTGACCGGAAATCTGCGCGCTGTCTGCCTGCGCGGTGAGCTCGGCGACGCGGCCAACCGAGCGCAGGCGTTGCAGGCCGGCAGCGTTGATCAGCGCCAAACCGGCCGAATCGTAGCCACGGTATTCGAGCTTGCGCAATCCTTCGAGCAGGACGGGGATGATGTTGCGGTCGGCGACCGCGGCAACGATGCCACACATGATCAGCTCACTTCTTCACTTTTTGTGGCCGTTTCCAGCCGCTAATCGAAACCTGCCTGGCGCGCGAAATGGTCAGCGTGTCGGGTGGCGCGTCCTTGGTCAGCGTTGTACCGGCACCCAGCGTAGCGCCGCGACCGACGGTGACCGGGGCCACCAATTGCGTATCGGAGCCGATGAAGGCATCGTCCTCGATGATCGTCTTGAACTTGTTGGCGCCGTCGTAATTGCAGGTGATCGTACCGGCGCCGATATTTACCCGACTGCCGATGATCGCGTCGCCGATATAGGCCAGATGATTGGCTTTCGACTGCGCGGCAACTTTGGTGTTCTTGAGCTCGACAAAGTTGCCGACGTGCACGCCAGCGGCGAGTTCGGTTCCCGGTCGCAGGCGCGCGAAAGGTCCGATGACGCCATCCGGTCCGACGATCGCGTCTTCGATGTGGCTGAAGGCAGCGAGGCGCGAGCCGGCCCCGATGCTGGCGTTCTTGAGCACGCAGCAAGGACCGATTTCGACCGCTTCTTCGAGAAGCACCTGTCCTTCGAAAACGCAATTCACGTCGATGAACACATCGCGTCCGCAGCGCAGCTCGCCTCGCACGTCGATGCGCGCCGGGTCGGCCAGGCGCACCCCCTGCTCCATCAGGCGCTCGGCAGTCTGCCGCTGGGCGACACGTTCGAGTTCGGCCAGCTGCACCTTGCTGTTCACGCCGAGCACTTCCCATTCACCCTGCGGCTGCGTGGTCCGGATCGGCACACCGTCGGCGACGGCCATGCCGACAATGTCGGTCAGGTAGTACTCCTGCTGGGCGTTGTCGTTCGACAGACGGCCCAGCCATTCGGCGAGGCGTGCCGTCGGCAGGGCGATGATGCCGGTATTGACTTCGCGGATACTGCGCTCTTCGGGCGTGGCGTCCTTCTGCTCGACAATGCGCACCACCTCACCGGCGGCGTTATGCACGATACGACCGTAGCCAGTGGGGTCGGCGAGTTCGACGCTAAGAATGGCCAGCGCGCCGCGCGCTGCGTGCACCAGCTTTTTCAGGGTTTCGGCCTGAATCAGCGGCACATCGCCGTAGAGCACCAGCGTCGTCTCGGCAGCGCTGAGTTGCGGAATGGCCTGCATGACCGCGTGACCCGTACCCAGTTGCGGCTCCTGCAGGACCCAGCGCAGATCCGGCGCAGCGATGGTCGTGCGCACGGCGTCACCCCCGTGGCCATAGACCAGACAGATTGTCTCGGGAGAAAGACTGCGGGCAGCATCGATGACGTGCGCGACAAGGGCCTTGCCGGCGACCGGATGAAGAACCTTGGGCAGGTTCGAATGCATGCGCTTGCCCTGGCCAGCAGCGAGAATGACGATATTCATTGGCTAAACCCCTAACACCCCGTTCGAGGCGACGGTCTTGTCGTGGTCCTGCGGCCCTCTGTGGCTGGCGTACGGCGCTCGCCAGCCGGCACGAAGCGCAGCTGCAAAGCAAATCTGGAACCTCCCCTGCCGCAAACCGTATTCTTTCAGCAAGGACCGCGCGCGGCGCGGAATTATGTCACAAGGCAGGGTTTGCAATGCCGCGCGGCACCTCGTCGTGGTGCGGAAAAGAAGTGCCGCGGCCGCAGACTGAAAACTCAGCGTGGCAGATCGGAACGCCCCATCAGAAAGGCATCGACTTCGCGTGCGCACTGGCGGCCTTCACGGATTGCCCAGACGACGAGCGACTGGCCACGCCGCATGTCACCGGCGGCGAAGACCTTGGCAACGCTGCTGGCATAGCAACCGTGGCCATCGGTGGTCGCCTTGACGTTGCCACGTGCATCGAGTTCAAGAGCCAGTTGTTCCAGCAAGCCGTTCTTGATCGGCGCGACGAAGCCCATCGCCAGCAGCACGAGATCCGCCGGAATATTGGCTTCGCTGCCCGCAACTTCGCTCATGCGGCCGTTTTGCCACTCGACGCGGACCAGCTTCAAAGCCTTGACCTTGCCGTTTTCGCCGATCAGTTCCTTGGTGGAAACGGCGAAGTCGCGCAGGCAACCCTCTTCGTGCGAAGAAGAGGAGCGCATCTTCAATGGCCAGTAAGGCCAGGTCAGGCTCTTGTTCTCGCTCTCCGGTGGTTGCGGCATCAATTCAAATTGCGTCACTGACAGCGCGCCATGACGATTGCTGGTCCCCACACAGTCGGAACCGGTATCGCCCCCGCCGATCACCACCACCCGCTTGCCGGTGGCCTTGATCTGTGCCGGCACCTGATCGCCGGCGTTGACCTTGTTCTGTTGCGGCAGGAAGTCCATGGCGAAATGCACGCCATCGAGGTCACGGCCGGGCACGGGCAGGTCGCGCGGCGATTCCGCGCCACCGGCGAGAATCAGCGCATCGAACTCGGCCAGCAAGCGCTCGGCGGGAATCGACTGCTCCGAATCGCCGCCAATTTCCTGGTTGACGCGAAACTCGACGCCCTCGGCTTCCATCTGCGCGATGCGCCGGTCGATATGTGATTTTTCCAGCTTGAAGTCGGGGATGCCATAGCGCAACAAACCACCCAGGCGGTCGCTTTTCTCGAAAACGACGACGCGATGCCCGACGCGCGCCAACTGCTGCGCCGCCGCCAGCCCGGCCGGTCCGGAGCCGACGACAGCGACTGTCTTGCCGGTCTTGACCTTCGGCGGCTGCGGCAGGATCCAGCCTTTCTCCCAGCCCTTGTCGACGATCGCATGCTCGATCGACTTGATGCCGACGGGGTCGGTATTGATGTTCAGCGTACACGCGGCTTCACAGGGTGCCGGACAGATGCGGCCGGTAAAATCGGGGAAGTTGTTGGTCGAATGCAGAATGGCCAGCGCCTGCTCCCAGTGGCCCCGATACACCAGGTCGTTCCAGTCGGGAATGATGTTGTTGACCGGGCAACCGGTATTGCAGAACGGAATGCCACAGTCCATGCAGCGAGCCCCCTGCAGACTGGCCTGCTCGTCGTTGAGAGTAAGGATGAACTCGCGGTAATGCTTGAGACGTGACTTGGCCGGCTCACTGACTTCCGCCAGACGCTGATACTCGATGAATCCAGTCGGCTTACCCATGCTTATGCTGCCTCCAGTTGCTTTTGCGCCGCGATCTCGGTGAGTACCCGACGGTACTCGTGCGGCATGATCTTGACGAACTTGGCGCGATACTTGCTCCAATCGTCGAGCAGCCTCCGCGCCTGCAGGCTGCCCGTGTGGCGATGATGCTTCTCGACCAGGCCCTTGAGCAGTACTTCGTCGACAACCCCGAGGTGACGCACATCCACCTTGCCATGACCTTCCAGCTCGTCACCCGCGTCGCTGCCCTGACGGGCGGCAAACTCTTCCTCGACCGGTTCGAGCGACACCTGCGCCATGTTGCAGCGCGACTCGAAAGTGCCCTCCTCGTCGAAGACGTAAGCCACTCCACCGGACATGCCGGCAGCAAAATTGCGGCCGGTAAGCCCGAGCACTACCACGGTGCCACCGGTCATGTACTCGCAGCCATGATCGCCGACCCCTTCGACGACCGCTGTCGCACCCGAGTTACGGACCGCAAAACGCTCGCCGGCGACGCCGGCAAAGTAGGCTTCGCCTTCGGTCGCACCGTAGAGAACGGTATTGCCAACAATGATGTTGTGCAGGGCTTCGCCGCGGAAACCGGCATGCGGACGAACGATGATCCGCCCGCCGGACAGCCCCTTGCCGACGTAGTCATTGCCTTCGCCAACCAGGTCGAGGGTCACGCCGCGCGCCAGGAAGGCGCCAAAACTCTGCCCTGCCGTGCCCTTGAGACGAATTTCGATCGTTCCATCCGGCAAGCCGGCGTGGCCATAGCGTTCGGCCAGCCGACCTGACAGCATTGCTCCGACGCTACGGTTGAGGTTGCGCACCGGCAAGTCGATGCCGACTTTTTCGCCGCGTTCGAGAGCCGGCCTGGCGAGGGCAATGAGCTCGTTGTCGAGCGCTTTGGCGAGCCCGTGATCCTGCTCTTGCTGGTGGAAAACCGGCGTTTCGTCGGCGGCTGCCGGACGATTGAAAATGCGGCTGTAATCGAGCCCGCGAGCCTTCCAGTGGGTGATCCCCTTCTGCATGTCGAGCAGGTCGCTGCGGCCAATCAGTTCATTGACACTGCGCACACCCATTTGCGCCATCAGTTGGCGCAGTTCTTCGGCGACGAAGAAGAAGTAATTCACGACGTGTTCGGGCTGGCCAGAGAACTTGCGACGCAGCAGCGGGTCCTGCGTCGCCACACCCACCGGGCAGGTGTTGAGGTGGCACTTGCGCATCATGATGCAGCCTTCGACAACCAGCGGCGCGGTCGCAAAACCGAACTCGTCGGCGCCCAGCAAGGCGCCAATGAGTACGTCGCGGCCGGTTTTCATCTGCCCATCGACCTGCACCCGAACGCGGCCACGCAGTCGGTTGAGAACCAGCGTCTGCTGCGTCTCGGCAAGGCCGAGTTCCCACGGCGAGCCGGCGTGTTTGATCGACGACTGCGGGCTGGCACCGGTCCCCCCGTCGTGACCGGCGATCACCAGGTGATCGGCTTTGGCCTTGGTGACTCCAGCCGCAACCGTACCGACACCGACTTCGGAAACCAGCTTGACACTGATCGAGGCCTTCGGGTTGGTGTTCTTGAGGTCGTGAATCAGTTGCGCCAGATCCTCGATCGAATAGATGTCGTGGTGCGGTGGTGGCGAGATCAGGCCGACACCCGGCACCGAGTGACGCAGGAAACCAATATATTCGGAAACCTTGTGGCCGGGCAACTGACCGCCTTCGCCTGGCTTGGCACCCTGCGCCATCTTGATCTGGAGCTGGTCGGCGTTGACCAGGTATTCGGCAGTCACCCCAAAACGCCCCGAGGCCACCTGCTTGATCGCCGAGCGCAGGCTGTCACCGGCTTGCAGCCGATAATCGCGCTCGACCCGTGACTCGCCGATGACACTGGCGAGGGTCTCGCCGCCCTCGA
The DNA here is from genome assembly GCA_003332265.1 of Candidatus Accumulibacter meliphilus. Taxonomy (GTDB): domain Bacteria; phylum Pseudomonadota; class Gammaproteobacteria; order Burkholderiales; family Rhodocyclaceae; genus Accumulibacter; species Accumulibacter meliphilus. The sequence goes on from QPGA01000010.1 coordinate 8,561, forward strand.
GGACCTTGAAACGTGCCGGGTCCTCACCGCCTTCGCCGGTATTCGACTTGCCGCCGATGCGATTCATGGCAATCGACAGGGTGCTGTGCGCCTCGGTCGAAATCGACCCCAGCGACATGGCGCCGGTGGCGAAACGCTTGACGATCTCTTTTGCCGGCTCGACCTCGTCGAGAGCGATGGCGGGTCCTGCCGGCTTGATCTCGAACAGACCACGCAGGGTCATGTGGCGCTGCGTCTGGTCGTTGATCAGCGTCGCGTATTCCTGGTAGGTCTCGGTCTTGCCGGTACGCGTCGCGTGCTGCAGCTTGGCGATCACATCAGGCGTCCACATGTGCTCTTCGCCGCGCACGCGATAGGCGTATTCGCCGCCGGCGTCGAGCATCGTCGCCAGCACGGCGTCGTCACCGAAAGCCTGACGATGCAGGCAAATCGCCTCTTCCATGATCTCGAAGACGCTGATCCCCTCGACTTGCGTCGAGGTACCGGTGAAATACTTGTCAACGACGACCTTCTGCAGACCGACCACTTCGAAAATCTGCGCCCCGGTGTAGGACATATAGGTTGAAATGCCCATCTTGGACATCACCTTGAGGAGGCCCTTGCCAACCCCTTTGATGAAATGCTTGATCGCCTTCTCGCCCTTCGCGGCGTCGCCTCCGACCAGGTGCTGCAGCGTTTCCAGCGCCAGGTAGGGGTGCACCGCTTCGGCACCGTAACCGGCGAGTACCGCAAAGTGATGCGTCTCACGTGCCGCGCCGGTTTCGACAACCAGTCCGACCCGCGTACGCAGCCCCTTGGTGACCAGATGTTGATGCACCGCCGAGGTGGCCAGCAAGGCCGGGATGGCCACGTGCTCGGCGTCGAACTTGCGGTCCGAGACGATCAGAATGCTGGAACCGCGATGGACATGATCCTCGGCTTCGTGGCACAGCGAGGCCAGCCGTGCTTCGACGCCTTCATTACCCCAGGCCAGCGGATAGCAGATGTCGAGTTCGGCGGAGTGGAACTTGTTGCCGGTATAGGCCGCAATCCGGCGCAACTTGGCCATGTTGTCGAAGTCGAGGACCGGCTGGGCAACTTCCAGGCGATACGGCGGGTTGATTTCATTGATCCCGAGCAGGTTCGGCTTGGGGCCGATGAACGACACCAGCGACATCACCAATTGCTCGCGGATCGGGTCGATGGGTGGATTGGTGACCTGCGCGAAGAGCTGCCGGAAGTAGTTGAACAGCGGCTTGCTGCGGTTCGAGAGAACGGCCAGAGGCGAATCGTTGCCCATCGAGCCGGTAGCCTCCTCGCCGGAATTGGCCATCGGTTCGAGAATGAACTTGACGTCTTCCTGGCTGTAACCGAAGGCCTGCTGACGATCGAGCAAGGACGCCGAGTAGGTACGCGCCGAGACGCTGGCCGGTGCCGGCAGATCGTCAAGTTTGATATTGATGCGGCTGAGCCAGTCCTGATAGGGCTTGAGGCGCGACAGCGTGTCCTTCAACTCGCGATCCTCGATGATCCGCCCCTGATCGAGGTCGATCAGAAACATCTTGCCCGGCTGCAGGCGCCATTTCTTGACGATACGCTCCTCGGCAATCGGCAGCACCCCGGACTCGGACGCCATGACCACCAGATCGTCGTCGGTGACCAGGTAGCGCGCCGGGCGCAGGCCGTTGCGGTCGAGAGTGGCACCGATCTGACGCCCATCCGTGAAGGCGACGGCGGCCGGACCGTCCCACGGCTCCATCATCGCTGCGTGATACTTGTAGAAAGCGCTGCGCTTCGGATCCATCAGCGTATGCGACTCCCAGGCTTCGGGAATCATCATCATCATCGCGTGCGCGAGCGAATAGCCGCCCATGACCAGCAGTTCGAGGGAATTGTCGAAAGCTGCAGAATCGGACTGCCCCGGATAGATCAACGGCCAGATCTTTTCCAGATCGGCGCCAAGCATCGGCGACCAGGTGCCCTTCTCGCGGGCGCGCATCCAGTTGTAGTTGCCGCGTACGGTGTTGATCTCGCCGTTGTGCGCGATCATGCGGTACGGGTGGGCAAGCTGCCAGGTCGGGAAAGTGTTGGTCGAAAAACGCTGGTGAACCAGAGCCAGCGCCGAGACGCAGCGCGGATCCAGGAGGTCGGTGTAGTACTGACCCACCTGAGTCGCCAGCAGCAAGCCTTTGTAGACGATGGTCCGCGCCGACATCGACGGCTGGTAGAACTCCTTGCTGTGCTTCAGACCCAGCGCCAGAATGGCGTTGGCGGCGCTACGGCGAATGGCGTAGAGCTTGCGCTCGAGCGCGTCGGTCACCATGATGTCCGGGCCACGACCGATGAAGATCTGGCGAATCACCGGCTCGCGGGCCCGCACGACAGGCGACATCGGCAGTTCGCGATCCACCGGCACGTCGCGCCAACCGAGAACGACCTGACCCTCGGTGCGTACCGCACGCTCGATTTCTTCCTGACAGGCAAGCCGGGACGCCGACTCTTTCGGCAGAAAGACCATGCCGACACCATAATCACCGACGGGCGGCAGGCGCACGCCTTTGCGGCCCATTTCCTCGCGAAAAAGGGCGTCGGGAAGCTGAATCAGAACCCCGGCGCCATCGCCCATCAGCGGGTCGGCACCGACGGCACCGCGGTGATCCAGGTTGTTCAGGATCAACAGGCCCTGCTCGATGATCGAGTGACTTTTCTGGCCGCGGATGTGCGCTACAAAACCGACGCCACAGGCATCGTGCTCGTTGGCTGGGTCGTAAAGCCCTTGCCTTTCAGGTATGGTCGAATCGATCACGCTCGAATCCTCACAAAACAAAGATGCATGGTACCCACGCGAGCTGCAGCGGCAAGCTCGCTAAAACGGGCGCGAAGCTAGCCAGCCGGCCAGTCCGGGCGACCCGCGACTATACCCCTAATGCCGCCGGCCTTCAACATGCTGCGCCGCACCAAGAGAGGGCGCCACCTCGCGGCTCAGGCACCAGCAAGCAGCACTGAAGACAGCCACCTCGCCTGTAGACACTACGCAGCACACAATTTGTTGCGTAAGCAATATTCGGGCCACCACGGTCGCCAGTCGCCGCGCACCCGCCCACGCGGGTGCAGCCAGCGACTTTCTTGGTGACGCCCGGTGGCGGATAGAAACGGTACCCAGACAGCGTGTTCCGCGTGCTGAATTCCTTTTTGTGCTTGTGGTAAGCTGCGCACGCTAGGCGCTTGACGGGGGTGCCTGTGCCGATCGGCAAGGCCGAGGCCAGGGGGAGGTCGTTCTGCGCACCGCGGAACGGGGAATTCTTCGACCGTTTTCAAGATTGACACTGGCGATTCGCGTTCGTGGGGTAGGCGAGCACCGCTGCTTGCGGGCCGTTTTCTTTGAACACTGGCACTAACGAGACAAGAGATGGAGGGCTGAATGCCGCTAACAATCGGAGTTCCGAAAGAGGTTGCAGCAGGGGAAAAACGCGTTGCAACAGTACCAGAGGTGGTCGAGAAACTGATCAAGCTGGGTTTCGCTGTTCAGGTCGAAGCCGGCGCAGGCGATGCCGCGACGGTTTCCGACGACGCTTATCGCGCCGCCGGCGCGCAAATTGTCGAAGATACGGCCACCCTGTGGTCATCTTCGGACATCATCTTCAAGGTGCGTGGCCCGTCGCCCGAAGAGGTCGGCTTGCTGAGCGAGGGCACGACGCTGGTAAGCTTCATCTGGCCAGCGCAGAATCCCGAACTGCTGGAACAGCTGGCCGCTCGCAAGGTGACCGTTCTGGCCATGGACAGCGTGCCGCGCATTTCGCGGGCGCAGAAGCTGGACGCGTTGAGTTCGATGGCCAATATTGCTGGCTACCGGGCGGTGATCGAGGCGGCGCATGCCTTCGGTCGCTTCTTTACCGGCCAGATCACGGCTGCCGGCAAAGTGCCCCCGGCCAAGGTGTTCGTGATCGGCGCCGGCGTTGCCGGTCTGGCCGCAATCGGCACGGCGTCGAGTCTGGGCGCCATCGTCCGCGCCAACGACACCCGCCCGGAAGTCGGCGACCAGGTGACGTCGATGGGTGGTGAGTTTGTCGCCGTCGACTACGTCGAAGAAGGTTCCGGCGTGGGCGGCTACGCCAAGGTGATGAGCGAGGGCTTCCAGAAGGCGCAGCGCGACGTTTTCGCCAAACAGGCGAAAGACGTCGACATCATCATCACCACGGCGCTGATCCCCGGCAAGCCGGCACCCAGGCTGATCACCGCCGAAATGGTGCAGTCGATGAAGCCCGGCAGCGTGATCGTGGACATGGCCGCCGAGCAGGGCGGCAACTGCGAGCTGACCGAGCCGGGAACGGTGACCGTCAAGCACGGCGTAACGATCATCGGCTACGCAGATCTACCGAGCCGGCTATCGAAACAATCAAGCACGCTGTACGCAACCAATCTCTTCCGCTTGAGTGAGGAGCTGTGCAAAAACAAGGACGGCTCGATCGACGTCAATATGGACGACGAAGTGCTTCGCGGCACGACCGTGGTCAAGGATGGTGCGATCACCTGGCCGCCACCGGCACCGAAACTGTCCGCCGCAGCACCCCAGCCAGCCGCGGCCAAACCCGTTGCCGCGGCCCCGAAATCCTCGGGTCACGGCAAACCCGGCGCACCGTCGTCGGCGAAGCGTGCAGGCGTAATGTTTGGCGTTGCGGCGCTGTTTTTCCTGCTCATCGGCGCCGGTGCGCCGAAAGAGTTCCTCGCCCACTTCACGGTCTTCATACTGGCCTGCTTTGTCGGCTACATGGTGGTCTGGAATGTCAAGCCGGCACTGCATACGCCGCTGATGAGCGTCACCAATGCGATCAGCAGCATCATCGCCATTGGCGCCCTGGTGCAGATCGCACCACCCATGGATGGAGTCGCCCTCGACCGGCCCGACGGCTGGATTCGCCTGCTGGCGATCCTGGCCATCGTGCTGGCGACGATCAACATGTTTGGTGGCTTCGCTGTCACTCAGCGCATGCTGACAATGTTCCGCAAATAGGAGTCGATGAATATGTCTTACAGCTTGGCAACCGTCTCCTACATTGGAGCGACAATCCTCTTCATTCTCTGCCTCGGAGGACTCAGCAATCAGGAGACAGCCAGACGCGGCAATCTCTACGGCATGATCGGTATGGCCATCGCCGTGGTGGCAACGATTTTTGGCCCCTACGTGGCCGGCTTCGGCGGCGTGGCGTGGATCATTTTTGCGATGCTGATTGGCGCCAGCATCGGCCTTTACGCCGCCCGCAAAGTGCAAATGACGCAGATGCCGGAACTGGTCGCGCTGATGCACAGCATGGTCGGCCTGGCTGCAATGCTGGTCGGTTTCGCGAACTACGTTGATCCGATCGCCGCTTCGCACCTCAGCGGCGCCGCGAAGACCATCCACGAAATCGAGATTTACGTCGGCATCCTGATTGGTGCAGTGACCTTCTCGGGCTCGGTGATCGCCTTCGGCAAGCTGTCGGGCAAGATCTCCGGCAATCCGCTGCTACTCCCCGGGCGGCACTGGATGAATCTCATCGGACTGCTGGTGGTGATCCTGTTCGGATGGAAGTTCGTGCAAGCCGACTCGATCGGTACCGGCATGGCCTACCTGATCGTGATGACCATCATCGCGCTGGCTTTCGGCGTGCACATGGTGATGGCCATTGGCGGCGCCGATATGCCAGTGGTGGTTTCAATGCTCAACAGCTATTCGGGTTGGGCGGCCGCGGCAACCGGCTTCATGCTCTCCAACGACCTGTTGATCGTCACCGGCGCGCTGGTCGGGTCGAGTGGTGCCATTCTCTCGTACATCATGTGCGCGGCGATGAATCGCCACTTCATAAGCGTCATCGCGGGCGGCTTTGGAACTACCGGAGGCACCCCTGTAGCCGCTGACGGAGCACAGCCGGCAGGTGAGGTGACGCCGATCCTGGCGCTCGAGACTGCCGAACTTCTGCGCGACGCCAAGAACGTGATCATCATTCCGGGGTACGGGATGGCCGTCGCGCAGGCACAACACACGGTGTACGAAATCACCCGCTTTCTGCGCGAGAAAGGCGTCAATGTGCGTTTCGGCATCCACCCGGTCGCCGGCCGCATGCCGGGTCACATGAACGTGCTGCTCGCCGAAGCCAAGGTTCCCTACGATATCGTGCTTGAAATGGACGAACTCAACGAGGACTTTCCGAAGACCGACGTGGCGATGGTCATCGGCGCCAACGATATCGTCAACCCCGGCGCCCAGGACGACCCGAACAGCCCGATCGCCGGCATGCCGGTGCTCGAGGCGTGGAAGGCGGCAACGTCGATCGTGATGAAGCGCAGCATGGCCTCCGGCTACGCCGGGGTAGACAATCCACTTTTCTACAAGGAGAACAATCGCATGCTCTTCGGTGATGCGAAGAAAATGCTGGATGAAGTGTTGATTGCTCTGAAGGCTTAAATGTGAAAGTCGCGCATGCGACTCACGAAACTCCCTTCTCCCCTTGCGGGAGAAGGGCCGGGAGAAGAGGGGGCCGTCATGACTTTCATGATCCGGGGTATCTCGCCGTGTCATGACCGCTAAAACGGGCCCGCGTTCTCGCCCGCTACGACCACACAACGCCCGCTTTCGCGGGCGTTGTGCCTTCTCGATGCGATCCTCGGGCGCAAGCTGCGAGCGCATTTTCGGATGTCGATCGACATCTGATAGAATCAGCGCCAATAGTCGAGAAACGCATCAGCTAGCTAGCCTATTCCAGGGGGAAACATGGAGGTCAAAGAAGTTCTGCAGGTCAAGGATTCCGCGCTGTTCGCTGTCCATCCGGACTCGCCTCTCTCGGAGGCGGTGATCATGATGGCCGAAAATGACATCGGCTCGGTAATCGTCATGGAGGGAGGCAAGCTGGCAGGGATGCTGACCTTCCGCGAGGTGATGCTGATCCTCGCCAAGCGCCAGACCGAGCGCCGCGTTGGCCCAACGCCGCCGATCGCAGAGATCCTGGTCATCGAAGCGATGGAAGCCAATCCGCCCACCACGGCTCTGGAAATGGACGTCGACGAGTTACGGCGCATGATGGTCGATACGCACACCCGCTACGTACCGGTCATGGAAGGCGACACCATCATCGGCATCGTCTCGTTTCACGACGTTGCCAAGGCCGTGCTTGAAGAGCGCAATATGGAAAACAAGCTCCTCAAGGCCTACATCAAGGATTGGCCATCACCTTGATCGTTCGGGCGCGGTGAAGCACCTGCGGCGATTGCCGGAAAAGAAACAGGGCTAGGGATCTGTTCAGCGCTCCGCAGGGACGGGACAGCTCGCCGCGCTTCAGCTCTCGCCGACGGCGAACAAGCGCCGGTGCTCCTTGATCGCATAGCGGTCGGTCATCCCGGCAATATAGTCGGCCACCCGACGCGCCTGATCGCCATCGCCGGGCAGTTGATACTGCGGCGGCAAGAGGCGCGGCTCACTGGTGAAAGCAGCAAAGAGGTCGCCGACGATCCGCTGCGCCTTGCTGGCCATTCGTAAAACCCGATAGTGCTGATAGAGCTGCGTGCGTAGGAAGCGCTTCATTTGCCGCTGTACCTGAAAAGACTCCTCCGAGAATGCCACCAGGGCCGACCCGGACCGGGCCGCGGCGAGATCCCGGGGCTGAGATTGACGGATGTTGGCGGCGGTTGTTTCGATCAGATCGCAAACCTGAGCATTGATCATCTGCCGGATCGTCTCGTGGATCAAGCGCCGCCCGCCGACGCTCGGATGGAGCCGCCGAACGTCGGCGACGTGGCTCGCAAACAGGCTCAGCCCTTCGAGTTGCTCGAGCGTGATCAGCCCTGAGCGCAAGCCATCATCGACATCGTGGTTGTTGTAGGCAATTTCATCGGCAAGATTGCAGATCTGGGCTTCCAACGACGGTTGCGTGCGACTCAGGAAGCGCTCGCCGAGCTCTCCCAACTGGCGAGCTTTTTCCGGCGAGCAGTGCTTGACGATACCTTCGCGCGTCTCGAAGCAGAGGTTGAGCCCGGCAAAGGCCGCGTAGCGCTCCTCGAGCAGATCGACGATGCGCAGGCTTTGCAGATTGTGTTCGAAGCCGCCATGCTTGCGCATGCACTCGTTGAGCGCCTCCTGCCCGGCGTGACCAAAGGGCGTATGGCCAAGGTCGTGGGCCAGCGAAATGGCTTCGGCGAGATCCTCGTTGAGCTCTAGCGCACGCGCAATGGCACGCGCGATCTGGGCCACTTCAAGACTGTGCGTCAGGCGAGTACGGAAGAGATCGCCTTCGTGATTGACGAAGACCTGCGTCTTGTATTCGAGACGCCGGAAAGCCGTCGAATGCACGATCCGGTCGCGGTCGCGCTGGAACTCGCTGCGATACGACGGCTTCGTATCCGGGAAGCGACGGCCCCGCGAGTTAGCCGCCGTTACGGCGTAGGGGGCGAGATCAGGCATGCGCGGAGCGCGCCAGGATGGCTCCCCTGACCTCGCTCTCCGAGGCGACTTCACTGACCACTGCCTGACCAATGTCCTTCAGGAGCACGAAGCGCAGCTTGCCGTCGCGCACCTTCTTGTCGTGTTGCATCAGCTCCAGATAGCGCTCGACGGCCAGCGGCGGCCCGAACACCGGCAATCCCGCACGCTGAAACAAGCGCTCCACCCGCTCGATCTCGGACGCGCCGAGCCAGCCCAGCTGCGACGAGAGTTGCGTGGCGATGAGCGTGCCGGCGGCGACGGCTTCACCGTGCAGCCATTGGCCATAGCCCATACCGGTTTCGATGGCGTGCCCGAAGGTGTGGCCAAGGTTGAGCAAAGCCCGCTCGCCGCTCTCGTGCTCGTCCGCGACGACCACTTCGGCCTTGTTGCGGCACGAACGGGCAATGGCCTCCGCCAGCACCTCTGGATCGCGGCACAGCAATCCTTCGAGGTGGACTTCAAGCCATTCGAAAAACGGCAGGTCCCTGATCAGACCGTATTTGATCACTTCGGCCAGGCCCGCGCGCAGCTCACGATCGGGCAGCGTATACAAGGTATCGGTATCGGCCAGCACCAGTTTCGGCTGATAGAAGGCACCGATCATGTTCTTGCCGAGCGGATGGTTGATTGCTGTCTTGCCGCCCACCGACGAATCAACCTGCGCCAGCAAGGTCGTCGGGGCCTGAATGAAGGGCATGCCACGCTGAAAACACGCCGCCGCAAACCCGGTCATGTCACCAACGACGCCGCCGCCAAGAGCCAGCAGAGTCGTTGCCCGCTCACAGCGCGCCTGCAGCAGAGCGTCAAAAATGGTGGTCAGCGTTTGCCAGTTCTTGAACGCTTCGCCGTCGGGCAGGATGATCTCGACGATTTCGATTCCAGCACGCCGGAGCGACCCTGACAGGCGCTCGAGATACAGGGGCGCGACGGTGGTGTTGCTCACGATCGCGACCTTCGGCTGGGGCAGAAACGGCAGCAGCAGGTCGCTCGTGTCGAGTAGCGCCCGTCCGACATGAATCGGATAGGCGCGCTCCGCGAGAGCAACGGTCAGGGTTTCCATGGCTTTTCCAATTTCTTGAGCAAGAGTTGCAACACCGACTGCGCGCTGATTCGAGAACCGCTGACCACCACATCGGCGATACTTCGATACAGCGGGTCGCGCTGCTGGTGCAGTTCCTTGAGTTTCCGCAGCGGGTCGCTGACCCGCAACAAGGGCCGATTCTTGTCGTGGCGCGTGCGTTCACAGAGGGTTTGTAGAGGCACATTGAGGTAGATGACCAGGCCGCTGCCCTGCAAACTCGCCCGATTCTCGGCGCGCAGTACCGCCCCGCCGCCAGTGGCCACCACACGGCCGCGCAAGGACGAGAGGTCCTCGATGACCTGGGCTTCGCGTTTGCGAAAGCCCTCCTCGCCTTCGATCTCGAAGATCGTCGGCAGGCTGACGCCGGTACGCGAAGCGATTTCGTGGTCGGAGTCGACAAACTGATAAGCCAGGCGCTTGGCCAAAACCTTGGCGATCGTCGTTTTTCCGGCACCCATCAGGCCGACCAGATAGACGTTTCTTTTCTCGTCCTCGATGTTCACGAGGCCATTTTATCGCAAGCCATAGAGGACCGACGCAGAGCGTGAAAAAAGCCGGCTCAGCGCCGGCTTTGCTGGCTTGCCAAGCGGTCATGACAGATCAACCCGCGCCCGATTGTGAAAGTCATGACCGCCCCCTCCACTTGCAGTGCGCATTCCGGCTTGCACGCCGGAATCGTTCAACGGGCAGGGAGCATGCTGCCTGAATTCCCCGCCGAACCCCCGACCCTTCTCCCGCGCAGGGGAGAAGGGAGATTCGTGAGTCGCGTACGCGATCTTTCCGGTGAACAGGGTCAGCGTACCGACAGATTGTCGGCAACGATTCTGGGAGTTATGAAGACCAGCAATTCGGTCTTGTCGTCGATGGTCTCGCGGTTCTTGAACAGGAAGCCGATGTACGGAAGGTCACCGAAGAACGGGATGCGAGTGGTATTGTTGCGGGTTTCCTGCGTGTAGATGCCACCGATGACCACCGTACCGCCGTTCTCGACGAGCACCTGTGTCTTGACGTGCTTGGTATCGATGGCCACGCCAGCGCCGGTCGACAGGCGGGTGTTCGGGGTGTCCTTGTTGACGTCCAGTTCCATGGAAATCTTGCCATCCGGGGTAATCTGGGGCGTTACTTTCAACGCTAGGTTGGCTTTCCGGAAGGAGACGCTGGTCGCCCCTGAACTGGTCGCCTGCTGATAAGGAATTTCGACGCCCTGCTCGATGATCGCCTCGACCTGGTTGGCGGTCATCACGCGCGGACTGGAGATCACCTTGCCACGGCCATCGGCTTCGAGTGCCGAAATTTCGGCAGTCAGAAACTGCGTCAATGCATTGTTGAAGAGCAGGAAATTCAGCGTACCGGCGGCACCGGTTCGTGGTGTCGCTGGCAGGTTGACCTGCGTGCCGCCCATGTCGAGATTGCCGCTGACCGCCGTACCGTCGCCGCCAATCCTGACCGCACCGTCGGGGAAGGTTTGCCGCCAGCCCAGACGTACGCCAAGGTTCTTCGCAAAACTGTCACCAGCTTCGACGATACGTGCTTCGATCATCACCTGCCGGGCAGCGACGTCAACCTTGGCGATCATGGCCCGCACCTCTTCGAGCCGGCTGGGCGTATCCTTGACAAAGAGGATGTTTGAGCGCTCCTCGACAACGGCGCTGCCACGCTTGGAAAGCACTGTCTGCTTGGGGTCGATCAGCAGTTTCTGAACCGCGTCGGCCTTGATGTAGTTCATCTGGAAACTCTCGGCCACCAGGGGCTCGAGATCGCCAATCTGTATTCTCGATTCGAAGTCGAGCTTTTCCTTGGTGGCAATTTCCTCGCTCGGCGCAATCAAAATGACGTTGCCATTCTTGCGCATGGCAAGCCCCTTCTGCTGCATGATGATGTCCAGCGCCTGATCCCAGGGAACGTCCTTGAGAATCAGGGTGATCGAACCACCGACGGAATCGCTGACCACCATGTTCATGCCGGTGAACTCACCGATCACCTGCAGCAGGCGCCGCACATTGACGTTCTGGAAGTTGAGCGACAGCTTTTCACCCTGATAGCCGCCGCGGCTCCCCTGTACCAACTTGTTCGGGTTCTCGATGATCGGTTTGACTTCAATGACGAACTGGGTGTCGCTCTGATAGGCATTGTGCTCCCAGAGACCGTGCGGGGTGATCGTCATGCGCGCGTTCGGGCCTTTCTGAACAGTGCTCACCTTCAGTACCGGGGTGGCGAAGTCGGTCACATCGAGCTTCTTCTGCAGCGCGCCGGGAACGCTCACATTGGCGAAATCGACAACCAGATTCGCCCCTTGTTGGCGGATGTCGATGCCGGCGTTGGCATCGCTCAGATCGACCGTAATACGCCCCTCACCGTCCTTGCCGCGCCGGAAGGCGATGTCGCGAACGGCGTTCCCGGTGACCGAGGGTATCGCTTTGGCGAAATGCTCGACGGCGGTTCCACCCTGAGTGGTCGCGCTCGGCACCAGAGCCAGCAAAAGGTCGTTGCCGTCAATGCGTGCTTCATAGGTCATCGGCTTGTGCAGGTTGAGGACCAGGCGGGTTCGGTCCTCGGCCTGGACAATATTGGCGCTCTTCAGCTCGCCTTCGTTATACGCCTGACTCGACCTGCCCAAGCCGTTGATCGTATTCGCAAAATCGAAGGCGATGCGGGCTGGCTGGGCAACGCTGAACGCTGGTGGCAATACCGTCAGGGGCTCCTTGAAGGTGAGCTTGACGTTGAGCACCGAGCCCTGCTGAATGACATTCATCGACTCGATCGCATTCGAGTGAGCGTCCTGCGCGTTGGCGGGCCCGCAGATGAATAGAACAGCTCCAACCAGGCCGAGCAGGGTTTGTTTGATGATCTGCTTCATTTACTTTGCTCCCTTTTCCTGCAACAGCAGGCTGCTCGTCCTCTCCACCCAGTCACCGGCGGAATCTTGAACAAGCTCTCGCAACGTTATCTCTGATTCGGAAACATCGATCACCACGCCGAAGTTCTGCCCCAGGTAGTTGCCGATCTTGACCTGGTATAAAGCGCTCTCGACCTGAATGATGGCATACGACACCTTGGCCCTGGTCATCACGCCGACGTACTGCAGCGATTCCAGGGGGTAAAGTTCCAGAGGCTCCTTGGGTCGGTCGAGATCAGGCTTGAAACCACTCCCTCCCTTTCTTGCATCCGAACCCAGCTTGGCTGGCTTGAACGGGTCGATCAGGTCACCCACATCGTAGGCCACGGGCTCATAGGGTTCGACCACGGGCAGCGGTGGTATCTTGCCTTTGGCGTCCTGCGCCACCGTGCTCATCCACTCTCGAACATCCTCATGATCACCGCTGGCACAGGCGACCAGAACGACGCTGGCCAGCAGAACAAGAAGTTTGCTCATTTCTTGCCACCCTTCTTGGCCGCCTCGGCCGCCCTCTTCTTGGCCGCCAACTCTTCCGCATCGAGATAGCGGAAGGTCTTGGCAACCGCATCCAGCACCAGCCTTCCATCCTTGCTCTGCGGGTTGTCGACGATCGAGATGTTGTTCAAGGTGACAATTCTGGATAGCTTGCCTATATCGCCGGCAAAAGCACCAAAGTCGTGGTAGGTCCCGGTCAGGCGCACATTGACGGGCAGTTCGGCATAGAAATCCTGCACCTGCTCGCTGCCTGGCTTGAAGAGATCGAACTGCAGGCCCCGGCCCATCCCCGCCTGGTTGACTTCGACCAACAGCGCTTCAACTTCGGATTTGTTGGGTAGCTGCTTCAAAAGGGTACCGAATGAACGGTCAATTTCATCCAGCTGCTGAATGTACAGGTCGAGGTTGACCGCTTGCTTTTTCTTGGCCACGTACTGATCCTTCAGCCGCAGCTCTTCCTGCTCCTTGCTCGCCAGCTCGTCCAACTGGTCAGCCCAGACAAACCACCACCCGGCCAGCGAGAGCAAAATGAACAAACCGAGCAGGACGGTCACACGCGGCGCAACCGGCCACGCTCCGGGATCCTTCGGATCGAGATTCTCAAAATCTCTGAGCACCTCGCGGAAATCGATAGACGGAAGCTTGGACGTCTTCATTTCTGCCCCTCTTGGCCCGCGGCGGCCCTTTTCAGGGAGGCGTTCATGCTGAACTCGTTGAGACGACGCTTGTCGACGAGCACTGCCTTGATCTCTATCAAACGAGGTTTCTCAAGCCATGGTGACGCTTCGATGTTCCGCATCAGCGTTGAAACGCGGGCGCTGGACTGGGCGTAGCCCACAAGATGAATGCTCTGCCCGACCTGCTTCAGCGAGCGGATATACACCCCCTCAGGCATCTGCTTGGCGAGCTCGCTCAGCAAGCGCACCGCTTCGGCGCGATCACGCTGCAAGGATTCGATGATTCGCTTGCGCGCCATCAAGGCGTCACTTTGCGCCTTGAGCCGATTGATTTGATCGATTTGCTTGTTAAGGACGGCGATTTCCTTCTGCAGGAAGTCGTTCTTGGCATCCTGGGCGGCAATGTAGCCGCCAATCACGGAGTAGACGAGAAAGACGATCAGCCCGGAAAGAACGGTGATCAAACCGAGCAGAGCATAGAACTGCTGTCGCCGCGCTCGTCGCTTCTCTTCCCGGTGCGGCAGGAGATTGATGCGTATCATTCGTCGAACCTCCGCAGCGCAAGACCGCAGGCAACCATCAACGACGAGGCATCGGTCTGCAGGTTCCTGGTGCGCACGCGATCAGCAAGCAACATATTGGCAAAAGGATTGGCAATGACGGTGTTGATCTGCGTGCGCGAGGCGACGACTTCGTCGGCTCCGGCAATGACTGCGCAGCCGCCGGCCAGGACGATGTGGTTGATCTGATTGAACTGAGTCGAAGTAAAGAAAAACTGCAGGGCACGCGACAATTCCAGCGCCAAGGACTCAAGAAAGGGCCGCAAGAGCTCGGCTTCGTACTCCGCCGGCAAACTGTGGCGGCGCTTTTCTGCTTCTGCCTCCTCGAAACTCATCCCGAAAAGGCGGGCAATATCCTGCGTCAGCTGATTGCCGCCAAACGCCTGCTCGCGAACGTAGAGCTGCTGACGATCGCGCAGAACGGTCAGGTTCATCACGTTGGCACCGACGTCGACCAAGGCGATGATCCGGCCCCGGCCACCCTCGGGAAGCTGTTTTTCGATCAGTTCGAACGCCGAAAGCACCGCATAGGACTCGACATCGAGGACCACCGGCTTGAGTCCTGCCGCTTCCGCAACAGCGACACGGTCCTCCACCTTTTCCTTACGAGACGCAGCGATAAGAACTTCGATCTCGTCAGGAGACGATGACACCGGTCCGAGCACCTGAAAATCCAGATTGACTTCGTCGAGAGCAAAGGGGATGTACTGGTTGGCCTCGGATTCCACCAGCACTTCCAACTCGTCTTCCCTCTGCCCGGCGGCAACGATGATCTTCTTGGTGATCACATGCGATGCCGGCAGGGCAATGGCCACCTGCCGCGTAACGGTCGCCAGCTTCTTCCACGCGCGCCGGACCGACTCCGCCGCAGCTTCCAGGTTGACAATGTTGCCATCCGAGACGGCGTCCCTGGGCAAGATCTCAATCGCGTAGCGCTCGACGCGGTAACCGCTTTTCGCGTCGCTTGCCAGTTCCACCATCTTGACCGACGATGAACTGATATCAAGACCGATCAGGGAGCGCGCCTTGGGATTAAAGATCGAAAGATCAAGCTGCAAATCGCCACCCCCGGCCAAAAAACCCTTCAATTATTTGTAGTTAGCGTACTTATAGATATTTTACTTTAGATGCTAGCAACAAGCTCCCGACCTGTAAAGCAATTTATCCGGCAGGGCCTTGGATATCTTCCTTTGGGCCAAGAGTGTAGCGTAAACCACTAAAATCATTGATTTTGCGTAGCCTGTTCGTAGTCAGGGAATTGGCATGGCCAAGAACGGCAGCGACGCCGACCGGCTAACGGTCATGACATGTCGAGACACCCCTGATCATGAAAGTCATGCCCGCCCCCCTCTCACTTGCAGTGCGCATTCCGGCTTGTACGCCGGAATCGTTCGACGGGCTGGGCGCATGCGCCCAGAATTCCCCGTCTCACCCCCGGCCCTTCTCCCGCAAGGGGAGACGGGAGTTTCGTGAGTCGCTTGCGCGACTTTGACATTAAGCACAGGGCGCCGTCCTCGGATCCTGCGGCAGGCCCCTCGATGCGAGACGGAGGACAGGAGCGGCAAGCGCCGCGCTGATCTTCGCGCCTTTTCATGGCCGCGCCAATATAATAGCGGGATCTGCCTTTCTTTCCGGACGCCGTGTTGCCTACTGCCCTCCGCTGGATCCTGTACCCCATCGTCGTTGTTGTCGGCCTTGCCGCGATAGCCCTTGCCATGGTGGCTGTGGTCCTTAGCCTGGCCTACCCGAACCTGCCGTCACTCGAGATCCTTACGGACTACCGCCCCAAGGTACCTTTGCGGGTTTACACGGCGGACGGCTATCTGCTCGGCGAGTTCGGCGAGGAGCGTCGTGCCGTAGTCAGCATAGACGAGGTCCCGCCAATCATGAAGCAGGCCATCCTGGCAGCCGAGGATGAGCGCTTCTATCAGCACAGCGGCGTGGACACGCTGGGCATCCTGCGCGCAGTGCAAGCCAACCTGGTGGGCGGTGGCAAGCGCCAGGGGGCATCGACAATCACCCAGCAAGTGGCCAAGAACTTCTTTCTTTCCTCCGAGAAAACCTACACCCGCAAGCTCTACGAAGCGCTGCTGTCTTTCAAGATCGAACACAACCTCAGCAAGGACCAGATCCTCGAGCTCTACATCAACCAGATATTTCTCGGCCAACGCGCCTACGGCTTCGCTGCCGCAGCGCAGATCTATTTCGGCAAACCGCTGGCCGAGCTTACGATCGCTGAAGTGGCCATGCTTGCCGGCTTGCCGAAAGCGCCCTCCTCCGACAACCCGGTGGCCAGGCCGAAGCGCGCCCGCATTCGCCAGCAGTACGTTCTCAGGCGCATGCTGCAACTCGAGTTCATCACTGACGAGCAGTACGAGGAAGCTCTGGCACAAGCCCTGGTGATCAAGCGCGATGTCAGCGAACGACCGATTCACGCCCAGTACGTCACTGAAATGGCCCGCCAGATCGCCGCCGAACGCTTTCCCGAGGATGTCTACACGCGCGGCCTGCGCGTCTACACAACGATTCTCAAAGCCGATCAGGAAGCGGCCTATGACAGCGTTCGCCGCGGCGTCCTGGACTACGACCGCCGCCACGGCTATCGGGGCGCAGAGGGCTACGTCGACATCAGCCAGATCAAATCGGAACAGGACGAGGCCCTCGAAGAACTGTTGCAGGACTTCACTGACGCCGAAGACATGCGCCCGGCGATCGTCCTGGAAGCGAACAAAAAGGCCATTCGTGCCTACCGGCGGGGCGGCGAGATCGTCACTCTCAGCGGCGACGGGCTGAAGTTCGCAGCGAGCATGATCGACAACAAGGCGCCGGCCAACAAGCGCCTCAGCAGGGGCGCGATCATTCGCGTCCAGAGCGACGAAAAAGACAATTGGCGTATCGTTCAGATGCCCGAGGTGGAAGCGGCTTTCCTGGCCGCAGATCCGCGTGACGGCGCCATACGCGCTCTGATTGGTGGCTTTGATTTCAACCGCAGCAAATTCAATCACACCACCCAGGCCTGGCGGCAGCCGGGTTCGAGCTTCAAGCCCTTCATCTATTCGGCAGCCCTCGAACGAGGCTTCACGCCGGCGTCGGTGGTCAACGACGAACGGATCAGCTTCCCGGCAACGGTTACCGGCAGTCAGGCCTGGGAACCGAAAAACTACGACGGCAAGTACGAAGGGCCGATGCGTATCCGGCGAGCGCTGGCGCGCTCGAAAAACATGGTCTCGATCCGTCTCCTGCAGGCGAGCGGCGTGCGTTTTGTGCAGGACTACGTGACGCGCTTTGGCTTTGACGCCAGCAAGCACCCGCCTTACCTGACCATGGCTCTGGGCGCCGGCTCGGCAACCCCCTGGCAGATGGTCGCCGGCTACGCGGTCTTCGCCAACGGCGGCTACCATATTCGGCCGTACATCGTCAGCCAGATCCTGGATGACAAGAATCAGCTGCTGGCGCAGGCAGCGCCAACGACTGCCGGCGACGAACGCCTGCGCGCCATCGACCCGCGCAATGCCTTCCTGATGGACAGCATGTTACGCGACGTGACCATCTACGGAACCGGCGCACGCGCTTCGGCGACGCTCAAGCGGCGCGATCTCGCCGGCAAGACGGGAACCACCAATGATCAGGTAGACGCCTGGTTCTGTGGCTACCAACAAACCGTCGTCGCCTGCTCCTGGATCGGCTTTGACCAACCGCAAAACCTTGGTCGGCGAGAAACGGGCGGCTCGGCAGCGCTGCCGATCTG
Source organism: Candidatus Accumulibacter meliphilus (assembly GCA_003332265.1). Taxonomy (GTDB): domain Bacteria; phylum Pseudomonadota; class Gammaproteobacteria; order Burkholderiales; family Rhodocyclaceae; genus Accumulibacter; species Accumulibacter meliphilus. The sequence goes on from QPGA01000010.1 coordinate 26,449, forward strand.
GATTGGCTTCATGAGCAAGGCGCTGAAGGATGTCCCCGAGTCCTTGCTCCCGGCTCCCGATGGAATTGTCTCGGTGGCGATTCCCGATAATGGCCGAGGGCCAGGCCGGGAGCTGTTCTACAAGGAAAACGCACCGGCCGAAATAGCACCCATCTGGCCCGTCGACGATGGCAGCGAAGCCGAGGACTGAGTTCCTTTGACTGCCGCCAGCAAGACCGCCAAAGCAGCCACTTCGTCGCTACGAATCTATTTTCGCCTGCTCGGCTACTTGCGGCCGTTTCTCGGCATGTTCGCGGTCAGCTTGCTGGGCTACATGATCTTCGCCTCATCGCAACCGATGATGGCCGGAATTCTGAAGTACTTCGTCGATGAACTGAGTGAGCCCAGCAGCGCAAGCCGGCAGACGACGGCGCTGACCGCTGATCTGGACCTGATCTACGGCATACCTCTGCTGCTGGTCCTCGTCGTCACCTGGCAGGGAATCGGCTCCTTTCTCGGCAACTATTATCTGGCGAGAGTTTCACTGGGTCTGATCCACGACCTCAGGCGCGCTCTTTTCGACAGCCTGCTACGTCTGCCGAATGGCTATTTCGACCAGCAGAACACCGGCCATCTGATCTCGCGAATCACCTACAACGTGACCATGGTCACCGGTGCCGCGACCGACGCCATCAAGGTCGTCATTCGTGAGGGGATGACGGTCATCTTCCTGTTCGCTTACCTGCTGTGGATGAACTGGCGACTGACCCTGGTAATGCTCGCCATTCTGCCCATCATCGGCGTCATGGTCACCCGTGCCAGCCGGAAGTTCCGCCGCCAGAGCCTCAAGATACAAGCGAGCATGGGCGATCTGACGCACGTCGCCTCGGAAACCATCCAGGGCTACCGCGTGGTCCGCAGTTTCGGTGGCGAGAACTACGAATCGACCCGCTTCCGGACAGCGAGCGAGGACAACACTGCCAAGCAGTTGCGCATGGTCAGAACGAGCGCAACCTACACCCCGGCGCTGCAGTTCGTCACCTTTTCCGCGATGGCGGTCCTGCTGGCTCTGGTCCTGGCGCTGCGCGGCGACGCCTCGGCAGGCGATCTGGTCGCCTATCTCACCGCCGCCGGGATGTTGCCCAAGCCGATTCGCCAGCTGTCCGAAGTCAGCTCGACGATTCAGAAAGGACTGGCCGGTGCCGAAAGCATTTTTTCCCAGATCGACGAAGAGCCGGAACCCGATCACGGGAGCATCGAAAAGGAGAGAGTCAGTGGCCGGCTGGAAGTGAAAGACCTGTCCTTCGCCTATCCGGGCAGCAGCACGCGCGTTCTCGAGCAGATCAGCTTCGCGGCTGAACCGGGCCAGATGATCGCCCTCGTCGGGCGCTCGGGCAGCGGCAAGTCAACACTGGCCAATCTCATCCCCCGCTTCTACCATCACGACTCTGGCCAGATTCTCATTGACGGGGTGGATGTCGAGGATTTCACCCTGCGCAACCTGCGCCAGCATCTCGCGCTGGTCACCCAGCAGGTAGTGCTGTTCAACGACAGCATCGCCAGCAACATCGCCTACGGCGACCTTTCCGACGCCCCGCGCGAGGCCATCGAAAAGGCCGCCGAAGCCGCCTTTGCTCGCGAGTTCATCGACCGTCTGCCGGACGGCTTCGAAACCCTGGTCGGAGAAAACGGCGTCATGCTCTCGGGTGGGCAGCGGCAGCGACTGGCGATTGCCCGGGCGCTGCTCAAGGATGCACCGATCCTGATTCTTGACGAGGCGACCTCAGCGCTCGACACCGAGTCGGAACGTCATATTCAGAGCGCTCTCGACCAGGTGATGGCCGGCCGAACGACGCTGGTCATCGCGCACCGCCTGTCGACCATCGAAAAAGCCGACCTGATTCTGGTCATGGACCAGGGACGCATTGTCGAACGCGGCAGCCACGCCGAGTTGCTGGCCAACGATGGCCACTACGCGCGCCTCTACGCAATGCAGTTCAGCGAGCCCGCCGACAGCACTCCCGGCGCAGCCTGATCGGCAGCCGCCAGCGCGCCCGAGCGGATCGCAGGCGCAACGCGGGGTTTCAAGCGGCGGGTAGCTGCTCGTCGAGCCAGCGCTGCAGCGCACAGCCTGACGGCCAGTTGCGCAACAGGCGGGCGCGATCGCGCCGCCAGGCACGCGCATGCGCGATCGCCGAGCGATGCTGCACGACGCCATCGAGGTCGATGAGTAGCACACGCTCGCCGTCCCAGAGCAGATTGGTGGCCTTGAGATCGCCATGGCTGATGCGATGTCGGCACAAGGCTGCAAATAGCTCGCGGATGGCCTTGCCCTCGTCAGCCGGCGGTGCGCTATCGGCCGACAGATGGCGCAGCAGATTCGGGCCCGGGCAGTACTCGCAAATCAGCCAGGCGCGTCGGCGCAGCGGTCCGCAGCGTTCCTCGATCAGCGCCAGCGGCCTTGGCGTCGGGATGTCGAAGAACAGCAGCCGATGCGCCTCGCGCCACGAATGCCAGGCGCGGCTCGGACGCCACAAACGGCCGAACGCGTGCCGCAAGTTCTTGAGGTTGTAGCGTTTGATCAGCAGCGCCCGCGCCTTCACCACGATGCGCGCCACCGTCGTCGTGCCACCATCCTTGAACACCTCGCCCTTGCTGATGGCGCTGTCGGGCGCCGCCAGCAAAGGCGCCAGCACTTCCGCTTCCTCGCGGCGCACGGCGCAAAAACGTGCGCCCGTCTGCTCGACCGCGAACAGCGTGCACTCACGCACGGTCTTGGCCAGCAGGTCGCCCAGGCGCCAGGCTCTGACGCGCTCGATATTGCGTTGCAAGACCGCCGGCTCAGGCAAACAGGGCTGCTCAGCAGTGTAAGCGGGCAGCAAAGCGCTGAGCTGGCGGTCCCACGCTGGCGGCAACTGCGCCAGCAGAACCGCCAGGTTGGCGCCAGCGTCCGCTGCCGCCAAGCCCTGTCGGCAGAGCACGCGCACCGCATCGCCATCGACGACCAGCACCCTGCCGTCATGACGTAGAAAGTTGCCGAGATGCAGGTCGTCCTGGACCAGGCCAGCGGCGTGCAGCCGCCCGAGCATGCCCAGTGCCGGCGCCAGGACGGCCAGCGCCTCGCCGTCCCCGGCGGCTCGCCCGGAAACCCGCGCCCAGGCTTCGGCGAGGCTCTCGGCTGTTTCGAGAAAAACAGTCAGCAGGGCGTAACCACCACCGGCCATGGCCATTGCGGCGAGCACTTCAGGGGTCGGCACGCCAGCCTCACGCAGCGCTTCGAGCCCCCCGCGCTCGTGCCGCCAATGTTTTTCGCAGCGCCGCCCGACGAAGAGCTTGGCCAGCACCCGCCGACCGTCCAGTTCGGCCTCGCCAACCAGCCGCTTGCCGGGCAGAACACGCAGCAGGCGCCGCATGCTCAACTGGCGCCCATCGGCAAGGGCAACGCAAAACGGCAGTCGCGGCTGGCGACCGGCGGCGCGCAGCGTTCCCGCATCGCTCCACACGGGCACGCTCATGGCCACCGCGATGGCGCTCGGCAGCACCCGCCGTGCCTACTCTCGGCCATCAAAAAAGTGAACGATCCTGGCGATTCGCTGCCGATCGCCTTCGCCGAGGCTCGTCTGGCGTGCGTAATCAAGATAGAAACGCAAACGCTGACTGCGCGACAGTTTGTTCTTGGCCAGTTTGTCGAGGCAGGCCAGATCCTTGACGATCCGGTACTCGAGAACCGCGCCACGATAGGTATTGCCAGTCGGACAATCGATCAGATAGACGGTCGGCGACGGACCGCCATCGACCAGGAGGTTGCGCCACTTCAAATCGTTGTGCGCGAAACGAGCGTCGTGCAGGGTCCGGGTGAGGCTGGCGACCTGCCGCGACACCTGCGCCAGCCAGGCATGATCGGCGAGTCGCGGATCGTCGCTGTGGGCGAGGTAGGCGAGATCCCTCGTATCCGGGATTTCCTCGGTCACCAGCGCGCCGCGAACGAAGCCGCCAAAGCGCCGCTCGAAGCCGTAGGCGACCAGCGTTGCGGTCGGAATACCCCAGCTGCGAAAGGCGAGCAGGTTGCGCCATTCGGCACGCACCCGCAGGGGCCCCAGCCAGCGCCGCAGGCCGAACCAGCGGCGGCGCAGGTTTTTGCCATTGCCACTGTAGCATTTGACGTAATAGCGTTTGCCACCAACGCTGACGCGCAACACCCGGCTCAGCGGCGCCTTGGCAATCGGCTCACCGTCCAAGGCAAAGACGCGCTCGATATCGCCAAATTGCGTACCAGCTTCACCCGCCGCATACTGTGGATTCACCCACCAGTTTCTCATGTCATTTCCCCTGCCGCCACCTTACGAGCGAAACGTGCCTGCAAGCGACGCGTTTCGCTCGTCAGATGCGAAAACAGCCGCGCTTCATCGCGCAGAATCTGTCGCAAGGGGCAGGCAAAATAAGCCGCCAAAAAGCGCAACAGGTCACTCCTGCTCAAGCCGATGTCGACAGCCGAGAAGTATAAAGCCGCCAGATCCTTGTCGCGCCAGCGTCGCGGCAGCTGCGCTCTGAGCTGCGCGCGGTGCAAGTCGATCAGAGACAGCCTGAACTGGTCGGCGGTTGGTGCCGGGTCGAGGTGCAGAAGGAAATGACAGAGGTAGAAATCGCGATGATTGATGCCCGCCCGATGCATTCTCCTCGCCATGCCGGCGACACGGGTGATCAGCGCGCGCTTCAGGCGCAGCTCCGGGGGATGCTTTTTCCAATCCAGGCAAAAGTCTTCGAGACTGAGCGTCGGTGTTAACTCCTCGGTGATGATGAACGAGTGTTGCCGCCCGGGGTTACGGCCACGCAGCCCGTAGGCAACGGCGTGCATGCTGTCGACGCCGATTTCGCTCAGGCGCTGGATGGCGCGCCACTCATTCGCAGCCCCGAGCACCGGCAGGCGTAGCGAAAGAAAATTCTTGACGATCTCGGGCCAGCCGACGCCACGATGAATCTTGACGAAGTAGCCATGCCCGTTGACTTCGGTTCGCAAAGTGCGGCGCGCCTCGAGTTCGCGAAAAATCTCGCCTTCGAGAGCCTCGACGGCGACGAAGGGATCCTGCCCCATCCACAGCGAGCGAAAGGGCTCGTCAAGGAACAACACGCCGCCGCTCATGCCTTTTCCTTGAGGATCAGCTCGGCGGCACGTTCAGCGTTGCTGTAGATGTCGGCCTGCTCGGCAAAGGCCAGGGCGCGAGACTGCCATTGCCGACGTGCTGGTTCGTCACTCAAGATCTGCGCCAGCAGGCGATTGAGGCAGGCTTGTTCAAAAGGCTCGGGCACGACCCGACCGGCATCGGCATCACTGACGAAATGCGCGTAGCCGCAAACAGCGGTGGTGAGCACAGGCAGGCCGGCAACCATGGCCTCGAGCAACACCGTGCCGGTGTTTTCGTTGTAGGCCGGATGGATCAACAGGTCGGCACCGAGGAGAAAGCGCGGAATGTCGCTGCGTCCGCGCAGGATGCGCACCCGATCAGCAACGCCGAGCGCTCGCGCCTGGGCATGGAACAGCTTCGCCTCGTCGTCGCCGATGGCGAACAGTCGGCAACGCTTGGCGAGCGCTGCCGGCAGCGTCGCCAGCGCCTTCAGGCTGCGGTCCAGGCCCTTGGTCTTGAAGCCCGAGCCAAGCTGCAGCAGAAGCAAATCGTCGGCGGCCAGCGCGAACTCGTGCCGAAAAGCGGCCCGGATCTCCGCGGCATTCTCGGGCGCGCGGCGGTCGCGCGCAATGCCCGGCGGCAGCAGATGAAAGCGCTCCTCCGCTGTGGCGTAATACTTCTGAAACAACGGCTTTTGTAGTGGCGAGATCAGCAGGATCTCGGTGCGCGCCTCGGCCCCGAAAACAGCGCGCTCGTACGCCGAGAAATGGCGGTAGCGCCCGGACAGCCGATAGAGGGCACTGCGTAGCGTGCGCGCCTTGTCTTCGAAACAGGGGTCGGCGGCAAAATAGACATCAAGTCCAGGCATCTTGTTGAAACCGACGACCCGGTCAGCGGCTCGCGCCGCCAGATCCTGACCGACCCAGTGACTGAACTTCGCGTAGCGACGCGGATTGCTTAGCGCCCTGACCGGCACCAGGACCACTTCAAAGCCCGCCGGAACATCGCCACGCCATTCCAGTGTGTAAGCCCTGATGCGGTGGCCGCGGGCCTGGCAAGCCAGAGCGATACGCAGAAAATCGCGCTGCAGGCCGCCGAACGGGAAGTATTTGTACAGGCAGAAGGCGATCTGCATCAAGAAATCCCGGCGCCAGCGGCAAGGGTGCAGCGGCAGTGCGCAGAATCAATCACCGCTCAACACCCTGCTGTACGCCCTGCCGTACACCCCGCTCAGCGTCGGCTTCCGCCGGCGGCGCGGCTTCACTGCTGCGCCGCCGCTTGTAGCGGTTGTAGCCCCAGAGATACTGCTGCGGGCACTGGCGAACCAGCACTTCGATCTGCTGATTGATCTGTAGCGCCCGCTCCTCGATGCTGCCCCTGATCGGCTGTGTCGGCGCCTGCAGGTGAAAATGGTAACCGGCGCCGGCGGGCAGCCGTTCAGCCCAGACCATGATCACGCTCGCCCCGGTCTCGACCAGGCGCGCAGCGAGAGTCATGGTGTAGGCGGGTCTGCCGAAGAAGTCCAGCCAGCGCCCTTCGCCAGCCCGCGGCGCCTGATCCGGCAGCATACCGACGGCTTCACCGCGTTTCAGCGCCTTCAGCAAGCCGCGCACCCCTGACAGATCAGCCGCCGCCAGGTGCAACTGCGAGCGCGCCCGCCCGGCTTCGATCATCGTCTGCAGCCAGGCCTGCTTGGGCGGCCGATAGAGAACCGTGATCGGGGCCTGCGTGGACAGGTACTGCGCGGTGACCTCGAAACATCCCAGATGCGGCGTCAGATAAAGGATTCCCTTGCCGCGACGTGAAGCCGCTTCGACCAACTCCCACCCCGACACCTCGACGACACGACTGGCGGTCTCGGCGAGCGGACGTAACCAGACCCGTGGCAGTTCGAGCATGCCCTTGCCGGCTTCAGCGATGGCTGCCGAACGTAGGCGCCCGGCCTCTGCTGCGCCCAGTGCGAGCACCATGTTCTCGTGCATGTGGCGGCGGTAGGTCGGCGACAGCAGCCAGGTCAGCCAGCCGACAACGAAGCCCAGGGAATGCAGACAGGCGAGCGGCAAGCGGCTGAGGAAACGAAAAAGTGTGATCACGGTACGATCCGGTGGCTGCTGACGTTTGACCCGCCAGGCAGAGAAAAACTATAATTATCCCTCCGCCGAGTTAATCAGGACAACTTGCAGGGCGGGGAAGCCGTAAGCGCGGCCAAAAAAATACTGCTAAAGCGTCGTCTGCTCGAACCCCGGAGCCGGCAACGCCGCCGTTTCGGGGTTTTTCCATTGGAGCAGATCAAAGCATGAGCACAGAGCACCTCTTTACTTCGGAATCGGTTTCCGAAGGCCATCCGGACAAGGTCGCCGACCAGATCTCCGACGCCATTCTCGACGCCATTCTCGCCGACGACCCGCCCGCGCGGGTCGCCTGTGAAACCCTGGTCTCGACCGGGCTGGTCGTCATCTCCGGCGAGATCACCACCAAGGCGCACATCAACTATCGCGAAATCGCGCAGGAAACCGTTCGCCGCATCGGCTACAACAACTCCGACATCGGCTTCGACTACAAAAGTTGCGCCATTTTAACGGCCATCAACCGCCAGTCTCCCGATATCGCTCAGGGCGTTGACGAGGGTCAGGGCATCGACCTCGACCAGGGAGCTGGCGACCAGGGACTGATGTTCGGCTACGCCTGCAACGAGACGCCGTCGCTGATGCCGCTGCCAATCCATTACGCGCACCGTCTCATGCAACGCCAGGGTGAAGTTCGCCACGACGGCCGCCTGCCGTGGCTGCGCCCGGACGCCAAGAGCCAACTCACGGTCCGCTATGTGGACGGCAAGCCGGTCTCGATCGACACCATCGTCGTGTCGACGCAGCACGACCCGGACGTCTCGCACGCACAGATTTCGGAAGCCGTCATCGAGGAAATCATCAAGCCGGTCCTGCCGCCGGAGCTGCTCACCAGCGCAACCCGCTATCTGGTCAACCCGACCGGCCGCTTCGTCGTTGGCGGCCCGCACGGCGACTGCGGCCTGACCGGCCGCAAGATCATCGTCGACACCTACGGTGGCGCGGCCAGACATGGCGGTGGTGCGTTCTCGGGCAAGGACCCGTCAAAAGTCGATCGCTCGGCTGCCTACGCCGCGCGCCATGTCGCCAAGAATATCGTCGCCGCAGGCCTCGCCGACCGTTGTGAAGTACAGGTGGCGTACGCCATCGGCGTCGCCCGGCCGGTGTCGCTGATGGTCAACACCTTCGGCACCGGCAAGCTCAGCGACGAAGCCATCGCCGCACTGATCGGCGAGCACTTCGACCTGCGCCCGAAAGGCATCATCCAGGCTCTCCAGCTTTTGCGACCGATCTACCGCAAAACCGCGGCCTACGGCCACTTTGGCCGCGACGAGCCGGAGTTCACCTGGGAAGCCACCGACAAGGCAGCGGCACTACGCGCAGCTGCCGGGCTCTAGAAATACGGCTCGCGAAACAGGGGCCGCGAGGCCCCTTTCTTGCTTCGGCATACCGTGTAGACTAGCGCTGGCTCCAGCGTGGAGCAGCCACCGAGAACCCGCCATGCTCAAGCGAATCGGCGTCCAGCAGCTGACTGTCGGCATGTACCTCAAGGAGTTCTGCGGCCCCTGGCTGGAACACCCGTTCTGGCGCTCATCGTTTGTCATCAGTGATGCCAAGGACATTGACACTATCCGCGCCAGCAGCGTCAGGGAAGTGTGGATCGATTGTGCCAAAGGCCTCGACCTGCCGCCGGGCGAGGCTGTCGTTTCGGTCGCCGAGTCCGAGGCCCAGCTCGACGCCGAAATGGTGGTCGCGGCGGACAGCGTGCGCGACACGGCACGCGCTCCCAGCGCCGCAGAGTTCACGCGCGCAGCCAAAATTGTCGCCAACTCGCGGCAGGCGGTCACCTCGATGTTCGCGGAAGCGCGAATGGGCAGGACCGTCGACACCGGCGGAGCGCGGCGACTGGTCGAAGAGATATCCGACTCGGTGAGCCGCAGCGCGGGCGCACTGATCAGCCTGGCACGCCTGAAGACCGCCGACGATTACACTTACATGCACTCGGTGGCCGTCTGCGCGCTGATGGTCGCGCTCGCCCGGCAACTTGGTCTCCGCAAAGAAGAAGTGCGTTCTGCCGGCATCGCCGGCCTGCTGCACGACCTCGGCAAAGCGGCGATACCGATCGAGATCCTCAACAAGCCTGGCAAGCTCACCGATGCCGAGTTTGCGATCGTCAAGGCGCATCCGGAGAAAGGGCAGCAGATCCTTCTCCAGAGCAGCGACGTCGACCCCGTCGCCCTGGATGTTGTCCTCCACCACCACGAAAAAAACGATGGCTCGGGCTATCCCAAGCGCCTGCGAGGTGCCGCGATCAGTCTCTTCGCCAAAATGGCGGCGGTCTGCGACGTCTATGACGCGATCACCTCGAACCGCCCCTACAAGGCTGGCTGGGATCCGGCTGAATCCTTGCGCAAAATGGCCGAGTGGAGCAATGGCCATTTCGATCCGGCGGTCTTCCAGGCCTTTGTCAAGAGCATCGGCATCTATCCGATTGGCTCCTTGGTGCTACTCAATTGCGGCCGCATCGGCGTGGTCATCGAGCAGAACGAGAAGTCGCTACTCCACCCACAGGTCAAGGTCTTTTTCTCGACGCGCCGCGCGACCCGCATTCTCCCGGAAGTCGTCAATCTCGCCCGTCCCGGCTGCCGGCAGAAAATCGTCAGCCGTGAAGACCCGGCCAAATGGAACTTTCCTGACCTCAACGAAATCTGGTGCGGACTGGCCGAAAACTCGCGCTGACCGCTACGGCAATCATGCTCCGGCAATCGCCCGAGCCAGCCAGCGCCGATTCCCGGCTCCCGGCTCCCGGCTCAAACGAACTTAGCGAGCAATGCCGCCTTCTTGGCGTCGAATTCGGCCTGCGAAAGGATCCCCTTGCCGACCAGCGCGTGCAGCTTCTCCAACGTCGCCACCACCTCGTCGGCGCTGAGCGCTGACGCTGGCGTCGGCGCCGCAACGCCCTGCAGCGAAGCGCCGGCCACTGCCAGCTGCCCCGCCGCCCCCCCCGCCGCCGGCATGGCCGATCCCATCGCCGTGCTCATTACCTGGCCAATGCCGAGCCCCGCCCCGAGACCTGCGCCGATGCCGGCGATGCCGCCTTCGTTCTGCGCCGCCAGAGGAATACTGCTTGCCACCTGGTATTGCGTGTAACGTCCGAGGTCGCCAATCATGTTCATGCCGATGCGCGTATCGAGGACCTTCTGCAGTTCTTCGGGCAGCGACACGTTCTGCACGACCAGGCGGTCGAGCAGCAGACCATAGCGCTCGAAAACCGCCTCCAGCTTGCCTTTCAGCGCCCGACTCAACTCATCCTGGTTGGCCGCCATATCGATGAAAGGCACGCCCGATTCGCCGAACAGGTCGGTCATCGAGCTGATCACCAGGTTGCGCAACTGGCCGTCGAGATCTTCAACCGTATATTCCGCGCGCGTGCCGGAAATCTCGCTGTAGAACTTCTTCGCATCGCTCAACTGGTAGGAATAAATCCCGAAAGCACGCATCCGCACCATGCCGAAGTCCTGGTCACGGATGGTGATCGGGTTCGACGTTCCCCACTTGCGGTCGAGTTGCAAGCGGGTCGACAAGAAATAGACTTCCGACTTGAAAGGCGACTCGAAGAGCTTGTCCCAGTTCTTGAGGTAGGTCAGCACCGGCAGTGTCCGGGTCGTCAGCCGGTAGCGCCCGGGGCTGAAGACATCGGCGACCTGACCTTCATTGACGAAAACCGCGATCTGCGACTCGCGCACCGTCAGCTGCGCGCCATACTGAATCTCCATATCCTGCAGCGGATAGCGCATGGCGAGAATGCCGTCGCCGTCTTCAGTCCACTGGATGACATCGACGAACTGCTTCTTGATGAAGTCCATGAGGGCCATGGCGATCTCCTGAAATCAAGCGTTGGTGATCCGCCGCGGTCACGGGATGAGCGCTTCCGGCAGAGGGTCGGTGAGTAGGACATGCAGGCAGCGTCGATGCGAGCAACGACCGGCAGCGGGAGCGCTGCGCGCAACGTTGATTCAGCTCCCCGGCGAAGCAGCGAAGCGCAGCAGGCCGTCGAGAATCAGATTGTCCATCAACTGGCAAGGAATCTTCAAGTGCGCGGCCAGGCGCCGGGCGCCGCCGCCAGTCAGCAAACAGCGGGCATCAGGCTCGTCGACAAGCGCGTGGAACATGCGCTCGACCGCGCCCAGCTGCGCTTGCAGGCAACCGCTGACGATGGCATCCACGGTGTTGCGCGGTTGCGCGCAGAAAACGCCCTCGGCCAGTGGCAGTTGCGCCGTATTGCGTGCCAGCGCCGCACGCATCAGGTCGAAGCCGGGCAGAATCAGCCCACCCGCAAAAACCCCGGCGGCGTCGAGGCGGTCTACGGTGGTCGCCGTTCCGGCGCAAACCACCAGACAGGCACTACCCAGAACGGCACGTGCGCCGATCAGCGCCGCCCAGCGGTCGGCACCGAGTTGCTGTGGATTCTCGTAGCGGCTGCGCACGCCACAGGCCGCAGCACTGGCATGCAGGAACGAGAGCTCGGCGTGGCGCCCGGCAAACAAGCGCGAAATGCTGTCAGCGACCGTCGACCCGGCGACGTTGCAGACCACCCCGCGGGCATTGGCCGGCCACTGCGCAGCGACTTCGGCCAGACTGGCGACGTCAGCCGTCGCCAGCACGCCGCTGTTCAGCCAGCCGTCGCCATCATGAACGCCCCACTTGATGCGGCTGTTGCCGGCATCGATGGCGACGATCATACGGCCCGCAGCGACACGTCGCCGGACAGACAACGTTCGAGGCCAGCGTCCGTCTGCAGCAGCAAGGCGCCGTCGCTATCAGCCCCCATGCATAAGCCCTGCCGATCAAGCAGCACGCCGTCGAGCAAGCGCACCTGCCGCCCCTGCCAGACGTGATACGCCTGCCAATCGCTGCGCAAGGCCGCGAAGCCGCCGTCCGCAAAGCGGTCCATGATCTCTGCCAGGTCGGTCAGCAGTTGTGCCAACAGATGCTGACGATCTGGCAGCAGCGCCATCACCTGCGCCAGCGCTGCCGGCCGATGCAGAAATTCCTCATCGCCGTCGGGCGGCAACTGCAGGTTCAGGCCGATGCCGATTACCGCCAGCGAGCCGTTTGCTGTCGCCTCGAGGTCCACCAGAATGCCGCCGACCTTGCCGCCCGCGAGTAGAATGTCGTTCGGCCACTTCAAGCCGACGCCGCCGACACCGCTGTTCGCCAGGCCACGCGCGACCGCCAGACCTACCGCCAGTGACAGGCCGGCGAGTCGCGCAACGCTGCCCTCGAAACGCCAGAGCAAGGAGAAAGTCAGGCTGGCCTCGGGCGTCGACAACCAGCTGCGCCCGCGTCGACCGCGCCCGGCAGTCTGTCGGTCGGCGACCAGCACGGAACCCGACGCGGCGCCCTGGCCGGCGCGTTCGAGCAGCGCGCTGTTGGTCGACACGCACTCGGCCAGCGCCACAAGCGTGAAACGCGAGCTTAGCGGCCCGAGCAGGGAATGCACGCGGCGCGGATCAATCCGGCAACTGCTCGCCGCGGCGGCGGCAAAAGGTGTGTCAGACGCGGTAACAGGCTTGGTGGCGGATTCGTCCATGGCTTCGTCATCAGGAGCAAGGGCTCATTATCGCCGATTATCGCGGCAGGCAGTCCTCGCGATCTTCCCCGCTGCCGGCGTTGCCGCCATCGAGTCCGAGCTCCTGAATCTTGCGGGTGATGGTGTTGCGGCCGATACCGAGGGTCTGTGCTGCTTCGATTCGGCGCCCGCCGGTATGCGCCAGCGCGCGCTTGATCAACACCCGCTCGAAAGCCTGCGTCAGCTTCTCGTGCACCTGACCGGCATCGCTGACCAGCATCCGCTCGACTTCCTTGGCCAGCGCGCTCTGCCAGTCGCTGCTCGCCAGCGCCGGCGTCGCTTCGCGAAGTTCCGGCGGCAGATCGGTGATTTCCAGCAGTTGCCCGGGCGCCATGACCGTCAGCCAGTGACAGAGGTTCTCGAGTTGCCGAACGTTACCCGAAAAATCGAGCCCACAAAGGTGCTTCAAGGCGGCGTCGGAAAAACGCTTGCCCTCGACGCCGAGCTCACTGGCGCTTTTCTGCAGAAAGTGGCGGGCCAGAATCGGAATATCCTCGCTGCGTTCGCGCAGGCAGGGCAAACGCAGGCGGATCACGTTCAAGCGGTGAAAAAGATCCTCTCGAAAGAGCCCCTGGCGGACTCTTTCCTCCAGATCCTGGTGTGTCGCGGCAATGATCCGGACCTTGGTCTTCAGCGGAGAATGTCCGCCAACGCGGTAGTAATGACCGTCGGAAAGCACCCGCAGCAAGCGCGTTTGCAACTCTGCCGGCATGTCGCCGATTTCGTCGAGGAACAGCGTCCCGCCCTCGGCCTGTTCGAAACGACCTTGTCGCTGCGCCGCCGCGCCGGTGAAGGCACCGCGTTCATGACCGAACAGTTCGGACTCGAGAAGATCGCGGGGAATGGCGGCGGTGTTGATGGCGATGAAAGCCTGCTCGGCGCGCGGACTGTGGCGATGCACGGCGCGCGCCACCAGTTCCTTGCCGGAACCCGATTCGCCGGTAATCAACACCGTGGCACTCGATTGACTGAGCCGGCCAATCGCCCGAAAGACTTCCTGCATCGCCGGGGCCTGGCCAAGAATCTCGGGCGCCAGGCCGACTTCATCAGGCGCACCGGACTGGTGCATGCTTTCGCCGATTGCTCGTCGAATCAGTTCCAGCGCCTGGTCGACGTCGAAGGGTTTGGGCAGATACTCGAAAGCGCCACCCTGAAACGCCGACACCGCACTCTCCAGGTCGGAGTAGGCGGTCATGATGATCACCGGCAAAGCCGGAAAGCGCTCCTTGAACAATTGCAGCAACTCGAGCCCGGACTGCCCCGGCATGCGGATATCGGAGACCAGCACCTGTGGCGGCTCGCTGCCCGCGTCGAGCTCGGACAAGGCTTCAGTGGCCGACGAAAAACTCCGCATGGGGATTTTCTCGCGGGACAGAGTCTTTTCGAGGACCCAGCGAATTGATTTGTCGTCGTCAACGATCCAGACTGCTTTCATCGCTTCCTCAGCTTGCTTGGCTAGTGTTACTGACGACCAAGCAAGAAACCTGCCAGAAATCAGCCAAGCGGTAAGCGAATGGTGAAACAAGTGCGCCCCGGCCGACTTTCACAATCAATCGTTCCGTGGTGTTGCTGGACAAAACTCTGCGCCAAGGTCAGGCCCAGGCCGCTGCCCCCTTCTCGCCCGGAAACCAGTGGATAGAACATGCGCTCGCGAATATCTTCGCCAATCCCCGGGCCGTCATCGATCACCTGCACTTCGAGAGCCAGGCGATAGCGGCGCTTGAACAAAGTCGTCTGGCGAGCGACACGGGTGCGCAGGGTGATCTGGCCGAAGCCGCGCAGCTTGTCGTCGGGCTGACGCTGGATCGCCTGTGCGGCGTTTCTGGCAAGGTTCAGGAACGTCTGAATCAACTGCTCGCGGTCGCCGATCAGCTCCGGCAAACTGGTGTCGTAATCGCGTTGCACGGTAAGCAAGGTCGGAAACTCGGCGGTCAGCAAACTGCGCACCCGTTCCAGGATCTCGTGAATATTCACCGGTCCCGGCTGCATCGGCCGGTGCGGTGACAACAAGCGCCGCATCAGGTCCTGCAGGCGATCGGCCTCCTTGATGATGACCTGCGTGTACTCGCGCAGACCGGCGTTGTTGAGTTCGTGCTCGAGCAGCTGCGCAGCACCGCGGATGCCGCCCAAGGGGTTCTTGATTTCGTGCACCAGGTTTCTGATCAGCTCGCGATTCGCGTGCTGCTGCTCGACCAGGCGCTCTTCCCGGGTGGCCCTGAGCTGCTGATCGATCGGCCACAATTCGACCAGCAGGCGGGCTTGCGGAGTATCGACCGGGTTTACCGTACAGTTCAGCCGCAGCAGCTCGCCAGCGGTAAGGCGCAGGTCGATATTCTGCCCGGTGTAGTCCCAGCCATGGTTCAGGGCGCTGTCGAGCGCCGCCAGGAAGGGCGCCGGGCACTCGATGACGCCAGCCATCGGGCAACCGACGAAGACCTTGCTGCTGATCGCCAGCAGATTCTCGGCGGCCGGATTCAGGTACCGGATGGCCAGATTCTCGTCGAGCAGAATGACTGCCGACGACAGCAGGTCGAGCCCACCGAAGGGATTTGCCGAAGTTTCAGACATGGTTTATGGGGGAAGACGGCAGGCGTAGCGCCCGTTGATCAGCGCAGATTGCCAATCTCTTTGCTGATGGCCTCGATATTGCGCTCGTGCAGCGCCACTTTATCCTTGTACGGCAGCAGCCGCTCCTCAAGCTTGCCGCCACTGATCGCGCCGCCTTGCATGCGCTCATTGGGCAGCACCACGGCCTCCTGCTCGGCGAGTGCTTTCTTCGCCTGTTCGGCGTTTTTCTGCTCGGCCGCAAGTTCGGTTTCGAGAATCCGGCGGCGGTCGCCGTCGCGGGCCTTCTGCGTCTCGTCGTCAACCTTCGGGAAGCTGCTGGGTGTTGGTGTGCGCGCCGCCTTGGTCGCCGGCGCCAGGTTGATCGGGTCGAGAACCAGCTTTCTGCATTTGGTCGTGGGAACATTCGAGTAGGTCGTTCGCCCATCCACGTCACACTTGTAAATATCCTGGGCGAGGGCAGGCCACGCCAGCAGCGAAAGCAGTGCGCTCGAAAAAAACAGGTCTTGCGCTTTCATCGTCGTCCTATTCCTTGGTCGCCACCCGCCACCCGCTGGTCTTGGGCTCGCCTCATGCCAAATCGCGAGTCAGACCCGAGTGTATTGGATGACCCGAAGTAATACAAACGCAGCAGCCCGGCAATCGGCAGGCGAAAAAAAAGGACGGGCAAGCCCGTCCTCTTCGCGACAGCGCCTGATCAGCAGCTGTAGTACAGATCAAACTCGACCGGGTGGGTGGTCATGCGCACCTTGTTGACTTCGTCCATCTTCAGTTCGATGAAGGCGTCGATCCACTCGTCCGAAAAAACACCGCCACGGGTCAGGAACTCGTGATCCGCGGCAAGCGCGGCGAGCGCCTCTTCCAGGCTGGCGCAAACGGTCGGAATCTTGGCATCTTCTTCCGGCGGCAGATCGTAGAGGTTCTTGTCAGCCGGCTCACCCGGGTGAATCTTGTTCTGGATACCATCGAGGCCGGCCATCAGCAGCGCCGCGAAGCACAGATAGGGGTTGGCGATCGGATCGGGGAAGCGCGTTTCGATGCGCCGCGCCTTGTCGGAAGTCACGTGCGGCACGCGAATCGAAGCCGAACGGTTCTTGGCCGAGTAAGCGAGCTTGGTCGGCGCCTCGTAGTGCGGCACCAGGCGCTTGTACGAATTGGTACCCGGGTTGGTAATCGCGTTCAGCGCCTTGGCGTGCTTGATGATGCCGCCAATATAGAACAGGGCCGTTTCCGACAGACCGGCGTAGCCATTGCCAGCAAAGGTGTTCTTGCCGTCTTTCCAGATCGACTGGTGAACGTGCATTCCGGAGCCGTTGTCGCCAACGATCGGCTTGGGCATGAAAGTTGCCGTCTTGCCGTACTGATGGGCGACGTTATGCACCACGTACTTCAACTGCTGCGTCCAGTCGGCGCGCTTGACCAGCGTGCTGAAGACGGTTCCTATCTCGCACTGGCCGGCAGTGGCGACTTCATGGTGATGCACTTCGACCGGCACGCCGATCGACTCCAGGGTCAGCACCATTGCCGAGCGGATGTCGTGCAGGCTATCGACCGGCGGCACCGGGAAATAGCCGCCCTTGACACCCGGACGGTGGCCAGAGCCGCCGCCACCCTCGGATTTCTCGCCGCTCGACCAGGCCGCTTCATCCGAGTAGATCTTCAGGGAGCAGCCCGACATGTCGACATTCCAGGCCACCGAGTCGAAGACGAAGAACTCGGGCTCCGGACCGAAATACGCCGTGTCACCGACACCGCTGGCTTTCAGATAGGCTTCGGCACGCTTGGCAATCGAGCGCGGATCGCGGTCGTAACCGCGGCCATCGGAGGGATCGACGACGTCGCAGGTGATGACAACGGTCGTTTCGTCGAAGAAGGGGTCGACGTAGGCGGTACTCGGATCGGGCATCAACTGCATGTCCGAGGCCTGAATTCCCTTCCAGCCGGCGATCGACGAGCCATCGAAAGCGTGGCCATTTTCAAACTTGTCTTCGTCGAAAGCACTGACCGGCACGGTTACGTGCTGCTCCTTGCCGCGGGTGTCGGTAAAGCGGAAGTCGACGAACTTCGCCTCGTTTTCCTTGACCATGTTGATCACGTCTTGCGGGCTTGACATTGCAAAGTCTCCTGAACAGGTGCCGGCTCAACCGGCGGCAGTAGAAAATAGGTACGAGGGAGATGAGAGCAGAAAACGTGCCAGCCCATGCCCTGCGGGGGTTTTATTGTGCCACAAGCCAATTGAGCGTTCTTGGGCTTTTTTTTGCACCATAGCGGTGCATTAGCCCTAAGGAACGCACTCCGCAGGTGCGCACCAGCCGCACTCCTAAGCGCTCGCGCCGCAGCGTCCCGCGCGCGAGGGAACGGTCAAGGACCGCTTCTCGGTTTATACTGCGCTCCTCGTGCAACGACACTCGGTGGGCACCATGGGAAGATTGACCGATCTGCTGCAACTGGCTCAGGAACGCGGACGCGAGCTGGGTCTCCCCTACGCGGGCGCCCTGACGCCGCAGGAAGCGAACGAGGTATGGCAACTGGCACCGGGAGCCAAGCTGGTCGACGTGCGCACGCGCGCCGAGCGGGATTGGGTCGGGCGCATTCCCGGCGCCATCGAGATCGAGTGGCAGAGTTACCCCGACAACAAGCCGAACCTCCACTTCCTGGCGCAACTCAAGCAACAGGTCGATCGCGAAGCCCTGTTGATGTTCATCTGCCGCAGCGGGGCACGTTCCCACAATGCGGCGGCACTGGCCAGCAAAGAAGCGCAGGCCGATTGCTACAACGTGCTCGAGGGCTTCGAGGGCGACAAGGACGCGCACGCCCAGCGCGGCAAGATCGGAGGCTGGCGCCACGCCGGCCTGCCCTGGCGTAGCTGAACTTTTTTCCGCGAGCCCGGTCTGGGCTCTGTGCGATTGCCCCGCGTATCCGAGTGTGCGAGTACCCGAACATGCCAACAGCCACCATCAATTTCGACAAATTCAACCAGTTGCAGGACGACGCCTGTCATCAGCGCATTCGCGCTGCCCGCGAACGGCTCGGCAACAAGGCGGTACTGCTCTGCCACCACTACCAGCGCGCCGACGTCTATCAGTACGCCGACCTCACCGGTGACTCGCTGAAACTCGCGCGCCTGGCCTCGCAAACCGACGCCCAGTACATCATTTTCTGCGGCGTGCATTTCATGGCCGAAGTCGCCGACATCATGTCGAAACCGGAGCAGACGGCCATTCTCCCCGACCTCGCCGCTGGCTGCTCGATGGCCGACATGGCCAATCTCGCCAAGGTCGAACGTTGCTGGCGGGAACTCGGCGAAGTGCTCGACGTCGAGCAGCAGGTGACGCCGGTGACCTACATCAACTCGGCCGCCGATCTCAAGGCCTTCTGCGGCGCCCGCGGCGGCATCGTGTGCACCTCGTCGAACGCCGGGACGATTGCCACCTGGGCCTTCGGGCGTCGCGAAAAGATCCTTTTCTTCCCCGACCAGCATCTCGGGCGCTGGACCGGCCACAAAATGGGCATCGCCCTCGACGAGATGGAAGTCTGGGACCCCGACCTCGAAATGGGCGGTCTCAGCGCCGAGCAGATCCAGCGCGCAAAACTGCTGCTCTGGAAAGGGCATTGCTCGGTGCACCAGATGTTCCAGCCGGCACACATCCTGCGTTTTCGCAACCAGTATCCGGACGGACTGGTCATTTCGCACCCCGAATGCAGCTTCGAAGTCTGTCGTCAGTCGGACTTTGTCGGCTCGACCGAACACATCGTCCGCACCATCAAGGAAGCCAGCCCGAATACCCGCTGGCTGGTCGGCACCGAACTGAACCTGGTCAATCGCCTGGCCGAAGAAGTCCGGCACGAAGGAAAGATCGTCCAGTTCATGGCACCGACCGTGTGCATGTGTTCGACCATGCAACGCATCGACCCGCAGCATCTGGCATGGACCCTGGAGAATCTGGCCGACGGCAAGGTGGTCAACCCGATCCGGGTTCCCGAGCACGAGGCCGAATTGGCGCGCGTGGCGCTGGAACGGATGCTCGCCGTATCCTGACACTCTGGGCTCGCCAGCCCGAACCAGATATGACCGCCGACCCGCACCCGACTTCCCGCCGCCTGCGCATCTTCGGCATCAGGAATTGCGACACCATGAAGAAAGCCTTTACCTGGCTGAACGATCATGGCCTCGCTTTCGACTTCGTGGACTACCGCCAGCAAGGGATCAGCGCACAGCAGCTCGCCGCGTGGAGCCAGCGCTGCGACTGGAAGCTGCTGCTCAACACCCGCGGCACGACGTGGCGAAAGCTCGCCGAAGAACAGCGCCGCGACATCGACGAAAGCCGGGCGCTGCAGCTGATGGCGGCGCACCCGAGCCTGATCAAGCGACCGGTGATCGATTGCGGCGAGCACCTGCTGGTCGGCTTCGATCGCCAACGCTATGCCAGCGAGTTGATGGCCTTGATGGAATTCCCGGAATCCACGGAAACAGAATGATTAACGACACCCTCTGCCGCTTTCTGCTCGAAGAGCTCGACATTACCGGGGCCGTCGTCCGCCTGGGTTCTGCCTGGCAACAGATGCTCGACCAACGCGACTATCCGGCGCCGGTCGCCTGCCTGCTTGGCGAAATGACCGCCACCACCCTATTGCTCGGCGACAAGCTCAAACAAGCCGGCCGGCTGAGCATCCAGCTGCGCGGAAACGGCGCAGTCTCGCTGCTGGTCATCGACTGCAACGAACAGTTGCAGATCCGCGGCATGGCCAAAAGCTCCGCCGCAATCGAAGACGGCTCGGCGGCCGAGCTGCTCGGCGACGGGCAGCTGCAACTGGTACTGGACATGCCGTCGATGCGCGAGCCCTACCAAAGCATCGTGCCGCTGGCCGGCGACAGCATTGCCGAAATCTTCGAGCACTACCTGGCGCAGTCCGAGCAGTTGCCGGCACGCCTGTTTCTCGCCGCTGCCGCCGACGGCGCAGCCGGGCTCTTCCTGCAGCGACTGCCGACCGCAGAGCAGCGCGATGCCGACGGCTGGACGCGCATCGAAGCGCTCGCCGCAACGGTCAAGCCGAGCGAGCTGCTCTCGCTGCCCGCCGAAGAACTGCTGCGGCGTCTCTTTGGCGAAGAAACGCTGCGCCTGTTCCCTGCCCGACCGGTCACCCACAACTGCCCCGAAGACTGGGAAAAAGTACGTTCGATGCTGCTTTCGCTCGGCCGCGAAGAGGTCTATGCGGCGCTCCAGGAGCAGGGCGAAGTGCTCATCAAGGACGACATCTGCAATCGCCAATACCGCTTCGACGCCCAGGCCATCGACCAACTTTTCGCTGCCCCTCCGTCCGCAGCCGATACGCCACCGACCGTCCACTGATTGCGGCAAGGCAAGGCTCAGAGCACCTTGCCGGGATTCATCAAGCCCTGCGGATCCAGAGTACGCTTGATGGCGCGCATCATCTCCATCTCCACCGGGCTCTTGTAGCGCAAGAGCTCTTCACGCTTCAGTTGCCCGATGCCGTGTTCGGCGCTGATGCTGCCGCCGAGCGCGTGCACCAGCTCATAAACGATGCGGTTGACGGCCGGCTGCGCGGCGATGAAGACGGCGTTCGCGCCGGCTGCCGCTTGCGACTGGTTGTAATGCAGGTTGCCGTCGCCGAGGTGCCCGAAAGCGACGATGCGGATGTCGGGAAAAGCGTGCGCGAGCTCGCGGCCGGCGCGCTCGACGAACTCCGGAATGCGCGAAATCGGTACCGAGACGTCGTGCTTGATACTCAGCCCCTCGATTTTCTGCGCTTCGCCGATATTCTCGCGCAAGGCCCACAGACGCTGCGCCTGCTCGCCGCTCTGCGCGACGACCGCGTCACTGATCATGCCGCTTTCCAGGGCTTCGCCAAGAAAAGCCTCGAACGCTTGCCGTCGCGACTGATCGTCGTCGCCGCCCGAGAGCTCGACGAGCAGATGCCAGGGGCTTGCCGAGAAGCCGCCCTTGGCCGTCGGAAAATGCTTGCGGACCAGGCCGAGAGCGACGTCCGAGACCAGCTCGCAGGCGGTCAGCAGGGCGCCGAAGCGGGCCTGCAAGTCACCAAGCAGACGCACCGCCAGCGCCGGCGAGGCAATCGCCAACCAGGCCGTCGCCGTTGCCCGTGGCAGGGGAAAGAGCTTCAGAACTGCGGCCGTGATGATCCCCAGCGTACCTTCGGCGCCGATGAACAAGTGTTTCAGATCGTAGCCGGTGTTGTCCTTGCGTAGACCACGCAAGCCATCCCAGATCTCGCCACTGGGCAGCACCACTTCCAGGCCCAGGGTCAATTCACGGGTATTGCCGTAGCGCAGGACCTGCACCCCGCCGGCGTTGGTCGACAGATTGCCGCCGATCTGACAGCTTCCCTCGGCAGCCAGCGACAGGGGAAACAGGCGTCCGGCCTGCGCCGCCGCCTCCTGCAAGGTCTGCAACACACAGCCGGCCTCGACGGTCATGGTGTTATTTTCCGGATCGATCGCCCGCAGCCGCCTGAGCCGACTCAGGCTGATCAGCACCGCCTCGCCTTCCGGTCCCGGCGTCGCCGCGCCACAAAGGCTGGTATTGCCGCCCTGCGGCACCATCGCCACGCCGGCCTGCGCACAGGCGCGGACCACCGCCGCCACCTCCGCGGTGGTGGCCGGACGCAGCACACAAATGGCGGCACCGCGATAACGTCCACGCCAGTCGCCGAGATGGGCGGACATCGCTTCGTCGGTGGTCAAAACCTGCTCGGTGCCGATGACTTCGGCAAGCCGGCTGAGCAGAGACGCATGATGGGCAGATTTCACTGCAGTTCCTCGGGCAGGCAAACGACAGACAGGTAAACACTTCACTTTGCCGACGCCAGCGCGTCGCTGAATGCTTGGGCGATCGCTGCGCCGATCACCGGACAGCCTTGCTGATTGTACGGCTCTGCGAGCCGCTTGGCTGCAAACGGGGCCGGCCTGCGAGGCGACCGCTGCGCTCCGCGCTTGACAGAATGCGCGTCGAACCGACAGACTCCGGAAAGGCTTGCACTCGTTCGACGAGGATCGTCCGGCCTGGCAACATGGCTCTTTGATCGGCGCGGCAGCAGGTGCGAGGATTCGTGCCCCGGCCCGCGCTTTCCGCCCTCCGGGCATTTTCCTCTCGAAGCTGCAGCCGCCTTGCCAGCACAGGGGCAAGAGTCAGCCGCAGCTCTCTCCGACGCCGCTCCATGAACTCCCCTTCCCCTTCCCCCGCTGCCACCGCTTCCACCGCGCTGCTGGTCGCCGACATCGGTGGCACCCGCGCGCGCTTCGCCCTGCTCGACGAGAGCGGCGCGCCGCAGCTGGTGCGCATTCTCGCCGTCGCCGACTTTGCCGGCCCGATCGAGGCCATCGAGGCCTATCTCGCCGAGGTCGCCTGCCCTCGATTGCGCGCCGCTGCAATCGCCCTGGCGGCGCCGGTCCATGAACCGGTGATCCGCCTGACCAACGCCGCGTGGACTTTCTCGCGCGACGAGATCCAGTCGCGCCTCGGGCTGCATCGCCTGCTCCTGCTCAACGACTTCACCGCCCTGGCACTGTCCCTGCCGCGGCTTGCGGCGAGCGACCTGCGCCAGGTCGGCGGCGGGCGCAGCGTTGCGCTGGCAGCCAAGGCCGTACTCGGCCCCGGCACCGGCCTCGGGGTTTCCGGCCTGCTCTGCGATCGCGGCCACTGGCTGGCCCTGAGCGGCGAAGGCGGACACTGCTCGCTGGCACCCGCCGACGGGCGCGAGGCGGCGATTCTCGGCCTCGCCTGGCGGGAACTGCAGCACGTCTCGGCCGAGCGACTGCTTTCCGGAAGCGGCCTGCCGCTGCTCAATCGCCTAGTCGCCGAAGTCGACGGCCGGGCCAGCGAAACCCTGAGCACCGTCGAGATCGTCAGCCGCGCGCTGGCCAACGAAGACGTCCAGTGCAGCGCAGTGCTCGACACCTTCTGCGCGATGCTCGGCTCGCTGGCCGGGAATCTGGCGCTGACCCTGGGCGCCCAGGGTGGCGTCTATATCGGCGGTGGTATTATTCCTCGCCTCGGCGAGCGCTTCGAGCGATCACCCTTTCGCGCCCGCTTCGAGACCAAGGGCCGCTTCGCTGCCTACTTGGCCGCAATCCCGACCTATGTAATGCTCTCGCCTACGCCAGCCTTGCTGGGCGCCGCCCATGCCCTGGCCGAAAGTGAGCATGGCCTGTGAAACCTACTACTGGAGTACTTCCCTGATGTCCAAAGCCGTTGAATCGCATCCTGAAGGAGAGCCGCTGCGCTCGCAGATCGACCACAAGCTGCTCTGTCAGGTAGCTAGCGACCGAGATGTCGCCGGCAAGGCGGAGTACTACCATGCGCTGGCACACGTGGCCCGCGAGCAACTGGCAGAACGTTGGGTCAACACCCAGCATGCCGACCGCGAAAACAAGGCGCGGCGGGTCTATTACCTGTCGATGGAATTCCTGATCGGGCGGGCGATGAACAACGCCTTGTCGGCTCTCGACCTGCGTGAGCAGGCAGCGACCGTGTTCACCCCGCCGGGTCCGTCACTCAACGAGGTCATGGAATGTGAACCCGATGCGGCCCTCGGCAACGGTGGCCTGGGACGCCTGGCGGCCTGCTTCCTGGATTCGATGGCCACTCTCGGGCTGCCCTCCTGGGGCTACGGCGTACGCTATGAGTACGGGATGTTTGCCCAGTCGATCGTCAACGGCCAGCAGGTCGAGGCGCCCGAAGCCTGGGTGCATGATCGCTCGCCCTGGGAATTCCCGCGCAGCGGCAAGCACTATACGGTGCATTTTGGCGGCACTGCCGAACACAGTGGTGAATGGGCGGAATGGCACCCGGCCGACGCCGTCGAAGCCAAGGCTTTCGACCACGTCATCCCCGGTCATGGTACCGAACGGGTCAGCACCCTGCGCCTGTGGAAAGCCGCCGCCCCCTCGCAGATCGACCTCGGCGCCTTCAATACCGGCGACTACCAGCGTGCGGCCGAATTCAAGAACCGCTTCGAGAACATTTCCTGGGTCCTCTATCCCAACGACAGCACTGCCGCGGGTCGCGAACTGCGCCTGCGCCAGGAATATTTCTTCGTCTCGGCGTCGATGCAGGACATCCTCACTCGCCATCAAAACGAGCACGGCAGCTTTGACAAGCTCGCCGACAAGGTCGCCATCCACCTCAACGACACGCATCCGGCGATCGGCGTTGCCGAATTGATGCGCCTGCTGGTCGACGAACATGCGATGAACTGGAATGCGGCCTGGGAGCAATGCCGACGCATCTTCTCGTATACCAACCACACGCTGATGCCGGAAGCGCTGGAAACCTGGAAAGTGACGCTGATGCAGCGCGTGCTGCCGCGCCACATGCTGATCATCTACCGTATCAATCAGGAATTTCTCGACGAGGTGGCTCGCCTCTACCCGGGCGATATCGATCTCAGGCGGCGGGTGTCCCTGATCGACGACGGCAGTGGCCACGACAAAGACAAACGCGTCCGCATGGCGCACCTGAGCATTGTCGGCAGCCACCGCATCAACGGTGTCTCGCAACTGCATTCGGATCTCATGGTGCAAACCATTTTCGCCGACTTTGCCCGCCTTTACCCGGAACGCTTTCACAACAAAACCAACGGCGTCACGCCGCGGCGCTGGCTGGCGCAGTCCAATCCTGGCTTTTCGGCGCTGCTCGACCAGCGCCTCGGCAAGGAGTGGCGTCTCGATCTCGACCGCCTGGAAGGTCTGCGCAGCGTCGCCGACGATGCCGATTTCGGGAAAGCGTTTGCGGTCGCGAAACGCGACAACAAGCTACGCCTGGCCGACTACGTGGCCCGCGAAACGGGCATCGCGCTCAATCCTGACAGCCTCTTCGACGTCCAGGTCAAACGCATCCACGAGTACAAGCGGCAGTTGCTCAACGTCTTGCACGTCATCACCCGCTACAACGCGCTGCTGCGTGGCGAGACGGCCGGCGTAGCACCACGCAGCATCATCTTCGCCGGCAAGGCCGCTTCTTCGTATCACATGGCCAAACTGGTGATCCGGCTGATCAACGACGTCGCCGCGGTGGTCAACAACGATCCGCGCACGCGCGAGCTGTTGCAGGTCGCGTTCATCCCCAACTACGGCGTTTCCGTCGCCGAGTTGATCATGCCGGCGGCCAATCTTTCCGAACAGATTTCAACGGCCGGCACCGAAGCCTCGGGCACCGGCAACATGAAGCTCTCGCTCAACGGTGCGCTGACCATTGGTACCGAAGACGGAGCCAACATCGAGATTCGCGACCAGGTCGGTGCCGACAACATCTTCATCTTCGGCAACAACACGGCGCAGGTTGCCGCCATCAAGCAGGCCGGTTATCAGCCAAACGATCTCTACCAGAACGACCCGGCGCTCAAGGAAGCGCTCGACAAGATCGACGGCGGCTTCTTCTCGCCCGGGGAACGCGGACGCTATCACGATGTGTTCAACTGCCTGGTCCATTACGGCGACCACTATCTGCTGCTCGCCGACTACGCCGACTATGTCGCCACGCAGGCACGCGTCGACGCCCTCTACCTGACTCCCGCCGAATGGCAGCGCAAGGCGATCCTCAACGTCGCTGGCATGGGCACCTTCTCGGCCGATCGGACGATCCGCGACTACGCCGCCGACACCTGGAAGCTTTGAACATTCACTACTTGAGGAAACGCGTCAATGATTGACAATGCAGAGATCATTTCTCTTTGTCGGGCCGAACACGGCAACCCCTATGCAGTCCTCGGGATGCACACTGACGCCGACAAGCGGCTTTGGGTGCGCAGCATGCAACCGGGCGCGCTGGCGGTGGCGGTACTCGACGCCAAGACCGGGAAAGAGGTCGCTGAGCTCAAGGAACGTGACGTCGAAGGCGTCGAGGGGTTTTTTGAAGGCGTCATCCCGCGTCGCCGCAACGACTTCTCCTACCGCCTGCGCATCACCTGGGAGAACGACGTCCAGGAAACCGACGATCCCTATCGTTTCTGGGCGGTGCTCGGCGAGATGGACGTCTGGCTGCTCGCCGAAGGTTCGCACCTGCGTCCCTTCGAGCGCCTCGGCGCGCACCTCTGCGAAATCGACGGCGTCGCCGGAACGGCATTCGCCGTCTGGGCGCCTGACGCCCAGCGGGTCAGCGTCGTCGGTGACTTCAATAACTGGGACGGCCGTCGCCACCCGATGCGCCTGCGCCGCGAATGTGGTGCCTGGGAGATCTTCCTGCCCGGGGTGAGCGCCGGCGCCCGTTACAAATACGAAATCCGCTCTCGCCACGGCCATCTGCTGCCCCTCAAGTCCGATCCCTACGGCTTCGAAGCCGAGTTGCGGCCATCGACGGCCTCGGTGGTCTGCGCCCTGCCGCCACCGGTCGCAGCCATGCCCGTCCCGGCCGGCGACCTGCTCGGCGCGCCGCTGTCGATCTACGAAGTGCACCTGGCTTCCTGGCGGCGCGCCGACGATGGCGGCTTTCCCGACTGGCAACGCCTGACCGAAACGCTGATCCCCTACGTCGTCGACCTGGGCTTCACCCATCTTGAGTTGCTGCCGATTTCCGAACATCCCTTCGACGGTTCCTGGGGCTATCAGCCGCTCGGGCTTTACGCCCCCACCGCCCGTCACGGCAGCCCGGCCGGCTTCTGCCAGTTCGTCAGTGCCTGCCATGCCGCCGGTCTGCGCGTGCTGGTCGACTGGGTACCGGCGCATTTCCCGACCGACGAACACGGTCTGAGTCGCTTCGACGGCGATGCGCTCTACGAACACGCCGATCCCCGTGAAGGCATGCACCAGGACTGGGGCACACTGATCTACAACTTCGGTCGTCGCGAAGTGAGCAACTACCTGATCGGCAACGCCCTGTTCTGGATCGAGCGTTACGGCGTCGACGGCCTGCGCGTCGATGCCGTGGCTTCGATGCTCTACCGCGACTACAGCCGCTCCGAAGGGCAGTGGCTGCCAAACGTGCATGGCGGCCGCGAAAACCTCGAGGCCGTCGCCTTCCTGCGCCGCATGAACGAGGTCCTCGGTCAGGAGCACCCGGCGACCGACACCCACGCCGAGGAGTCGACCGCCTGGCCGATGGTCAGCCGGCCGCCGTCAATGGGCGGCCTCGGTTTCCACTACAAGTGGAACATGGGCTGGATGCACGACGTCCTGTCCTACATGGCGCAGGATCCGATTTATCGCCGCTACCATCACAACAAGCTCAGCTTCGGAATGATGTACGCCTTCACCGAGAACTACGTCCTGCCGCTGTCGCACGACGAAGTGGTGCACGGCAAGGGCTCCTTGCTCAACAAGATGCCCGGCGACACCTGGCAGAAATTCGCCAACCTGCGTTCGCTCTACGGCTTCATGTGGGCGCACCCGGGCAAGAAGCTGCTCTTCATGGGCGGCGAATTCGGCCAGTGGAGCGAGTGGAATGAAGCCGTCTCTCTCGACTGGGCCTTGCTCGATTTCCCGAACCACGCCGGCGTCCGCAATCTGGTTCGCGACCTCAACAGCCTCTACCGCAGCCGTCCTGCCCTGCATGAAGTCGATTTCGAACCGGCTGGTTTCGAGTGGATCGCGGCCGACGACGCCGATAATTCGGTGGTCGCCTTCGTGCGCTGGACGCGTGATCGTTCGCGCGCCATGCTCTACGTCGGCAACTTCACCCCGGTCATTCACAAAGACTACCGCATCGGCGTGCCGCATGCCGGCAGGTTCTACGAGCGCATCAACACCGACTCGCAGTACTACGGCGGCAGCAACGTCGGCAACGGGCCTGACGGACTGGTCGCCGAATCAGTCGCCGCGCACGGCCGCGAGTTTTCGCTGCGCCTCACCCTGCCCCCCCTCGCAGCACTGTTCCTCGAATGGGTACCATGAGCGCCAAGGCCAGGCTCGCCCTCGTCGCCGGGCGGCCGTCACCGCTCGGCGCGACCTGGGACGGCCAGGGGGTCAACTTCGCGCTGTTCTCGGCGCACGCCGAAGGCGTCGAGCTGTGCGTCTTCGACGGCCAGGAGATGCAGGTCTTGCCCATGCTCTTCCGCAGCGACCAGGTCTGGCACGGCTACCTCGCCGGGGCCGCACCCGGCTTGCGCTACGCCTACCGCGTGCAGGGCCCGGCGGCCCCCGAGAACGGCCAGCGCTTCGCCGCCGAACGCCTGCTCCTCGACCCCTACGCCCGCGAAGTCGTCGGTGATTTTTCCTGGCCGACAGCGGACGAGCCGGCCCACGGGCTCCAGTGCAGCGTCGTCGACGACCATTTCGAGTGGGCCGGCGACGCCCCACCGGCGACGCCCTGGGCGGACACCGTGCTCCACGAAGTGCACGTCAAGGGCATCAGCCAGCAACACCCGGACGTCCCCGAGAAACTGCGTGGCACCTACGCCGGCCTCGCCTCGCCGGCGATGATCGCGCATTTCCAGCGCCTCGGGGTCACCGCCGTCAGCCTGCTGCCGGTGCACCATTTCCTCGACGAGCAACGACTGGTTGGCCAAGGCCGGGTCAATTACTGGGGCTACAACTCGCTCGCCTTCTTCGCTCCCGAACCGCGCTACGCCGCGCGCATCGACGGACAATCGGTGATCGCCGAGTTCAAGAGCATGGTCCGCACGCTGCACGCCGCCGGCCTCGAAGTGATTCTCGACGTGGTCTTCAACCACACCGCAGAAACCGACCAATTCGGACCGACGCTGTCCTTTCGCGGCATCGACAACCAGAGCTACTACCTGCTGCCGCCAGGCGATCTCGCCGCTTACGAAAACTACAGTGGCTGCGGCAACACTTTCAACCTCACCCAGCCACGCGTCCTGCAACTGGTGATGGATGCACTGCGCTACTGGGTTGGGGTCATGCACGTCGACGGCTTCCGCTTCGACCTGGCCGCCGCACTGGCCCGCGACAGCGCCTTTCTCGCCGCCGTTCGCCAGGACCCGCTGCTGCAGAACGTCAAACTGATTGCCGAGCCCTGGGACATGGGCCCCGACGGCTACCGGCTGGGCCGCTTCCTGCCCGGCTGGAGCGAATGGAACGACCGCTTCCGCGACGACGTGCGAGCCTTCTGGCTGACCGGCGAAGTGGCCGCCGGCGCCCTGGCGCAGCGGCTGTCCGGATCGAGCGAGCTGTTCAAGAATAGCGGCCGCGCACCGCAAGCCAGCGTCAACTTCCTCACCGCGCACGACGGCTTCACGCTGCGCGATCTGGTCAGTTACCAGGAAAAACACAACGAGCTCAACGGCGAGGAAAACCGCGACGGGCACGGCCACAATCTGTCGTGGAACTGCGGCGCGGAAGGTGAAAGCGACGATCCGTCGGTGCTCGAAAAACGCCGCCGCCTGCAGCGTGCGCTGCTCGCCACGCTCCTCATCGGGCAAGGCGTACCGATGCTGCAGGGTGGCGACGAACTCGGCCGCACGCAGGGCGGCAACAACAACGCCTACTGCCAGGACAACGAGATGACCTGGCTCGACTGGGAGAACGCCGACAGCGAGCTCATCGACTTCGTCGCCGGGCTGATTGGCCTGCGCCGGCGCTTCCCGCAACTGCGGCTGACCGGCTGGCTGAGCGGTGCAGCGAGCGGCGACGAACAACAGCCTGACGTGCTGTGGTGGCATCCCGCCGGCCGGCCGATGGGCATCAGCGACTGGCAGTCCAACAAGCTCGGCGCCTTCGGCCTGCAACTGGCTCCCGAGGCGAGCGCCGCCACGCCTGCAGAGAACGGCGCGACCCTGCTCTGCCTGATCAATCGCGACGCCATCCCGGTTCCCTTCCTGCTCCCGCCCGGGGTCTGGAAACAGCTCTGCGACAGCAGCGCGCAAGCGCCCTTTGCCAGCTGCCGACGCGAGAAAACCAGCCCGGTCGCAGCGCGCAGCGTGCAGCTTCTCAGCCTGGAGTGAAGTCTGGCGGCGCAGCGGCAACGCCCAGCAAGCCGGCCGCTGCGCACCAATCGCCACGCAGGCTGCTCGCCGCCGCTCTGCTCGCGCTGAGTGCTTCGGCAGCTGGCGTCGAGACGATCACTGGCGGCCAGTACGCGGCGCCGGTCGAGCACTATGGCCATTTCGCACTCGGCCGGCCACACGAATACGCCCGCCTGACGGTGAGCACCAGCAACGGCCAGCGCCATTCCCTCGAACTTCCCGAGGACGCCGTGTTCGAGGATCTGGCGCCGCGGCTGGTCACGCTGGCAGCCGGCGAGCCGCCGGAACTCCTGGCTATCGTCAGTCAACGCGACAGCGGCTCGCGCCTGGCGCTGATCGGCTTGCGCGACGACCGCCTCGTAATCAGCGCCCAGTCGCCGCCAATCGGCACCCCCATGCGCTGGCTGAACCCGGTCGGCGTTGCCGACCTCGACGGCGACGGACAAGCCGAGATCGCCGCGGTCACCACCCCGCATCGCAGCGGCACGCTGCGCATCTACCGGCGCAAGGGAAAGCGGTTGCTCGAGGTCGCCGCACTGGCCGGCGTTTCGAATCACGTCTACGGCTCGTCCGAGCTGGCCATGTCGCTAGCGCTGACCATCGCCGGCCAAATGCAGTTGCTGGTCCCCGACTCGACACACCTCCGATTGCGCATCATCGCGCTGCACGACGGGCAAAGCGGCGTCGCCTAACGAATAAGGATTGCACTCAGCGCCAACCACGCATCAGCGCGACGCCGTGTGCCCCCGCGTGACAAGCCGTTTCGAGCATCTCCGGCTGCATCCCGCCAAGCGCGTATACCGGTAGCGGCGAGCGTTCGACGAGGCGCGAGAACTCCGCCCAGCCGATGCCGGTCGCGCCGGGATGGCTGGGGGTGGGCAGCAGCGGACCGAGAACGACGAAATCCAGCCCGAGTTGCGCCGCCCGCGTGAGATCGGCGGCGCCGTGGCAGGAGGCGGCGACGCGCGCGAAATCCGGTCGGCGGTCGAGCTGCCAGAGCTGCTGCGACGAGAGGTGGAGGCCGTGGGCGCCGACCGTGCGGGCCAGTTCCTGATCGTCGTTGATCAGCACGCAGGCCTTTGCCGCACCGCCAGCGAGGGCCATGACGGCGCGTGCGAATGCCAGCCGCTGCGCTGGTGCCAGCGTCTTGTCGCGCAGTTGCAGCAGGTGTAAGCCGCCCGCCAGGGCACGTTCGATGCGCTGCAGTTCGGCTTCGACGCCGTTCTCTTCGGCATTGCTCAGCGCATAGACAGGCGGCAGTTCAAGCGCCTGCAGGATCGGGCCATTGGCGGGGAGAATCGGTGCGACGCCGGCCGGCTCGCCTATTTTCAGCCAGGCGAAAGCACTGTGCTCGATTGGCGCGATCTCGCCGTGCCAGGCGTGGATGCGGTAGAAGCGCAGGCGGACGCTGGCGTGCGGATAGGTGAACTCGCAGCAAAGCCATGGCCAGACGTCGTCGACCGTAATTCCCAGCTCTTCCTGCAATTCGCGCACCAGTGCCTGATACAGCGTCTCGCCCGGCTCGACCTTGCCGCCCGGAAACTCCCAGTAACCGGCGTAGACCTTGCCGGGCGGCCGTTGCGCGAGCAGAAACTCCGGCGCCGTCGCATTGCCGCGCAGCAGGACGGCCGCGGCAACTTCGGTGATGGTGGTCATCGAGCGGCCAGTCGCGCCGCGCGAGGCCCCGTTTTGGTGCGCGATCGTTTCGGGCGAGCCGGCGACGTCAGCTGCCGCCCCGCCCAGTCACGCGCGAACTGCCAGGCGACGCGGCCGCTGCGCGAACCGCGTTCGAGCGCCCAGTTGAGCGCGTCGCGTTCGGCAGCCCGGATCTCATCCTCGGCGCAGCCAAAAGACTTCAGCCAGTGAGCGACGATGTTCAGGTAGGCGTCCTGGTCGAACGGGTAAAAGGAAATCCATAGCCCGAAGCGCTCCGAGAGCGAAATCTTCTCCTCGATCGCCTCGCCGGGATGAATCTCCTCGCCGACGCGCTTGCTTTCGAGGTTTTCGGCAAAGTACTCGGGCATCAGATGGCGGCGGTTCGACGTCGCGTAGATCAGCACGTTTTCGGGCGCTGCCGCGATCGAGCCGTCGAGGACGACTTTGAGCGCCTTGTAGCGCGCGTCGCCGGAGTCGAAGGACAGGTCGTCGCAAAAGATGATGAAGCGCTCGGGGCGCCCGTCGATCAGCTCGACGATATCCGGCAGCTCGGTAAGATCGCCCTTCTCCACCTCGATGACCCGCAGACCATCGGCCGCGTAGGCATTGAGCAGCGCCTTGATCAGCGACGACTTGCCCGAACCGCGCGTGCCGGTAAGCAGCACATTGTTGGCCGGCTGGCCGGCGACGAAGTGACGGGTATTGGCGTCGATACGCGCTTTCTGTTGCTCGATATCGTGCAGGTCGTCGAGCTGGATGGCAGGCAGGTGGGTAATCGGCTGCAAGTAGCCGACACCGCGACTCTTGCGCCAGCGAAAGGCTTTCGCCGCTTGCCAGTCGGGTAACGGCGATGCTGGAGGGAGCAAGGGTTCGATGCGCTCGAGGAGCTGCTCGGCGCGCTGCAGAAAGCTGGCAAGTTGCCGGAAGGGATCAGTCATCGGACGGTATACTCAGCGGATTGACGAACCCGACACTGTAGCCAAAACCATGCTCAAAAGCCAATCACGGACGCCGCGTAAAGCGCTTACAGCGCGGAGCCTCGGCGCCCTTGCCGCCACCCTGCTGACCTTGCTGCTCACCGCCTGCGGCACGAAAAGCGAAGCACCAAAAGGCGACTGCCCGGTCTGCCCGACCTGTCCGGTGTGTGAGCCGGGTGCCACGGCCAGGCCGACCGAGCCAGCGACGCCCGCCTACAAGCCGCTGCAACCGGCACGCTGGAGCGACTTGCCGGCCTGGAGCGACGACGATCTGCGCGCCGCCTTGCCGGCTTTTCTGCAATCCTGCCGCGCCTTGGCCAAGCGTCCGCAGTGGTCTCTCTGGCGCACGGCCTGCGAGCAGGCGCAGGCATTGCCGTCCCCCTCCAGCGCCGCCCTGCGCAGCTTCTTCGAGTCCCACTTCCAGCCATGGCTGCTGACCAATCCCGACGGCAGCAGCGACGGTCTGGTGACCGGCTACTACGAACCGCTGCTGCGGGGTTCGCGAACCCGCGGCACACCCTATCTCGAAGCCGTCCTCGGCGTTCCCCCCGACCTGCTGCGCATCGATCTCGGCGCCGTCCAGCCGGAACTCAAGAACCTGCGCCTGCGCGGTCGCCTGCAGGGCAACAAGGTCGTTCCCTACTACACGCGAGCCGAGATCACCAGGGGCGACCAGTCCAAGAGCGGTCGCGTTCTGCTCTGGGTCGACGACCCGGTTGAACTCTTCTTCCTGCAGATCCAGGGCTCGGGGCGCGTCCGCCTGCCCGACGGCAGCATGACGCGCCTGGCCTTCGCCGACCAGAACGGCCACCCCTATCAGTCGATCGGCAAACTGCTCGTCGAGCGCGGCGAAATGAGCCTCGATCAGGCCTCGATGCAGGGCATCAAACAATGGGCGCGCGCCAATCCGACGCGGCTCAGCGAACTGCTGAACGCCAACCCGCGCTACGTCTTCTTCAGCGAACAAGCCATCAAAGGTGGCGATGGCGAGGGTCCGAGCGGGGCCCTGAGCGTACCGCTGACGCCCGAGCGCAGCATCGCCGTCGATCCCCGCCATGTCCCTCTTGGCGCCCCCGTTTTCCTGTCCACGACCCGACCGTCGACAAGCACCCCGCTGCGCCGACTGATGCTGGCCCAGGATACCGGCAGCGCGATTCGCGGCGTCGTACGCGCCGACTTCTTCTGGGGTTTCGGCGAGCAAGCCGCCACCGAGGCCGGACGGATGAAACAGGAAGGCAGGATGTGGGTACTCCTGCCGCCGGGCGCCGCACCAGAATAGCTTCAACGCAGCACGCGCCGGTGCATCGAGCCCCACAAAGGGGCGCCAGCAAACGAAAAACGCACAAGACTGGTGCGTTTTTCGTTTGCTGGCGCCAAAATCCCTGATTGCACGCACCATCTAGTGCCGGCACGCATCTTGCTTGATGGCTTCGACACGATTTTCAGGAGGGGCCATGGAAGTTCTCAAGTCTGGTAGCGACGTTCTCTTCATTCTGCTCGGCGGCATTATGGTGCTCGCCATGCACTCCGGTTTTGCCTTTCTCGAACTGGGCACGGTGCGCAAGAAGAGCCAGGTCAATGCACTGGTAAAAATCCTTACCGACTTCTCGGTATCGACAATCGCCTATTTCTTCATCGGCTACAGCATCGCCTACGGCATCGATTTCTTCCATGGCGCCGACACCCTGCTGCAGAAGAACGGCTACGAGCTGACCAAGTTCTTCTTCCTGCTGACCTTTGCGGCAGCCATCCCGGCCATCGTTTCGGGTGGCATCGCCGAGCGCGCCAAATTCAATCCGCAGCTGGCGGCGACTTTCATGATCGTTGCCTTCATCTACCCATTCTTCGAAGGCATCGCCTGGAATCATGCCTTCGGCGTACAGGCGTGGTTGAAAGCGACCTATGGTGCCGAGTTCCACGATTTCGCCGGATCGGTCGTGGTGCACGCCATGGGCGGCTGGATAGCGCTGCCGGCAGTGCTGCTGCTCGGCGCGCGCCATGGGCGCTACAACCAGCAGGGCGGAATCTCCGCACACCCGCCGTCGTCGATCCCCTTTCTCGCACTTGGCGCCTGGATCCTGACCGTCGGCTGGTTCGGCTTCAACGTGATGAGCGCGCAAACGATCGAAAACATCTCCGGGCTGGTGGCCATAAATTCGCTGATGGCCATGGTCGGCGGCACGCTGGTGGCACTGGTGGCGGGCAAGAACGACCCGGGCTTCGTGCACAACGGCCCGCTCGCCGGTCTGGTCGCCGTCTGTGCCGGCTCGGACATCATGCACCCGATGGGCGCACTGGTCGTTGGTGGCATCGCCGGCGGCATGTTCGTGGTGATGTTCACGCTCACCCAGAACCGCTGGAAAATAGACGACGTCCTCGGCGTCTGGCCGCTGCACGGCCTGTGCGGTGCCTGGGGCGGTATCGCCGCCGGCATTTTCGGCAGCCAGGCACTGGGCGGTGTCGGCGGCATCGCCTTCATGCCGCAGCTGATCATGACCGCACTGGCCATCGTCATCGCGCTGGTCGGCAGCTACATTGTCTATGGCGTCCTGAAAGCAGCCATCGGCCTACGTCTCGACCAGGAGCAGGAATACAACGGCGCCGATCTCTCGATCCACAACATCACGTCCACCCCCGAGCGGGAAAGCAACTGGTAAGGACTGATTGCGAGCTGTCGAGCGAGGCCCGCGGATTTCTCCGCGGCCTCGTGCCGCTGGATTAGCCTTCCGCGTGCCCGGCTCGGGCGGGCGAATGCGTCCAAACCAGGCGCTTGTGCTCCAGGCTTCGTCCGCCAAAATTCAGGAGCAAGCCGCGCGCTCGACCACTGGCTTTCAGGTAATTGATAACTTGCGACTCCTCGCGAGTCGTCAGACGTTCAAGAGCCTTCACCTCAACGATGACTTCATCAAAGCAAAGAAAGTCTGCCCGATACCCCGTATTGAGCCTTTGCCCGCGATAGCGAATCGGCAACTCCACCTCACGAGCGAACGGAACGGCGCACTTCATGAACTCAACAGCCAAGGCTTCCTGATAGACCGCCTCAAGAAAACCGTGCCCAAGTTCACGATGCACGGACATGGCCGCACCAATAATCGCAAAGCTCTGCTCATCACCACTCATAAAAGCCCTTCCATATCCACAGATTAAATCCGACAAGCAACCCTCCTTGAATCTGCGAGAATCTGCGTAATCTGCGGACAAATCAAGCCCTTAAAACCAGCCCTTCGTCGCTCGCTTAGACCTCCTTCGCGCTGCACGGACATCACCTCTCAAAAAAACAGAGATATCCGCAGATTACGCAGATTTCCACAGATTAAGTTCGACAAGCACGAGCTCTTGAATCTGCGAGAATCTGCGTAATCTGCGGACAAATCAAGCCCTTAAAATCCGCCCTTTGTCGCTCGCTTAGACCTCTTTCGCGCTGCACGGACATCACCTCTCAAAAAAACAGAGATATCCGCAGATTACGCAGATTTCCGCAGATTAAGTCCAACCAGCAGGGGTTCTTGAATCTGCGAGAATCTGCGTAATCTGCGGACAAATCAAGCCCTTAAAACCAGCCCTTCGTCGCTCGCTTAGACCTCCTTCGCGCTGCACGGACATCACCTCTCAAAACAACAGAAATATCCGCAGATTACGCAGATTTCCACAGATTAAGTTCGACAAGCACGAGCTCTTGAATCTGCGAGAATCTGCGTAATCTGCGGACAAATCAAGCCCTTAAAATCCGCCCTTCGTCGCTCGCTTAGACCTCTTTCGCGCTGCACGGACATCACCGCTCAAAAAAACAGAGATATCCGCAGATTACGCAGATTTCCGCAGATTAAGTCCAACCAGCAGGGCTTCTTGAATCTGCGAGAATCTGCGTAATCTGCGGACAAATCAAGCCCTTAAAACCAGCCCTTCGTCGCTCGCTTAGACCTCCTTCGCGCTGCACGGACATCACCGCTCAAAAAAACAGAGATATCCGCAGATTACGCAGATTTCCGCAGATTGGATCTGACAAGCAACGCTTCTTGAATCTGCGGACAAATCAAGCCCCGAAAATCGGCTCTTCGTCGCAATCCGAGGCTGCTGGTTGCCGCCGCAAGCAGCGGCGGCAAACACGCGCCCCGAAGCACGCTGGCTGTCCGGGTAGAACTTCTCCGCCGATACGCCTATCATTACGCGACATTTCACAACCATTTGTGACGGCAGGGCGTGACAGCCAGGAAAGAGATGAAGAAGGCCGAACCTGAGGCCGCGGGGTCGCGGCAGCGCTACGCGATTGCCACCACCGAGCGGCTGAACGAAGCGACGACGTTCCAACTACTGATGGCTGCTGCCCATGTGCAGCCAGGATAAACGTCCTCCACCCTGCCCGGCTTCCCCGTCAAACGAGCAACCGGACGGCGAGCAGACGCTGCGCCTCGCTGCCGAAGAGCAACTAGAGGAAAAAGCGGCGCAGGTGTCGCCAGACATCGAGGCCGCCTGGCCGGACGCGGCACGCCATCTCCTCTACGAACTACGCGTTCACCAGACCGAATTGGAGATGCAGAACGAAGAACTGCGCCGGGTGCAGCTGGAACTCGACGCGACCCGCGCACGCTATTTCGACATCTATGATCTGGCGCCGGTGGGCTACTGCACTTTGAGCGAGCAGGGGCTGATCCTGGAGGCCAACCTCACCGCCGCGACTTTGCTGGGCGTCGCCCGCGCCGAACTGGCCAGGCAGCGCATCAGCCGCTTCATTCTGAAAGCAGACCAGGACATTTTCTACCTGCACCGCAGGCAGCTTGTGGCAGACGGTCAGCGGCAGTCGTGCGAGTTACGCCTGGTGAACTTTGAAGGTACGCAATTCTGGGCGCAGCTGGAGACGGTTGCCGCACAGGACGCCGATGGCGCGCGCGTACTGCGCACCGTGATCAGCGACATCACGCTGCGCAAACAGACCGAGGCCGAGCTGCGCATCGCCGCCGTCGCCTTCCAATCGCAGCAGGGCATGCTAGTGACCGACGCCAATCGGGTAATCCTGCGCGTCAACCAGGCGTTCACCCGAATGACCGGCTACAGCGCAGAGGAAGCCGTCGGCCAGACACCGTTCATGCTCGAATCGGGCCGTCACGATGCCGACTTCTACCGCGCCATGTGGACGTCGATCGACCGCAAGGGCTTCTGGCAAGGGGAAATCTGGGACCGGCGCAAGGATGGCGAAGTCTATCCAAAGTGGCTGACCATCTCGGCGGTGAAGGATGGTGACGGCGCCGTAACCAATTACGTCGGCATGCAATACGACATCACGGAACGTAAGCGCGCCGAGGAGAGAATAGAGGAGTTGGCCTTCTTTGATTCTCTTACCCATTTACCCAACCGCACGCTCTTGCGCGATCACCTGAAACAGGCCATGACCGCGGGGCAGCGCAGCAAGACTTTCGGTGCGCTGCTGTTCGTCGACCTCGATCACTTCAAGACGCTGAACGACACCCGGGGGCACCACCAGGGTGACCTCCTGCTGCAGGCAGTGGCGCAACGTCTCACCGCCAGCGTCCGCGAATCTGACACGGTGGCCCGGATCGGCGGTGACGAGTTCGTGGTCATCATGGGAAACCTGCACGGCACGATGGAAGAGGCCGTCGCACAGACCAAGCTTGTCGGCGCGAAGATTCTTGCTGCCCTCAATCAACCCTATCGGCTCGACGATGTCGATCAGCACAGCACCGCGAGCATCGGCGCCACCTTCTTTTGGGGCCTGGAAACCTCCAGCGACGACTTGCTCAGGCAAGCCGATCTCGCCATGTACAAAGCCAAGGCCGCCGGCCGCAACGCGCTGCATTTCTTTGACCCGGCAATGCAGGCGGTCGTCTTCGAGCACGCGGTCCTGGAAGCGGGGCTGCGCCAGGCCATCCGGGAAAACCGCCTGGTGCTGCACTATCAGGCGCAGGTGGCCGCCGATGGCCGGGTCAGAGGAAGCGAAGTGCTGCTCCGCTGGCAACACCCGGAACGCGGCCTGCTGGCACCCGGCGAGTTCATTCCACTGGCCGAGGCTACGCACCTGATCGTGCCTCTGGGCTATTGGGTGCTGGAGACCGCGTGCCTGCAGTTGGCAGCATGGGCAAGCCGAGCAGAGATGGCGCCGCTCACGGTGGCGGTGAATGTCAGCGCACAACAGTTCCGGGAGCGCGACTTTGTAGACCGGGTCCTGGCGATACTGACGCGCACAGGTGCCGACCCGAAGCGGCTCAGCCTGGAGCTGACGGAGAGTCTATTGGTGGAGCACGCGGAGGACAGCATCGAGAAGATGTTGGCGCTCAAAGCCAGAGGCGTGGGCTTCTCGCTCGATGATTTCGGTACCGGCTATTCCTCGCTTTCCTGCCTGAAACGCCTGCCGCTGAATCAGCTGAAGATCGACCAGTCGTTTGTACGCGATATCCTCAGCGACCCCACCGACGCCGAGATTGCCAGGATCGTCGTTGCCCTGGCGCGCAGCCGTGCCCTGGAGGTGATCGCCGAGGGAGTGGAAACACAGGCACAAAGAGATTATCTGGAGGATTCCGGGTGCTATCTCTATCAGGGCAACTTCTTTAGCCAGCCCCTGCCGCCAGAGGGTTTCGAGGCCTATGTGCAGCGCGGAAGTCATGACCGTCCCGCCTCTTTTCCGGCCTTTCTGCCGCCCGGGGAGAAAGGAGTTTCGTGAATCAGCATCAGAAGGAGCAAGCATGCCGCCAAGCAAGCGAGAGGAAACAAGCCGCGTTGATCTGATCGTCGGCGGACTTGAGTATCTGGCGCAGGGTTTCAGCATTTTCGACAGCGAGCTGCGTTTGGTGACCTGCAACCGGCGCTTTCTCGAACTGCTCGGTTTTCCCGAGGACATGGGAAGCATCGGCCGGCCGCTCGCCGATTTTTTCCGCTTCAACGCCGAGCGCGGCGACTACGGTCCAGGCGATATCGAGGAACAGGTCGAGGAGCGTATCGTCCTGGCGAGCAAGGCCGAGGCGCATTGCTTCGAGCGCGTGCGACCGAATGGCACGGTGCTCGAAGTGCGCGGCACCCCCTTGCCGGATGGCGGCTTCGTCACGACCTATAGCGATGTCACCGAACGCAAGACCTGGGAAGAAAACCTGCAGGCAGCGAAACAGAAAGCGGAGGAAGCGAACCAGGCCAAGTCGGCCTTTCTCAACATGGTCACCCACGACCTGCGCACCCCGCTGACGTCGATTCGCTCCTTCGCCGAGATCCTCAGCGACGACGCCGAGATCGGCAGCGAGCAGCGAAAGGAGTTTCTCGGCATCATCAATAGCGAGTGCCTGCGTCTGGTACGCATGCTCAACGACCTGCTTGATTTTGCGAAGATCGAGGCCGGGCGCATGGATTGGTGCATCGACGACCTCGACGCCGCGGAACTGCTGCAGTCGGCGGTCACGTCGATGACACCGATGTTTGCCGAGAAGCAGGTCGCGCTCGAATTGAACCTACCGGCGCAGGCCCCGCGCATCGCCGCTGACCGTGATCGCCTGACGCAGGTGATCATCAACCTGCTCTCAAATGCCTGGAAGTTCGCAGCCGAGAACAGCGGCCGTGTTCGCGTCTGCCTTGATTGCCAGGCCAGCGAAGCAAGAGTCTCGGTCATCGACAACGGTCCGGGAATTGCCGCCGAAAAACACGACGAAGTCTTCGAGGAGTTCCGCCAGCTAGTCAGCGCCAACGCCACCCACCCCGCCGGTACGGGACTCGGCCTGGCGATCTGCCGGCGCATCGTCGATCATCTCGGCGGACGCATCTGGGTGGAAAGTACGCCACCGGACGGCGCGACCTTCCGCTTCACCATCCCCTACAGCCGCTGACTCGCTGGCCCGAAACCTCGGTCAGCCGACGCCGAAAAGACTGGCCAGAAAAGAGCAACGATCAAGCAGCGTGTGGCGGCGCGATTCGTCGCTGAAGACGTGCAGGCAGACGACGAAGCCCCAGACGGTGAGGAAGGACCACAGCCTTCCCGCGAGCGTCGGCGAGGGCCTGTAGCCGGCATTCGCACGCACCTGAGAAATCCCGATACCGGTCGCCAGAATCACGCAATAGAAGGCGTAACTGGCAAACGACACCAGCGACCCCGACAAGCCCATCGTCGCCACCAGGTCGACTTCGCGAACAAAGTGGAAAATGGCATTGCCGACCCCAGCGGCCATGAAGGTCGCGAAGAACATGCGCAGGCGTGGATGCTTGCGAAACACCCGGAAAAAAGTCGGTACGAAGAAGAAGTCGACCAGCAACTCCTTGAAGTAGTAGGAAAAGCGATTGAAGTACTCGATCAGGGTCCGTGCTTCGAGTGGTCGCCAGGTGGCGCGCGGCAAGCGGAAGCCGGCCAGCCGTGCGCCGCCGATGAAAAGATGTCCCCAGTACGCCGTCCGCAGACAGAACTTGGCCGTAGACCAGACCACAGCCGACCAGCCAAGTACGACCGGGAAAGCCTGGCCATCCAGATAGGCGCTCAGGGCACGTTCGACACTGGGGATATTCAGTTGCTCTTCGCAAAGCCAGGTCAGCACCATTTTCAGGCCCAGCAAGAGGTTCGACCAGAGCAGCAACTTGACGCCCTTGATTTGCGTGACCGC
Source organism: Candidatus Accumulibacter meliphilus (assembly GCA_003332265.1). Taxonomy (GTDB): domain Bacteria; phylum Pseudomonadota; class Gammaproteobacteria; order Burkholderiales; family Rhodocyclaceae; genus Accumulibacter; species Accumulibacter meliphilus. The sequence continues at coordinate 67,927 of QPGA01000010.1, forward strand.
CAGGTCTGCCGGCGTTTTCGACAAGGTCTTGCGCAGGAAGCCGGCGCCCTTGCCAAACGGAATCGACGAAGGCCCACCCCAGAAGGGATGGAAAGTTCCCAACTGAAAAAGGTCCGGACTACGGTCGCGCGCACGCTGGTCGACAATGGCATAGGCCAGGAACCAGATATACGGTGTGTACACGCTCAGGAAAGACCACAGCGCAAGCCGCGGCAGGCCATGCAGCAAGTCCAGCGAGGTCAGCCCGCATAAAGTGACGTAGAGGGCCAGCAAGGCGATGACAGGTCGCCGCGCCAGAATGAAACTCTTGTGCTTGCGTACGGCCATCAACGCCGACCACGAGAAAATCATGAACGTAATCAGCGCCAGATGCGCAAGCAGCAAGGTGGAAACATTGCCGACGCCTTCCTGCGCGGCGACCACGGCGATATTTTCCTCGATCGCCGTTTCGGACAAGCAGAGGGCGGAAAATGCCATCGCGTAGGTCGCGGCAAAGAGGATCAGATTGCGCTGCTTCTCCCGGTAGGCGAAGGCCATCGCCGCGCCGACAACGAAAGCGGCTTCCCACCAGGAGTTGTAGCTCGACACCGCCAACACGGCGACGGCAAACAGCAGCACCCGGCCGCGAACCGTCTGCGCCAAAGCGACAAGCTGCTGGCGTTCATCAATGGCCAGAAAATTGCGCAGAGCCGAGCGGCCCGGAGTGACACTCATGCAGAAAGCGGGCCGTTGCCGACCTCGATCTTCTTCGCGGCGCCTGCCAATCTGGAATCAAGCACCTGCATTGGCATCGACGAAGGCTGCGATTTCGTCAAGGGAATCAATCAGGCTGACATCGAAGTCGACCGTCGAGAAATCCAGCCCAAAAGCCTCTTCCAGCTGCATCACCAACTGCATCATGGAGAAGGAATCGAGCCGACCACTGACGAAGAGCGACTCACTGTCGTTCAGCTCGCCCTGGTCACCATGCTTTTCCAAAGCTTCCTTGAGAAACTTGCGCAACTTCAACTTGCCATCACTGTTCATTAGATCACTCCAAAAAGACTACCGAGAAAAGCGAGTCGCTCACCAATGCTGTGGCTGCGCGAGCCATCGCTGAAAATATGCAGACAGACGACGAAAGACCAGACGAAAAGGAAAGACCGAAGCCGCCCCGCAAGGCTCAACGAGGGCTTGAAGCCCATGCTCATGCGCACTTGCGAGAGGCCGAGACCGGTTGCCAGGACCAGGCAGTAGAAAGCGTAGCTCTCGAAAGTCACTAGCGCCCCGCCAAGGCCGATCGTCGCAATCAGGTCGATATCGCGAATAAAGTGCCAGATGGCATTGCCAACGCCTGCGGCCATGAAGGTCGCAAAGAACAGGCGCAGCCGCGGATGGCCGCGAAACACCTTGAAGAAAGTGGGCACGAAGAAGAAATCGACCAGCAGTTCCTTGAAGTAATAGTGAAAACGGTTGAAGTACTCCATCAAGGTCTTCGAGCCGAGCGGACGCCAGGTACTGCGCGGCAGCCTGAAACCCGCCAGCCGTGCGACCCCAATGAAAAGATGCCCCCAGAAGGCAATCTGCAAGGAGAACTTCGCGGTGGACAGAATCACCGCTGCCCAGGCATAGGGCAGCGAATGCGACTGCCCGGCCAGGAAAGCATCCTGTGCGCCCTCCAGACCGGGGACCCGCAGTTGCTCCTGGAACGCCCAGACCAGGCCGATTTTCATGGCCAGCAAGACATTGGCCCACAGCAGCAACTTGACGCCCTTGATCTGCGTGACGGCCAGGTCTTCCGGCGACTTGGCAAAAGTCTTCCTGAGGAAGGCCGCGCCCTTGCCGAAGGGCAGAAAAGTAGGCGACCAGAAGGGCCGCAGTACGCCCATCTGGAAAATCGGCGGACTCGCATCGCGTGAGCGCTGATCGGCCAGGGCGTAGGCCAGAAACCAGAGGTAGGGCGTGAACACGATGAGCAGTGACCACAGGAGGACGCGCGGCAGGCCGTTGATCACGCTCAGCGAACAGAGCCCGCAGAGGACGGCCTCGATGCCCAGCAAGGCGAGCATCGGACGACGCGCAACGAACAGGCTCTTGTCGCGGCGGCTCAGTTCCAGGACGCTCCACGCGCCGACAAAAACAACCGCCATCGCCAGCAGGCCGAGCGCCAGTGGCGACACGTCATGAACGTTTTCCACGGCCATCATCGCGCGGATGTTGTCCTGGATAGCATTCTGCGAAAGGCACAAGGCGAGCAGCGCGGCCGTCCAGGTGCCGCCGAGGAGGATCCAGTTGCGATACCTCGGCAGGCGCGCATAGGCCATTGCCAGGCCGACCAACAGGGCCGCCTGCCACCGGTCCTCGAAGCTGGAAACGGCGAGCACGGCGACCAGGAAGATCACCAGCTGCCCAAGCCAGGTCTGCGCGGCAAGGACGAGGGGCTCACGTTCGTCGATGGCCAGCAGGTCGCGCAGATTTTTCTTCCCGAAGCAGGCACGAAGCCGAGCTGGCTGTGCTTCCTCGGCGGACTCGTCGCCACTCTGCACCGCCGACGGCAGGCTCATGCCGGGTCTTTGTCCAGCAGTCTCCTGAGCGCCTGACGGTCGACTTTCCCGCTTTGGTTGAGGGGCACCGTTTCGAGAGCGATCAACTGATTGGGGACCATGTAGGCAGGAAGCCTGGTTTTGATGTCGCGTATGAGCTGAACCGAGTCGACGGCTCTCGCGCCCAGGAAGCCGACGATTCCTCGTGCCATGCCGTCAACCGTCGGCCAGGCCACCGCGCCGACCAGGTCAATGCCGCTCACGGCGCGCAGGTGCGCGTCGACTTCCTCGAGTTCGACGCGGTAACCGAGCACCTTGACCTGATTGTCGATGCGACCAAGACAGTGAAAAATCCCCGCGGCATCGACGCTGGCCAGATCGCCGGTCAAATACCAGCGCTTGCCATTGATGGTCGGGAATCGCGCGGCCGTCATTTGCGGGTCGTTGAGATAGCCATCGGCCAACTGCACGCCGGCGACCGCCAGCTCACCCGGGGTCTCGCCGAGCACGGCTTCATTATTGCCATCGACGATCATCGCTGCGTTGCCCGGCAAAGGTGAGATCGGAAGAGCGTCGTGGCGTCCGGCGGTGATCGGCGTGTCGTCCGCAACCTCCTGTCCCAGGCAGAAAACGGTGGCCTCGGTCGGACCATAGAGGTTGAAGATCGCCGTATTCGGCGCCGCAACTCGCCACGCCGCGACCGTACTCTCCGGGAGCGCCTCGCCACCGAAAACGGTCACCCGCAGGTCTTCCAGACTGTCCGGATGCAGGGTTTTCAGCTGGCGCAGCATGCCCACCAGCGAGGGCACCGAATTCCACACCGTCAGCTTTGCGTTGCGGGCGAATTTGACGGCATTCATGACGACCGTCGCGGGCAGGATGTGCAGCGCAGCACCCGCTTCCCAGGTGCTGAACATGTTGTGCACCGAAAAATCGAAAGTGAGCTCACAGGTTTCGAGGGCACGATCACTGGCTCGCAGCTCGAGCAGGCGGCTGATCATCTGCGCGTAGTGCCGAGCCGCGGCCGCCGAGATCATCACCCCCTTCGGGACACCGGTCGTTCCCGAGGTGAAAATGATATAGGCAAGGTCGCTGGCAGCCATGGGTGCAGGAGCGTCGGCGAGGCCGGGCAGCACCGCCTCCCCTGCCGCTGCGAGGCCGTCGATTTCCTCGCGCACGGGCTTATTCGCCGAGCAAATGAGCACTGGCGGACAAGCAGCCCGCAAGCGCTCGCTGAGCAACTTCGCCCCGTCGGCGTCAGCGACGATCGCCGTCAGCTCGCACAGCGAGAGAATGGTGAGCATGCGCTCCTCGGGAAGCTTCAGCCCGATCGGCACGTAGGTCGCGCCCGCCCAGCAGGTGCCAAGCAAGGCCACGCAGGCGTCAATCCCGCGCGAAGCCAGAATCCCGACGCGCGGCGGCTGGCCGTGATCGCCTTGCCAGTGCTCACTCTGCCTGAGTGCTTGCGCCAGACGCGCCGCACGCTGCGAAAGTTCTCGATAGCTGACGGACTGGCCCTTGTAGGCAACAGCGACAGCGTCGGGCGTGTGCAGGCCATGGCGATGAATCGCGCCGGCGAGGTTGTAGTTGGTGGTCATTTTCCGGGAGAAACCTAGAGTCGTCAGGAGTTGGCGATCGCGGGACAGAAGCGGTGATTCAGCCGCGGGCCGCACCCTGGCCTGCTGTCGTGCAAGCCGCTTGCCGCGCTACGCGCTGCTTTCTGGAGAGCGCGAGACTGTCATGAAGTAGCTGCCAATGCCGCAGAGTTGGTGAATCGCCGAGGAGCTAGTGGCGGGACCTTGCAAAGGACAGCAGGCTGAGATTACGTTCCGCTGGCGCCGAATTATATCTCCAGGTCCGGCCTACTGGCGCCAACTCGTGGATTTTCCGCCTCATGCTCAACGGCAAGGCGCGAGCCATGGGACTGGGGCCGACGCACGCGATGAACGTGGCGGAGGCCAGAGGCCAGGCGGCTGAATGCAAAAAGCAGCTGTTCCAGGGGAAGGCGATCCGCCGTTCCAACTCGACTCAACGCCATCACGGCGTACACTAAGGCGCCCGCCGGGCCCCTGTTTCGTTCACTTCCGATCGCTCACTTTGCCGCCAACTTCGGCCGCCATTGATTGCCGCCAGATTTATGCGCGTCTGCGCAGCCGCTAACAGCCATTTCGGAGGGGTCACGACGTTGGAATTCATACAATTGCCCTGGCTCCTCCCGATTCGGGACGTCACCGATAGCCACTTCTGTTAGCAACTCCCGGTACACATCCAGGGTACGCGCAATCACGATGCGTTCGTCGAATTCCGCCAGCGCTTTGGCGCGCGCGGCGAGACCCAACTGACGTGCCCATTCGGGACGTTCGTGCAAGCGACGAATCGCCATCGCCAGTGCTACCGCATCACGCACCGGCACCAGCAGACCGTCCTTTTCATTGGTCACGACTTCCCGGCAGCCGGGTACATCGGTGGTCACCAACGGCAGAGCGCAGGCGGCCGCCTCGATCAAACTTTTCGGCAAGCCTTCGCGGTAACTTGGCAACACGGCGATGTCGACGTTAGCGAATAGCGCCTGCATGTCGTCCACCTGGCCGAGCAGTTCGACGACGCCTTCCGTCGCCCAAGCGTTCAATTGCCTTTGTGGAATTGACGCAGGATTGCCGGTATCGGGCGCCCCTGCCAGCAGAAATTTTATCGGCAGACCGGCGGCGCGCAGCTGACGCGCCGCCTGGACATATTCACCGATGCCTTTGTCCCACAGTAGCCGCGCGGCCAACAGCACCCTTGTCGTCTGCCCGGAGAGCGCCGGTTCGGTAGCCGGCCTGAACTGGTCGGTCGCCACGCCAGAACCTTTGATCAGGCGAATATGGCGATGATCGGCAAGCCGTTGCTTTTCAAAAGCGGCCACATCGTCATTGTTCTGTAAAATCAGGCGGGAATGCGTGTTGGTCAGCGTCCAGCGCAGCAGACTGCGCACTAAGGGTTTCAGCAAGCACGCCTTCAGCGCAGTGTTTGTAAACACGTAGCCCAGCCCGGTCGCGGCGTTGATACGCGCGGGTACGCGGGCGATGGCGCCGGCGATGGCGCCATAGACCACGCACTTGATGGTGAAATGGTGCGCCACGGCGGGCCGCTCGCGCCGGTACAGACGGGCCAGGTAGATCAACACTGAGAGTTCATGGAGAGGGTTGAGACTGCGCCGGTCCATCGGCAGTGGCTCCCAGCGAAAACCGGCCGCCTGCAGCCGCTTGCCATATTCTCCGGGCGGCGAAATCAGCAGCACCTCGAAGCCGCTCGCGCGCAGCGCTTCGGCCAAAGGCAGGCGAAAGTTGTACAGGTACCACTCGGTGTTGGCAAACAGGATCACCTTTGCGGTGTCCCGAACATTCGATGCTTCGTCTGAGTTTCTTTTCATTTCATTCCCAGTTGCGGGACCAATCAATGTAGAGAATCGTAGAAAAAGTCCGGAATTGGGTCCTGTTTGCCAAAAATCCGGGCTGGTTGTAGAAAAAATCGCTGCAGCACGATAGGTAGCGCATCGGAAGCCAATTGATCAGCAATTCCCCTGCACTTTATAGGGTTTACGCTTGAGAAGTTGACAAATGTCACGATATGGGGAAAAAAAGCCGGATTTCGTTGATTGCCTGGCTTTTGGAAGCACCGCGGGAAGCGGAAACACTGGGGGAAGCGGAAGCGATCCACCGTCGCATCGCCCGCTTCGCCTGGGCGGTGCTGCTCGCGTGGATCCATGAGGTCTTTCCGCTCGTCTGTCCACGCTGCAGCGGCGAGATGCGAATCATCGCCTTCATCACCGACGCCGGTGCCGTGTGCGAGATCCTGGCCCATCAGGGCGAACCGACCTCGCCGCCACGCCTGATGAGAGCCCGTGCGCCTCGTCCGTTTCCACACGAAACAGCATAGAGCCGAATTCGACCAGCGCTTTGCCTGTCAATGTGAAAGTCGCGCAAGCGGCTCACGAATCTCCCTTCCCCCTCGCGGGCGAAGGGCCGGGGGTGAGGCGGGGAATTCAGGGAGCATGCTCCCTGCCCGGCGAACGATTCCCGCGTGCAAGCCGGAATGCGCACTGCAAGTGAGAGGGGGAAACGGTCAGGACTTTCATGATCGGGGGTATCTCGACATGTCATGACCGTTAGGTGCCAATGCGCAAGGGTCCAGACTGAAGCAAGACGAGTTGTCATCGCCCGTCGTGGGAGGACTCGTGCCTGTGCTCATCCGCCTGGCCGGACCGGCCGGGCGGATGAGCACAGGCACTAAGCGGGGCGGGCTTCGAATGACTCTTCACGGGCTCCCGGGCCCAAACGCGAGATTGACGCCGTTTGCTGAAGGCTCATATACTCTCGTTGGCAACGTTGGATTTCTTCTCCTTAATCCCCGAAGTCATCCTCCTCAGCCCGTCTTCAACCCAAGCGAAATCCGATCTGCATCTGTAACCAACATGAACACCCCCTACACAGCCTGCTGCGGTCAACGCGCAAAAACGCCAAAAAAAATGGCTGGTCACCGGGGTCGCCGGCTTCATCGGCAGCAAGCTGCTCGAAACCCCGCTCAAGCGGGACCAGCAAGTGGTGGGGCTGGACAACTTCGCCACCGGCCACCAGCGCAACCTGGACGAAGTACAGCACCTCGTCACGCGGGCGCAGTGGGCGCCCTTCAGCTCCATCGAGGGCGACATCTGCAGCCTGGCCGATTTAGGCAAGGCGCAACCCCTGCTGGGCACGCGCCCACGCACCGTCTGGCCGAAGGCGTGGCGGAGGCGATGGTTTGGTATGTGGACCGAAAATAACAAACGCTTGTCTAGTCATGCGCGTTTTCCTATGAGGCAGTTCGGGCTAATTGGTTTCGACTTTACCCTCAGCCATGAATGAAAGTATCAACTGTGATTAATTTGAGACCTTTCAGTGGTCCAGTGATGACGCTGTTGACTGGGAGTGGGCTGTCTCAACTCATTATGTTTGCTGCTTCACCTATGCTAACGAGACTCTACGATCCCGGAGCATTCGGGCAGTATGCAATCCTAAGTTTCGTGCTTTCATTTGCAATCGTGATCGCGACTGGGAAGTTCGAAATCGCGGTTTTACTGCCCAAGACTGACGAAGAAGGTTGGGCGCTCGTTTGCTTGGCCGGTGGTATCACGATCATCGTAACCTTGGTTGGAGCGGTTGTATTTTCGGGGGTGTTATTGACGGTAGGTGCTTCTTGGGTTCATGGGCTAGGTGTTCGAACTGACATCGCTCTAGTAAGCTTTATTGTCTTGAGCAGTGCAGTGGTATTTCTTAGCGGATGGCAATGCGTATTGTTTGTCTGGATGAATCGACTTGGTAATTATAGAGGCATTTCCGCTGCTCGGATTGTCCAGGCGTTTGTTATGGCCTTTTCGCAAATTTGTCTTTCCTTTGCTATTGAAGGCCTTTTTGGCCTACTGACTGGAACAGTTATCGGATTATTTTTCTGCCTTCTTGTGCAAATTGCTTTTGTTATCAGAAGTCAAAAATATCAAATACCGCAATTAGTTATTATTAAACAGGTTGCTCGCGATTACTCAAATTTTCCATTGCACACAATTCCGACAGATCTCGCCAGTACATTACTTGCGCAGTTTCCAATTTATTTCCTTGGTAGTAGGTTTTCAGATGAGGCGGTTGGGTACTATAGTCTTGCGCAACGCACACTGCTGGCCCCAATGCAGTTGATAGCAAGTTCCGTAGGTGACGTGTTTAGGAAGCAGGCTTCAGCCCTCTATCTTCAACGTGGTGAGTGCTCGGCGTATTTCAGAAAAGTAGCGATAAAATTGGCCGCGATAGCGATTGCTGTTGGGGTGGCAGTAGTCATATTTTTTCCTGATTTGTTTGCATTTGTTTTTGGTGAGAAATGGCGTATTGCCGGTGAATATTCAAGAATTTTAATCGTGATGTATTCATTGAAGTTTATTGTTAGCCCGTTGTCGTTCATGTTTATTATCGCCAAAAGGACGCGCCTAGATCTTGGGTTACATATTACTTTCTTAGTGGTATTGATAGGCGTGTTCGGTGCTATGAGTGGGTTTGAAATATCTGAGCCTCAAGCAATTGCTCTGTTTGTTTCCGTATACTCAATAATGTATGTAACGTATCTAATACTCTCGATTAAATTCTCGAAAGGGAATGTTTAAGCTATGTGTGCTAGAAATATATTGGTGCGCTTGTTTCTTTACATTGCTCCGGTTTTTTTTGGAATTTTTTTCGATAAGAGATATTTCACTGGGCGATGGTTTTTTGACAACCGCACGGGGTGGGCCTGGCTATTAAGGGCGCTCTGGGATCAAAAGGTACTTGGTTTTAATAGGGACGCGCCGATTCCTATTAATCATTCAAGTAAAGTTAGTAATTGGAATAACATATCATTCCATCCGGATAATTTGGATAATTTTCAATCAGGGGGCTGCTATTTTCAAAATTATGCAGCAAATATCGTTATATTAAGGGGGGTCTATATCGCCCCAAATGTCGGGATAATTACCACAAATCATAATTCATATAATTTGGATGAAGCACTCCCCGGGAGTGATGTATTCATAGGCGAAAAATGCTGGATTGGGATGAATTCAGTTATTCTCCCTGGTGTTAATTTAGGGCCTCGGACTATTGTTGGCGCAGGCTCCGTGGTTACAAGGGCGTTTCCGGAAGGAAATTGTGTTCTGGTTGGCAGTCCGGCACGCGTTGTTAAGAGGCTTTGATGATTACTATTGTGGATTATGGCGTTGGTAATTTGGGCTCAATTCGCAACATGCTTAATTATCTTGGGGTACCTAATAATTTAGCACGTTCACCTGCGGATATTGAGTTGGCGGAGCGCCTCTTGTTACCAGGCGTTGGTTCTTTTGATTTTGGTATGGCAAAGCTCCACGAATCGAAGCTAACAGAAATGCTTCACCGGCGTGTTACTCAAGACAAGGCGCCAATTCTTGGCATATGTCTCGGTATGCAGATCATGTGCAGATCAAGTGCTGAGGGGAACTTGCCTGGCCTCGGTTGGTTCAATGCGGATGTGCTCCAATTCGAAGTTAAGAATATGAACGTAAAGCGACCTATACCGCACATGGGATGGAATGAGGTTGAAGTGCGAGCTGAGCATCCTGTCCTCCATGGACTGCCGCAAAACTCACGCTTCTATTTCGTCCACAGTTATCACGTTGTATGCCACGACCCAAAAGACGAGTTGCTCCGGGCGGAGTACGGCTACCCATTCACGGCGGCGATGGCTCAAGAGAATCGATTGGCCGTCCAATTTCATCCTGAAAAAAGTCATAAATTTGGTATGACTCTCCTTAAAAACTTTGCAAAGTGGGTGTATGTACAGACCTAGGATTATTCCGTGTCTTCTTCTTGAAGGGCGGCGCCTCGTAAAGACTAAGCGGTTTTGCGGTGCTGAGTATGTAGGTGATCCGATTAATGCCGTCAAGATATTCAACGAAAAGGAAGTTGATGAGTTAATCGTGCTTGATATCAATGCGAGCAAGAGCGGTGCGGCGCCTGATTTTCATTACATCGAGAGCTTGGCTACTGAGTGTTTCATGCCGGTCTGCTACGGCGGCGGTGTGCGCTCCGTGGCTGACGCGGAGCGGATAATTGCATGCGGCGTCGAGAAAGTTTCAGTTAATGCGGCCGCGCTGAATAGGCTTGAATTGGTCAGCGAGATAGCGATGCGCTATGGAAGCCAAAGCGTAACCGTTGGGATAGACGTCAAGCAAGATTGGTTGCGCCGCGTCCGTGTTTGGAATAGCGCTCTGCGACGCCCGATTGCGCTTGCCCCCGCGAACTGGGCTCGGCGTGCAGCCGATGCGGGTGCAGGCGAGATTCTTTTAAATGCCGTTGATCGCGACGGTACTCTTATGGGTTATGACTTGAACCTCATCAAGAGCATCTCAGACGCTGTCACGGTGCCGGTAATTGCATGTGGTGGTGCATCAAGTTTGGAGAATTGCAAGGCTGCCATTTCCGCAGGCGGGGCCTCGGCTGCCGCCGCAGGCGCCTTGTTTGTCTACCAAGGGCCTCATCGGGCCGTCCTCATCAACTATCCAACGCCAAATCAGTTAAAGGGCCTATTTCAATGACTTCTCAGCAAATGCGCATTTGCACTCGCTGTGTGATGGACGAATCTGCGTCTAATATTGCCTTTGACAAGGACGGAGTATGCAACTTCTGCACTAATTTCTCAGTCAAGTTACCTGAATTCGGCGCTTTGAACGGCGATCCTAGCGCTCTTCCGCGGTTGGTCGCGTCCATCAAGAAAACCGGACGCGGCAAGCAGTACGACTGTGTGGTCGGTCTTAGTGGCGGCGTCGACAGTTCCTATGTACTTCACCTTGTTGTCGGCGCGGGACTACGGCCGCTAGCGGTTCATCTGGACAACGGGTGGAACTCAGAGCTTGCTGTTGCGAACATACATTCGCTCGTTAATGCACTAAATGTTGACCTCTATACACATGTCATCGATTGGGACGAGAATCGAGACTTGCAACTCTCGATGTTCAAGTCTGGTGTAATCGACATTGAACTGCTTATGGATAACGCTATGTTGGCCTTGAATTACAAAATTGCGCGGCACTATCGTCTTCGCCATGTCGTTGCCGGGACCAATTGTGCTACTGAAGGCCTCCGAATGCCCATAGGCTGGAACCATTTCAAGCTTGATGCGATGAACATACGTGCGATTCACAAGCAGTTTGGTCATATACCGATAAAGACACACCCATTGATTAGTACGTTTGATCACTTGCGCTTCAAGTATCTGAATAAAATCGAATGGGTTTCTTGGCTCGACTACGTTGACTACAACAAAGAAACCGCTACCAATCTCTTGAAATCTCGATACGGATACAAGCCCTATCCTTACAAGCACTACGAGTCAGTTTTCACACGCTTTTACCAAGGGTTTATTCTGCCCCAGAAGTTTAGGGTTGATAAGCGCAAGGTACATCTTTCGACCCTCATCATAAGCGGGCAGATGATGCGAGAAGACGCTCTTGCCAATCTAAGGCAGCCGCCGTACGACCCTCTTCAACTTCAGCGAGATCAACTGTTTGTTCTGAAAAAACTTGGGGTAAACGAGGTGTGGCTAAGCGAATATATGAATTCCCCTATACGCGAGCATTCTGCATATGCTACTGAGCAACCTCGGTGGGAACGCTGGCTTGCAATTTGGGCACGCTTAAAGGCGATGCGAGCCCATTTTGTATGAGGCGTGTATACATTGTCCTAAGTGCCGCGGGCGTCGGCGGGGCCGAAAAGCGCTTCACTGACATTTGGTACAGTTTGGTGTCGCAGGGTTTAGATGTTCATCTGGTGATAAACACTCAAACCTATCAAGGACTGCTTCAGCAGAAAGAATACTCCGAGAGACTAATTCGAAGGCGCGAGTTGCATGTTAAGGACCTTGGGGACAACAGTTTTTCGAAGTTTTGCCGATCAACATATGACTTTTTTGAGTCCCAGCCTAGGCATGCCATTGTTCACTATCCCCTTGCCTACACGCCAGGGATTCAGTTGAGATTTGGCCATCGGCTGGTCGTATCTTGGGTCAATTCCGCGATGCCTCAGTTTACCCGCACCAATTGGCGTGGTGGGGTCGGTGCTTGGGCAGGATTCTTGGCCGCAGAACGTGTAGATGTCCTTAATCCAGACAATCTGCGCAGAATGCGTCAGATGCCTTGGATGAAGGGTAAGGTTAGTTTGACGCCGGGAGGCACACACGTTGATGCGCGGCAATACCGCCCGTTGGCTAAGGATTTGGATTTTGTTTTTTTAGGACGAACCGAGCCAGAAAAGCAAAGTCGTCGGTTCGTAGAAGCATTACCGGAAGTTCATCGCATCCTTCAACGTGAGGGGGCTAAGGGGTACCGTTTCGTGGTTTGTGGGGGAGGGTCGGAGTTCGGTGCTATTAATGCGTTGGCACGCTCTAGTGCCTTTCAAGCGGTTCCGTTTGAATACGGCTACAGCAGTTCTCCCGAGTCTGTACTTGGCCGAGCATCCGTATTCTTCTCATTGCAGCGCACATCCAATTACCCGTCCAAGGCACTAGCGGAGGCGATGGCCTGCGGAGCGTTCCCCGTCCTGACCGCTGTTGGTGAGTCGACGATGATGATCGATGGATGTAGGCATCACCACTTTGTTCCCCGCGACTTTTCGCCGAATGACATTGCGCAATCGCTACTCGGCTACCTCGCTCTAAATTCCACCGAGCGGAACAGTGTCAGTAGGGAGATAGCAGAGTTCGCCGCCACGCGTTTTGCCGCAGGTCTGCAAGTGTCATATTTCGCCGATATCTATGCCGAAATGGGAAGGCGTTGATGGCTACTATTGCCTCTGTTGGTAGTTATCAGGTGCCTATCCTTTACATCAGTTACGACAGCATGCTTGAGCCGTTGGGCCAGTCGCAGGTGCTGGCTTACCTGAAGCGCCTGGCAGTGGGCCGGTCGATTCACCTGATCAGTTTCGAGAAGCCTTCCGATTGGGCCAACTTGGTGGAGCGTGAGCGCATTGCGCGCGACACCGCGGCTGCAGGCGTCGTGTGGCACCCGTTGGGTTATCACAAGTGGCCGTCGGCGTTGGCTACGGCGTGGGACATTGCCTGCGGGATTGCCGTGGGCCTGTGGCTGGTGCTGCGCCATCGGCTGCGCATTGTCCATGCGCGCAGTTATGTGCCTGCAGTCATCGCATTAGTGCTCAAGCGGCTTACCGGCGTGCGGTTCATTTTCGACATGCGCGGATTCTGGGCCGACGAGCGCGTGGATGGCGGGCTGTGGCCGCGTGATGGCCGGATGTACCGGGTCGCCAAATGGTTCGAGCGTCGATTTTTGCTGGCGGCCGACCATGTGGTGTCATTGACCCATGCGGCAGTACGGGAAATGGAGCAATTTCCGTATCTCAAAGGCGCCATGCCGCCAGTGACCGTCATTCCAACCTGCGCCGACCTGAGTCGCTTCTGTATTCAGGCGAAGCCGGATCACGAGCATGGATTCGTGCTCGGCTATGTGGGGTCAGCAGGCACTTGGTACCAGTTCGACGCGGTCGTGGCCTGCTTCGTTGCCTTATTGAAGCAGCGCCCGCAAGCCCGTTTCCTGATCATCAACCGCAACGAGCACGACTACATCAGGGCGCAATTGACGGCGGGCGGGGTGTCACTCGATTTGGTGGAGCTCCGCGCAGCCAGTCACGCCGAAGTGCCGATGCAGATGGCGCGTATGGATGCTGGGGTATTTTTTATCAAGCCGCTGTTCTCGAAGCAGGCTTCGGCACCGACCAAACTCGGCGAGTTTCTCGGCTGCGGCATTCCGTGTCTTGCCAATCGAGGCGTTGGGGACATGGCGGAGATTTTGGAAGGTGAAGAAGTCGGCATAGCGCTTGATGATTTCTCGGCGGAATCCTTGCGGGTGGGGGTAGAACGATTGGTCGATCTGGTCGCCAATCCGCATGTGCCGCAGCGCTGCGCTGCGGTTGCCGAGCAGTTTTTTTCGCTGGAATCTGGCGTGGCCAGGTATCAAAGAATCTATGGGCGGCTTGGCGGGTAATCAAATGAAAATCAATCTGGACATTGACACCGTCAAAAGCTTTGGCGATGAGTGGTCCCGTTTTGATCAAGCGGATTTGTCGCCAACCGAGGCAGGCAAAATATTCGATGAATATTTTGCGGTCTTCCCCTGGGACAAAATGCCGAAAGATGCGACTGGTTTTGACATGGGATGCGGTTCCGGATGTTGGGCAAAGCTGATGGCGCCGCGTGTAGGCCATCTTCACTGCATTGATCCCTCGTCGGCGCTGGAGGTTGCAAAGACGACACTTTCAGCAGCGGCCAACGTGTCGTTTCATCGGGCGTCAGTAGATGATCGCGCGCTGCCACCAAACAGCCAGGACTTCGGCTATTCGCTGGGGGTGTTGCATCACGTGCCGGACACTGAAGGCGCCATTCGTGAATGCGTTGCGATGCTCAAACCGGGTTCGCCATTCCAGTTGTATCTTTACTACGCGTTTGACAACCGTTCATGGATGTTCAAGCTGGTCTGGCGTTGTTCGGACTGGCTGCGGCGAGGCATTTGCAGGTTGCCTGCGAAACTGAAGCATTTGTTAACCGATACCTTGGCGGTGCTGCTTTACTACCCCCTGGCGCGCTTGTCGCTGCTTGCCGAGAAAATGGGGTTTGGTGTGTCGTCCATTCCTTTGTCTTACTACCGGAACCACAGCTTCTATACCATGCGAACGGATTCGCGAGACCGGTTTGGCACACCTCTGGAGAAGCGATTTACGCGCAAGGAAGTTGCGGCAATGATGGATGCGGCGGGGTTGGACGATGTGCGTTTTTCGGAGCGCGCGCCGTACTGGTGCGCCGTGGGCCTCAAGCGATGATCAAGGTGCTTGGCTTGGCGCTTTACGGCCCGTTGGCGGCGAGTACCCGCTATCGGATGGGCCAGTATGTGCCAGCTCTGGAAGCCCAGGCACGCGAACTGGGCGTTGCCGACAGCGTGTCGATGCCTGGCTTTGTCCGGGATCCTTCACCCTACTATCGGCATGCTGACCTGCATGTGCTGTCCTCTACCGGCGAGGGCTTGCCTACGGTCATCATCGAGGCGCTGGCTACCGGCACGCCCGTGGTCAGCACGGACTGTCCCTCCGGGCCGAGGGAAATCCTCTGCGATGGAAAGTTTGGTCGCCTTGTGCCGGTGGGCGATGCCGTGGCGCTGGCCGCGGCGATGGAAGAGTCGCTGTCGGCAACGCATGACAAGGCAGCGCTACAGGCCCGGGCGCAGGATTTCTCGATAGACAAGGCGGTAGATCAGTACGAGCGACTCCTATTTCCTGCTGTAGGTGATTTATGACGGCTGGAGCGTTGTTCATCACCTACGACGGATTGCTCGACCCGCTGGGCGGTAGTCAGATACTGCCTTATCTCTACAGCATCGCCAAGCATCCGCGGCCACTGCATATTTTGAGCTTCGAAAAACCGGAGCGCTTTGCCGTGGGGGCTGAGACGCTCCGGGTAGACCTCGCGCAGCGCGGCATCGGTTGGTCGCCGTTGTCATTCACCAATCGCTTTGGCAAGTTCGGCAAAGTCTGGGATCTGGCCAGAATGTATTTCTGGGGCTTGCGCCTTGCTGCGTCGCACCGTGTGAAGTTAATTCATGCGCGCGGGCATCCGCCTGCACAGATCGGTTTGCTTATCAAGCGTTTGCTTGGTGCGAAGCTTATTTTTGATTTCCGCGGTTTGTGGGTGGATGAGCGAGTGGATAAAGGGGGGTGGAACTTGGCATGCTGGTCTCATCGCTGGCAGTACCGACACTTCAAGCGTACTGAGCGGAAGCTGTTGGCCAATGCAGATCATATAGTGGTGCTAACCCATGCCGTACTTCCTGAGGTCTGCCGCTTGGGAGGTGCCTCTGCCTCAAAAATCACCGTGATCCCATGTTGCGCAGACTTCGATCATTTTCCCCTTGCAACCACTCAGAGCAGAGCTCTGGCGCGTATAAGCGTGGGTATCCCGGAACATGCGTGCGTGATGGGGTATCTGGGTTCGGTCGGGCGCATGTACATGCTGGATCGATTTTTTCGGTTGTTTGAGTTGGCGGTTGCCCAGCGTGGCGATGTCTATGCGCTCATGGTTACCCAGGATGTTGAGGCGTTGAAGAAGGTGATGGGCGATTCGCTGCCGGCAGCGTTGCACGTGCGAGTAGATATCAGGCCCGCAACAAGAAATGAGATACCGAGCGTTATCGCTGCGATGGACGTATTGGTCGGCTTCATACAGCCGTCATATGCGCGCATGGCGGCTTCTCCAACCAAACTAGCCGAGTGTTTCTCCGCAGGAATCCCTGCTATCTGCAATTCTGGGGTGGGTGACGTTGCGGAGCAGATACAGATGCTGAGGGCCGGCGTGTTAGTAGATCCTTGCTCAGACTCCGAACTTTCTGCAGCGGCCACACGGCTGGATGAGATATCGGCGCTGGGTGGCCGCCGTTTGCGGGAGGCGGCCCGGGATGTGTTCGGGCTGGAAGTGGCGGCGGCTCGCTATCAGGCCGTCTATTCAAAATTGAATTGAGAAGAAGATGCTGAATGTTGTGATCCTGAACGGGGGCCGCGGTGCTGCTGCGCTGATTCCCACTATGCTGGCGCGCCAGGGGCTGCATGTAACGTCGGTGGTAAATGCCTATGATGATGGGAAATCAACGGGTGAAATTCGCCGCTTCTTCGGCATGCTGGGGCCATCGGATATTCGCAAGGTGCAGGAGTTGATGTTGCCTGTGGATGACCCCGACCATCAGGCCAGCCTCAGAGTGTTTCAGTACCGCTTCCCGATGGATTGCCTACACGGTGAGGTGCTGTCTCATCTGGCTGCCTTCGTCGCTGGTGAGCAGTCAGACCTGGTGGGCGCGAGCTTCAAGAGTGCAAAGGTGCGTTCTGCGCTTCAGGCTTTTGTGCGTGAGTTTCTGGCCGGTCTGAATGCCATCGAGCAGGTAAATGGCGAGCGCTTCAGCTTTGCCGACTGCTCCATCATGAACTGCATATATGCCGGTGCGTTTCTGGCGCTCAACCGAAATATCGAGCAGGCAACGCTGTTCATCGACAGGCTGTTCAAGCTCCGTGGCACGGTGTTGCCTACGAGCATTGAGGACAAGAAACTTGTCGCTCTGCGCGAAAATGGCCAGATGCTCTACAGCGAGGCGGAGATTGTCGAATTGCGCTCCAATGTGCGCATCGAACGTATCTATCTCCTCGACAAGCCCCTCGACAAGGCGCGATTCGACGCGTTGACCATGGATGAAAAGCGCTACTACCTGGAGCGCCACCACTGCTATGTGGCTGTGTCGCCAAGCGTGCGGCTAGCGCTTCAGCAGGCCGACATAATCATCTACTCGGCTGGTACGCAACATTCCTCGCTGTACCCTACCTACTTGTCTGCAGGGCTGGCGCAGTCGATTGCGGACAACAAGTCCGCCCTCAAGGTCTTCGTGACCAATATTGGTGCGGACTATGAAACGCCCAGCTACAAGGCGTCGGACTACATTCGTGGCGCGCACCGCTATCTCAACCTTTCGGATGCACGCACTTACGACATGAACGAACTGTTCGATGTAGTGCTGCTCAACCAGAGTCGCCTTAAAGCCGACGAAACGTATGTCGAATTTGACGAGGCAGGATTTACAGACGTTCCAGTGTGTCGTGTCATGGACGCCTTCGAGTCGCCAACCTCACCTGGCAAGCATGATGGGGCAAGGGTGGTGCAGGCAGTTCTGGACTTGTACGAATCCACAACTTCCTTGGGCCTGGTTACATGAACAAGGGCGATAACTTGCATCAGCTGCTACAGGGTAAGCGTCTGCTTATTTTTGACTTTGACGGCACAGTGGCGGATACCTTGCCGTTGCATGCGGCGGCCTTTGCACAGGTGCTGGCGCCGCTGGGCATCACGGTGGATTACCCCGCAATTGCGGGCCTTAAAACGCTGGACGCCATGCGCAAGTGCTTGACCGAGGCGGGGCGTTCGATTCCGGACGACGAAATGCATGAAATGGTTACCGCCAAGCAGTTGCTTGCGCGCCAGATGATTGCGCAGAATTTGGCTCCGCTGCCAGGGGTGGACGAGTTTCTTCGCTGGGCGCGTCCGCTCTATCGCTTGAGTATGGCAACTTCCGGTTCGCGCGGCACGGTCCAACTTGCGCTGGAGAAGTTGGGTTACCTGGGATGGTTCGACCCGTTGGTTTGTGCCGATGATGTGCGTCACGCCAAGCCGCATCCGGAGGGGTTTTTGTCGGTGCTACAGATCAGTGGTATTCCAGCAAGCGATGCGCTTGTTTTTGAGGATTCGGATGCGGGGCTCGCGGCTGCCGCCGCGGCAAGACTTGACTGTTGCGACGTAAGAACCGGTTCGTGGACAAGGTTGACGGATGCAAATCCGTGTAATGGTCAGTCAGAGCGGTCAATGAATAGGACGTCTATCTAAAAATGAAAGAAGCCACTACTTTAGAACCGAGAAATTGCTTTCTTTGTGGTTCGTCAAATCTCGTATCAGTTAATTATTTGAGATTGAACTCCGATAGCTTCAAGAGAAATCTTGCATATTTCTTGCCTCGGTTTGTTGCAGAATTTTTATCGAATGCCAGTGATCGCTTTTCGACCGCCTATCATCCAGTCTCTGTCAACAAGAAATATTTTGATCGAACGGCTGTTTTCTGCTTGAATTGCCTGACCGGTTCGTGCCAGCCGGTTTTTGAGAAAGATGTATTGGATAATTATTATAGAGATTTTTACTGGCTTAATAGAGATGCCGGTGACGGTCAGCATGTGGCGCACGATGACCGTCCGAATGATCGCCAGTTGAGTCTGTCGCGCGAAAGAATTGCCTGGATTAAATTGTATCTGCATAAATTTGATTCGGTTATTGATTTTGGGGCAGGGGATTGTGCTGCTGCTTATATCTTTTCTCGTGAAGAAAACGTTAACGCGGCGACGGTTGTCGATCCGTCCATGCGTGCCAGTGTCTTCGCAGAAAAATATCGGTTGGGTTATTCAACAGATTTGGCTGAGGCCCCAATCGTTGACATGATTTATTCGGCACACTCCATCGAGCATGTACACGATTTCCGAGTGGTCATGACTGATCTGGTGGCAAAGGTTCGGCCAGGAGGGCATATTTTTATTGAGACCCCAAATATTGGTGACTTGGACGTATTCAGTAGACTTCCACATACGCCACATACATTCATGCTCTCCCAGTCTTCGTTTCATTTTTTGGAATCAGCCTTTCCTGTGAGTATCGTTGCGATGGAGTCTTGCGGGCCTCTCTGGCGCAGAAACAAAAAGCAAATCGTTTCGGATGAAAGAGCGGATCTAAGGGTCTTGCTGCGGAAGGCTGGCGACGCTTGACTGGAATCATACAAATGAACGTACTGGCCGCTATCGTTACCCACAACCGGTGCAGCCTTCTCGAACGCTGTATCGACCACCTGAAGGCACAGACCCGCGCGCCGGACGCGATCCTGGTGGTTAACAACGCCAGCACGGACGGAACGGTGGAGATGCTGCAACGGCGTGATATTTCTTTCGTGACGCAAGAGAACGTGGGTTCGGCCGGTGGCTGGTATCGGGGCATTCAGCATGCACTGGAGCATGGCTTTGATGCTGTCTGGCTTATGGATGACGATGGATTTTCTGATCCGAGCGCGTTGGCGTTACTGGCAGACGCTTTAAGGCCGGGGGTGGCTTGTGCCTCTTCCGTGGTGGTACGCGAGGATGAGCGAACGCGATTCGTATTTCCATTTCCCGTCCTCGATAGTGCTGGCATTCCCGTGATATGGGGCTGGCCACGTAAGTTGCCGCTATTGGATGACTTGCGACGAGTAGCAGTTGACGGCACGTATCCTTTCGCACATTTTTTCAATGGCGCGCTGATTTCCTTGGAGGCGGTTCGGAAGGCGGGAAATGTGAACCGGGATTACTACATTTATGGTGATGAAGTAGATTACTTTTTTCGCCTTCGTCGTGTCGGTTCTGTGGTGTCTGTACTGGACGCATTGCACTACCACCCAGACGTTAGTAAGCGACCGTACAGCCCCATCAAAGTCTATTACTACGTCAAGAATTCACTTGTCTTGAACACACGCTATTTCAACGTAGCCTGGTTCAGGCATGGCATGGTATTGGCAGCTTTGCTGGGCCGTATGGCAAGCCGCAATGGCCTCGGCTTCGTTGCATCTCTCCTGATCGGGCGACATGCTTATGCCTTCTATTCCGCAATCGTTCGCGGTCTGCAGGGTAAAGTTGGAAAGGATTTTCGTGCTTAATATTTGCGCTCTGGTGGCTGCCGCTGGCCGTGGTAGTCGATCTGGCTTACCATATCCGAAAACCTTGTTTCCGATTCAGGGCAAACCAATCCTGGTTCGCATTGCAGAACTTCTTGCGCCGTACGACCGGCAACCGACCATTATCGTGAGTTCGGATGGAAAAGAACTGATCACTGAGTGCCTTCGTTCTGCGGGTATTTATGCGCATGTTGTGGTTCAGCAGGAACCTCGTGGTATGGGTGATGCCGTATTGCAGTTCGAGCGTTCACCACGATTTGAAGCAGCCGAGCATGTGCTACTGATATGGGGTGACATCCCGTTTATTCAGCCGGAGACATTGGCGACTCTGGTGGATACGCACCTAAAGCATGACAACGATTTCACTTTCGCGACGCGCAACGTCGATTCGGCCTACACAATGGTGACGCGCAATGCCGAACGTCAGGTAACGGGCGTCATTGAAACGCGCGAACATGGAGTTACTCAGCCGCAAGCCGGAGAGCGTGACATTGGCCTGTTTATATTCCGAAAATCCTTGGTGCTGGCAGCGCTACGGGAAGCAATTGAGGATAAATGGGGGACATCTACAGGTGAGCATGGTTTCCTCTATGTCATCGGGCATTTGGTCAAGCGAGGGCTAAGGGCAGAGGCATTGCCGATTGCGACAGAACTCGATCTGATTTCTCTCAACAGTCTTAGAGATGTGGATGCTTTTCTATAGGCGGCTAGATCAGCGGGTAAAAGCGATAGGGCAGCCAGTATGGCGCATGGGTTGCATAGTTGAGCCATACAAACAACACCACTCCGTAATAGAGCACCACGAGTGTGCTCGCAACCCGCTTGTGGTTGCCGCGCAAGGGCACATCGGACAGCCGCGAAAACACGTAGATCTGGATGGGGATGAAATACAGCGCCACCCGGTCCACTGCGGTCGACGAGGGCGACAGGACCATAATCGGGACAAAGGCCAGCGCGATCAGCGACATCCAGGTCCACAGCGCCAGTTCCACGCGGTCGAGGTGAAAGCGTGTGCGGTTGGCCAGAAACAGCAGCGCTGGCACGGCATTCATCGCCACCCGGATCGCACCGCCTTGCGACGCATACTGGGCCTCGACATAGACCTCGATCAGCGTGTTGGCGGCATCAGCCAGGTACAGGTAATACATCAGGATCGCTGTCGCGCCCACCCAGACGGCCGTCCACACTTTGCGCTCTGTACTGGCCAGCGCTGCGATAGGGATCAGCACTACGGCCGTTTTGTGAAAGAGGGCCGCGATCGCTATAAAAACCACGAACTTGATGGTATTACGTTCCGCCAGGGCGAGCAGCGCAAAGAATTCCAAGCCGATGGCGATACCCTGGCGCGAATAGCCCATCGCTCCCACCACCACCAGATAGGGCACCGCCACCGCCAGGGCCAGCATCGGCCGCGGTTGCTGACGGCAGAAAGCGACCAGCCCCAGCGAGAAGACCGCGCCGTAGGCCAGGTTGATGCCATACACTCCCCACCCCATGTAACTGGTTAGCCAGTTCATGGCGCCGTGCGCTGGATCAAAGCGTTTAACCGCTTCCCAAAAACCCATGGAATAGGCCGCGTTCAGATGGTCGACGTAGTTTTCCCAGTCCCCCCCAACTTCGTAGCGATAGCCAATAAGCAGGGTCAAGGTCAGCCATGTCGTTCCCCAGCCAAGCCACATAAGCTCACGCGAGGTAGGCGCCCTGAAAAGGAATGCGAACGCGGGCAACAAGAACATCAACCAATAGACATACATTCTATTTGGCTACCAAGGTGCTACGCCGACACCACGTCCCAAGTGCCCCGGCATGGCGAAGAACAAAATGGCGAAGTCGCTTAGCCATCAACACCCACCAAACTCTGCGTTGCACCTCGTCAACAAGCCACCGAATGGCACTTCGCATCGGCACGAGTGCAGCTCAATGCACTCAACTGAACACGCTATCGTCATGATTTGATCAGGCAGCCAAGAAACGGCTTGCGCGCTTGTCGGGCAGGTACCCCGTTGTTTGCTGATTCCATTACTGGCTTTCCAGCCACGCCTGAAACATCAACACCGACCATAAGCGATACCCATACGACGCCTGCCCTGCCAAATGCGCCTTCCACGCCGCACGAATCGGCGCTGGCTTCAAATACCCTTCGCGCCGCAACCGATCCTCCGCCAGCAGACTCTCTGCCCAATCCCGCAACGGCCCGCGCAGCCAGGCATCCAGCGGAATTCCGAATCCCATCTTGGGCCGCTCCACCAGTTCGCCCGGCACATACCGGTCCAGCAAGCGACGTAGCAACCACTTGCCCTGCCCATCACGGATCTTCATGTGCATGGGCAGCGACCAGGCGAACTCGATCAGATCGCGGTCGAGGAACGGCGCCCGCGTTTCCAGCGACACCGCCATCGCCGCGCGATCTACCTTGACCAGGATGTCGTCCGGCAGGTAGGTCAGCCCGTCCAGCGCCATCATTCGCGCTACCGGGTCGGCGAGACGGGGCCAGCGCGCCCGCTCGTCCAGCAGGTTGGGCGGCATGAACCCGCCCACCACCATGCTTTCCGCATCGGGCCATTCGGAAACCAGCGAGACATACAGATCGTCCATGCTGCGCATCGCGCGCAGGCGGCGGCCCAGCTTGTGTGCCTTGTCACCGGGGTGGGCGATGCCAGCCCGCCTGGCAAGCGGCCCAGCCAGACGATTGATCATCTCGCTCGGCAAAGCGGTCAACCCGGCACCCATAGCGCGCCGCAGCGGCAAAGGCATCCAGCCCACTCGGCGCCAAACCTTGGGTGCCAGGAAATAACGGTTGTATCCGCCGAACAACTCGTCCCCCGCATCACCCGATAGCGCCACGGTGACATGCTGGCGGGCCAGCTTCATCACCAGGTGGGTCGGCAACTGCGACGAATCGGCAAACGGTTCGTCATACATTGATGGCATCTGAGGCACCAGTGCCAGCGCGTCACTACCGCTGAGGCGCAGTTCGGTGTGATCGGTTCCCAGGTGCGCCGCCACCGCGCGGGCATGCGTGGCCTCGTCGTACTCGCGCTCGTCGAAGCCGATGGTGAAGCTGCGCACCGGACGAGAACTGTTGGCCTGCATCAACGCGGTGATGGCGGTTGAATCGAGTCCACCGGAAAGCAGTGCGCCGAGTGGCACATCCGCCACCATCTGGTTGCGCACCGCAGCGCCCAGATGCTGCTCCAGCCGATTCAGCGCATCCTCATCCGACCCCGAAAACGGGCTGGCCATGCCGCGCTCGGCCACCTCGGCCAGCGACCAGTACGCCACCGGTTCGGCATCGCGCTGGCCCGGCTGCAGTTGCAGATAGGTGCCCGCTGGCAGCTTGTGGATGCCCTCGTAAATCGAATACGGCGCCGGCACATAGTTGTGCCGCAGCAACAGGGCCAGCGCCCCCCGGTCGATCTCCGCCTTAAAAGCAGGGTGCGCCTTCAGCGCCTTCAATTCGGAACCGAACAGAAGGGTGTCGCCCTGCCAGCCGTAATACAGTGGCTTCTCGCCGATGCGGTCGCGGGCCAGGGTGAGCGTGCACGTTTCACGATCCCAAAGCGCGATCGCAAACATGCCCACAGCGCGTTCAAGGGTCTTCTCTATTCCCCATGCCGCGAAACACGCCAGCAAAGTCTCGGTATCCGAATGCCCGCGCCAGTCTTGCCCCTTCAACCGGCCCCTGAGTTCCAGGTGATTATAAATCTCTCCGTTGAACGCAATCACAAAGCGCCCGCAAGACGACGCCATCGGCTGGTGCCCGGCCGGGGAGAGATCAAGGATCGACAGGCGGCGATGGCCAAGGGCGATACCCACAGCTTCGTCAACCCACACCCCCCCATCATCCGGGCCGCGACGGTACAGTGTGGCAGCCATCATCGCGACCGTCCGCTCCAGTTGATGGCGCTTACTGCCGTTGAATTGCCCGGTAATCCCGCACATATGTTTTTATAATCCCTATCAAAAACGCCAACGCCCCCACGTAGGAGAGGCGCCACTGCCACGAATTTCGAACCATCACTACACCACGAACCGTCGTTGCAGGTGGTCGCGGATAACGTGTCAGCTCAATCACGGTCGGGATGATGTCGACACGTTTTGCACCGGCGCTGCGCGCATAGTCGGCCAAACAGGCAAAGCCCGCTGTTACAAGATGCGCACCGCGTATTACGCGAGCAATCTTCCGGCCTGGCAGGCGGCGACAATCCGGTCTTGGCCTGGCAGATAAGGCAGGTGGCAAGGAACCAGACCGTCAGCGCAAGCTTTGTGCCCTGGAAAACGGTGCCGGCACCCAGGGGCGGGGATGGTGGTGAGGGAAGCCTGCGTTGGGGCGGTGGCGGACTCAGGCATTTTTCTTGTAGGCGTACTGGTAGACATAGCCTTTGTAGCCGTAGCGATAGCGCTGGCGGGTAGTATTCATGTCGTTAAAGACAAAGCCCTGGACCTCGACCCCGGCCTGGTTGAGGCGTTTGACGGCCTGTTCCAGTTCGCGGAGCGGGTGCATGCCGGCGCGGGCAACCATCAGGGTGGCGCCGGTGAGCCGACCGACAATGGCAGCGTCCGACACAGCCAGGACGGGAGGGGCGTCGATGATCACGTAGTCATACTCCGCCTCGAGTTTTTCCAGCAATTCCTCGAAGCGATGGTGCATCAGCAGTTCCGAAGGATTGGGCGGCCGCTGGCCGGTGGTGACCACGACCAGGCCGGGAATGGCCGTGCCCTTGACGATGTCCTGCAACCCGGCAGTGCCGCTGATGTATTCCGAAACGCCGCCCTCGCGCTGCAGGCTGAATCCTCGATGGATATGACCCTTGCGCAGGTCGGCATCGATGATGACCACCCGCTTGCCGGATTGGGCCAGCAGCGCGGCCAGGTTGGTCGAGATGAAGCTCTTGCCGATGCCCTGGCTCGAGCCTGTGATCAGCACCGAGGACTTGGCTGCATCCAGCAGGGCAAAGTGCAGCGTGGTGCGCAGGCCGCGCAGGCTTTCCACGGCGTCGTCGTCGGGCATGCAAGTACTCAGCAAGCCGCTATTGGCTTTGCCCGATTTGAGCGTACGCGACAAGCTGGCTTCCGCCTTGCTGTGAGGGATAGTGGCGTAAACCGGTAGGCCCAGCTGTCCTTCAATTTTTTCCGGGTCTTCCACCATCACCCTGAGCGAGCAATGCAGCCAAATGATGACAAAGCTGCTCACCAGACCCAGGACCAGTGAAACGCCGAGCATGAGAGTGGGTTTCGGGGCGATCTGCCCCGAAACCAGCGCTTCATCGATGATCCGCGCATCGCCGACCTGGCCGGCCGTGGACACGCGCAATTGCTGGGCAGCATTAAGCAACTTCGTATAAAGGGTGCTGTTGACTTCCACATCCTGTTGCAGGCGCAGAATGGTCTGCTGGATGGCAGGCAGTTCGCTGATCTGGGTGTCTAATTGTGACTTTCTCGCCTTCAGGCGTTCTATCTGGCTATCCAGGGAATGGAAGCTTGGGTGGCCCGGCGTAAAGCGCTGGGTAAATTCGTCCCGCTGCTCCTGCAGCTTGACCAGATCCTTCTCCACATCCACAAGCGAGGCCAGCAAGCTCTGGGTTTCTATATTCAGGTCCACCGAGCCGCGGCTTAGCCGATAGCTGTTGTAGGCTGTCGTGGCGGCATCCATCTGGGTTTTCAGGACAGGCAGTTGGGTTTCCAGGAAATTGAGCGTGTTTTCTGCTTCGGCCGAGTGGTATTCCACATTCTGTATTACGTAGGCGTTGAGGATTTCCTCCAGTACCCTGCTCAGGGTCGCGATATCAGGGCCCGTAAGGGTAGCGTCGAGAACCGCTGAGTACCTGCGCTGCTGAACGGCCAACCGCTCTTGCAGGCTGAAGATGGCATCCTCTTGCGAAATGCGACTCACGTTGAAATGAGTACCGGGGCGGGCCGTGAGTTGGGATACGAAAAGCGAAACGCCCTTGCCGTGCGCCTGCTCGCCAACCCTGCCTTGCAGGACAGGGGTATTATCGGAGCCCAGCAGTTGATAGCGATCGTTTTCGCCCGCCACCAGGGTGAAGCTTTGGCCTAACTGGGAGCCTGGCACGGCCAGACTTTCCACCTTGATTGCCTCGCCTCCCCATGCATATTTCGTCAGCCATGCATATTTCGTCAGGTCGAACAAAGGCTGGGCCAGATCCGCCCCGGCATGACGGCGGGCCAGGCCGGCGCCGACAAAGGGCAGGTAGACCGGCGAGGCGAGTATATCCAGTTTGAGTTTGTCGACCACCCGCCCCAGGAGCATGCGCGATTTGAGGATGTGTATTTGGGTATTGATGGAAAAGTCGCTATCCAATGCGGGGGCGGCCATGGATTGCAGTTCAGCCAGCGCCGACACGCCTTTTTGTCCTCCCTCGATCTGCAGCGTGGCATTGGCCTGATAAATCGGCGTGGCCGTGAAAACCGCGAGTGCGCCCGCCATCGAGACCAGACTGGTGACAATGAGCACCAGCCATTTGTATTCCAACAGGGTGGCGATGAGATCGCCCAGGTTGAACGCCGGTTCGTTTTCTTCCACGATGGCCGGCGACGGCGGCGGGTTGACTGGCGCAGGCATGGCCTTGAAGGACTTGAGCTGATCGAGTGACATGTTAAGCGGGGTCGGTGTTAAGGGGTACAGCTCAAGGCGTTGTGCTGGTTAGCGTCGTCGTGGCCTGGCGGCCGCCGAACAAAGGATATTCAATAGCACGGATGGTTTTCGGCAAGCTTGCAGTGGGCTGGATGCTGCTGACCCAGCGAGTCCAGCGCACCAATCCAGCAGGCCGACAGGGGCAAATATACTATCACCGGGGTTACCTCGCTCGATAACTATTTCACGGTCGGGGCAATTCCACGAGTTCCATGCAAGACCCAGTATTTCAGCGCGGAAGGTGTTTGGAGTGGCGCTGACCCCCTGACAATCAGGCGCTGAACCTTACGCTTGACCGGGGAACAGCCGTCGTCGTGAACCAAAGGCCGTCGTGCACTACCGAGGCCACGGTGTGAACGTGCCCCGCCATCCGGGGCTTGTGGCTGATGCGCGGCAACCGTTTGTGCTTGCTCTACGTAGTCGGCGCAAAACAGCTGCGCGCTGTGCGCAGGCAACTTCAACGGCACAACCTCGCCATCGATGGTAATGGCGGGCGGTGCGTTTGAGCAGGAATGGGGCTGGGGTCTGCGTTATACTGGTCATTATGACTAATTTATCGAAGCCACCACCACCCTCATACAAGCCGTCGCACGTGCGCCACGGGCACTGGCCGCTTCAAGCCGCCAAGGCACGCTTCAGCGAGCTGGTGCGCTTGGTACGCAGCGAGGGGCCACAGCATGTCACCGTGCATGGCCGCGACGAAGTCGTCATCATCGCCAGCGAGGAATTTCGCCGTCTCAAGGGCGTTCGCACCGGCCAAGCATTGATCGAGGCGTTACAAGCCTCGCCGCACCGCGATATCGACATTGAACCCCAGCGCGTACCGATGCCCGTGCGGGACGTGAGCCTGTGACGGGTTGGCTGCTCGATACGAACGTCCTGTCCGAACTGCGTCGTCCCCGGCCCGCGCCGCAAGTGGTGGCATTCGTCGCAGCACAACCGCTCGATCTCCTGTTTGTCAGCGCCGTCACTCTGGCCGAAATCCGCTTCGGCATCGAACTCGTTACCGACGCAAACCGCCGCGTCGAGCTGAACGGATGGCTGACTCACAAGCTTCGGCCCATGTTCGAGGAGCGAGTTCTTCCCGTCAGCGAAGACATCATGTTCACGTGGCGGCTCCTGGTCGAAGAGGGCCGCAAGTCCGGCCATACGTTTTCGCAGCCGGACCTCATCATTGCCGCAACGGGGCTGCATCATGGACTGACGGTGGTCACACGTGACACCGGCGACCATGCCAAGGCGCGGGTTCCGCTATTCGACCCGTGGCGCGACTGAGAATAGTGCTTGTGACGCGCACCCTGTTTATCTCGTTCACCGTGAAAACCTTCGCAAGACTCACCCTTTCTACTACGAATGGGTTTTCTCGCCTGGCTTAACAGCCAATCTCACGGCTTGAGTTCCCACCCGCAGCTTCGCGCCGCGCGCCGTCTCGAGTTCTATCATGCACGCGCACGGCACCCGATCGATGAGCTCATGGTTGGACGCAACCGTCAACTCGACGAACTACGTTCCACTTCTGCTAGCTGGCAACGGACCACCTGCCAGCCCCAGCGCCCGCTGGCGCTTCTTCAAGCGTTCGCATACGCGTTCGTCGAGAATTCCCGCCTCGCCGTATGCGTGCAGGTCGGCTGCTCATTTGAAGTTCACGGCGGTAACTACTGCTGCTACGCCAGCGGTGAGAACACTGAGCCGTGCGAAGAGACAGAGGGCTAGAGCAGTTTTAGCGCGCAGGCTGCCGTTGAGATGGAAGGGGCCGAAGCTTGGCTCGAAAAAATGGATTATGACCCCGATGGATTCCCTCACTTGCGGTGACCAGGAAAGGGGTAGTGCCTGAGCCTGATTGATGACGCACTTGCTTGCCTGGCACACGCCGTACCCGCTGGCACCCGGCTGATAGTGTTCGGCTCACGCGCGCGAGGTGATGCGGATGCCGACAGCGACCTCGACTTGCTGGTGGTCGAACCGGAAGTGCCTGACAGGTTCACGGAAATGGCGCGGCTGTCCACTTTGCTGGGGCGAAAGCTCATTCCGGCAGATGTAGTGGTCATGAGCGCGGCTCATTTTGAGGACCAGAAAACAATGGTCAACACGCTGGCATGGCGCGCGTCACAGGAAGGGCTGGTTCATGAATGCGCGGCATGAGCAATGAACACGCTCTGGCGCTGTTGGCGCGCGCCAAGGGCGATCTCTATGTCCTGCGTCGACTGCGCGATGATCCGGATGCTCCCGCCCGGGTGCTCGGCTTTCATGCTCAGTAGGCCGTTGAAAAGGCGATCAAGGCGGTGCTGTCCAGTTTCGCGGTTGCGTACCCGCGTACCCACAACCTGGTAATGCTATCGGAATGACTGCGCACCACGCGTTGTTCCTTGCCGCCAGACGTCGAGGAATTCGGCCGCGTGGTGCCCTTTGGTGTGGTCCTGCGCTACGAAGACGCTATTGACGACGAGTCGCCAGCCGTCGACGCTGTCCGGGACGAAGCGGTGGTGACGAGAACGCTCGACTGGGCGCGCTCGAGCATCTGAACGAGAAACACGACCGGTAAGCGGTGCGAACGGGCAGAGACTACGGTTTTCCGGCCTCTTGGCTCCACGCCCCGATCGACGGCGAAAAAGGGCAGCCTTTACGGACGGTCTCGATCACCTCGCTTGGCATTGCCCACTACCAGAGTCGTTGCAGGACGAAAGCCGACCGCTCGGCTGAGCAATCTTGTGTGCCTTTCCACCACAGTCAATGTGCTGGACAAGGTACCGACGCAGCCTCGGCATCCCACCCTTCCCTTTGAGGAAGACGCCGTTGGCGCACGCTATCTCGTGGGCCTGATTGCTTAAGCAGCTTAACTATTTATATTTTTCATGCGCTTAAGTTAGCGCACTGGCGGAAGCGGTGAGATTCGAACTCACGGACGGTTGCCCGTCGCTAGTTTTCAAGACTAGTGCAATCGACCACTCTGCCACACTTCCCGCAAGCCCAGCGGCGGCGTTTCCAGCCTGCCGCAACGGCGAGGCGAATGATAGCACGGCGCCGCGGCCAGGAAACGCCACCGTCGCGCTGTCGAGAGTGCTTGTAGCCGGGCACGAGCATTCGGGAAAGCGGATAGTGATTGAAACTTTTCGCTGATTTAGCTAGTCTCAGCGCCGTATTCGTTATCAGCAGTTCCATCAACAGGAGGAAATCCATGCAACCCCAGTTTCAGATGACAGGCCAGGCCACTCGCGAGGTGTCGCTGCAGCAGAACCGGGTTCTGCGCAATACCTTCATGCTGCTCGCGCTGACCATGGTGCCAACCGTACTTGGTGCGTTGGCCGGCATACAGATGCAGTTCACGTTCATGTCCGGCAGCCCCATGATGTCCTTCCTGCTGTTCCTCGGTATTGCCTTCGCCTTCATGTGGGGTATCGAGCGCACCAAGAACAGCGGCATGGGCGTCGTGTTGCTGCTCGGCTTTACCTTTTTCATGGGGCTGATGCTGTCGCGCATCCTGCAAGTAGCGCTCGGCTTCAGCAATGGCGGCCCGCTGATCGCCATGGCCGCGGGGGGTACCGGCGTGATTTTCTTCTCGCTGGCGGCTGTCGCCACGATCACCAAGAAGGATTTCAGCTTCATGGGCCGCTTTCTGTTCATCGGCATGATCGTCGTCCTGCTGGCGATCGTGGCCAACATCTTTTTCCAGATCCCGGCCTTGTCGCTAACCATTTCGGCGGTGGCCGTACTGATCTTCTCGGCCTACATCCTTTACGACATTAGCCGCATCGTGAATGGCGGCGAGACCAACTACGTCTCGGCGACCCTGTCGGTGTATCTGAGCATTTACAACGTCTTCGTCAGCCTGCTGAACCTGCTGATGATGTTGAGTGGCGAACGCGACTGAGCGACTGCAGTACAGAACAAGGGGCGGCTACGGCCGCTCTTTCTCGTTGACCGGTTGGCGACGCCGACTGGCTAGCGCCGTGCCGTCAGACCAGCAGCAGGCCGACGGCGACCTTGCGACCTTCACCCATCAGAACATTGTAGGTACGACAGGCGGCCGGCAAATCCATCACTTCCAGACCCTTCTGCGCGCGCGCCATTGGGCGCATCAGCTCGGGAGCCGGAAAGCGTAGCCGACTGCCGGTGCCGAGCAGGATGATTTCAGCGTCGAGCGAAGCCAGCCATTCGAAGTCCTCGAGGCGCAGGGTTTCGAAAGTGGCCTGCGTCCACTCGGGAAACAGGCGCTCCGGCAACGCCGCCAGGTTACAACTATGGCGGATACCGTTCACGCTGACGTAGCCCTCACCGTAGGCGGTGAAGGTGTTCAAACCGTCGGGTCTGTCGAGCTGTAGCTTCATGAAAATTGCGGCGCAGAAAACCTTAAAGTACGATTATAGCTTTTTTGCCGATCGCCTCCAGCGAGGGACCGCGTGCAAGCGTGACCTGCCCTGCTCGCCGATCGACGCGTCATCAACAGCGCTGCCCTTACTCGAGCCCGGATCATGAGAGAGTTTTCCCGCATCCAACGTTTGCCGCCCTACGTCTTCAGCATCACCGCCCAGCTGAAGATGGCCGCTCGCCGGCGCGGTGAAGACATCATCGACATGAGCATGGGGAATCCCGACGGGCCAACGCCACAGCACATCACCGACAAGCTGGTCGAAGCGGCGCTGCGCGAGAACACGCACGGCTACTCGGTTTCGCAGGGCATTCCGCGGCTGCGCAAGGCGATCTGCGACTGGTACCAGCGGCGCTACGACGTGACTCTGGACCCGGAAAGCGAAGCGGTGGTGACCATCGGCTCCAAGGAAGGCATCGCGCATCTGATGCTGGCCACTGTGGACCGCGGCGATACCGTCCTGGTCCCCAATCCCTCGTACCCGATCCACATCTATGGGGCGATCATTGCCGGCGCCGACATCCGCTCGGTGCCGATGACGCCGGACGTCGACTTTTTCGAGGAGCTGCAGCGCGCCGTCATCGAGACGACGCCGAAACCGAAGATGATGATTCTCGGCTTTCCGAGCAATCCGACCGCCCGCTGCGTAGACCTCGAATTCTTCGAGCGCGTCATCGCCCTGGCCAGGGAGCACAACATTCTGGTGGTACATGACCTGGCCTACGCCGATATCGTCTTCGACGGTTATCAGGCGCCGTCGATCCTGCAGGTCCCCGGCGCGCGCGAGGTCGCGGTCGAGTTCTTCACCATGTCCAAGAGCTACAACATGGCCGGCTGGCGAGTCGGCTACATGGTCGGCAACGAAGAGCTGTGCCGGGCGCTGGTGCGCATCAAGAGCTATCACGACTACGGCACGTTTACGCCGATCCAGGTGGCCTCGGTGATCGCCCTGGAAGGCTCGCAGCAATGCGTCGAAGAGGTACGCCAGACCTATCAGCGGCGCCGCAACGTGCTCGCCAAGGGGCTGCACGAAGCCGGCTGGATGGTCGAGGTGCCGAAGGCGTCGATGTACATCTGGGCCAGAATCCCGGAGTTCTACCGGCACCTGGGGTCGATGGAGTTTGCCAAGAAACTGCTCCTCGAAGCCAGGGTCGCGGCTTCGCCCGGAGTCGGCTTCGGCGAGTTCGGTGACGATCATGTCCGCTTTGCGCTGATTGAGAACGAAGAACGCACGCGGCAAGCAGTGCGCGGCATCCGCGACATGTTCAGGAAAGACGGCCTGCTGCCTGCCGGCAGCGGCCGCGAAAGGCAGACGTCATGAAACCGGTGCGCAAATCGAACAAGCTGGACAGTGTCTGCTACGACATCCGCGGCCCGGTCCTCGAACAGGCCAGAAAGATGGAGGAAGAAGGCCACCACATCATCAAGCTCAACATCGGCAACCTGGCCGCGTTCGGCTTCGACTCGCCGGAGGAAATCCAGCTCGACATGATCCGCAACCTGCCCAGCGCGGCCGGTTACTCGGATGCAAAAGGCATTTTTTCGGCACGCAAGGCGGTGATGCATTACACCCAGCAGAAGCACATCCAGGGGGTGACGCTGGAGGACATCTATATCGGCAACGGTGTCTCCGAGCTGATCGTGATGGCCATGAACGCGCTGCTCAATGCCGGCGACGAAGTGCTCGTGCCGACACCGGACTACCCCCTGTGGACCGCTGCGGTGAGCCTGTCCAGCGGCACGCCGCGCCACTATCTCTGCGACGAAGGCAGCGAATGGTTGCCCGATCTGAAGGATCTGCGCGCCAAAATAACGCCACGCACCCGCGCGCTGGTAGTGATCAACCCGAACAACCCCACGGGCGCGCTTTATCCTGACCAGGTGCTGCTCGAAATGGTCGACATCGCCCGTCAGCACAACCTGATCATCTACGCCGACGAGGTGTACGACAAAGTGCTCTACGACGGGGCAACGCATACGGCGATCGCTTCGCTATCGACCGATGTCCTCACCGTGACTTTCAACGGGCTGTCAAAGAACTACCGTTCCTGCGGCTATCGCGCCGGCTGGATGGTCGTTTCCGGCGACCTGCGCGAAGCGCGTGACTATATCGAGGGCCTGGATATGCTGTCGTCGATGCGCCTGTGCTCGAACGTGCCCGGGCAGCATGCCATCCAGACCGCCCTCGGCGGCTACCAGAGTATCGACGATCTGGTCGCCCCGGGTGGCCGCATGTGCCGCCAGCGCGACCTGGCGCACGAGCTGATCACCGCCATTCCCGGCGTCAGCTGCGTCAAGCCAAAAGCAGCGCTGTACATGTTTCCGCGCCTGGACGCGAAACTCTATCCGATTCGCGATGACCAGAAGTTCATTGCCGAGATGTTGCAGAAAGAACGCGTGCTGCTGGTCCAGGGCAGCGGTTTCAACTGGCCGCACCACGATCACTTCCGGCTGGTTTTTCTGCCCCACGAAGACGACCTGCGCGACGCGATTGCGCGCATCGCACGTTTTCTGGAAAGCTATCGTCAGCGCGCGGCGACTCCCGGCGCGGCCTACGCCGCGGCTTAGGCCGCGGCTTTCCCTGACCCGCGGGTACATTCTCGACGCATCTCTCCACGCATCTCTCCAATTCCACATTCCACATTCCATCCTGGACCCTCAACCTCCCCTCCTGGCTGCTCTATGAAACCTATCAATGTTGGACTTCTCGGCATCGGCACCGTCGGTGGCGGCACCTACGCGGTACTCAAACGCAACGCAGAGGAGATCGCGCGCCGCGCCGGCCGTCCCATTCAGGTCAGCGTCGTTGCCGACCGCAATCTCGATCGCACGCACCGCTTGACCGACGGCAGCTGCCGGGTCACCGACGACCCCGTTGCGGTGGTCTGCGACCCGGACGTCGACATCGTCGTCGAACTGATCGGCGGCGATAGCGTCGCCAAAGAGCTGGTCCTGCAGGCGATCGCCAACGGCAAGCACGTGGTGACCGCCAACAAGGCGCTGCTCGCCAAACACGGCAACGAGATTTTCGCCGCCGCCCAGAAGCAGGGCGTAATGGTCGCTTTCGAAGCTGCCGTCGCCGGCGGCATCCCGATCATCAAGGCGCTGCGCGAAGGACTCACCGCCAACCGCATCGAATGGATCGCCGGCATCATCAACGGCACCACCAACTTCATTCTCACGGAGATGCGCGACAAAGGGCTGTCCTTCGAGGTGGTGCTCAAGGAAGCGCAGCGTCTCGGCTATGCCGAGGCCGATCCGACCTTCGACGTCGAAGGCGTCGACGCGGCACACAAGCTGAGCATCATGTCGGCGATCGCTTTCGGCAATTCGATGAGCTTCGAGAAGGCGCACATCGAAGGCATCAGCCAGCTCGACGCGGCGGACATCAAGTACGCCGAACAGCTCGGCTACCGCATCAAGCTGCTCGGCATCACCAAGCGCACCAGCGAAGGTGTCGAGCTACGCGTGCATCCGACGCTGATCCCGACCCGACGCTTGATCGCCAATGTCGAAGGGGCGATGAACGCCGTCCTGGTCAAGGGCGACGCCGTCGGCCCGACGCTCTACTACGGCAAGGGCGCTGGCGCCGAGCCAACGGCGTCGGCGGTGATCGCCGACCTCGTCGATGTCACGCGCATGCACACCGCCGACCCGGAGCACCGCGTGCCACATCTCGCTTTCCAGCCCGATGCGATGGTCGACCTGCCGATTCTGCCGATGGCCGACGTCATCACCAGCTATTACCTGCGTCTGCGGGTTGATGATCGGCCGGGTGTGCTCGCCGACGTGACGCGCATTCTCGCCGATCAGGAAATCTCGATCGACGCCATGATCCAGCGCGAGCCCGCCGAGGGCGAAGTCCAGACCGAGATCATCATGCTCACCCATCAGACGCGCGAAAGAAACATCGACGCGGCGATTGCCCGCATCGCCTCGCTCGCCGCCGTCAAGGGGGCGATCGTCCGCCTGCGTCTGGAAGAGTTGCTGTAAGCCCAGGGCCGGCGCCGCATTCGGCGGCGCCTTCCGGCCCGACTTGGTCCAGGTCTTGACCACCCTCCGGGTCAGGGTCCTGGTCGACCTCCTGCTCAGGCGCAGCGGGCGTAGCGGGCGGCATGGCCGCCGTCGGCTGCGCGGCCAGCTCACGCAGGCTGATGCTGCCGACCATCGCCTCAAGCGCCTGCTGCATGCGCTCGAATATCTGGTCGACTGCGGGCAGCGCCGGCAAACCAGCGGGTGAAAAAAAGCGCTCCTCGCCGGCGCTGCGTACCGTCTCCAGGACCTCCACCACGCTGATCAATGCCGGGTCGCGTCCGGGCAGGTAGAGCGGTGGATCGTCGCTGCTTTGCAGCAGCAGTTTCTCGCTCTCCAGGGCATCGAGCACGTTCTCCAGGACGTGCCTCGGCATCCGCAGCAAGCGAATGAATTCGCCCAGCGAGGGCGTCGGCTCGCCGGCAACGAAGCGGCTGGCGACCAGGGTCATGGTCGACAACGCCAGCCGCTCGCGCATGCGGTTGCTCAATCGCGGTTCGCCGACACCGGCGTAGAGGTACTCCGGATGCTGCGCGTAAAAAGCGACACTGGCGCCGAAAAGCAGGATCAGCCAGCTCAGATAGAGCCAGATCATGAACAGAATCAGAATCGCCAGGCTCGAGTAAATCGCCGCGTACTGGTGCGAACTGGCCACGAAAGTCGCAAATGCCCAACCTGCGGTTTGCCAGGCGACACCACCGGCAACGCCGCCGATCAAGGCCGGGAGCAGACGCACACGCGCGTTGGGGATGAACATGTAAACAAAGGTGAAGGCGGCGATCACCAGCAGATAGGGCGTCAAGCGGCTGATCGTCTGCACCAGCTGGCCGAGCATCTCGATCGCCAGCAGTCCGCGCACGGTCTCGACATTCATCACCGTGGCGGTGATGCCCAGGGCCGCAAAAACGAGTATCGGACCGACCATGAGAACGCTCAGATAGCGGCTGAAACGATCGGCCAGCGGCCTGTGACGCTGAATGTGCCAGATGTAGTTCAGCGATTCCTCGATTTTCTGCATCAAGGAAATCGCCGTGTAGAGCAGCAAGGCCAGGCCCAGGGCACCGAGCACGCCGACGTTCATGTTCTGGATGAAGGCGATGATGTTGTCCGCGATCTCCTCCCCCTCCTTGCCGAGGGGCTCGAGAAACTTCAGCAGCATCGGCTGAATCTGGTTGTGCACGCCGAAGGCCTTGAGCACCGAAAAACTCAGGGCCAGCAGCGGTACGATCGACAACAGCGTCGTATAGACCAGGCTCATGGCGCGCAGGGTCAATTGCCCATTCACCACATCGCGCACCAGCAGCAGGAGCGTACGCAAGACCCGCATGCCGCGCGCCTGCCACAAGGGCAGGCCGTCACCGCCGTGGCGACCCCAGATATTCTCGTCCAGTCGACTCAACAAACCGGCATCGGCGACTGGCTTCACTTGGCGACCTCGAGTTCGAGCTGCAAGGTAACCGCCTTGTTGGTCGCCGCACTGGCCGGCCGCGCTTTGCCGAGCTGCACGCGCTTGGCGTCCACTCCATCAACGGCAGTCATCTCGGCGACGATCGCTTCGCCGCGCCGTGTCGCCAGCCGTGCCAGCTCCTCGTCGGAGACTGGCTGCTCCTTGATCATGCGCTCGACAAGGTTCTGGTAGAACGCCGGCGGCGGTGCCGCGGCTGACTTCCCGCCAGGCGGTGCGGCGGCCAGCGCCCGCTGCTTTACCAGTGCCAGCACTTCGGGAGCATAGCGCTCACTGAACACCGCCTCGATGGCCACCTGCGCGCGCGGGTTCGCCGCGTCGACCGGGCCGGGATCTTCGCCGGGCGTCAATTCGAGTCCCATGCGCGCGACAATGGCGGTGCGCACGGCGAGCGATTTGAGCGCCGGCGTGTCCACTTCGGCCGACTGCGCGGGTGGCACCACCAGGGTCAGCGTCTTGCGCTCCTTCATCGCACCGGCGACCGCTGCCAGTTTCTCGCGCTCGGGCGGCGCCAGCGCGGCGCGGCCGGGTTCGAAGTCGATGCTGTCGAGCTTGGCATCGCTACCGGCACCGAAAAGCGCTCCGAGCGCCCGGAAGGGCGCGGTAATGATGCCGGCGATAAGGTTGCCGAAGGCCTTGCCGATCACCGCCCCATAGGAAAATTCAGGGTCACCGAGATCGCCGCTGACCGGCAGGCCGATGTCGATGACCCCCTTTGAGTCACTCAGAATGGCGATCGC
>QPGA01000091.1 GCA_003332265.1 Candidatus Accumulibacter meliphilus
CAGGAACATCGCCAGAGGTACCGCTGTAAGTCCTGTGAAAGGTACTTTGACGACTTAACCGACACGATCTTCGAAGGGCATCACCTACCCTTGCGCACTTGGATCTTGTGTTTGTATTTCATGGGGTTGAACCTGTCGAACACGCAAATCGGCAAGGAACTGGGCCTCAACAAGGACGACGTTCAGAAGATGGCGACCCAACTTCGAGAAGGGGTAGTCAGTCGCAAGCCCGCCCC
Source organism: Candidatus Accumulibacter meliphilus (assembly GCA_003332265.1). GTDB lineage: Bacteria > Pseudomonadota > Gammaproteobacteria > Burkholderiales > Rhodocyclaceae > Accumulibacter > Accumulibacter meliphilus. Next base: position 237 of record QPGA01000091.1, read on the forward strand.
AGAGCTCCAGGGAACCGTTGAGTGTGACGAGGTCTATGTGGTGGCAGGGCACAAGGGGCATCCTTTGGCAGTAAAAAAAACACCGTAAGGGCCGCAGAAACCGCCTGAAGGGGGCTCGCGGTCGCGGCACGCTTGCCAAGGAGAAGCCTCCGGTTTTCGGCATGATCCAGCGCGGCGGTCAAGTCGTCATCCGCATGCTCGAAAACGTCCGCCAAGTCATGATACAACCGCTGATCCAGGCCACCATCGCGCCGGGCACCCTAGTGCTGACCGACGAGTATGACATTTACGGCTGCCTGCCTGAGTGGGGCTACAGTCACAAGACCGTCTGCCACAGCGCCCGCGAGTACGCCCGCGATGAAGACGGCGACGGCTTCCACGAGGTTCACGTCAACACCATCGAGGGATTCTGGTCCTTGCTGCGTTTCTGGCTGCGGCCTCATCGCGGGATCTCCCAGGAAAGTCTTCCTCTCTACCTCGGCTTCTTCGAGTTCGTTCACAACGCCAAAAATCGCGGAAAGCGACTTCTCGAATCCCTCTTGGGCTTGCTCCTCAGCTAACAACCCGAAACACATAATGAGCCAAAGCCCCAACCGAGAACGGCTGGGGCTTCGTGTCTGGTGGTGCGTGGTTCCCTGGAAACAAACTCGCTATCGGGGCATGTGAGTGCTGGCGCGGGTTGCTGCGGGCTTGCGGGTAAGCTCCGAGAATTTTTCAACCCGCGCTGTTGCCGGGATGCATCTCCAGCCAGCGTTGCCCGAAGGCAGTCAGGCGGTAGCGCTGATTGCTACTGCGCGGTTTGTCAGGCTGGGTCATCTCGATCACCCCAAGGGCCAAAGCCGGTTTGAGGTAGGCATTTCGGAAATGATCTTCATGCTTGAGCGCCAGGGCATCCTGAATCTGCTGCCGGGGCATCTCCCGATCCAGGACGCGTAGTAGACGCCCAACTTCCCCGGTGACTTCCCCGGTGACTTCCCCGGTAGCTTGGTCGATGGGCGTGATCCCGCCCATGGCCAGCGGATGACTGGGCAAGCGGATCACAAACGACAGTCGGTCATCATCCGATTCAAACAGCGGCGTGGGCGAGCCATTCGCGGCCATCACCTTGAGGATTTTCGGGATGCCCGTCGAGCGGCCTTCGGTCAGATCCAGTTCCTTCAGGAACTCGCCGATCCGCCGGTTGCGGTAGCGGCGGCTGACTGCACGACCGGCCTGCAGGTCCTCCAAGCGGATGGAACGATCCGGGCCGGGAAAACTAACGACAACCAACTCGTCATGGCTGATGCGCACCTCGATGGGTTCACGCTCCTCGTAAGAACGGTGATAGACCGCGTTGACCACGGCTTCCTCGATGGCAGCATAGGGGAAATTCCAGACCCGCGTGGCCTCGGCTCGGTCACGGTGCTTGATGACCGTCTCGCGCAGGTAGTTGCGCTGGATGTAGCTCAAGGCCTCGCGCGTCATCCGCGCCAGCGGGCCCTTGAAGATCTTTTCCTCGAAGCGATCACCGCCGGCACCCTCAGGGAACCAGACCACATCGATCTGCACGCCGGGGAAAAATCGCTCCGGCGTCTCATTGAAAAACAGCAGACCGACGTTCTTGGGCCACGGCGACTCGACAGGCCCACCCGCGACGTTCATCTGCCGAGCCAATGCCTCGACCGAAAACCCGGGCGCATCCGCCGCCAATGCGCTGTCCACCTCCTGCAAGAAAGCTTGCATCAGCGGTTTGGAGAGTTCATCGAGCCGTGCCGACTGGTTGTAGCGGTCGTCAAACGGCACCTTGGCAGCCAGCCTCAACAACTCCAGCTCGGTGTCGCCCTTGGCCTCGACCGTGCTGCTGTAGCGCCGGATGTAGTGGTGCCACGTCTTTTTCTTGGCTGTGACGGCTTCGGGCGCTTTGTAGGGTCGGTTCTGTCCGCCTGGTGCCCAAAGTACGATCAACTTGCGCCCCTCGACTTCCTCTATGCTCAATACTGGGAAATACGGCGGCTGAATCAACTGACAGTGCGCCAGCAGTTCGCGCTGAATCTTGTCCAGCTGGTTGTCAGCCAGCCCCACGGGTGGGAACAGAGGCTGGCCATTGGCGTCGCAGTCCTGCCCGATCACCACGTAACCGCCGCCAAGGTTTTCGAAGTCGTTGGCAAAGGCGCACACGGTGCGGAGGGTTGCGTCTGGACTCCATCCGGTCTTGTACTCGATGCGCTCGCCCTCAACCGTGCGCTGGCGCAGAAGGTCGGTGAGGTTGATGAGAAGTTTGGTCATCCCATTAGGCCGATTTGGCAGTGATAGGCCAGCCGTGAATTGTCAGCAGACGGCTGCTGCGTGAAATATACGCTCGCGAGCCGGATGCGATCCTTCTTGAGAAATGCCCCGGTGCTGGCACGGATTTCGTCGATCTCGGCCTCTTCGTCAAAGGTGAACAGGAAGCCCTTTGCTTCGACGTTTAAGTCAGTGATGCACCACTGTGGTTTCGACGTCTCCAGCTCCCGGCCCGGTTCGACGACGTAGAACCACTGCTGTTCGCCGTCGCGCCAATCGTGCCAATAAAGGTACATGCGGCGCCCGGCCCGGAAGCGATAGAGATTCTGATGGTAGCTCAGCAATCGGCCGGCCCGGTTGCAGTCGGCCAGCCACTCGACGAGGCTGTGGTTTTTATTTCTTCGCTGTTCGAGCAGCACATTGCGAAGACGCTGTGTCTCGCAGGCTCGCACCGTATAGGCCTCGTTGTCTTGCGGGTCGTATTCGCGCGCGCGCGGAAACGCTTCACTCAGGCACCTCGACGGCGTAACGAAAGCGTCCTTCCCATAGGTCTGCGACATCATCGCCTGGTAGTTCGGCATCGCCCCATAGCGGCGCGCGCCGGCGTCCTCGCCGATGGCACGACGCAACAGCACCTGCGTGAGATTGCTCCCCCCCGGGCGGTCGACCGGTTCACCCATCGTGTCGCCCACCCCGAAGCGCTTAAAAGCCACCGGGTTGTCGCGCGTGTTCTGCGGTTGCCATGGCTTTCCATCCCATCGCAGCGGCACATCCCAAATCACCAAGTTCTTGAAGCCGCTGTCGGGCAGGGGCGGTCGATGCCGGCGTATCCGCCCGGCAAACTGGAGAATGTCTCGCTCTTGCCGGCTCTCAATCACCCCCCAATCGAAATCATGATCCCGGCCGGTGGTCTCCAGCGTCGAAACGAGGATCACCGCTATGTTCAGACACGACGAGCCGGCAACGAATTCCCGCACGAAGGGATTGACCAGCGGCGCGAGATCGCCATTTTCTCCCTTTCGGCATAGCATCCGGTTCAGCTGCCCGTCAATCCAGTTGCGACTTGCCAGCGACAGTCTGCCATGCAGACAAACCACGCGGATATCGAGCGCCTCGCCAGTTTTTTCCTCGGCGGCCCAGGCCGCGAGCGCCAGGGCGAAGCGCTGGCAATGCACGACATTGACCACCTGAACGCAGCCGACGGAAAAGCGACGCTCGTCTGCCAGGGATACAGCGTTGAGCCGGTGAAGATGCTTGACGGCAGCCACCAGGGACAATAGCTGCTGCCGCTGCTCTGAGGCGGGGGAATCCGCAGTTTCTTGACGATGAATATATCCGGCAACGCGCCGTTTACCCTGTGCGCCCGCGATCTTCGCAACCGACCCGGCAAACGCCAGGTGTTCCTGCTGGAACCCTTCTGGCGAAGCGATTTTCTGGATAACGGCCGGCGTCGAATCCGAAAACCAGCCGCCGAAGATCCGTGTCTCCGCGCTATCCAGAGCATCGCGGGATTTGACCCCGGCGAGGTAGGCGCGAAAGAGAGCAAATGCGATCACTGGCGAGAGTGTCGCCGAACTCAGGGTAACGCGGCTACGCCAGAAACCCGCGGCTTCGACGAGACGGCCAATCGCCAGAAGATCCACCGGCGAATACATGTCAACCTCGTCGATGATCAGATCCGAGGAGGCCATGCGCAGCAAATGGGTCAGGTAGCTGCCGCGCCGACCGTCGGCGAGCTTCATCACCGTATCGAGCGTGGCCGCGAGCACTGGCGTGGTGATCATCCGCACTTGGCGATCGTCGAAACACCGCAGCGTGCGCAAGCGCTCGCCGAGATCCGGTGATGAACCGCCGCCCACGACCTCGATCGCCTCCTCGTCGCACTCCGGATTGCAGATCGACTCGCGGAGATCCTGCGACCTGCCCTCGATGTCGAACATTTTCTGGATCAGCGGATCGCCGATGACCGTCGCCATATCGTCGCTGCCAAACCCCATGTCGGCGAACTCGTTGCCTGATTGCAGGGTAAGCGAGCGCAAGGGCGAGGCATAGACCACGCGCAAAGCGCTCCTGAACGCTGCGGCGACTTTCAGGGCGGCGATTGTTTTGCCAGAGCCGGTCCCGGCGATCATGACGCCAAAAAAAGCGCCTTCATGAACGCCCGTGCGATGCGCACGAATTGCGCTCGCCGCCTCGTCCTGCCAGGCATATTTCGGATCCCGGCCCTTCCTGCGAAGCGCCAACGGAATTTCGCCCGCTTCCACGCCCGGCATTTCGCGACGCAGCGTCAGGATTTCCTGGGCGGCCAGGACGGCGCTGCGGCTCACCGCGATCAAGTGCGCGTGTAGCTTCTGACCGAGGGTCGGCGAACCGTCGGGGAGCACGGCCGAGTTGGCGTAGGCGTAGACCGGCGAAGGCAACCGGTCGGGTCGCTTGTCTGACGAAACCAAGTGGTCGGCAAGCTGCAGCGCCGGCCGCCCGAAAAGCCGCAGGTGATCGAACAGACAAGTTTTTGCCTCGGCAAAGCGCGGTTCGGCTAGGAGGCCGGCCAGCGATTGCAGGTCGTCGCGCAGGCGCTTCTTCCAGGCATCATGCAACCACGGCAGTCCTTCCGCAACGAGCTTATCGACCCTCAGAGCTTTCGCATCTAGCCGCGCGTGACCCGAAGAGTTGATCTCTGCCGCTGCGAGTGAGACGAGCGGATCACCCTCGGGCAGGCGATGATGAGCGACCATCAGCCACAGCAAGCCGAAAAGCACGGGGGTTTCCTTGAGGGCACGCCGATCGGCCCCCAAGAAAATCCGTCTCTCGTCGCTATCTTCGCCCTGCTGGTTCCCCGCGTGGTGCTTCGCCGCCTGCGCGTGCAGTGACTTGCGAATCCTGTCGTCGAGTTCGTCGTTGTCGATCGCCGCGATGAAGGAAGCGACCCATTGCCCGTCGTCGCCAGAGCCATGGAGCCAGCCCAGCATCATGGCGCTGGCCGCTTCGTGGCGAAAGGCTTCCTGGCTGTTCTCGTTGCGAATTACCTTCTGAAACGCGCTGTTCGCCTTACCGATGTCGTGCAGGAGCCCGGCCAGCGAGACCAGCCTCGACATCAGCCGGACGGGGTAGGGCAGGTCGGTGTCTTCCTTGCGCAACTTCCTGGCGGTCCAGCCCGTGGCGCAGGCACCACCGGTGGTGAAAGCGCGCTTGTTGCCGATGATCCAGGCGACCACCCGCGCGCCATCGCCGGTGATGCGGTGGCACACGACCGAGGTGTGTCG
>QPGA01000092.1 GCA_003332265.1 Candidatus Accumulibacter meliphilus
CGCCGGTGGTTGTGCAAGAAACACAAGGTTCCTGGCAAGGGGAGAAGGCGCTACCCCGATCAGTATCTCCACGAGCAGTTGGGGCTGGTCAACCTGCCGGCAAGAACCCATGACCTTCCGTGGGCGAAAGCGTGATGTCTTGTCCGAGAGCCGGATGCGGGAAATCCGCCTGTCCGGTTCGATGAGCGGGATGTGGAAACGGGGCTATGGCCTGACTACTTGGGCACCGCCAGACGAAAGAGGCGGCAACAGACAAGTCGGGCCTACGGCAACCGCGTCACATCTCGACTCTACCAAAACGAGGGTTATGAAACGAAGAGCAACGTCTTCATCAAGGACCTTCAGACCGGCGCGCTGCAGAGTCTTTTTCCAGATTATGGATATCTTCGTAGCTGGGACCAACCACAACCACCGAAGGCATCGTTTTCTACCGACGGCCATTTTCTGCTCGTCGACACTGACCTCGACCAAATGGTTGATGGAGATAACTCTGGCGACGGTGACGTCTTCATGTTCGGAAATCCGTTTGTCGATCCCGACGTCGTTCAATCGTCCGTGAGTTTCACCCTGCCTGATCGGGTCGAGAACCTGATTCTCACCGGCGGCGATAACATCAATGGCACGGGCAATGCGCTGGATAACACGTTGATCGGCAACGACGGCAACAACATGCTCGACGGTGGTGGTGGCGCGGATACCATGGGCGGCGGCATGGGCTCGGATACCTATGTCGTGAATCACGTCGGTGACGTGGTCGAAGAGACCTCCTCTTTCAAGCTGCTGCCCATTCGCGTGCTGTCGACGGACTTGACCGGTACGCAGGGGAACAGCAGCAGCGAGAAGGCGTCTTTTTCTGCCGACGGGCGCTACCTGGTGTTCGAAAGCTATGCCAGCAACCTGGTGACCGGGGATACCAATCACAAATCGGACATTTTCGTCAGGGATCTTTACAGTGGTGTCGTTCAGCGCGTGTCGATGGACTCCACCGGCGCGCAGGCCAACGGCTACAGCGACGGCGCTTCGTTCTCCGCTGACGGCCGCTATGTGGTTTTCGAAAGCGATGCCAGCAATCTGGTGGTGGATGACAGCAACGGCTACACCGACATCTTCGTGAAGGACCTGCAGACCGGAGCGATCCAGCGCGTGTCGACTGACTCCACCGGCGCGCAGGCCAACGGCTACAGCTACGACGCTTCGTTCTCCGCTGACGGTCGCTATGTGGTTTTCGAAAGCAATGCCAGCAATCTCGTGACCGGCGATACCAATAATCAACGGGACATTTTCGTCAAGGACCTGCAGACCGGCGCGATCCTGCGTGTGTCGACTAGCGTGGCTGGCGCGCAGGCCGACTTTGCAAGCCACAATGCGTCGTTCTCCGCCGACGGCCGCTATGTGCTGTTCGAAAGCGATGCCGGCAACCTGGTGGAGGATGACCGCTACGGCTACACCGACATCTTCGTCAAGGACCTGCAGACTGGAGCGATTCAGCGTGTGTCGACCGATTCGACTGGAGCGCAGCTCTACTCGGGCAATCACATCAATGCGTCGTTTTCCACGGACGGTCGCCATGTCGTCTTCACGCAATACGATGCTTATGATGATCCCGGTGACCCGTGGAACATGATTCCCTATCAATACACCGACACCAACATCTTCATCAAGGACATCGAGACCGGAGCGCTTGAGCGGCTATTCTCGCAAGACGCCCACGTAGACTGGTTGGAGAATTCATCCAGGGCGTCGTTCTCGGTCGACGGTCGCTATCTGGTCTTTGCTACCTACGCCAACGATCTCGTCGATGGCGATCAAGACAACGATTGGGACATCTTTGTCAAAGACCTGCAGACTGGTGCCGTACGTCGCGTTGCCGCGGATTCTACAGAGCAACCCGTGTGGGGCCACCAAGTCGAATTCTCGCCAGACGGCCTCTACGTCGTGTTCGACAGCTATGCCAGCAATCTGGTCGAGGGCGGGACGAACGATCGGCAGATTTTCGTCGCTCCCAACCCCTTCGTCATCGTCGGCGGTACGGATACCGTCAGGTCGTCGCTGAGCTATACGCTGACGGCGAATGTCGAAAACCTGCTACTGACTGGCGGCAAGTATGACCACATCAACGCCACAGGCAACGCGCTCGCCAACGCGCTGACTGGCAATGATGGCAACAACGTCCTCGATGGAGGTGCTGGGGACGATACACTCACTGGCGGCGCCGGCAACGACAGCTATTACGTCGATACGCCTGTCGACCGCGTTCTTGAATCGTCGGCGGGCGGCATGGATACGGTGTTCGCCAGTTGCAGTTTTACGCTAAGCGCAAACGTCGAGAATCTGACGCTGACCGGTAACGCCGACCTCGACGGGACCGGCAGCACGCTCGATAACCTGCTTATCGGCAACAGTGCAGCCAACGTCCTTGATGGCGGCAGTGGTCACGATACGCTCAGCGGCGGCGATGGCGCTGACCTCTTGCTCGGCGGCGAGGGCAACGATAGCGTCGGCGGTGGCGCCGGCGCCGACCGGTTGCTCGGCGGCGCTGGCAACGACACCCTGGACGGCGGCATGGGCGTCGACACTATGGACGGCGGACCGGGCAACGACCTCTACATCGTCGACGACGGGGCCGACGTCGTCAGCGAAAGTCTTACGTCGGATCCGGTGTTGGTATCGGTGAGCGCCAGCGGGAGCCAGGGCAACGGGTACTACGGCAGCTCCGACGCTTCATTCTCGACGAGTGGGCGCTACGTGCTATTCCAGAGTTATGCCGACAATCTGATACCCGACGACGGCAACAGGGCGTGGGATATCTTCGTCAAAGACCTGCAGAGCGGCTCCATCGAGTGCATCTCGACCAACGCCACCGGCGCGCAGGCAAATTATTCGAGCAGCAATGCCGCATTCTCAAACGAGGGCCGCTATCTGGTTTTCGAGAGCGATGCCACGAATCTGGTGACGGGTGACACTAATTCCAGGCGGGACATTTTCGTCAAAGACGTGCAGACGGGCGCGATCCTGCGCGTGTCGACCGACGCCGTCGGAGCACAGGGGAATCAGTCGAGCAGCAACGCGTCGTTCTCTGTCGATGGTCGCTACGTCGTCTTCGAAAGTCAGGCGAGCAATCTTGTTCTGAACGACGGCAATGGCGTCACCGATCTTTTCGTCAAGGACCTGCAGAGCGGCGAAATCCGCAACATCTCGATCGATGCTGCCGGCGTGCAGGGCGATCGCGGCAGTGGTGCCGGTTCGTTCTCCGCCGACGGCCGCTACGTAGTTTTCCAGAGCGATGCCCGCAATCTGGTGGCGCTCGATGGCAACGACGCGACGGATATCTTCCTCAAGGACTTGCAGACCGACGACCTTCAACTCGTTTCGTCGGACGCCCTTGGTACCCCGGGTAATGGGAGCAGCACCAACGCCTCGATCGCTGCTGACGGCAACCGGATTGTCTTTGAGAGTGTCGCCAGCAACCTGGTCGCCGGCGACAGCAACGACAGCAGCGACATTTTCGTCAAGGATCTGCAAAGTGGCGCGATCGAGCGCGTGTCGACTGGATCGGATGGCACGCACGGCAACGGCAGCAGCAGTTCGGCGTCGCTCTCGGCGGACGGCCGTTATCTGGTGTTCGCGAGCCTGGCCAGCAACCTGGTGGCCAACGACACGAATGCCAGCAGCGACATTTTTGTCAAGGATCTGGTGAGCGGTACGCTTCTGCGCTTATCGACCAACGTTGGCGGCAGCGAAGGCAACGCCGGCAGCTTTGGGCCAAGGTTTTCGGCCGACGGCCGCAGCATCATTTTCAGTAGCGACGCCGACAACCTTGTCGCTAACGACAACAACCGGCAGATGGACGTCATCCGGGTCATCAATCCCTTCGTCGAAACGGGAGGCGCCGATACTATTCGTTCGTCCGTCAGCTACGTGCTGCCTGACCGTATCGAGAAACTCATCCTTACCGGCAGCGCTCAGATCAACGCGACGGGCAATGCCCAGGACAATACGCTGACCGGCAATGGCAGCGATAACGTTCTCGATGGCGGCGCTGGGGCCGATACGCTCTCTGGTGGTGCGGGCAACGACCGCTATGTCGTGGACAATGCTGACGACAGCGTCATCGAGTTCCTCGGCAACGGCACAGATACGGTTTTTGCCAGCATCAGTTATCGGCTTGGCGGCTATGTCGAAGATCTGACGCTGACCGGCACCGCCGGACTCGCTGGTACCGGCAACGCCTTGAACAATACACTGACCGGAAACGACGGAGACAATCTGCTCGACGGCGGCAGCGGTGCCGACACGATGGCCGGTGGCTGGGGTGACGATACCTACGTCGTCGACAGCGCTGGCGACGTGGTCAACGAAGCAGTCAGCAGCGGTAACGACACGGTGCAGAGCACCGTGAGCTTCAGCCTGGCGGCACTGATCAACGTCGAGAACGTCACGCTACTTGGTCTGAGCGATCTTGCCGCTACCGGCAACGCCGGCGACAACATCCTTGCCGGCAACGCCGGCGACAACGTGCTTGACGGCGGCGAAGGCAGTGACACCGTCAGCTACTGCAATGCTGGCGCTGCGGTCGAGGTTAGCCTGGTCGCTGGCGAGTTTCAGAGAACGGGCTTTGGTGACGATACGCTGGTCAGCATCGAAAACCTGACCGGGTCCCGATACGACGATACGCTGATCGGCAACGACGAGAACAACGTTCTCGACGGTGGCCAGGGTTTTGACTTGTTGATCGGCTTGGGCGGCGACGACAGCTATGTCGTCGACAGTGCCGGTGATCGGGTGATCGAGGCAGCAGATGACGGGATTGACGCCGTGTTCAGTGCGGTTTCGCTCATCCTTGCAGACAACGTCGAGCAATTGACGCTAACCGGTTCGGCCAACCTCGTGGGCTACGGCAATGCCCTGAACAACCTGCTGATAGGCAACGCCGGTCGTAATCTGCTCGACGGCGGCGCCGGTAACGACACCATGCTCGGCGGCGACGGCAACGACTACTATTACGTCCGCGATAGCGGCGACAGCGTCAGCGAGACCAACGCCACCGCCAGCACTGGCGGCACGGACCTCGTTTATAGTTACCTCAGCAGCTACACCCTCGGCGCCAACGTCGAGAACGGCCGGATCGTCGCCAGCGCCGCCGCCAACCTCAGCGGCAACAGCCTCGACAACTACCTCTACGCTGGCGCCGGCAACAACGTCATCAACGGTGGCGCGGGCAGCGACACCGTCAGCTACTACTACGGCGTCAGCGGCACGACCGGCGTCATCGTCAGCCTCGCCACGACGGCCGCCCAAGCCACCGGCGGCTCGGGCACCGACACCCTGGCGGCGATCGAGCACCTGCGCGGCAGCAACAATGCCGACAAGCTCACCGGTAACAGCGGCGGCAACCGCCTCGAAGGCTATGCCGGCAACGACACCCTCGACGGCGGCACCGGCAACGACACCATGCTCGGCGGCGACGGCAACGACTACTACTACGTCCGCGATAGTGGCGACATCGTCAGCGAGACCAACCCCACCGCCAGCACTGGCGGCACGGACACTGTTTTAAGCTATCTCTCAAGCTACACCCTCGGCGCCAACGTCGAGAACGGCCGGATCGTCAGCAGCGCCGCTGCCAAGCTCAGCGGCAACAGCCTCAACAACTTCCTCTACGCCGGCGCTGGCGACAACGTCATTAACGGCAGCGCGGGCAGCGACACCGTCAGCTACTACTACGGCGTCAGCGGCA
>QPGA01000093.1 GCA_003332265.1 Candidatus Accumulibacter meliphilus
TTGGCGCCGAGGGTGTAGCTACTGAGGTAGCTATAAACGAGGTCCGTGCCGCCGGTGCTGGCGGTGGCGTTGCTCTCGCTGACGATGTCGCCGCTATCGCGAACGTAATAGTAGTCGTTGCCGTCGCCGCCGAGCATGGTGTCGTTGCCGGTACCGCCGTCGAGGGTATCCTTGCCAGCTGACCCGTCGAGGCTGTCGTTGCCGTCTCCACCATACAGCGCATCATCGCCTGATCCACCTTCAAGCGTGTCGTCGCCAGCCAGGCCGTTCAGGGTGTCGTTGCCTGCAGCGCCGTCGATCGAGTCATCACCTGCGGTGCCATTCAGCAGGTCCGCTGCAGGCGTGCCGACGATGGTGTTTGTCAAGTGAGGACTGAAGCCACCCAGATTCATCGCTAACAGGTCAGCTTTGTTAACATTGTTCAGAATCGCCGCCGTCTGGAAGGCTGCAGCCCCCCCGGGACCGTCGGTGTCGAACTCGATCAGCGTGTTGGCGCCGGACTGCGTCAAGCGGGCGTGACCGCTGGCGAAAGGATTGTCCCCTGGCGCAAAGTTGCTGAACAGCCAAGTCGGAATAAAAAGCTGGTCGGCGCCAAAGCTGTTGCCCGCCACAAAGTCGGTGATGGTGTCCACCGAGGTGTCACCGAAAGAGGACCAGATGTCGAAATAGTCCGAGTCCGCGCCACCGGTCAAGGTGTCGTTACCCAGGTCGCCGCTCAGGTTGTCGTAGCCGCTACCGCCGCTGAGGACGTCATTACCATCGTCACCGTTAAGCTGATCGTTGCCGTCGCCGCCATTCAGCACGTCGTCGTCTGCACCACCTTGCAAGGTGTCTTCGCCAGCCAGGCCGTTCAAGGTGTCGTTGCCGGCGCCGCCCCCGATCCAGTCATTGCCGCTGGTGCCGCTCAGCGTATCTGCACCTGCTGTGCCAACGATAGCGTTGGGATTGAAACCGCTCAGGTTGTCGGCTACGACGTCGGACTTGCTGACGTTGTTCAGGATCGCTACCGTCTGGAAAGCTGCAGCGCCACCCGAACCGTCGGTGTCAAACTCAAGCAGGGTATTGGCGCCCGACTGCGTCAAGCGAGCGTGGCCGCTGCTGAAAGGATTGCCCCCTGGCGTAAAGTTGCTGAACAACCAGGTAGGCATCGAAAGATTGTCGCGGCCAACGCCGCTACCCACCACAAAGTCGGTGATGGTGTCCACCGAGGTGTCGCCGAACGAGGACCAGATATTGAAATAATCCGAGTCAGCGCCGCCGGTCAAGGTGTCATTACCGAGGCCACCGCTCAGGTCATCGTAGCCGCTACCGCCGCTGAGAACGTCATTACCATCGTCACCGTTAAGCTGATCGTTGCCGTCGCCGCCATTCAGCACGTCGTCGTCTGCCCCACCTTGCAAGGTGTCGTCGCCAGCCAGGCCATTCAAGGTGTCGTTGCCGAAACCGCCCTCGATCCAGTCATCGCCGGTGGTGCCGCTCAGCGCGTCAGGGCCGGTTGTACCGACGATGGCGTTAGGACTGAAACCGCCGAGATTGTAAGCCACGAGATCGGACTTGATGACATTGTTCAGAATCGCTGCCGTCTGGAAAGCTGCAGCGCCACCCGGACCATCGATGTCAAATTCGATCAGGGTGTTGGCGCCGGACTGCGTCAAGCGGGCGTGGCCGCTGCCGAACGGATTGCCCCCTGCCAAAAAGTTGCTGAACCCCCAGAAAGGAATAAAAAGCTGGTCGGCGCCAATGCCGGTGCCCACCGTAAAGTCGGTGATGGTGTCCACCGAGGTGTCGCCGAAAGAGGACCAGATATTGAAATAATCCGAGTCCGCGCCGCCAGTCAAGGTGTCGTTACCCAGGCCGCCGCTCAGGTTGTCATAGCCGCTCCCGCCGTTGAGGACGTCATTACCATCGTCGCCGTAAAGCTGATCGTTGCCGGCGCCGCCATTCAGCACGTCATCGTCTGTGCCACCGAATAGCGTGTCTTCGCCAGCCAGGCCGTTCAAGGTGTCGTTGCCGGCGCCGCCATTGATCAAGTCATTGCCGGTGGTGCCGCTCAGCGTATCTGCACCTGCTGTGCCAACGATAGCGTTGGCATTGAAACCACTCAGATTCTCGGCGACGAGGTCGGACTTGCTGACGTTGTTCAGGATCGCTGCCGTCTGGAAAGCTGCAGCGCCATCCGGACCGTCGGTGTCAAGCTCAAGCAGGGTATTGGCGCCCGACTGAGTCAAGCGAGCGTGGCCGCTGCCGAACGGATTGCCCCCTGGCGTAAAGTTGCTGAACAACCAGGTAGAAATCGAAAGATTGTCGCCGCCGCTACCCACCGTAAAGTCGGTGATGGTGTCCACCGAGGTGTCACCGAACGAGGACCAGATATTGAAGAGGTCGGAATCCGCGCCACCGCTCAGAGTGTCGTCGCCATCACCCCCATAGAGCCCATCACTGCCTGCCCCACCGTGCAGCGTGTCGTTGCCCTCGCTGCCGTCTAACCAGTCATTGCCGCTGGAGCCGACAAGATAATCGTCGAAATCCGAAGCCTGAACCCTTTCAATACTGATCAGCGTGTCGGTGTCGCCAAAGCAATCACGCGCCTGATGCGCAGCCACGGTGACACTGCCCGCGTGGCCCGTGACACCGGTGACCGTGATGCTGCTGGCCGAGAGATTGACAATCGCCCCGTAGACTCCACCCTCTTCGGGATCCTCATGGTAGCTCACAGTATCCACGAAAATGCCGCCTTCCAGGGTGTCGTTACCGGCGTTCCCGTCGATCCAGATGCCGGCATCGTCGCGACCCCGGATATAGTCATCGTGGTCTGAGCCGTCGATATCAATACCCCCGGCAGACAAGATGAAGGTATCGGTGTCGCCGTGGCCATCCCGCGCCGTCTTACTGGCAACCGTGACGCCACCGACAGTGATACTGGCATTACTCAGGTTGACGATGATTCCCTGGGCGGAATCCCAGTTGTTGACGCCGAGCCAGGAGCCTTGCATTGTTCCCCCGACAATGGTGTCGTTTCCTGCCATACCCGTGAAGCTGCTGTAGGAAGTACTTGATGCATAAAATACGTCTGCGAAGGGTGTTCCCGTGACCGATTCGATGCTGATCAGCGTGTCTTCGGTAAGCCCGTCGGCGTGCAGAACGCGTCCGCTAAACAGCAAGTGCCCGGAGACGTTCTGGACGAACCCACTGAGATTGATGATGACACGACCGGCCTCCAGGGAGTACGCGACCTCGTCATGGCCGTCCCCGCCATTGATGACGCTCAGTCCCCCCTGCCCGTCAAATGTGTCGTCACCGGCGCCACCGTAAAGGATATCGTCGCCACTGCCGCCATAGAGTTCGTCGTCGCCGTCACCTCCGGAAAGCGTGTCATTGCCCTCGTTCCCGAAGATCAAGTCATCGCCATCGCCGCCATTGATGGCTTCGCCTGACGACGTCCCGACCAGGACATCGTCCCCCGCTGAACCGGTCAGCAAGTTGGAGAACGTGAGAGGCTGGGAGCCATTCGAGAAAGCCAAGTTCTCGATGACAGGAGCCGTCAGAAACTGGTCCTTGACGGTAATTCGCCCCTGGCCGTAGAAGTCAATGACCATATCGTTGCTGCTGCGGTAGACCGTCCAGCCCTTGAAGAGGCCAAGGGGGTCATCTAGCTCAATCGTGTCGACACCGCCCGTGTCGGTAATGAGATCGTTACCCGATCCAAGGGTGTAGCGGTAGAGGTCATCCCCCAGCTTGCCGTTGAGAACGTCGTTTACGTTGCCACCCTCGCTGCCATTCAAGGTGTCGTTGCCGTTGGTGCCATTACGTGTTGCCATGATGATTTCCCTGGATTGAAAAAATTAACCGAGAACGACGCGATTTCATCGCTCTAAGGCAAGCAACACCTGCCTTCCCCCATCGACGCCGCAGATTATAGCCTTACGCCAACAATGGTCAATATGATATAGGGTTTATTTCATTTCGGTGAGCTTTTTTATCGCCGATTATTGATCTGGGGTGGCACACGACGGTCTTGATACGGCCACCCGGAGAATCGGCGAGGCAAGTCGACGCCGCTATCCTCGCCTGTTAATTTTCGGCATCACGCGTTTTCAGGCACAGGGCATCGAGACGCGCCGAGCCATCGGCGATAACGATGCTCGCCAGGCAAGCAGTTCGTTCTCGGCGGTTCGTCCAAGCGCCGCGCCTCGCCCAGGGAATTGCTTTTGTTTCTTGGAGTTGCTTTCGCACGGCAGGCAAGCGCAATAAATGGGCCAGTCATCACAAGATCACTAGCTCATTGATATACAACGCGTGTCAGACACATAAACTTGAGCAACCTTGTCGGGATGTAAAGTTTCCTGACAGCAGCGAGTGGTTATTGAACGTTTTGTCAGAGCAGGAAAAGTGCAAACGCCAGAATCCGAACGACCACGACAGATCGAAAGCCACTCAGACGGCGTACGATACTGAAGCGAGGACGCGCACCACGACCAGGTGAGCTGCTGCGGGGTTTTCTGCAGCGATCAAAGACGCTGCCTCGTCGAGGTTCAGCAACGCCCGGTGCAGCCACTTGATTTTCAGGCCGGCGTCACTCGTGCCATTCGTGCCATTCGTGCCATTCGCAGATCATCGTCACGGGCGAAATCGCCGGCAGAGCCTTCCGCCAACGCGCCTCGCCCCACGCGCGAGGATCGGAATGCCGCGCAGCGCTGCTCAAGAAGCTCCCGCCACCTGCCCACCGGCCGTCAGCCCCTACGGCGGCCCGGTTTCACCGAATCAAGTCACCAGAAAATCCGCACTTGTCAGCGCCAGTCCGCTGCTCAGGCTGGCGAACTGCACCGCCAATCCGGCACCGTTGCCGTCGGCATCGTAGTGCAGCGCTCCCGAGACGTTGTCGTAGAGGATGAAGTCGTTGGCATCGACAGCACTGACGCCTGCGGCCGAACGGAACGACCCGGCGGCCAGGGTGCCGGTGCTGCTCAGCGAGCTGAAGATGGCGTTCTCGAGTTCGATGCTGTCGGCGGCGACGTCGAAGTCGCTGATCGTGTCGCGGTTGCTCAGCGCGTTGAGCAGGGTGTCGAAGCGGATGGTGTCGCTGCCCGCGCCACCGATCAGGGTGTCGTTGCCCAGGCCACCGTTGAGCGTGTCGTTACCGGCGTAGCCTTCGAGGCGGTTGGCGGCGCTGTTGCCGGTGAGCTGGTCGGCATTGTTGCTGCCGCGCAGGTGTTCGATGCTCGTCAGGGTGTCGGTACCCGAGCCGCCGGTGGCTTGCGCGGCGGTCGTGGCAAGGCTGACGATGACGCCGGTCGTCCCGCTGACGCCGTAGTAGTAGGTGACGGTGTCGCTGCCCGCGCCACCGTCGATGACGTTGTCGCCGGCGCCGGCGTAGAGGTAGTTGTTGAGGCTGTTGCCGCAGAGGTTGGCGGCGGTGCTGGCGACGATCCGGCCGTTCTCGACGTTGGCGCCGAGGGTGTAGCTTGAGAGATAGCTTAAGACAGTGTCCGTGCCGCCAGTGCTGGCGGTGGCGTTGGTCTCGGTGACGCTGTCGCCGCTATCACGGACGTAATAGTAGTCGTTGCCGTCGCCGCCAATCATGGTGTCGTTGCCTGAACCGCCGTCGAGAGTGTCATTGCCGGCATAGCCTTCGAGGCGGTTGGCGCCGCTGTTGCCGGTGAGCTTGTCGGCATT
>QPGA01000094.1 GCA_003332265.1 Candidatus Accumulibacter meliphilus
CCGCTGCGCTTTCGTTGCCTTATACGCAGCGGTCGGTGGTCTCCCCACCCCCACAGACAGGTCTCCAGCACTGGGCAATAAATCTTCAAGAACATGCCATCCCTGCTACCCCGGGAGTCGATTGACGCCACTTCCGTTATTCCAGCGCCCACCCAACGGCCTTCCCCTTCCGTCCACAGGGTCGGCTTCTCCAGCTCATTTACGAGGCTACTCATAGGTTCACTTACGTTACGGCCTGCTCTCTTGCTGTTTGGAAACTCACGACCCCGTGTCACCACGACGCCGCTTCCTCATGCTACCGGGGCGTACGGACAACTCCCCAGACGGGACTTCAATCCGCTAGACTTACTGCTGTTACTGCGAACGGACGGTCATGACTTTCATCATCCGGGGTATCTCGCCTGTCATGACCGTTAGCCCCACTGCCGCCGTGCCGCCAACCCTTGTTGCCAAGCGCTTCCCGGAGGCAGTTTTGCGCTATCATGGCTGGCCCGATTGTGTGTAGAGGCATCCATGGCTGGCTTGGACGAGACCACGAAGATCCCGACCGAAATCAAACTGCATCAGAAGTCCCGCATCCTGGAGCTTGTTTTTCCGGACGACGAGCGTTTCGAGCTCAGCTACGAGTTCCTGCGCGTGTTTACCCCATCCGCCGAGGCGCGTGGCCACGGCCCGGGCCAGGAAGTCCTGCAAGTGGGCAAGCGTGAGGTCGGGATCGAGCGCATCGAGGCGGTCGGCAACTACGCCATCCGACCCATTTTCTCTGACGGCCACGACAGTGGCCTCTATTCCTGGGACGTTCTCTACCAACTCGGCAGCCATAAAGAAGAACTCTGGACTCACTACCTGGCCCGCTTGGCAACTGCCGGCGCCAGCCGGGAGCCGGGACAAACGCCAGCGCCGCAGGCCAAAGCACCGGCGGGCAGCTGCGGCAAGCGTTGATTCGTGTGACTTTATTTCTTTGAGTTGGATCGATGGACGATAGAAGCACGACCCATTTCGGTTTTCAGGAAGTCGTCGAAGGCGAGAAGGCGCAACGCGTTGCGGACGTTTTCGACTCGGTGGCACAGCGTTACGACCTGATGAACGATGTCATGTCTGGGGGCTTGCATCGGCTGTGGAAAGCCTTTGCGATCGCCAAAAGTGGCGTCCGCGAAGACTCCCGGGTGCTCGACGTGGCCGGGGGCACCGGCGACTTGGCCCTGGCCTTCGCCAGAAAGCTGCGCGGCGGCGGTGAAGTCTGGCTGACCGATATCAACAACGCCATGCTCACGCGCGGCCGCGACCGCCTGTATGACCGTGGCGCCATGGTCCGGGTCACTCAGTGCGATGCCGAGAAGTTGCCCTTTCCAGATGACTACTTCGACTGCGTGACCGTTGCTTTTGGCCTGCGCAACATGACCCACAAGGACCTCGCGCTGGGCGAAATGCATCGTGTCCTGCGACCGGGAGGTCGCCTGCTCGTGCTGGAGTTCTCACAGGTTTGGAAGCCGCTGGCGCCGGCCTATGATTTCTACTCGTTCAAAGTGATTCCACGCCTCGGCCAGATGATTACACGCGACGAGGCAAGCTACCGCTATCTCGCGGAATCGATTCGGGTCCATCCTGACCAGGAGGGCCTGAAAGGCTTGATGGAACAGGCAGGGCTCGAACGGGTCGAATATTTCAATTTGGCGCTGGGGGTTGTTGCCCTGCATCGCGGTTTCAAGTTCTGAAGAGGAGAAAGTCGTGAAGAAATTTTTTGTAGCGTTGGCTGTGTGCGTTTTTAGTTTCGGCCTGATGGTCGAGGATGCCGAGGCACGTCGCTTCGGCGGCGGCCGCTCGATGGGCATGCAACGCCAGGCCACGCCCCAGAAAGCCGCTCCAGCACCGACGAATGCAGCTTCACCGGCAGCCGCCGCACCCAAGCGCAACTGGATGGGTCCCTTGGCTGGACTCGCTGCCGGCCTGGGCATAGCGGCGCTCTTGTCGCATTTTGGTCTGGGTGAAGGAATGGCCAATCTGGTAATGATCGCGCTGCTGGCGATGGCTGCGTTTTTCGTCTTCAAGCTGCTGTTTCGTCGCAAGGCGGCGTCGGCGACAGGCTCTGGCCAGCGGCCATTGGGCTACGCCGGCGCAGGCGGAACAGCGGTCGAGCCCGCCCAGCGCTTCGACGCTCGCCAGGAGTTCGCTGGCAGCGCTGGCAGCGCTGGCGGCAGCCAGCCGGGGCAGAGCTTTGGCGCTGCCGAAAAGCTATCGGCGCAAACGCCAGCGAACATTCCGGCGGATTTCGACGTGGAGGGTTTTCTACGCGTCGCCAAGCTGAATTTCGTTCGCCTGCAAGCGGCCAATGACGCTGGAAACATGGACGATATCCGCGAGTTTGTCAGCCCCGAGGTTTTTGCCGAGATCAAGCTGCAGATGGGTGAACGGCACGAGGCGACGCAGCAGACAGACGTGGTGACCGTCGATGCCGAGCTTCTCGAGGTCGTTACCGAGGGGAACCGCCATATCGCCAGCGTGCGTATGAACGGCATGATTCGCGAGGAGGCGGATACAGCCGCCCTTGCTTTCGACGAAGTGTGGAACCTGTCCAAGCCCGTCGACGGATCGGGTGGCTGGGTAGTTGCCGGTATCCAGCAAGTTTCCTGAAAACATGTGGAGCAAACCACCGCTGGCGGTCCTCAATCATATTTTGACGGGTGAAGACTGGGCGCGTGCGCGTCTGGCCGGCTTTGCCGGGCAGACGGCGCGAGTCCAGTTCGCCAGCGTGCTCTTGCAGTTCACGATACTGGAGTCCGGCTTGTTGGCCGTAGCCGAAGCTTCGGCACCCGTAGCGGTCAGCATTCGGCTGCCGGACGATGCGCCGCTGAAGGCCCTGACCGATAGCCCGTCACTGTTTTCAGCGGCGACCATTTCAGGCTCGGTGGATCTGGCAGAGACGCTCGCTTTCGTTTTCCGTAACCTGCGCTGGGACGTCGAGCAGGATTTGTCAGAGCTGCTAGGCGACATCGTCGCCCGGAGAGCCGTGCGACTGGCAAAGGGACTGGCGAAATGGCAGCTTCAGGGCGCGAAGAATCTGGCCTTTGGCCTGGCGGAGTACCTGACCGAAGAAGAGAAAGCCATTGCCCCGCGCCGAGAGCTTGAAGCTTTCTGTACGGAGGTCGATGCACTTCGCGACGATTTCGCGCGCGTCGAGAAGAGACTTGGACGGATCGAACGTCGTTACCGAGAGCCCCGGCGTACGCCCCTGAGTTGAGCCCAAAAAAAGGCAGCCTGAGCTGCCTTTTTTTGGGCTTGGGACTTGTTAGACTTCGGGTTGACTTTGGTTGGACTTCGGCGCCGGTATGAACTCTGGTTCAGCGCGGGCGCAGTCTCTTGATTGCCGCCAACTGGGCAACTGCCTGCGCCAGTTCAGCTTCCGCTGCAGCCAGACCAACATCCGACGTATGATTCTGGAGCAGTTCCTCGGCATGGCGCTTGGCTTCGACCGCCTTGGCCTCATCGAGGTCGGCCGCACGCACCGCCGTGTCGGCCAGTACGGTAATCAGCGCCGGCTGCACTTCGAGCATCCCGCCGGACACATAGACCAACTCGTATTCCTCGCGATCCGGAATCTTGAGGCGCACAGTACCCGGCTTGATGCGCGTCAGCAGCGGCGTGTGCCGCGGATAGATGCCGAGCTCGCCGGACTCGCCTGGAAATACCGCGAAGTCGGTCTGGCCGGAAAAAATCAACTCCTCCGCACTGACAACGTCGACGTGTACTCTGAGTGACATGATGTTCTTCCCTTGCTGAGTCGTTTTCGCACCCGAAAGCGGTGCGAAAACGAGGTTCTCTTGGCCCGCTCTAGAGTGTCTTGGCTTTCTCGAGCACTTCTTCGATACCGCCAACCATGTAAAACGCCTGCTCGGGGATGTTGTCGCATTCACCCTCGACGATCATCTTGAAGCCCTTGAGAGTGTCCTTGAGCGGGACATACTTGCCCGGAGAGCCGGTAAAGACTTCGGCCACACTGAACGGTTGTGACAGGAAGCGTTGGATCTTGCGCGCCCGATAGACGGCCAGCTTGTCTTCCGGCGACAATTCGTCCATGCCGAGAATAGCGATGATGTCACGCAGTTCCTTGTACTTCTGGAGAGTCATCTGCACGGCGCGGGCGACATTGTAGTGCTCTTCGCCAACGACCTGCGGGTCGAGCTGCCGCGAAGTCGAGTCAAGCGGGTCGACGGCCGGGTAGATACCCAACGACGCGATATCGCGCGAGAGAACGACGGTTGAGTCGAGGTGCTGGAAAGTCGTTGCCGGAGAGGGGTCGGTGAGGTCGTCGGCGGGCACATAGACGGCCTGAATCGAGGTGATCGAGCCCACTTTTGTCGACGCGATGCGTTCCTGGAGGCGACCCATTTCTTCGGCCAGGGTCGGCTGATAGCCGACCGCGGACGGCATCCGGCCGAGCAGCGCCGACACCTCCGTACCCGCCAGCGTGTAACGGTAGATGTTATCGACAAAGAAGAGAATATCGCGCCCATCGTCGCGAAAGCGCTCGGCCATGGTCAGCCCGGTCAGAGCCACGCGCAGGCGGTTGCCCGGCGGCTCATTCATCTGGCCGAAAACCATCGCCACCTTGTCAAGAACATTCGACTCCTTCATCTCGTGGTAGAAGTCGTTGCCCTCGCGAGTGCGTTCTCCGACACCGGCAAATACGGAAAGGCCCGCGTGTTGCTTGGCGATGTTGTTGATCAGTTCCATCATGTTGACGGTCTTGCCAACGCCGGCGCCACCGAACAGGCCGACCTTGCCACCCTTGGCGAAGGGACAGACGAGATCGATGACCTTGATCCCGGTTTCGAGCAGATCGACGGATGGCGACAATTCGTCAAACTTGGGTGCCAACTGGTGAATCTCGCGCCGCTCGTCGGTGCCAATGGGCCCGGCTTCGTCGATTGGCCGACCGAGAACGTTCATGATGCGGCCGATCGTGGCGTCACCGACCGGCACCGAAATGCCGGCCCCGGTATCGTTGACCTTCATGCCACGGCGTAGTCCGTCGGAAGATCCCATGGCAATGGTACGCACGATACCGTCACCCAGTTGCTGCTGAACTTCGAACACCAGGTCGGCTTCGCACATCTCCGACTCTTCGGCCTTGTCAAGCTGAAGGGCGTTGTAGATGTGGGGCATGGCGTCACGTGGGAACTGGACGTCCACCACGGCGCCGATACACTGAACAATGTTTCCTTGATTCATGGTTGTATCCCTAATCAATAAAC
>QPGA01000095.1 GCA_003332265.1 Candidatus Accumulibacter meliphilus
CGCGGCAAGCTCGATGTCCACCACCAAGCCTTGCTGCCCATCAAAACCGTCTGGGTCTATCCCCTCGACCGAAACTTCAGGCGCGTGCTCTGCGAGTGACCGCAGCCTTCCGGCTCCGACCCAAGCGCATGCACGAATGCCCGGGGTTATTGAGGAGTTACCGCAAAAGCCCTTATCCTATTGATTATTTAGAGACAATTTGCTAAGCACACGAATCCAAGTCGCGCCGCCAAGAGGCCGAGTGTAAAAAAAACCGACACTAACAGTCGACCATCAAGGCAATCAGATTGCAAACGTGGGTTTCCAACAGTCTTGCACCAGCACGGACATCGCAACAGCCGTTGAAACCGGCCAGGGCTGCCCTGCCCGTCGCTGTCCGACGATTCCGCAAGCGTTGATCACAAACTGCTGGCACCATCGAAGTCAGAGCCCTCCAGGCAGTTCGACTATGCGCCTGTTGTCGCGTCTTGAAGCGGACCGAAAATCCGGCGCAATCGGGTACGTTCTTTTTCGGCAATCGCCTAACGGTCATGACATGTCGAGATACTGTCCCCGGCACACGCCACCTGGGACGGAACCCGCGCAGGTGCTGCGGGAAATTCAGGCCGCTACGTTCCTGGCACCCGGCGCGGCGTTTCTTGCACCCGCTTGCCTGAAGAGCTCCTCAGGAAGGCGTCGAAATCAGCCACCGGTAGCGGCCGGCTGAAGAGGTAGCCCTGGTAGGCGTGGCAGCCCTGCGCCGCCAGCGCGTCGCGTTGCTCGACGCTTTCCACACCTTCGGCGATCACCGCCAGGCCAAGCGTGCTGGCCAGCGCGATAATCGTGCGCGCGATCACTTCGTCGTTGGGATCGGTGAGTAAATCCCGCACAAAGGACTGGTCGATCTTCAACTGATCGAGCGGCAGGCGCTTCAGGTACGACAGCGACGAGTAGCCGGTGCCGAAATCGTCCAGCGAAAAACCGACCCCGTGGCTTTTCAGGGTGCTCATCCTGGCGATCATTTCCTGGACGTTGTCGAGCAACATGCTTTCGGTCAGTTCGAGCTTCAGCTGCTGGGGATTCGCGCCGCTGCTGGCCAGAACGGCCAGTACCTGGTCGACGAAGTTCGGCTGCCGGAACTGCCGCGCACTGACGTTGACCGAAACCGTAAACTGCTCCCGTCCCGGCTGCGCCGCCCAGACCGCCAACTGCGCGCAGGCGGTTTCCAGCACCCACAGGCCCAGCGGCAGAATCAGACCTGTTTCCTCGGCAAGGGGAATGAACTCGGCTGGTGAGACGAAGCCACGTTGCTGATGCGGCCAGCGAACCAGCGCTTCGGCGCCGATGACGGCGCCGGCAGCATCCACCTGCGGCTGGTAGAAAAGGAGCAACTGCTGCCTTTGCAGCGCTTCGCGCAAGTCTTTCTCAAGGCTGGCGCGCTTGGTCACCACCGCCTGCATTTGCGGATCAAAGAAGCGCAAGGTATTGCGGCCCTTGTTCTTGGCTTCGTACATCGCCAGATCCGCCCGCTTCATCAGTTCGTCGATGCCGTGGTGCCGGCTCCCAAACAGGGTGATGCCAACGCTCGCCGTGTTGTGATACTCATGGCCGTCCAGATCGTAGGGACAGTAGAGCGCGGCGAGGATTTTCTCGCCGATGTGGCTACTCTGAGCAACGGCTTCCCGCGCACGCTGGCCAAGATCCTCGAGCATTACGACGAATTCGTCGCCCCCCAGGCGAGCAACGGTATCGCGTTCCCGAACGCAGGCTTTCAGCCGCTTGCCGACCTGCTGCAGCAAATGGTCGCCCATGTCGTGCCCGAGAGTGTCGTTGAGCATCTTGAAGTTGTCGAGGTCGATGAACAGCAGAGCACCTTGCCGGTCCCTGCGCGCGCTTGCCACCAGCGCCTGGCGCAGACGGTCATGCAGCAGGCGGCGGTTGGGCAGTCCGGTCAGTGCGTCGTAGAAAGCGAGATGCCGAATCTCTTCCTGGGCCGCCTTGCGGGTGGTGATGTCGGTGAGCGTGGACACGTAGTTGCTCACTTGCTCGTCGCTGTCCCTGACTGCCGAAATGGTCAGCCATTCGGGGTAGATCTCGCCATTCTTGCGGCGGTTCCAGATTTCGCCCTGCCAGGTTCCCGTGCGCTCGAGCGTGTCGCGCATCGCCGCATAGAAAGTGGCCTTGTGGCGGCCCGAACTGAGCAGTTTGGGCGTCCGCCCGAGACAGTCGTCGGCGCTGTAGCCGGTGATCTCGGTGAACGCCTGATTGACGCGCAGAATGACGCCGTTGGCATCGGTGATGAACATCCCCTGCTGCGACTCGAAGGCCGTTGCGGCAATCCGCTCCTGTTGTTCGGCCTGCTTCCTGTCGGTCACGTCGTGCGATACGACGACCACGCGGCTCACCCGACCGCTCTTGTCGTTGATCACTTTCCCGGCTGACGCCATGTGCCGAACCGTCCCGTCGTGGTGCATCAGGCGGTATTGCAGTTGCTGGCCAACGCCGGTCTTTACCGTCTGCCTGAACGCTTCGATCACCCGCTGACGATCATCCGGATGGACGTCGGCGAAGGACTCGCTGCCCAGCAACTCTCTGCCAGCGCCAAAGAACTGCCGATACGAAGGACTGTTGTAGAGCCGTCGCCCTTCGAGATCGAGGACCGCAATGTGCTCGCCGATACTCTCCGAAATCAGCCGGAAGAACTCGCGTTGCTCACGCAGGCTGGCTTCCAGCGCCTTGCGCTCAGTAATGTCCTGGGTGGTACCGACACTGCGCAGCGGTTTGCCGGTGTCGTCGAACTCGACTTCGGCGCGCTGTGCGATCCAGCGCTCCGCTGCACCGACCACGATGCGCAGCTCGACGGCGAAGGGTTTCCCTGCCAAGGCTGATTCGCTGGCTTGCTGCAGCGCCTGGCGATCATCGGCATGCACCCGCGCCATGAAGGCTTCAAGGCTGCCGATCGTGCCTTCGGGAACGGCAAAGATGCGGCAGGTCTCGGCGGACATTCTGATCCGGCCGCTGCCCAGGTCGATGACCCAGCTGCCCACCCGGGCGACCGCCTGCGCGCGCTGGAGCTCGGCTTCGCTGGCCTGGACCTCGGCGGTGCGCTGCGCCAGATCGCTGCCCAATCGGCGCACGTCATCAATGCGTTGCCGGTACGAGCGCGTCAGGAAGATGATCAACAACATCGCAACGACGACGCAGGTGATCTGCACCAGGCCGTAGAGGATGCTCGGCGTTGGCGGTTGGGGCGGCAGCAGTGCCGCGAGATCGGCCACCACAAAGCCAAGAATCGCGGTCGCCGTCAGTGCCCCGAGGACGACTGCCGTGCGCGTGCCCAGCAGCCAACCGCCCATCAGAATCAGCACCGGGTAGGCTATTATCAGCAACGCCCGGACCCCTCCGAAGAACGGCGACAGGAGGGTCACGGCCAACCACAGGCCCCACACCAATGCCGCCAGCGCAGCGCGCACCCGGCCGCTGTTGAGCAGCGACAAGGCGCTCGTTGCCAGCAGCACCATGGCTGCCGGCGCGACAGCCCGCCGGGGCTGATCCGGGATGATCAGCAGCATGGTCAGCAGAATGCATGTCGCCGCAAGAACAATGGCCCAGGCGGTGTACTTGAGGAAGCTTAGCGAAGGCAGCCAGCTGCGTGGCTGCTCATCGCCTTGTTCGAACACGTGCGAGAACGGCCCTTCCCCACCGTTTGCCGACGCCGCTCGGCGAATGTCCGGGGGGTCAGCCTGCCGCTGCGTGTTTAGCAAGTCAAGCCCTTGTCGTTTCAGCGAGTTCGCGGAAGAAGCGATAGCAGCCACGACCCGCTTTCTTGGCGTGGTACATCGCCGTGTCAGCGCTCTTCAACAGCCCACTGACTTCGTCGCCGTGCTCGGGATAGACGGCGATGCCGATGCTCGTCGAGATCGCGATGCGGTGCGGACCGATGACGAACGGACGCATGAGCGCCGCGAGGATTTTACGAGCCACCACCGCAGCATCGGCAGCCTGGTCGATCTGCGCCAGCAGGACCACGAATTCGTCACCGCCGAGACGTGCGACGGTGTCCGAATTCCTCGGCACGCAGCCGCGCAGACGCAGGGCGACCTCCTTGAGCAGCAGATCACCGACATCATGACCCAGGGTGTCGTTGACCGGCTTGAAATCGTCCAGATCGAGAAACATCACCGCCAATGTTGCCTGCTCCCTGCGCACCTGCGCTAGCGACTGGAACAAACGGTCGCTGAGCAGCATGCGATTGGGCAGATCGGTGAGCTGGTCGTGGTGGGCAAGATGCTGAACGCGCTCGTCGGTGGCCTTGCGCGCGGAGATGTCCTGCATGACGGCGACAAAGTGGTGAATGTTTCCGTCGCTACCGGTCACTGGCGAAATGGTCAGCGCCGCATCGAAGTGGCTTCCGTTCTTGCGCCGGTTGACGAGCTCGCCGGTCCATACCCGTCCGGCCAGAATGGTCTGCCACATGCCCTCGTAGAAGCGCCGGTCCTGTTTCCCCGAGTTGAGCATCGCGCCGGGATTATGGCCGACGACTTCCGACATCGTGAAACCGGTGATCTCCGTAAAAGCGGGATTGGCCCAGGTGATCGCCGCCGTCACGTCGGTGATCAGGATGCCGCTGGCCACCGCGTTGAGGGCCGCGTCGAACAGGCGCAGGCGTGATTCGAGTTTCTGGCGAACCAGCGCATGCCGTATCGCCCGTCCCAGTGCATCCTGCTGGAACAACTGGCCCTTGGCCAGATAGTCCTGCGCCCCTGCGTGCAGAGCGGCCTCGGCGAGTTGATGGTCATCCTGACCGGTGAGGACAATGATCGGAACAGCGGGAGCCGTCGCACGCATCGCTTCCACGGTGGCGATTCCGTACGAATCGGGCAAGGACAAGTCGAGCAGAACCACGTCGGGTTTGCTGACCGCGGCGGCAGCCATCCCGTCGGCGAGTGTCGACGCCCAGATCACGGGGTCCTCCTGGCCCATGCTGCGCAGGCCAGCAAGGCGCACATTGGTTCGGATCAGTCCCAGATCGCCGGGATCGTCTTCGATCACCAGAATCGAGATAGGCCGTCGGGTCGACTCGTTCAT
>QPGA01000096.1 GCA_003332265.1 Candidatus Accumulibacter meliphilus
TGAGGTGGCGACAGCAGCGCCTGAGCAAAGCACTCCTGATCGGCCATGGACAGGCGGATAACTTCGGCTTGCTCGATGGCGCGTTGTGCTGCGTCTTGAACGGCGGTGATCACGAAGTCGGTCATGGTCCGCCCCTGAAGTTCAGCAGCGCGCTTGAGCATCGAATGCAGATCGGTGCTGATCCTGGCTTCGAGGCGGGCGGTAGAAATGGCTGCGGGCATAGTCTTGTCCTCCTGACGATGAGAGTACGGCAGCCTGCCGTACTCGTCAATTTTACCTTATCGTACGATTTTTCCCGTTTCGTGAGCAGATCCATTGTTGAGCCCGTTAAAGCCGTCAGTTCAGCGAAGAACGTCGCGGTGTTCATGGCCGCCAGCTTCTCGGTGACAGCGGTCGCCACGAACTGGTGTTAGCATGAGTCAGCAACACGAAATTGATGGATTCCGGGTCGAATGCGAACGGCTTGCGGTTGCGCGCCGGTGCCTCGCGCCTGCCCTGCACCATGCCGCAGTCCACCAGGAAGCGCGTGTCTGCGGTCTCAGCCAAGTAGCACGAACCGGTTACTTCGCAGGGCTGCGCCGCGCCGAGAAAGGTGATGTTCATCTTGTTTCTCCACCCGCTGGAGCGATCCGTTCCGGGCTGTTTGTCGCCAGCCTGTCGAGCAGGTCATGCATGACACGATTGATGGCATCGAACCGGCTTGCGCCCGCAAGGATTTCCTGCGGCATCTGGATGTAGCGGGCTTGGACGACTTCGTTGGCGCCGTGAGCGATTAGCTGTTGTGCGCTGTCCAGGGTCGTTTCCAGGTGAAACTGCAAGCCGACCACCCGCCCGTCGTAGACGAAGGCCTGGTTCGCGCAGCCGGCGCTGCGAGCGGCACGCACCGCGCCGGCCGGAATGTCGTAGGTGTCGCCATGCCAGTGGAACACATCGATTTGCCGTGGGAAAGCTTCAAACAGACTGTCGCCAGAGACGGCCTCCGTCTTTTCGACCGGAAACCAGCCGATCTCCTTGTCGGCGTTGGCGTAGACCCTTGCGCCAAGCACATCGGCAACCAACTGCGCCCCGAGGCAGATGCCGAGCACGCGCCGGCCGGCGGCGATGGCCCGTTCGATGAAGCGCTTCTCCTTCACCAGCCAGGGGTAGTCAGCCTCTTCGTAAATGTTCATGGGGCCGCCCAACACCACCAGCAGATCCACCGTGTGGATGTCTGGCAGGGGATCGCCACGGTAGAGACGCGTTGCGCCGAGTGCGTGCCCACCGTGCCGAATCCACTCCTCGATGCTTCCGAGTCCTTCGAACGGCACGTGCTGCAGATAATGGATGTTCATCGCGTTCCTCCTTGTCCGGCGCTGACGTTCCGGCGCGCCTGTTTCTCACCTGGGTCAGGTTTGAGCCGCTCATATACGAGGGGGTATGAAACCGGCTGCCCTTCCGAAACCTGTGCCACGGAGGAGATGACAAGTTGTCCATTCCCGCCATCGCTCTGGTAGCTCTGGACGAATTTCTTTTCGAGTGTCGTCATCTCGACCACCACCACGGCGTCTTCGCAGCCCGCGACGGCCACCCGCTGCTGCAGTCCGCCGCTGGCGGAAACGCTGGCGCCGCGAAAATCGTTGAAGAGGCGCTGACGTCAATCGCTCTCGTCGGCGATCAGCAGCCTCGGATCCTGATGGATGACCTCGAGACCCTGCTCGGCGAGCCACACCGAGTTCCTGCCTTCGCCATCGGCGAGCGACAGCGCCCTTTGTCCGTCCTGCAGCAGTCTTGCTCGGTGTGCCAGGAAGCGGTTCTGTGCCAAACAAATATTGTTCGCCAGCTTCGTGGTAACGATTGCGCCACATCGCTTCCGGACTCATTGAACGAATCTCCCCGGTCATCGATCGTTGTCCTGAAACCCAAAGCGCAGCATCCCAGAATGGTTTCTGCAGCCATCCGTGGCAGCAGCGAGCACGCCGCGTCTTCGCGCTTGCCGCGCTGGAAATTACCTCTCGGGCACTTCGATATAGTGCGCGGCGAGCCACTCACGATCAAGTTCCCAGCGCGCGTCCTTGATCCCGGGCTGCGCGAGGACGATCGCGCGCGCTTCAGCCTGTACTTCGCCAAGCAGCGTTTGCGCGGCGATGAACGCCGGATCGTTGGCATCCTTGGTATTGATTTCCGGATAGAGAACGGCCAGCGCCTTGAACGCCGGTACCTGGACGTTGCGCGGCGTACTGATGAACGCCGTTTCGCCAGTGACTTTCAGGATCCGGAACTGGTAGGGGTAGCTCTTCAGCTTCGCGCTGCCCTGGGCAGCAATGACTGCCGTCAGCTGGCGAGAACGCGAATCGGGGGCGCGGATTACCCAATCGAGGCCACCGAGCAACAGCAGGATGATGATTATCCAGTAGCGCCTCTTCACCTTACATCTCCTATTGTTGGTTACGAGAGTTCTTTGCCGTGTCGGTCGGCAAGTGGTCTTGTGGCACCGTCCAGAAAGTCGATCACCGTTTCGAAGTGGCGCTCCATTTCCGCGTACTGATCGTGGCTGCCAGGGATCAGCAGCAAGCGTACCCGCTCATCACGGCGCCTGGCGAAAATTTCCTGCGCTTCGCTGACCGGTACCGTTTCGTCGTTTGTGCCGTGTACGAGCAGCACCGGGCAGCTTGCCGCGCGGATGGTGTGGCAGGGTGCGATGTCCGCAAAACGCTGGCCAATGACGTGCTGGACGTAGTACAGAATGTAGGCCCCCAGCGGCCAATAGGGAATCCGCTGCGCTTTCAGCCAGCGCCGCATGATCGCTGCCGGATCGGCGAAAGCGGCCAGCGTCACGGCGGCGACCAGGTCCTGTCGTCGGCTGGCGAGCAGCAAGGCCGCCGCCGCCCCTACGGAATGCCCGATGACACCAACTCGGTGTGCATCGACTTCCGCCTGGGCGCACAGCCAATCCACCGCGTGCGCCAGATCTTCGGCAAAGCGCGGCAGTGAAGCAAAGCTGTCGCCATCGCTGCGGCCGTGGCTGCGTGCGTCGAAGAAGAGCAGTGCGTAGCCTGCCCCGTGCAGGGGTTTGGCCAGCGGCAACATCATTTCGGCGTTGCCACCCCAGCCATGCAGGATTGCCAGTGCCGGTGCGCATTCGCCGGCAGGGATGAACCATCCGAACAGAGTCTTTCCGCGCACGCTGGCGATCGCCACCTGGCGCCACGGCAGTCCGTCGGGAACCCCGCTTTCGGCAACGCGCGGCGCGGCCAGGCTGCGGCGAATCAGGTGATTGATGGTGAGCAGGGCGACGACCGCGACCGACAGCATGGCGAGCGCCGTAGAGATGCCTCCCCAGGTGCTTGCATCACGCATACTGGACGGCGCTCCCCGATTGCCAGACCGCATTGCCGCCGACGGCCGGGCTAGCCGACTTCAATCGCTTCGTCAGGGTTGGCAAATTGCGCCTGCCGCATAACGTAGGACGGGGACAGGGGGAGTTCTCGCCCAAAGTTCTGGAATTAAACATAGCGTATATCAGATGTTGCTAATAGTGCACCAACGCCGCGCAATCTGACAAAGTAGAATTTGAGCTTCCCCCGAAATTTAGTCTGCCAAGGGTGAGATGTAGAAGTCAATCACTTTTGCAATGAAAGATGAAGATACCGGCACCCGCATACACGCCGGAGTTCAATGATGGTCTGCAATACAGGGTGGCGGAGAGGCAATGATGCGCGTTCGCTGGGAGACGAGTACCAGGTACTACGAGGTCCGCTTGGTGCGTGACCTGCTTCAGGATTGGGTGCTGATCGTCGCCAGGGGCGGCAAGACCAATCGTCTTGGTGCGCTCCGGACTCTCTTCGTATCGAGCGAAGCGGAAGGCATGAAGATAATCGAGACCATGGAGAAGGTCAGAATTCGCCGCGGGTACGTTCGGGTGCCTGTTTAGCCGTCCGGACCCTTCGCGTGAGCGCAAGCCTTGCCAGTGTGTTTCTCACACCAGCGGTCGTGCGATGCCGGTTGCCCACACAAATCGAGGAGATCATTCCGACCTTCCTGCGGATTTATCACATCCGCGGCGGGCGCACTTACCAGGGGTAGAACAAGCAGTTGTGTCACCAGCCTCCACCTTGGAGCAAGCGGGAGCTTCATTTGCTCATCCACTTGCGCAGCAGGCGCTTTTTCAGGGAGGCGCGTTACTGCGGATTGCGTCCCTTGTGGTTGGCGATGCGATCCGCCGTTGTGACCGGACGCTTGATGGGCCAGAGTAGGGGCGGCCAGCCATCATTCGCCGCCGTCCAGGCCTCCATGGCACAAGCTGTCTGGGGACAGCGCCGTCAATTGCGATAGCGTTGCCTAAAGTGGTCCCCTGAGTCAAGACAAATATCAACCCAGTTTAAGTTGTGCGTTGAACTTCGCTAGCAGCTGGACGGCGCTGCCCCGGTGTTGCCTTTGACTCTGCCTTTGACTCTGCCTTTG
>QPGA01000097.1 GCA_003332265.1 Candidatus Accumulibacter meliphilus
AAGTACAGCTCCAGCGCCAGCGGGTCCTGCAGCTGTACTTCAGGTGCCGCCTTCGCGCCTGTATTATCTACTCGCTGAACTGCGAAACTGAAGGTGCAGCCGGATTCGACCGGTTGATGGCTGATGATCAGGCGATCTGAAGTTGTCATTTCATGACCGAGCGATTGACGCTTGCGACTACGCGCCGATCAACCAATACGGCTCGCCGCGGTCGGTGCTCATCGCACGCAGGCCAAAGCGGCGTTCCGGAGCCTCCCCCTTGTTAATCAGCGCGTGAACGTCGCAGACGACCTCGCGTGCCTGGGCGACGTAGCCATGCCCGAGCAAGGTCAGATCGGTATTGACGGCGTTCACCGTGTCGATGCCGGGCGCCACGGTGACGGGCGGCATGAGTCCCGCGCGTGGGAAGTCGTGCAACCATCGCGATGCCTCGACGGCGGCATCGCGGGTCGATACGTACATCGTCGTTCGCTCCGCGAGCTTCGGATAGGCGGAGCAGAGCTGCAGGAACTTGCGCGAATCGACGTCGGCGGCGGCAAGAATAATCTGCCCGAAGTGCACGCCGACGCGCTGCCGGACCTCCTGAGCGATCTTGTGAACGGCACGCAGAACGGCACGGTTGCCCATGCTGTGTGCGATCACGTGCACCCGACGGGCGCTCGTGCGAAGCGCAAAGTCGCACAGAAAATCCGCGATCGGGTCTTCGTCCAACTCGATTGCGGCCTCATCGGCGGGGTACCTTGCCACGTCGCCGCGCGAGGCCCAGCTGTAGAAAGCCATCGCCCCCTTGATCTGGAGATCGAATCCAATCTGCGCGGCACGCAGCGCGGCTTCCTGGAAGTCGACGTTGAAGCCGTGGATGAAGACGACGGCGTCCCGGTCGTCTGCCGGGCATTGGGTCAGTTGCTCGCCAACTTGCTGCCAGAAGCTCTCGGTATTCAATGTCTCGACGGCCAGCATGCACAAGCGATCGTCGGTGAAGGTCAGCAGGCGCTTCCACCACGGCGAGCCGAGGGAGCCAACCTTGTGAGAGCGCGGGATGAACACCCGGCAATTGCCGTAGTGCACGCTATCGTCGCGCTCGACGCCGAAACCGAGGGCGGCGTTCTTGGCGTTGAGGGGCTTGCGGGTCGTCGCGTACCAGACGCGATACTCGGCGTCCGACTGCGGACCAGTCTGCTCGAAGCCGACGTAGGCCGCGAGTTGCCGGGCGAGGCCGCGCACCAGAGTGTGCCGACCCTCTCCGCTGCCATCGTCCGCTGCTCGGGTATGGTTGCTCTCCGGCGAAAGCTGGGTTTCCAGCACCGCCATGACATCGGCCGTTTCCAGGCACGTGGCGCCGCGGGTAAAGCTCTGGATCTTGTCCGCCTGTGAAAGCATGGACGAGAGGGCGTCACTGAATCGCTCGTCACTCGCGACGACTCGCAACGCCGACTTTGCCAAGTCGCCGTCCAATGGCCGATCGACGGTGTCCGAAGACACCGATAGCGCCTTGAATAGGGAGTCGGCCCGCGGCAACGCCAACGCTGGCGCCGCAACACCGCGACCAATCGCTCGAACGAAGCGCCGCAGCAAGGCGATGGCTTGATCGCTGCTGAGTGCTTCGATTCTGGACTCGCGGTCGGTCATAACTTGGCTCCATCCGTAGCTTGGCGAAGCGCGTCCCTAGAAATCGCCGCTCTGTGCTCGTCGCCCTGACGCTCAAAGATCTCCAGCGCCTTGCGGCACCAAGCCTCGGCCGCCTCAAAGTCGCGCCGCTCCCGAGCCACCAGTCCGAGCTCGTGGTAACCGCTCGCCGCGTTGTGCTCATTGCCCTTGCGCTCGTAGATCTCGAGCGCCTTGCGGTGCCAGGCCTCGGCCACTTCCAAGTCGCGCCTTTCCTGGGCCACGATGCCGAGCTGGTGGTAACAGTTTGCCGCGCTGTCCTCGTCGCGCTGACGCTCCGTGATCTCTAGCGACTTGCGGTACCAAGCCTCGGCTGCTTCCAAGTCGCGCCGTTCCTGGGCCACGACGCCGAGCTGGTGGTAACAGCTCGCCGCGCTGTCCTCGTCGCGCTGGCGCTCGAAGATCGGCAGCGCCTTGCTGTAGCAGGCCTCGGCCGCCTTTAAGTCCCCCCGTGCCAGAGCAAGATTGCCAAGCTGGCCGCAGCTGTTCGCCGCGCCGTGCCCATTGCCCTGACGCTCCTTGATCTCTAGCGACTTGCGGTACCAAGCCTCGGCCGCCTCGAAGTCGCGCCGCTCCAAGGCCAAGTTGCCAAGCTGGCCGAAGCTGTTCTCCGTGCCGTGCCCATTGCCCTGACGCTTCTTGATCTCCAGCGCCTTCCCGTACCAGGCCTCGGCCGCCTCGAAGTCGCGCCGCTCCTGCGCCACCATGCCGAGCTGGTGGTAACAGCTCGCCGCGCTGTCCTCGTCGCGCTGGCGCTCGAAGATCGGCAGCGCCTTGCTGTACCAGGCCTCAGCCGCCTCTAAGTGCCACCGTGCCAGAGCAAGATTGCCAAGCTGGCGGAAGGTGTTCGCCGCGCCGTGCTCATTGCCCTGACGCTTCTCGATCTCCAGCGCCTTCCCGTACCAGGCCTCGGCCGCCTCGAAGTCGCGCCGCTCCTGCGCCACCATGCCGAGCTTGTGGTAGGACGAAGCGACCTTGTCTTCGAGAGCCAATTGCTCGCAGCTTCGGGCGTACGCCTCGAACCGCTTGCCCGCCAGCGGCAGGTCGTGCCGGTTGAAAGCATAGGTTGCCAGCGCTTCCATCAGGGCGCTGTAGGCCCGGAGATCGCCCGCGCCCTGTGCCATCCCGAGCGCACGCTCGAAACCGCCCCCGAAGAAGTCGAAGGCCGGTCGCTGCTCGTGCAGATCCTTGGGCGTGCAGTAATCGGCTATATGAGCCATGATGCTCACAAACCCCCTTTCCCACGCGGACACGTCTGC
Source organism: Candidatus Accumulibacter meliphilus (assembly GCA_003332265.1). Lineage (GTDB taxonomy): Bacteria > Pseudomonadota > Gammaproteobacteria > Burkholderiales > Rhodocyclaceae > Accumulibacter > Accumulibacter meliphilus. Next base: position 2,925 of record QPGA01000097.1, read on the forward strand.
GGCGCTCGCTAGCAGTCTCGCCCCCTGGCGCCTGGCATAACGTGCCAGTGCCGGGTGCATCTCGTAGGCCTCGTTGCCCAGCGCCCGCACCAGCCCGGCGGCCTCCAGCCGCTCCAGTGTCTGCTGAGTCTGCTCGGCGCTGAAGGCTTGCTGCGCTTTCTCGGCCATCTGGACCAAGAAGTGCGCATGGATGTATCCCTCGTGCAGCCCGATCGGATAGAGCAGGGGCTTGAGCTCGGCGGGCAGTCCCTCTTCGATGTAGCGTAGCGTCGCATACAGGCGCTGCTCCACCGGGTCGTCGCTGTCGGCCTGCGGCACGTACTGCTCGAAGTCCTGCCGCAGTTGCCTGGCGTTTGTGCCAGCCAGCCTGGGCAGGATCGCACGCATCATCAGCGGGTGACCTTCCAGGGAGTCGATGAGTTTAGCGCTGTCCTCGTCCTTGGCATCCAGGTGCAGGCCTTGGTCGGCCAGGATCGCCTGCGCCAGAGCCTGGCGCTCTTCGCCCTGCAGCCCGCCGAGCGCAATGCGGTAGCACGCCGTGGTGCCCAGCCACGCCTCGTCGCTGCGGCTGGTGATGAGCACCTTGGTCTTGCTTTCTCGCAACTGCTCCAGAAATTGCTTGAGCGTTTGCCGCTCCTCGCCTGGCAGGGCGCTGTCCACGCCCGCATCGGCTGCGCCGCTGGCGCTCTCGAAGTTGTCCCACACGATCAGCAGCGCTTGGCTTCGCAGCGCCTGCAGCAGCATGGGCCACTTCTTCTCGTCGGGCAGCGCCATGGCGTCGGTGCCGAAGATTTCTTCGACGAGGCGGTTACGCACGTAGCCGAACGATCGCACATCGGCGAAGCTCTGCCAGATCACCTTCCCGGGCAGGCCCTGCGTATGTGCCAGCCACTCGATGTAGCCACGCGCCAGCGTCGTCTTGCCCACGCCGCCCAGGCCGTGCAGCAGCAGCCCCGCCGGTGCGCGGCGGCTGGCGCGCTCGAGTTCGAGCACGGCGCTGTCGCGGCCGATCACGCCGTGCGGGGCGCCGCTCGCTTCGACCTGCGCCGCTTTCGGGATCTTGCTTTCCGGCTCCGGCTCTGGCGCCGGCTGCCCGGTGCGTACCTGCTTGGCAAACTCCAGCTGCAGCGGGTCTTGCTGGTAAAGCACCGGCACCAGCCAGTCCTGCAGTTCGATCTCGCCGCGGCGCTGGGGATGCGCCAGCATCGCCTGGCGCCCGCCGCGCGTGGCCTCGGCCACGCTGCCGGTGAGAAACAGCTGCCGGTAGAACGCCGGCAGGAATTGCTTGGCGCCACTCACGTACAGCGAGTAGCCCATGGCCACCACGCTGCGCACGCCCGCGCGCAGCAGCGCCGTGGCTACCGAGGCGAAGGCGTCTTCCGCCTGCTCATTGATCATCGCCGACTGGCAGGCGTTGAGCACCGCAATCGGGATGCGGTACTCGCGCAGCAGCTGGCTCAACTGCGCGCCGG
>QPGA01000098.1 GCA_003332265.1 Candidatus Accumulibacter meliphilus
AGGTCACCAAGTTCACGGCGATCCTACCTACCGCTATCGCCAGCGCGCTCAATCTGGCGCTGACCTACCGCCTGCTGAGTTACGTATCGCGGCAATGGGCGTTCGTCGCCGTGTGCTTCGAGTTACTGACGGCCACCTTTCTGGTCGAGGCGCGCGCCATTTCGCTCGACCAGATGCTGGCAACGATCACCCTCGCGTGTTTCATTCTTGCCTACCGCCGGGACGCCGGCATCGCATCGTCTGAACGCTGGTTACTCTGGATCTTCGTCCTGCTCGTCCTGGGCTTCTCGATTCGCGGCCCGATGGGCATCGTCATCCCGGTCGGCGTGCTGTGCAGCTACTACGCGCTGACCCATCAATGGCGTGCCGTATTCAGGATTGGCGTGCCGTCCCTGGCGCTGCTGATCGCCTGCTGGTTCGCTCTGCTGTTCCTGGCCCGGATCGAAGGCGGCGAGACCTTCGTCGAGGATGTCATCCGAATGCAGGTGACGGGGCGACTGGGTGGTCATGACGACGCGCTGCCCCGCTACTACTACCTGGTCAACAGCCTCTCCAACTTTGCGCTCAGTTTTCCGGTGGCACTGTTGGTGACGGCGTCTCTACTACGCAGCGCCTTGCTGCGGCTACAGCTTCCTTTCTGGCGCAAAGCCGACGCCGCATCGTGGGACCCGGCCATGCGCATGGCCGTGCTGATGGCCGGCTGGCTGTTGCTGGTCTTGATCGGCCTGTCGATTCCGGAAACGAAGAAGGCGCGCTACCTGCTACCCGCCGTGCCGGCAATGGCGGCGCTGGCAGCCTACGTGTTCATCGACCAGAGCAATGGATTCCTCCGCGTCATCTATCGCACGCTGCAGAAGCTGTTGCTAATATTGCCCATGCTGTTGCTTGGGCTGGTGTTCTATGCCGAACACTACGCCAGACAACGTCATCTCAACGTTGAAATCCAGACTTCGTTGCTCTTGAGCTTGCTGGTCGGCGGCCAACTGCTGGCCTTGTTCGCGCTACGAAGAACGTGGCCACAGGACAAGCGCGACAAGCTCATCGTCGCCGTCGCCGCGAGTACTTTCTGGCTCACCAACGTTTGCCTGCGGGAGCCTGCCGAACTGCAGATCCATTCTGCGCGGCCGTTTGTCCAGGCGGTTGAAGAGCTGCGCCGGCAGCAACCAGGCCCGTTGGCGATGTATGGCGTCGGTAAGGACAGCCTGGCGATCGTCTACCACGTCAATGTGGCCGACGAATTCAGGCCGCTATTCATCAATCAAGTCGAGCAACTCAGGAGCCTGCACTACCCACTTTATTTGCTAATCAGTGACAAGGAGAGCAAGTTGCTGACCAGCGCGGGCCGGAGAGGACAAGGGATTGAATGGCCGCAGCCGGTCTATCAAGGGTTATTCCGCGACGGCAATTACAGCGTTTACTATCTGCAACAGCCACCACCACAGTAAAACGCTACCGCTTCTCTGGCGAGTCGGAAGCACGCTGGCGCTACTTGCTACCGGTAAAGTTATCGCTTTCGATCCCTCCCGATTGACTCTTCGGCCAAGGACACCCGGAACGGATCAGTCAGCACGGCGATTCCCTTGCGCCGCCGTTTGCCGATGGCGAGTTTGACTGGGTAGTGTGCTATCGGCTACCCACCATTTTCCTGATTGATAAACAGATCGTTAGCGCTCACCGCTTAAGTCCAGTCGTGCGGGTCAACAACGGTCTTGGCGGCTTTCTTGCGTAAAACGTAAGTACGCCACATGAACAGGCGTGGCAGAAAGTCGACATGACCGACGATGTCGAGGCCGGCTGCAAGGCATTCACTTTCGAATTGTTCCCTCGGCACGAGGAAGCGATTGTCGCTGTGCTCGCCGTCCTGGCGACGCTTTTCTTCCAGCTTGCGGCGGCGCCAGGCCTTGTAGTTGCCATCGACCCACAAGGACACGACCACCGTGTCGCGGCTGACGCGGTGGAATTCCCTGAGCATCGCGATACGGTTGGCCGACTCACCAATGTGATGCATCAGGCGAATCGAGAAAATGCAGTCGACACTGTTGCCGGGCAGCGTGATGTCGAACGCCGAGCACTGCAACTGACGGAAACGACTGACCACAGCGGGGTCGCGTACCTTCGCCGCGACTTCGAGCATCGCCCCATTGAAATCTGCAGCCAGCAGCTCGCGCTTCGGGTCGCCTGCCAGCATCGACCAGAAACGGCCTGTGCCACAGGGCAGGTCGAGTACCGACGCGGGATTGCCGGAAAGGGCCAGGGCGCGTCGCGCCATACGGTGCTCCACGCGGTCGGAGAGCTTCTTGCGGCGGTGTTTGTGGAAGTATTGCCACGAATGGTCGTCCGTGTACTTGTCAGAAAAAGACAGGTGGATGGGCGGTTCTTTCTGGGCGTTCATAAATTTCCTCGGAGTCGGAGGCTCGGGACGGACACGGTCAGTGTTGCTTGTGAACTGCGGAACCTGCCACGCAGCAGGCCATCGGTAGCATCAGTTCCTGCCGTCTCCTGATCGGTAGTAGTGGAGTAAGCCTTCGGTGCCCGGAGCTGAGCCGAGCGCCGGACGCCATCATCCGGCCCGAGAATTAGCCGAGACTTAGCGTGCGCCGTGCTAACGGTCATGACCTGTCGAGATACCCCGAATCATGAAAGTCATGACCGTTTCCCTCTCACTTGCAGTGCCCATTCCGGCTTGCGCGCCGGAATCGTTCGCCGGGCAGGGAGCATGCTCCCTGAATTCCCCGCCTCACCCCCGACCCTTCTCCCGCGAGGGGACAAGGGAGTTTCGTGAGTCGCATGCGCGACTTTCACATTAACGGCCATGACACGTGGAGACACCCCAAGTCATGAAAGTCATGACCGTTTCCCTCTTCCCCTGACCCTTCTCCCGCGAGGGGAGACGGGAGTTTCGTGAGTCGCATGCGCGACTTTCACATTAAGGCGCTGCCTTTCAACGGGTACGAATCCGGGTGGGCAATACAGCTCGGGCAGCACGCATGGCCGCTCATTCCACCGGTGGCAGTTTGGTCCGGAGCATCTTGAGTACCGAAGGCGCTTGCTCAAGCCCCAACCAGGACAGGGCGCAGATCGCCATACCGGTCGGGCGCTTACCCAGAACCAGCTGCCACCGCTTGCCGTGCTTGAGCTCTATGGTTCGGTTGCCGAGCTGCAATTTGCGTGCGCGCCCCGAAGTCAGGAAGACCTCGCGGGTTGGCACCTGCGTGGTCAACCCCGGTACCTTAGCTTTGGTGGCACCATTGGCGACCACCACCTCGCCGCTGGCGGACTCGATGGCCTCGACCACGGCCTCCGTTGATGGGCCAGCCAAAGACGCAGTAACCGATTCGCTTACCAATGCCAGAGAACAACCGCTTGATTGATCAACGCACAACCCGTTGATTTACATGGGCCATAGGCGTAACGCCTGCAGACTTCGGGCGATTTTACGGCGGAGAGAAAGGAGAGAAATGGCCCCGCGAGAGCGCCATGAGGGCAAAGGTAGGCAGCAGGCCAGGCTGTCGCAGCCCGCAAACCTACTCACCATTGCGCGCGTTTTCGCCGTGTTTGGCGGGAGCCCATAAGAAAAAACCCCAACCGAGAGAGGTTGGGGTTTGAATTCTGGTGGCCAAGCGCGGAATCGAACCACGGACACGCGGATTTTCAGTCCGCTGCTCTACCAACTGAGCTACTTGGCCATCGAGTGCGGCAGTATATCGAATCGATTCTCTGTCGTCAAAGCCAACAGGGCAATCGCAGCCCTGAAGCATGACCCAGCCGAATCGGGCCCGTTTGCCGGTAACGCCCGCTTTTGCGGCCGAGGCGGTCAGATTGTGGTTGGCTGGCGGCAAAGGACGGGGGGGATGGAGTCAGTCAGGAGGATGTCGAAAGGTTTTTTGGACGGCGGGACGATCGCCAGGCGAGCCTTTCCGGACGCGGCGTACGCCGCGCTTGAGAGGATGTTTCGGTGACGCCTGAGTGAGCTCACTCAAGTTGAAGCAGGAATGG
>QPGA01000099.1:0-1586 GCA_003332265.1 Candidatus Accumulibacter meliphilus
GATCATCGACTGCGCCAGCCAGGCGCCTGACGTGGATTCCTATCGTCGGCAGGAGTGTGACGCCGTCAATTTCGTGGCCCGCAACCCGGCGGTGCGCCCGGCGTTCTCAATCGATCGCGCCAACGATCCGCTGATCAGTCGTGCCAGGGCGATTGCCCGTAATCCCACGATGGGCGCCACCGGCATCGCCGCCGGGAACCCTGCCGAACAGTGCCGGGTGGTGACCGAGACCCAGCCCGCGTCGTTCAGCCGGGAAACGTGCAACGACTACCGGCCGGTGAGCAGCAGTTTCTGTTCGACCGCGCGGCAGATCCGTGTCGATCAGCATCAGCGCTACCAATGCGTCGAGCAGATGCAGTCGGTGAGCAATGCCTCTTGCTTCATCGGCCAACAGATCGCGGTCGATACCCGCTACCGCTACCAGTGCAATCAGACCGTGCAGGGCTACGAGTCGCTGAGTTGCCGGCGAGGGGTCTCCGTCACTGTCGGATTTGGCCAATGCACGCCCGGTGTCTGGCTCGGACGCACGGCGTTCGTCGACTGCGGCCACTGCGTCGATCCGTACATGGCGATGAACATCTATTGCGGCAGCGATGGCCGATCGTACGAGGTGGAACCCTACCGTTCCGGCGACGGTGCCAATCGCTTCGACTATCGCCCGCTGGGTTATTCCTGGGATGGCAGCTACGGTCGTTTTCCGGTGGCGGTCGCGCCGGGTCAATCGGTCAGCGATCACTACGTCAGCGATCTGGGTTATGGCTGCCATCTCTACGTCTATTTCAGCGTCAGCTGTAGCGCCACCACCTGCACACCCTCAGTGCGCAACGTCAGTGCCGGCTGCAACTCCGCCGGCGGCAGCGGCACCGGGGCGGCGCTGCAGCTGCCGATGTCCACGACGGTCAGCAGTTGGCGGTCGAGCGAGTGCGCCAGCTTGCAGCAGCGAGCACAGTGATGAAGGCGTTGCTTGCGATGCTGTTCGCCATGACACTCGCTGGCCAGGCGATCGCCGGCGACTGTCAGCTGGCGAGTTCGACCTGTGTCGATAGCACCGCGAGCAAGACGATCTCCGGCATCGTGGTGACGCTGGCACAGGCCGGCGGTTGCTGGGAATACCAGGACACCTATACCTGTATCAAGCCCGAGGCGATCGACTACTGTGCCGCGCTGGCCACGGCCGGCTGCGGTCAGATCGGTTCGACCTGCAGCGATACGGCGTTCAACGGGAGCTGCAACACCTATACGAAGACGTTTCAGTGTGGCAGCGATCAGGGAGAGCCCAGCAACACGCTGCGCTTGAGCAACAGCTACACGCTGCTCACCGATGCCATCGACGTCCGCGCCTGCAGCAGCTATGCGCAGAACGCACGCTGCCGGCTGGCGGCGCATACCTGCGTCGATTCGACGCCGTGCAGGCGTGACGCCAGCGGGGCGACGGTTTGCCTCGCCGGCGTGACGCCGCCGGAAGGCGGGCTGAACTCGACGGCGAGCTGTTGGCGCTATCAGGACGACTATTCGTGCATTGTCGACGACCCGCTCGATTACTGCGCGGCGATCAAGGCGACCGAGGGCTGTACGCTGGTCACTTC
>QPGA01000099.1:1821-3827 GCA_003332265.1 Candidatus Accumulibacter meliphilus
GAGGACTACACCTGCGCCGCGACAGCGCTGAGCGATGACTGTCAGGAACTGATCGACCGGGGATGCACCCAGGTGGGCAGCGATTGTGTTGATCGTCTGCCGTCGGGCGCTTGCGACCTGAACGAGCGCACCTACTCGTGCCAGACCTCGCCGGCGGTCCAGACGCAGCGCACGGTGTGCGATCAGGCGGCGTTCTGTCAGGGCGGTGGCTGTTTCGACACGAGTCATCCGGCTGATCAGGATTTCGGCAAGGTCATGGCCACGCTGGAGGCGGCACGGGAAGCCGGCGTCTATGGTGGCGATCAGCGGCTGTTCACGGGCGTCACCGAGCAGTGTCGCAAGCGGCTCTTCGGTCTGGTGAACTGCTGCAGGAAGGGCGGCAGTGGCGCGGCGAAAAGCAACAACGCGCTGATGTCGGCGGCGAGCCAGGGGGCCTACGCGGGAGGGCAGCTGGCGGTGAACGCCGGCAGTAAGTACGTCTTCGATTTCATGTACCCGCAGTACGCGGGCTATCTCGAAGCGGGCGCGAAAGCGATGATTTCGTCCGAGGTGCTGTTCACGCCGACGAATTTCCAGCCTTCGTTCAGTTTCTATGGGCTGACCTTGTCCACCGGGACGATGACCAGTGGCCTGCTCGGCGGACCAATTTTTTCCATCGGCTCGCTGGGCAGCTTCAATTTCTATTTCGATCCTTACTCGCTGGCCGTGGCGGTGGCCCTCGAACTGCTCTCCGATCTGCTCTCGTGCGACCAGGCCGAGCAACTGCTGGCGATGCACCGCGATGCCAATCTCTGTGTCGCGGTGGGTTCGTTCTGTTCGGCCCGGGTGCCGATCATCAGGACGTGCATCGAGCAGACCCAGTCGTATTGCTGTTTCAACTCTCGCCTGGCCCGATTGATCAATGAACAGGGCAGGGGACAGATTGGCAAAGGCTGGGGCAGCGGCAGGGGTCCGGACTGTTCTGGATTCACTCCGGCGGAGTTCGAACGGCTCGATTTCTCGCAGATCGACTTGGGTGAGTTCATCGCCGAAGTCACGGCCAGCGTGCGCGTACCCACGGCGTCGTCGATCGGGCAGAACGTCCGGGGCACCGTCGAGCAGCGCGTCAATAGCTACTACAACCGGTAATGACTGAGCAGGCCGCTTTTTCCGGGCAAGGAAGCGATGTCTTCGGACAGGCGGATGGTCAGCCTTGCCCTCGGGGAGAGTCAATGAAAGCAGCCCTGAAAGTCCTTGCGATAGCGCTGTGCGTCCTGGCACCGCTCGGCGCCAGCGATGTACATGCGGCCGACCTGAAACAGGTTCTGATCGCAGCGATCGATGCTCCCGATGGTCGATCCGACGGGGAGCTGGGTGGGCGAATGGCGGAGTTCTTCAAGGGGCAGACGCGCTCGTCTGCGCCGGTGCGGGTTCAGGTCAGAACATTGAGGAAGTTTGCCGAACCCGGTTGCGCCCGCCTGAAGGCGACGCTGATCCAGGACGACGTGCCGACAAAGGACGGCCAGCGGATTCCATTCGCCGTTCGCTATGAACTCAATCTGTGCCGTGACGGGCAGCCACCGAGTGAAGGGATCGACCTCGACGCGGCGTCGCGGGTACTTTCGGGGGAAACGCTGGGGCAGTGATGGCATTCGCATCCTTCATCGGCAGGCAGAATGGGGCGAATAGATGCGAGACGTTTAGTATAGGTTTTGGTATAGGTTGTGTAGTGACTAACCGTACAGGCCAGTAAAAACGGGGGTGACGTACTGCTGCATCATTGGAGTGTGCGCGGACAGGTCTTGTTTGCTCATCGAAATCGGCAATCGTCTGGTGTTTTTCGGGCAACTTACGCGAGCTGCAAAGTGTACCGCAAAGAGCGCCTCCGCTCGCCGGCTGTTCCGGCGAGCCAGCGAAACCGACGCTGCGTGGCGGCCGCTTCGCCGCCACGCGGCTGGCCCGAGCCCGTGTGCTGATCGTGCTGTCATTGACGAGTAGCCAGGAAAGCTCTACTTTCCGGTCCCAGG
>QPGA01000100.1 GCA_003332265.1 Candidatus Accumulibacter meliphilus
CTCTCTTGCTGTTTGGAAACTCACGACCCCGTGTCACCACGACGCCGCTTCCTCATGCTACCGGGGCGTACGGACAACTCCCCAGACGGGACTTCAACCCGCTAGACTTACTGCTGTTACTGCGAACGAACGGTCATGAGATGTCGAGACACCCCTGATGATGAAAGCCATGACCGTCCCCCTCTCACTTGCACTGCGCATGCGCGATCTATCCTTATTCGCTGGGGTTCACCATACCAGCAAGAAAGACCGCAATGACGGATGGTCGCGCAGCACGGGTGTACCATCGAAAGTCAAGGCGGGGGCGCCCGGCACGGTGTAGGCGGCAATCTTTTTGTTGCGCTCGGTTGCTACCGGAAACTCCGCTCGGAGATAGTCGGAACGGAGAGCATTCTGGGACCAGACCACGAGTACGCGCGTAGATTCCAGGAGCGCCAGACCCACGATAGCCTCATAGCTGTCAGCGCCCCCGCTCCGAAGGCTGTGATAGAAAGGGCCGACGAATATCTCGCCACAGATCCACCAGATCGAATCCTGTCTAGCTACTGCCCTCGACCGTGCCTTCAAGGAAGCATGGAACTACGCGGTAGCCAATTCGCCACCCGGTTTGCTGTCGGCGCTCGATGGCGCGGTGCTGGAGCGCTGGGCGAACTGCTCGGGGCTGTACCGCGAGGCACTCTCCAGGATCAACAAGGCCGGCGTTTCCTGGATGATCATCAATCAAGCCGCCCAGCGGCATCCGGCGGCGCGCTCACGCATCTCGCTGCCGGCGGAATCGACGACCGAGTCGGATCCGTGGTCAGAAATCGCCGACTGATGCGCTCAGGCAACGATGCTGCTCAAACGCAGCATCAGCGTCATCGGATGCGCCGGCGAGACCTGAAATCCGTAGTGCGCGTAGAACTCCCTGGCCTGGTCATGGAGCGCATGCACCAGCAGTGCTCTAACCCCGGCGTTCTGCGCAACGATCACCGCCCGCTTGACAGCGTCCTGCAGCAAGGAAGCGCCCAGCTTGATCCCCTGCGCGCGACGATCGACGGCGAGCCGGGCCAGCACCATCACCGGGACGGCGTCCGGCATATTGCGGCGCACTGAACTCGTGGCCATCTGATGCGCGACAGCACCTGCGGCCATGGCGTAGTAGCCGTAGATGCGTTGCTCCCGATCGGGCACGACAAAGCTGCGGCTCGCCCCGCTCAGCTGGTTGGCCATGGCCCGCCGCTTGAGCCACTCGTCGAGTACGGCCTCGCCGCACGCAAAGTCATCCAGACGATGAGCGACCGACAGCGGCTGCGGCGCGCCGAGTTGCAGGTTCATGCCTTGCTGGCGTCTGCTTCCCAGGGCGCCTTGACCGCCATCAGGCGCTCAAGTCCAGGATTGGCGGCCGGCGGCGCGTCGAGCATGGCGGTGAACTGCCGGAACTTGTCGGCGTCGAGATTGAAAAAAACCTGATCGATCACCACCGCCTGCGCCTTGTCGCAGGCGGCTTCGAGCATGAAGTCGGAACGGTTCTTGCCGAGCAACTGAGCGGCGTGATCAATCAGATCCCGCTGCTCGGGAAGTGCTCGCAAGTTGATGGCGGCGTCACGCATGAGTTTCTCCTTTGATGCCTGCACAACAGACACACTTATCGTATGTTGGCGTGTATCTGTTGTCAATACACGACGAAGCCAGAGACTGATCCTTGAGTTCCTACACCACCATCGCTCGCCAGTACGCCAGGGCTGTCGTCACCGGCAAAATTTTGACCAACAAGTGGGTGCGCGAGGCCTGCCAGCGCCAACTCGACGATCTGGCGCGGATCACGGGCAGGGACAGTCCCTACCGCTTCAACCCAACGCTGACCGACAAGCTGGGGCGCAGTTTTCGGCCTGCCGACAAGCTGTGCGCCTTCATCGAGCGCCTGCCACACGTCAAGGGACCGCTGGCAGGACAGCCGATCCACGTGGACACGTGGCAGGTGTTCATCCTGACCACCGTTTTCGGCTGGGTGAAGCCCGATGGCAAGCGGCGCTTTCGCCGTGCGTGCGTATTTCGAAGTGCCGCGCGGCAATGCCAAGTCCACCCTGTCGTCTGCCCTGGCTCTTTACATGCTGGCCGCCGACGGCGAAGGCGGCGCGGAGGTGTATTCGCTGGCGACCACCCGCGACCAGGCGCGCATCGTCTTCGGCGACGCGCAGACCATGGCCCGCCAGTCATCCGGGTTCCGTACCCGCTTCGGCTGCATCGACGAGTTGCACGCGCACAAGACCCGGACTGTCTACGACGTGGTCGAGACCGGCACCGGCAAGCGCGACGACTCGCTCTTGTGGGTGATCACCACCGCCGGCAGCAACCGTTCGGGGAGCTGCTACGAGATCCGCAGCTTCGTCACCCGCCTGCTCGACGGCGTGCTCGCGGACAACAGCCAGTTTGGCATCGTGTACGGGCTCGATGACGACGACTGGACGCCATCTGGCGCTCAGGGGCAACGCCTACAACCGGATCGTGGCCAACCGCCGCGGCGAGATCGTCGAACTGATGCCGGTCCACCCGGACCGGATCCGCATGGAACTGATGCCGTCCGGTGACTACCGCTATCGGGTGACCGACCGGCTCGGGGTAGAGGCCATACTGCCGCGCGGCGAGATCTGGCATCTGCGTGGTCCGTCTTCCGATGGCCTGATGGGCATGCGCCCGATCGACCTGGCGCGAGAGAGTCTGTGCATGGCGCTGGCCGCGCAGGACTACGGCGCGCGTTTCTTCGCCAACGACGCCAAGCCGACCGGCGGCTGGATCGAGTTTCCGGGGTCGTTCAAGGACAGCGAGGCCAAGAAGGTGTTTCGCGAGTCGTACCAGGCGGCGCAGTCCGGGGCCAACCGCGGCAAGGTACTGGTGCTGGAAAACGGCATGAAGTTCCACGAGGTGGGCGTGACCAACAGGGACGCGCAGTTCCTGGAACTCCGCAAGTTCCAGGTCACCGACATCGCGCGGCTGTTTCGGGTGCCGCCGCACATGATTGCGGATCTGGATCGCGCGACCTTCTCGAACATCGAGCAGCAGAGCCTGGAATTCGTCATGCACACGATGACGCCGTGGGCCGAGCGCTGGGAAGCGAGCATCGAGTCTGAGTTACTGCTCGATGGCGACGAGTTGGAAGTCGAGTTCGACTTCGCGAACCTGATGCGCGGCGATGCGGCCAGCCGATCGTCGTACTACCAGAGCGGAATCCAGAACGGCTGGCTGACGCGCAACGAGGCGCGAATTGCCGAGAACCTCAATCCGTTGGACGGGCTGGATGAACCGCTGCGGCCGTTGAACATGGTCGAGGAGGGTTCGGCGGAGGAACTGGAAGGCGATGGCGTGCAGGAGCAGCGGCCCGCGCAGGATGTAACTGGACCGCAAGACGGCGAAGTTGCACAGACCGAATGACGATGGGGATGACACGATGAACCACCACTTGCTGGTTGCTGAATTTCTGGCCACCCCCTGGGCGCTGATGCCCGAGCGACTGAATGCGGTCGCGGCGGTCCTGGCACGCTGGTCGCAGGACATTCCAGCTGGTGAGGACGTCCTGGCATCAATCGCCGCTGACCGCAAGGTGCGGGAGGCACGCCGGCAGGTGGCCACTGCGGTGTCCAGTGACGGGATTGCTGTCCTGCCCTTGTACGGCGTCGTCACCCAGCGCGGCAA